>JBEKRZ010000061.1:0-4254 GCA_049517435.1 Smithella sp. | reverse complement strand
GGGCTTACCTTACAAGATGGCTGTACTGGCCACTGCTCATAAGTTGATCCGTGTCATCTATGCCATGCTGACACAACGGACAACTTTTTGTCCGCAAGTGAATTCATGATAGTTGACTGTAAGGTTGTTTTTCGTATTTTTCCAATTCATACAACATTTCAATCGGTAATAATTAAAAATGGATGAACTTTAACTTAACATATGGTACGAATATTTAGGGCAGCTCAATTTGTAACAATCCCTGTGAAAAAAAAATAAAAGAAGATTATGAGTAAAAAGAAAAAAAACGCAAACAAAAACAAGACCACCCACCCAGTCAATGATCCGATTAATATCCGGAACAATCGTCCCCCAATAATGTCTTCTTTCTTTGCCTTCTCGGAAAAATTGGCTTCTTCCCGATATCTGAAGTGGTTGATGATAGCGCTTCTGCCCGTCCTGATCCTGCTGATATATCGTACAAATGGGAGAGATTATGACTTATGGTGGCAAATGGCGCTCGGTAAATATTATCTGACTTACCACACTCTCATTGTAGACCATTCGATCTTTTCCTGGACACCTGCGGACCCGGGCTGGATTTACAATACTTGTCTGGGAAGTATCTTTGTTTACCTGGCATACAGCCTCATGGGCGGGTTTGGTTTGTGGGTCTTTCAGTGGCTCGTGTTCCTGGGGATTTTTCTTTCATTTTATCTTTTTTTTCGCCTGCTTTGTCAGCGGTTAGATGTAACCGGCGTCACCCTCATTGCCGCCATTGGTTTCGCCTGCTCCGCGACCTGCGATTTATTCAAACCTGAATTGTTTTCACCCCTCCTGTTTTCCTGGACTTTATTTATCTTTTTTTATGTCAAATTGACCCACAGGAAGTTCCTTTTTTATCTTTATCCTTTAATCTTTGCCCTCTGGGTCAATCTGCACGGCGCCTTCGTTGTCGGTCTCGTTTTTCTTGCCCTCGCCTTCATCGGCGAGCTTTTAAACAGAGTTTTCTTTCCCCAAGAATCTTTTACCATTAAAGATTTGACCCATCTGGGGGCCGCGTGCGTTCTGTCTTTGGTGGCCACCCTGCTGAATCCTTACGGCATGGATTACTTGTTGCCGCTTTTAAATTTACTGATGGTTAATCCCCACGACATAGTCAGCACGTCTGTAAAAGCCTATGGTAGCCTCTGGCCATACTTGAAAAATATCAATGGTTTCTTTTACTGCATGTCTATGGGCCAAGTTGTTTGGATCATGTTCCTGATGATGTTTTTTCTGGGTTGTCTTTTTCTCTATGAATTAATCAAAAAGAAATCTTGCGATCTTGCCTTGCTGATCGTCAATGCCGCCTTATACTGGAAAGGCATGCAGACAATCCGGGCGAGTTACTTTTTCCCCATCGCCTTTTTTTTCTCTTTTTTCTACCTGCTCCACCGGCTGAAATTGAAGAGCATCCCCGGCAGGGCAACCATCTTGTCTTTGCTCGTTTTCGTTTTCTTTTTTGTCAACATCTCCTATTTCACCCTCATATACAGTACAGACACCAAATGGTTTGGCGCCGGCCTCGACAGTTTCGTGCCGGTAAAAGAAGTGGCCTTACTGAAGAAATTCCGGTTGGAAGGACCGATCTTCAACGATTATACTATAGGCGGCTATCTGATATGGGATCTCTATCCTGATTACAAAGTCTTCATTGATTCCCGTGGTAATGGCCCCTTTGGCAAACAGGTTTTTCCCGACTACATTGATTTTATTTATAAGCCTGTGACCAGTGAATCCATACAGCGTTTTAGGGAAAAGTATCCTTTTAAAATTGCGATAATCCATTACAATGAACTTCCCTTGATCTTCGATTTTCTGAGAGCCGGAGACGAATGGCGGCTTTTATACTTTGAACAAAATGCCGCCATCCTTATCCACAAATCACTGCTTCCCGCCATTTCTCCAGAATTTCGTACTACTGTTGATGTCAGCCCCCAGCGCTTCAAAGATGTCAAAAATCAGGAGGTTCTCATTAATGTTTTCAAATTTTATGTTCATTTGAACCCGATGGCCGGCCGAGTCATCTACGATATCTATAAAAATAATGTCAGTGATTATTACAAGCTAAAGGAAGAAAATCTACAAAAGATGGATTCTCTAATCCGGCTGTACGAAAGTAAAATCAAACCCTGACAAACGGGCATACATGACCTGCCCTCGATACTTGAACCACAAGTTAAGTAGTGTTCAGTCATTTTTTATTCTTCAATTCAGGTGCATTTCTGGTGCTGGAGGGCGGTAATTTAAGGAATTGTGTTGCATTTCTGATCGTTGTTGTCACTCTCTTTAAATCCGTAATCTTCAATTTTACTTGCTCACACAGGTTAAGACTTTGTAGCGACTGTATTGAAAGTCAACAATAATTAATGGCTAATATAGGGTTATAAGTTTGATTGTTCTTTAACATAGCGTTCAGGGTAATCAGCATTTTACGCATACAAGCCGTAAGAGCAACCTTGTGTTTTTTACCTTTGGCGATCAAGCGGCAGTAAAATTCTTTGAGAGCCTGATTCCAACGGGTGGCAGCGGACAAGGCTGGCATATGGAGCGCCTTGCGGATGTTGGCGCGCCCTCCGGAGATGGTTCGTTTCCCTCTGAACATACCACTGTCCCGGTTAAATGGCGCGATGCCAACCAAAGCGGCGATCTGCTGGCGATTTAAGTTGCCCAGTTCAGGCAGGCCGAATAACAGGGTATGTGCTGTGTGATCTCCCACGCCTTTGAAAGAAGTAATAAGTTCCAGCTTTTTACTCCAAGTTGGGTTATTTTTGATTTCATTTTTCAGCTCATGATCAATTGCTTCTTCTGGGCATCCAGAACCCGGATGACTTTCTGAATGCCGTTTTCGACTTGGGTCACGCTGGTACGTGATAAACGATTAATTTCGGCACAGCGCATTTCCATCAATTGCTGGCGACGGACCACTAGGGATTTGAGTTCAAGCTCTTTGAAAGTCATTTGCGCCCGTGCTTCTGGTTTTACGTCCTGGGCAAAACGGGCGATGACATAGGCGTCGATCTTGTCGGTTTTAGCTAGTTGACCCAAGGCTCGGGCATAATCCCGGACTTGTCTCGGGTTGACAATGGCAACATTCAAATCAGCATCGGATAGGGCTATACCGATGCTGATTTCATAGCCTCCTGTGGCTTCCAGTACAACAAGTTCAGGAGTATAACTTTTGAGTTTCTTGATGAGCGCTTTGATGGCCTTCGTCTCATAGCGATAAGAAAAAGACAAGGCCTCAGGCAAAATGTGAACATCAAGATTGTTCTTTGAAACATCGATACCAATGAAAGATTTGGACATGTGGTTACCCTCCCTTGCAAATGCGAGCTCCTCAATGGGCTCTGGCGACTGTACGGGTTAATACACATAATGCCAGATAACGATCTTGCTACAAACGGTCTTGAAAACCAAGGTGAAGGCGATCTGTTATCTGACCTAACATAGAGTAATCTTCTCCTTCTTTCTAACAGATCGATTGTTTATTAACTGTATTATTAATATACAAGGTGAAGTAACCATTTGTGATGATGATCTATTTTTTCAAAACCGATCACTGAGTTTTTTATTGACAACCTCCTGAATTCTTGATTTTCCCATCCAACCTAATTTATGCTATGTTATATTTATAACTATAAAAATGGTCATACTATATACTATGCTGTCGAGATCCGCCGCAGGGGAATAACGGGACGAGAAATCTAAATCCGTTCTAGACGAAACATATAGTCGAAGGAGATATCATGCCTGAAGAAATCGAAGTTCCAATCGAAAAGTTACACGAATCCATTCAAGATGAAGCGGAAAAAGCCAGAGAGAAGTGGGTGTTCATGGTGGCTCTAAGCACCGCTATTCTCGCCGTATTTGCCGCCTTATGTTCATTGATGGCTGGTCATCATGCAAATGAAGCACTGATTGAGTAGATCCAAGTTTCTGATCAATGGGCATATTATCAGGCGAAGGGAATCAAAGCCTCTGTTCTCGCAAGCAAGATTGAAACACTCCAGGCCTTAGGTAAGCAAACCTCCGCAAAAGACGAAGAGAAGATTAAGAGTTATAAGAAGGAACAAAAGGAAATTGAAGAGAAAGCGAGAGAAAAGGAGAAGTCTTCTTCTATTCATCTCACGGCTCACAACCTACTGGCAAAGGCCGTCACAGTCTTCCAGATCGCAATTGCAGTTTCAGCGATATCTGTTTTGACCCGAAGAAAATGGCTTTGGTATGGTA
>JBEKRZ010000060.1:0-2626 GCA_049517435.1 Smithella sp. | reverse complement strand
CTTGGCGGTGTAAAAGTTTTAATTCCCAAAGATTTTAAGCAACAGATCCGGATTGATTCGCAAAATTCAAGATTTGAGATTATTTTCAATTTGCCTACTGAGAACAAGCCCATAAGGTTGTCTTGTGAGTCGAACAGAGTTATTGATGCCGAAGACAGCATTAATGTTGGGGCCTTCTTTGTAGATGCTGATTTTAAGAGTTATAAAGCACTTCAAAACCACCTGATGTAAAATCTTGTATTACCTTTTCCTACCATTAATATTTATAATAGAATCATGATGTTAATATATATTCCTATTGGAGTATCTAATGGTAATATTTTAATGTGTCGGAATTATTTACAAAAATGGAATAAATTGTAATATATTGTAAAATCATAGTTTTATGCCTAAATATGACTATATATACCCCAATAAACAATTAAACGTGTCGGAATATTTTACAATTTTCTTCATGTATTAAACAATATTTTATCTGCTCTCAACCTTAAGTTTTAAAATTTTATATATTTTTTTAGGCAAATCAACATCTTATAAAATTTATGAGCTTAGCCTGTAATTGTTATACAAAGTGGTATGCCAATTGCTATATTGTTTTATAATTAAAAAAATTTTTTAGGAGAATATATGAAAAAGTTATTATTCTTTTGTGTTTTGTTAACCGCTTTTGCTGTGGCGAGTGTCACATATGCACTTCCAGTGGGAATAGCCGATACATCTAATCAAGTAAATCTTCAATTGACTAAATCATGGACTGGTACGGTAGCCGGCACTCTGAATGGAGTGGGGGTCAATTGGTATACAGGCTACGGTTTTCAGTTTACATACCAAGGAAACACAATCCAAGAACTGATCAGCTACTGTGTCGACCCAGTTGACGGATCTCTTAATGCTGTTCCTTACTATATTGAAAGCCTGAAATCTAATTATGGAATTAACTATCTAGAGGCGGCATGGTTGATAAGTCAGGTAATGAATGGTAATCTTAATACAGTAACTGCCCAGGCTGCAATTTGGGAAATTATGTTCAGTGGATATACCTACAAAAGTGACTCGAATTCGGATTCTTTAACTACTATAGGTAATTGGGTAACTCTGGCCGAAAATAATTATGGAAGTTTATTAAATCTTACCGGTTACTATATTGCTACTAGTCCCACTCAAGATCCAGCCTCATCGTTCGGCAAAGGCTATCAAGATTACCTCTTCTACAATGGCACTCTGACTTCTGTCCCTGAGCCTTCTACCATACTGCTTCTTGGCTTTGGTCTGATGGGTTTGGCAGGCGTCAGGAGAAAGTTAAAGATCTAAACCCGATTCGGCTGGTTTTTAAAACCATGGTTTTACGGACTTGGAGGGTATGACGGGGTTGCCCATTGGCGAAGTCTGCAAGATCCGATACTTCTGGAAACGGGAAAAGAAACGGGAAGGGCAGAGATATGGCACTTGTCAAGTCATTGGAAAAGTCAAAGATACATTACGGAAGTACAGACTAAACCCATAACTGTTCAGTTCAGTGTCGGGAACGACGTCGTCTATGTTATAGGAGGGCGATATGAAAAAGATAGAAATTAAAATAATAGGTCGAGTATTATGGGTACTGGATTGCATTAAGAATTATTTGGATAGCGTAATCAGCAAACTATGGGACGAAAGACTACGATTAAACAAAGTAATCACATATGAAAGAAGGTAACAACAATAGGAGATCAAAACCTGAATGCTGTTGACCCTCCTGGCACTTCTGCGGTTCCCGAGCTAGCCACAATGCTCCTTCTTGGTCTTGGGTTAGTTGGGTTGGCAGGAGTAAGAAGAAAGTTAAATAAGTAAATCAAAAATAAATTTTCAAAATGAAAGGCAGTGTCATAAAGGTAAAACTAACGACTTTGAGAAAAAAGCCAGAGATTAAAACTAATGGGCAGTGAAAAACAGATTAAGAAACAACATGATTCTAATAAACTTACCGCTCGCGAACGTTTGGATTTATTTTTTGACGAGGGCACTTTTCAGGAAGTTCAGTTTTTTGTTCAGCATCGATCCACTCTCTTTGGTCTAGATAAAAAAGAAATCCCGTCTGACGGCGTTATTACAGGTTTTGGTAAAGTAAACGGATGTGTTGTTTTCGCGGCAGCACAGGATTTCACCAGTTCCGGCGGCAGTCTCGGTGAAATGCACTCAGAGAAAATATGGAAAATGATGAATATGGCCATTGCCGCGCAAAAGCCTTTCGTGGCGTTGAATGATTCCGGCGGCGCCCGTATTCAGGAGTGACGCTGAATGCTAAAGAGCAGTTATTAAATAAGCTGACTACAGCTTATGAATATAATGCATTGTAGCGCTTTCTTGGTCTTGGGTTAGTTGGGTTGGCAGGCGTCAGGAGAAAATTTAAGCAGTAACGAAACACATAACCGGTTTATGACAGAAGGCAGGGTCAATTGGCTCTGCCTTTTCTATTTTATGAGATAACGATTACGGTTTGAAAGGTTGTATTAACTTGCGGAATGAGAAAAACAACATTACAGTCAACTATCATGAATTCACTTGCGGACAAAAAGTTGTCCGTTGTGTCAGCATGGCATAGATGACACGGATCAACTTATGAGCAGTGGCCAGTACAGCCATCTTG
>JBEKRZ010000059.1:0-2577 GCA_049517435.1 Smithella sp. | reverse complement strand
AAAGCCTGGCCTGTAAAGATTTCTGTTGCAGGTATTGCACTTGATGAAACCAGGAACAGGTTATACGTTGTTACAAAAGAGAATAATTCCCTCTACATTCTTGATGCTCAATCAAAAAAAGTAGTCTCGCATTATCCCCTGGGTGGTGAAGGGTATACCTGTCTGTTGTCGCCTGACCATAAATTATTGTACATCTCATGCTGGGGTTGTGATAAGATTCTACTGTTTGATACAGATCTGCAGAAAATTATCGGCTCAATCGCAGTTGGTGATAATCCTAATGATCTATGCATCACCCGGGATGGGAAATATCTTTATGTAGCAAATGCGAATGATAACAGTGTATCGGTAATTAATTCACATCAAAAGAAGGTGATCGAGACACTTAATTCAGCACTTTATCCGGGTTCACCTTCCGGTTCCACAACAAACAGTGTTGCTTTGAGCACAGACGAAAAAACTCTTTTCATTGCAAATGCCGATAACAACTGTCTTGCAGTGTTTGATGTTACAAAACCCGGTGCAAGTGTAAGTAAGGGATTTATCCCGACTGGCTGGTATCCTACATGTGTGAGGGCTGTAAAAGACAAAATCCTGGTAAGTAACGGAAAGGGATTGTCATCACATGCAAATCCTTATGGCCCGAATCCGACCCGTAATGGAGATGAGGTAGTTTTCCAGGTTGCAGGAAAGGAACAAAAAATTAAAGTACAATATATAGGAGGCCTTTTCAGGGGAACCCTTTCAATTCTTAAGACTCCGGATGTAAGCCAGATGGCTGTGTTTTCGCAAGCTGTATATAATAATACTCCTTATAATAAGAATACAGAGCTGGTTTCCGAAGGAGCAAAAGGGAATCCTGTCCCTATGAAAGTCGGCGACAGTTCGCCTATCAGATATATTTTTTACATTATTAAGGAGAACCGTTCTTATGACCAGGTTCTTGGAGATTTACCTGAAGGAAACGGAGATCCCAATCTTGTGCTTTTTGGTGAAAATATTACGCCAAATCAGCATGCCCTTGCACGGGAATTTGTTCTGCTTGACAATTTTTTTGTAAACGGTGAGGTAAGCGCAGATGGACATAACTGGACAATGGGAGCCTATGCTACGGATTATCTTGAAAAAAACTGGCCAACCAGCTATGGAGGAAGAGGAGGAGAATATCCCGGTGAAGGTTCAATAAAAATCGCAAACAATAAGAATGGATTCCTATGGGATTATTGTAAACGGAATGGTATCAGCTATCGGACTTATGCCGAATTCATGGGGGAAAAGAAGCCTAATATCCCGGTTTTAAAAGATCATTTCTGTCCTTTTTATACAAGCTGGGATCTGTCTGTACGCGACACTGTCCGTTTCAGGCAATGGAAACGTGATTTTGATTCACTACTTGCAATAGATGCCCTGCCACAGTTTAATTCCCTCAGGTTTGGAAACGACCATACCGAAGGACTCAGCCTCAACAAACCAACGCCATTTGCACATGTTGCAGATAATGATCTTGCAGTTGGTTTGTTTGTGGATTATCTGAGCCACAGTAAGGTTTGGAAAAACAGTCTCATATTAATAGTTGAAGATGATGCACAAAATGGTCCTGATCATGTGGATGCCCACAGGAGCACGGCATACCTGGCCGGTGGCTATGTGAAACAGGGCTTTGTCGATCATACAGCTTATACAACCGCATCGCTCCTGCGTACAATTGAGCTTATTCTTGGGATCCCCCCGATGAGCCAGTATGATGCCCCGGCTACTCCGCTATGGAGATGCATGAATAATACCCCCGATCATCCCTCTTTTACGGTGAGACCGAGCAATGTCGATCTGAATTTAAAGAACCTGTCTCAGAATGCCTGGCAGAAAAAAAGCGAGAAGTTTGATTTTACGAAGGAAGACATGGTTAGTGATGCTGAATTCAATGAGGTGATCTGGAAGGCTGTAAAAGGTTTGGATTCTCCATGTCCTCCTGCTGTGCATGCTGCCTTTTTTATGGCTGTTGATAATGATGATTAAGGGTTCGCGGTTTGCGGTACGAGGCTAGCGGCGATAATACCCGCGCACCGTGTACCGCACGCCGCATGCCTTTTTAATTCAATTTAAATTCCACCGGCACCTGCATCTGAACATCAACAGATTTACCGGCCTGGCTTCCCGGTTTCCAGTCGGGCATACTGCTTATGACCCTTACTGCCTCAGCATTAAGCAAGGGACTTGCTGATTTGCTCACAGCAACATTTTTTACCTTCCCACCGGAACTTACCACAAAATTGACGTACACTTTCCCGGTGATCTTGTTTTTCACGGCTTCTGCCGGATACTTAAGATTTGCAGTTATCCATGCTACCATTGCATCAGTTCCGCCAGGGAACGCCGGCATTTCTTCAACAACAACAAACGGCGCCTCTTCCTTAACAACCACATTATATACGACTCCAGTCTTAGGATCAATTTTTATTTCAGGCCTTTTTTCACCCTTCTTATATGTAGTTACTTCTATAGCCCCGTCTTTTGCTTTTTCTCCATATTTACTTAATGCAGACTCAGGTGTTAAAACATTCATCGATTTAACATCTT
>JBEKRZ010000058.1:0-2664 GCA_049517435.1 Smithella sp. | reverse complement strand
TTTTACCATCTGTATCAAAGTAGAAAACAGATATATTCATAATCTTCTTTTCCTTACAGTCTATTTCACTCAAAGACTGTATGTTAGATAGTTTGTCATATCCTTCAATTGAGAGTTTTTTTCTATTCTGTCTTGAATATATTCCTTTCTACCTTTATCAGAAAAAACCTCTTTAACTAAATATTTCTCCAGACCGTTTGCAGTAGTTACCTTCTTATATGAAGTAACATTTCCCATCTTACCCGTATAAAATTTAACCCAATCCGATGAACCCCAAACAGTAATTACAAGTAGAAAGAAAACCAGAAACGACAAAGAAATAATTGAGCTAATCTTTTTCATCTCTATTCCTTTCATTATTCTTCCATATAAGGTTTTACGAGTAAGTTCCATTCTGGTTTGGATTTACATTCCTTATCCAAGACAAAACACACATTATTTTTACCATTTTCTATGAAGTATCCGTATTCCTGATTTTCATCTATGTCCAATAAGTTCTCTGAATATTTGTTACCCTTCTTCTTATCGTTGAATATGTGTGTGGATTTCAATAACAAGAAACATTTATTTTGTTTTTTATTATAATAATTTGTATAATTCACTGTAGTTGTTCCATCTTTGGTATTGACAGTTCCATTACTATATTCCTTACTGAAAAACTCTTTAGACCGTTTCCCACATTGTTCCTGTAATTCTGATAGAGAAGATTGTTCTTTTATTATGTTTTGATTATTACATCCAAATATGGATAAAAATGATGTTGTGAAGAAAATAATAAGAATGGATAGAATCAATTTCCTGTTCATATTGACCTCACAATATTAAATTGTGGTGATTGAACTAATGAAAAATGAATCTGTTTGTTTAAAATACCAAAATTCAAGTGATTTACAAGATAAAATTTCTTCCTTTTTGATTCTTTGCAATTGAAATGTTGTATGCACTAGGAAAATTAGAAAATCAACATTACAGGAAGTCAGTCTCTGACCATCTCGACATTAAATAATCCTTTAACTTTTCTTTAACCTTGACCAATTTGTCCTTGATAATGAATTGATATTAATATATAATTCTAATAACCGGGCGGGTTCGATTCCCGCTCTCTCCGCCAGAAAAATTCGTAAATTTCGTTCGGCTAAGCCTCTCTGTGATTTATTAGGTGACCTGCCCCAAATCCTAATTTAATAGCTGGATTTGTTTTCGGGAAGCAGGCCAGTATTCATCCTAGTAGGAGTGTTCAGGATCCTTCGTAGGTGAGAAAAATCTAAAATTGTGTGTTGCTTAATTTTAGATTATTTTTTTCCTTTTTCTTTTAGCAATTCATCCACTTTTTTACTCATGCTTTCCTGTTTTTGATCTATTTCTTTACTGATGGCATTAAGTTGGATTTGCATTACTAGCACGAGCACCAGCAGACAAGCGACAACCAAACAAAGAATGGTCATGTTCATGTCCAAGTCCACAGCACACTCCTCTTGTTAAGTTAGAATTGTACCATTTCAAGCAATATCGGTTTTAATATAGCATAAAATTAATAATTTGAAACATAAGATTTACAGGAAGAAGTGCTTGCTGAGGTTCTATACAAGTCAGCGACTTCGGTTGGTCGGTTATTTAAATAATTGGTGAAAATATCCCCTGTTGCTTTTATGGGTTTTTAAAAACCTTAAAAGTTGTTCTTTGCCGTTGTCCTTAATGTCTATGAATGCGACTCCCACTTGATAGATGTATTCATCACGAGGTATGTCATACCAGCGGACTTCTCCTATTGCCTCAAATAGCTGCTCATTCGGAATGAGCTCCATGTTAATGTATATATGGTATTCCCTTGCAAAAGGGAGTCCTGAAAGCAAATTGATGCCTTCAACCTCGATAGGTTTTATCTCGAAACAGATTCCATCTTCCGAAATATTTCGACTTTTAATATGCAGCGTAGGTAGATTATTTGGCGCTTCCTTAACGGGTACAATCTTAATTGTGCCTTCCAAAGGGCATTCAAGGCGCTGAAATTTCCTTTTTTCTAATCCATCGTTCATGGATGACTCCTATATGAATTGAAGTTACACACACGGGTGACCTACCCCAAATACTTATACCATATTGAGTTAGAGTTCAATTTTTTCATTATTTCCGATTGAAAGGTTGTGTGTATTTGGAAAATAAGAAAAATAACATTACAGGAAGTAAAAAATAAAAATCCTTTGATCCGTAAGAATTATTTCTTTCACCCACAAGTCCTCAGTTTTTCGACTGAAAAAATCTGATAATTTACGTTAGAAAGTTGCAATCTTTTTACCATGTAGTCTGATTCCCCCGTGGTCTAATGTAATATTTCTATAGAACCGCAACTATATTAATTTCTTTCAGGATTGCATCTTTGTCTCTTGCAGGCATATTAAGGAATTTTACACCCATTCCATGATCTTTTGACAAAGCGCCTTTGTTAATCCACATAACTTTTGCATTAATTTCTATTTTTTTTAAATTGCCTATGGAAAAAATCAATTTTATTGTTGACCCTACTGCCGGCGGTCTTTCTGTCTCAACAAACATGCCATCTGCCGAAATATTTTTTGTAAAAGATATGAGATAATCATTTTCATGTACATATGAAATTTCAAATTTAGTATCTAACCTTTTATTTATCCTGCGTTCATCTTTTGA
>JBEKRZ010000057.1:0-2692 GCA_049517435.1 Smithella sp. | reverse complement strand
TACCATACCAAAGCCATTTTCTTCGGGTCAAAACAGATATCGCTGAAACTGCAATTGCGATCTGGAAGACTGTGACGGCCTTTGCCAGTAGGTTGTGAGCCGTGAGATGAATAGAAGAAGACCTCTCCTTTTCTTTCGCTTGCTCTTCAATTTCTTTCTGTTCTTTTTTATAAATCTTAACAGTTTCTTTATCTTTTTCAGAGGTCTGCTTACTTAATGCCTGGAGTGTTTCAATCTTGCTTTCGAGAACAGCGGCTTTGATTCCCTTCGCCTGATAATATGCCCATTGATCAGAAGCTTGGATCTGCTCAATCAGTGCTTCATTTGCATGATGACCAGCCATTAGTGAGCATAAGGCAGCAAATACGGCGAGGATGGCCGTGCTTAGGGCCACAAGTAACACCCACTTTTCTCTGGCTTTTTCCGCTTCCTCTTGAACGGATTCGTGTAACTTTTCGATTGGAACTTCGATTTCTTCAGGCATGATACCCCACTATATGTTTTGTCTACAACGGATTTGGATTTCTCTTTCCATCATCCCCCTGCGGCGGATCTGAAAGGTACAGTTTATAATGACCCTTTTTATTTATAGTTATTATTTATAATATAACATAAATATGGCGCATGAAAAAATCAAAGATTCAGGAAGTTGTCAATAGAAAACTCAATGATTGATTTTGAAGAACTAAATCATCAGCGGAATTGTTGACTTCACCTACAACTCCACAACATTTGGCAGTCGTCAGAATTGAGGATTACGGATAGAAAGAGAGTAACTATCAAATAGTAATTTAATGCAATGAGTAGTCCAAGAATGAGTTCAAAATCTCTTTGAAAAAGGATAAAACATAAAAATAATCCGATTCGTCTATTTAGATTCTGATTCGTTAATTTTCGCAGAAATCCTAAACCGCATAACAAACTTATCAAGACTTGCAGTTCTTTGTTTCCAAGAGATGTAATCCTCAATTTTCTGGATCGCTTCACTCGGTGTATCGACGAATTCAATACCCGCCTCATAATATTTATCCTTAATGATGATTTTAATCCATTTTACTTTTCCGAGGGCGGTTATCTTTTGTTGCAAATTCTTTAATTTGAAATCTATCTTGAGGAGGGTATCAACAGGCAAACGAATATTGCCTCGAATTTGAGTACCGTACACAGAGATATCTTGGCTGTTGCTATAGTGGATTTTTTCTTTAGGAAGATTTTCTTCTTCGGAGATGACAGATACGGTGATTTCGTTATATTCCTCCAATCGTTCTGCTTTCCTTTTTTCTTTCATCCATTCCTCTCCTTTAGAATGCCGGGTTTTTACTCTTCTCTTCAAACCCAACTTATTCATGTTTGAACTATAAGGATGTTGGTCTTGTATGTCAATGCAATATAGATCGCAAAAAGTGGGTTGCGGATTGTGTTTATTACAGATTGAAGTCTTGCTTTTATGCGAGAGGCAGAACTATTGACTTCAGGAAGAAGTACTTACTGACTAAACCTTTTATTAAATATCATGCTTTAAAAACATATCTGTATTATTTAACAACGAAATGATCTCTTCTATTTTTTGCCCATGCATCCTCATTATGATCAGAATCGAGAGGACGCTCTTTGCCATAACTAATTGTTTTTATCCTCTTTCGGTCTATACCGGAATTAACCAGAAATTTCTTTGCTTCTTGTGTTCGTTTGCTACCCAGCACTAAATTATATTCCGTAGTTCCTCTCTCGTCACAATTTCCTTCGATAATAATTTTGACATTTTTGTTTTTCAAAAGGTAATCGGCATGACTAGAAAGAATTTGCCCGTCTTCCTGGCGGATGCTATATTGATCAAAATTAAAATGGATGTCTTTCAGATAAGTCGTAATCTGAGACACTGCCGATTCCCTCGTTGTTTGTCCTTCGCTATTATTTTGTTTTGCCGGCTCACCAGTTACGCTGGGCTGCTTATTTTGGTTGATTGCCGATTCGTTTTGAGCAGAAGCTGTCCCATCACACTCTGTAAATTGTTTTACCGCGCATCCTGTATAAGCCAGGGTAAAAACAATCAGACATGAAGAAATAATCGATTTTCTCGTTTTCACAACTTGCCTCCTAGGAACGTCATTGACGCTACACTATAGTAATTATACCACATGTTAAGTTAGCATTCAGCCATTTTTTGATTATTTCCGATTGAAATGTTGCATGAATTGGGAAAATAAGAAAAACAACATTACAGGAAGAAAGTGATTATTTCTTACACCTACAAAGTGTCAGTGGAGGGCAGTTTCAGAATTGAGGATCACCATTTGTAATCATGTTTTTTCTACAGGATTGTTTTCTCCATCTTATTTAAGCTGATAGCCTTTTTCCCGAAATAATCTCAGGCAGGCATCGGCGACAGCAGTATCATAAAGAACTCCCTTATTTTTTTCGATCTCTTCCAGGGCTGCCTCAATACCCAGGGCCGGACGATAGGGACGGTGAGAAGCCATGGATTCAACAACATCGGCCACAGCCATAATGCGGGCCTCTATAAGAATTTCATCCCCTTTCAGATTTCTTGGATAGCCGGATCCGTTAATCCGCTCATGGTGCTGATAAACAATTTGTGCCAACGGCCACGGGGATTCCACATCCTTCAGCATCTCGTACCCGACCCGGGAGTGCTCTTTTATCAGAGTAAACTCAAGGTCCGTCAATTTGG
>JBEKRZ010000056.1:0-2823 GCA_049517435.1 Smithella sp. | reverse complement strand
GTATGGACTCCCTGAATACCAATGTGGCACTCGGCAATAGAAAGAGTAATCTAGATCAGATTCTCGGTTCCGTTTACTTGGGCGGCTTGGATGTGGAAATTAATGGCAGTGTGAACATCCATACACCCTCGGCATCTACCCAGGGTATAGTCTTTGACGTGGATGTCAATTTTACCAAATTTAAATTGGACGCACTGTCCTGGGGCGATGCTGACGGTATCGGTGGCAATACCACTGCCGGTTATAGGGGCTTGAGGAACATGGCGATTAACGGTATGAGTGTTGTTGGCAGCGTCTCCATTGGTGTGGCTACTGTAAACAATACCGTTGTTCCTGGTTCAGCAGACGAATGGCTGTTTGCTAACTATCAGACTTTCAATATGAGTCCCAGTTTTGTGTGTATCGGTCTCGGGACCGGTAATGCGAATAATGATCCGGCTGGTGCGGGCGCTTTAGACATCAATATTAGCTCAATGTCTTGGGACGTTGTCGTCGACCGTTCAAGGTCATTGAACAGCCCTAATGCGGCCATAATCAGATCCTTTTATCTTTCGGATCTGAATGCTAGAATCAACGGCTGGGTTCATATCGCCGCTCATTAAAACCCGACTTTGAAGTTTAGACTTGGAGTGGAGCCCCCTCCGGCAGGAGCCGGAGGCTCCTCACAATAACGCGACCTCCCGCGGGTTTCACCGCATTCCTCCCCCGGCTGAAACCGGGGGATTCCCCCCAAACCGCGGGATTGAAGATCATATTGGACAGGCAGGAGGGCGTTCCCCGTGCCTGTTTTTGTTTACGCTGCCCTGGTTCGGTTTTTTTATGGATATTGCTTACTGCCCGGCCAGCCATTCTTTGGCATTCTCCCGAGTATCGAATAATTTGATGTTCCGGCCGGTCAGTTTGATCAGGGACTGGACGATTATCCACTTGACGCCGGTGACTCCCACCACGGCGATGGCCTTCATGTATGGTGTGGTCGATTTGATCAAACATTCTTTTTCTTTCTTCCGCGGAATTAAGCGAATTGCCTATGGCAAAAAATACGTTTACAGCTTTGAGTTTAACAGGCTTTCTATGTTAGACTAATCAAAGCTGATGAAAAGAGGGTTTTATGAAAGTAGTTTATCATGAAGATTATAACGAAATTTATTCGTCTGATCCCGCTTCTGCCGCTGGAAGAATTCGGGCCGTGGAAATGGCACTGCGCGGCAAGGTAACTTTTGTCACACCTCTTCCTGCTTCCAGAGAAGATATTCTCAGAGTGCACACTGCCGAGCATGTAAAGTCGGTCGAACGTGAAGGTGTCTACGATATTGCCGCGCTCGCCGCCGGTGGCGCTATTAAAGCGGCGCAAATCGGTTTGACCGAACCCTGCTTTGCCGCCATCCGTCCGCCCGGCCATCACGCTTCTTCGGGCAGCGCGTGGGGATTCTGTTATTTTAACAATATGTCCATCGCACTGGAAAAACTCAAAAACGAAGGAAAAATTAAAAAAGCTTTCATTCTGGATTTCGATCTGCATTTCGGTGATGGCAATGTGAATATTCTAGGCGGCAAGGGATATGTGACGATGCTTAATCCCGCAGCATCTGATCGTAATGAATATTTAAAAAATGTGCAGAATGATTTGGAGCAAACAGATGCCAACATGATCGCCGTATCCGCCGGTTTTGATAATCATGAAGCCGACTGGGGCGGCCTTTTGAAAACAGAAGACTACAAATATATGAGCAAGCTGGTGCGCGATGCCGCCCGGCGCAACAACGGCGGTTGTTTCGGCATCTTGGAAGGCGGTTACAACCACAGCGTCTTGGGTAAAAATGTCCTGGCGTTTATTGAGGGATTGGAAGAAGAATAATATAGAAGGGTTTATTGTGGATTAGCATATGTAGAGCCGAACTATAAATCATACTTCCTTGTTGCTTGTCTAATTTTCCTAATTCACATAACATTTCACTCGGAAATAATCAAAAAACTGCTGAACTCTAGCTTAACTTGTGTTACAAGCGTCGGCGGTAGGTCGCTATGCTAAATAAAATAAATATCAGCCCCGGCAGACAGAAACTGATCGTTTATGTCGTTTTAATTCTTCTTACGCTTGCTGTTTTCTGGCAGGTGAATCAATACGACTTCATCAATTTCGACGATAACCTTTATGTCACAGAGAACAGTCATATCCAGTCCGGAATCACGCTGGACGGATTTCGCTGGGCGTTCAGCACAAAATATTTGGGTTTATGGAACCCTCTGGTATGGCTTTCCTTCATGTTCGATTATCAACTCCATGGTTTAAATGCCGGGGGTTATCATCTGACCAATCTCATCCTGCATGTCATGAGCGCCTTGCTGTTATTCTGGCTCTTTAGCCGCATGACCGGGGCGATCTGGCGCAGTGCCTTTGTTGCGGCTTTTTTTGCTCTTCACCCGCTGCATGTGGAATCGGTTGCCTGGATCGCTGAGCGCAAAGATGTTTTGAGTGCGTTTTTCTGGATGCTGACTCTCTGCCTGTATGTCTATTACACGGAAAAACCGGTTATAAGAAGGTATCTGCCGGTTCTTTTGTGCTTTGCCTGCGCTCTGATGAGCAAGCCCATGGTTATCACTCTGCCCATTGTCATGATCCTTCTTGATTACTGGCCGCTGGACCGTCTTCAATCGCGGAAAATCGTGACAAATATACCGGAAGTTATGTCTGTTTCCACAAATAAAGGAAAGAAGAAAAACAAATTAAAAAAAGAAGATCTAAAAAAAAATATATCTCCACCCCGTATCCAGAAATTATCAGAACCCAGGATTGCGGGAATAATTCCATTATGGCAACTG
>JBEKRZ010000055.1:0-2869 GCA_049517435.1 Smithella sp. | reverse complement strand
CACAGCAAACACACCAACGCCATGAATTTCTGATGTGCAAAGTTCAATTACAATATCCCTAAATACTATACTCATATCTTTCCCCGCTAACACACATTACCTGTTGATCTTTGCGAACCTATTATAATGGTTTGCTATCTTTAAGAACATCTGCCATTTCTTTTCTAAGAACTTTTGCATCCTTTCCAAGCAGCAAAGATATAAGAACAATAACAATCGCAAATATAATCTTCCAAGAGCAAGGGAAATACAAATCAAAAGGGTTAATTATCAAATATATACTCCCAATTGTGAGACCAGTAATAAAATTAATATCAAAAACATAATAGATAAAGTAAAGACTTTCCAGTCTCTCATCCTTATTTTTTGCAAAAGATTCCCAATCAAACTTTCCGGCAAATTTATCAATTATATCTTCCAAAAATGCATTACGAAAAGCATCAATTATCTGTCCAATAACGAAAGATAGTGCTGTAAAAAAGAAAATCGTAATAACTGCCATTCCAGCTGATGGATTAAAGTCAGCGCCTTGTTTCATGAAAAAAGGATATACAAAAAAGCTGAGAGTGACAAATCCAGGCACCCAGTGCGCAATTAAAGGATAATATGGCAAAGGTAAATGCATGATATTTTCCTCCTTTATTTTTAAACGTAATCTGCACTTTTCTTGGATATTTATCAAGTATCGATTTCAAGGAAGAAAAAGAGCCGCTCCGCCGAAGCAGGAAACGGCTCTTTAAGCATGTCCAGAAAAGGTGTGTGATCAGTCTATTTAACTGCGCCTTTCAGGTTCTTTCCAACTTTAAATATGGAAACCTTCTTTGCAGCTATTTTAATGACCTCGCCTGTCTGGAGGTTCTTGCCTTTGCGGGCTCTTCTCTTGCTGATATCAAATGTACCAAATCATACAAGTGTAACAGCATTACCTTTTTTGAGCGTTTTCCGGATTGCCGCCAATGTTGCTACTAATGCCATTTCCGCTTATTTCTTGCCGCATGTAACCTTTGCCACTTCATCGATCAATTCAGCTCTGTTCATTAATTATTTCCTGTTTTTTATTTTAATCAGATGTATGGCTCACTATACATTCTCGTTTGCCATAAATCAATCCGAACCATGCCGATAGATGATTCTCTAATAAGTGCGAACTTGGTCAACATTTGGTCAACACTTTCCCAAATATACCCCCCTGTTTCCCACTATTTCCGCCTCGTATCCTGAATTAAGAATTTTGTAATTTTCCTTGAAATATCATATTATTCTCATTATACTTGTATTTACCTGAATGTCCTTAATTATGGTTTCAGGGTCTAGTGGGTGTACGCCTGTCCGGGTTCAAATCCCGGCTTCGGCACCACTAAAAAATCAAGGATTTAGGAGTTTACTGCAAATGCTTCTAAACCTTTTTTATTGCCCTCTTCTAACGGTTTTCTAACGTATAGAAAAGAATCTTCTAAAAGCTCAACTTGTTGTCTAGTGGAATCCATATCTTTTCTACAGCTTAACAGACAAAAAAGAGGGTGTTTAGCCTTAAATTCATTCGTATTGATACACATCCCTATAACTATTCCGACCTATACTTGACAGACGTTGTCCAATTAAGTCTTATCTCGGTTGTTGACTTCACCTTGTGTTCTTATAATTTGGTATTTGCTATAAAATAGCATCATGAGATGCAAAGGTAAAGGAGAAGAGTGAATCTGTGTTTCACCTGATGCCTAAAGAGCATGTTTTGTAGATTAGATCCTCTTCTTTTTGCTTTGTTCAATAACTCGTACGGTATCAGAAACCTTCTCAAATGGGAATGAGTTTGCACTTGCAAGGTTGATTCGGACGAAGCTTTTTACCGGTGTAAATATTTATAATTATAGGAGGCAGATTTATATGTCAGTTACGGTTTTGGGAATAGATATAGCAAAGCAAAAGTTTGATGTAGCACTGCTTGCAGATGGGAAGATAAAAAACAAGACCTGCAAGAATTCGGTTGAAGGTTTTGAGACCCTAAGTATATGGCTAGAGAAACAGGGAGTTCAAAAGGTTCATGCCTGTCTGGAGGCCACCGGCAATTACGGAGAAGACTTGGCAATCTATCTTCATGAAGCTGGTCACACAGTAAGCATTGTCAATCCTGCCCGTATCAAAGGATTTGCTCAAAGCGAACTGATCCGCACCAAGACGGATAAGATTGATGCTGGAGTCATTGCACGTTTCTGCCTGGCTATGAAGCCGGAGCGTTGGATTCCGCCTGCACCGGAAATCAGATCATTGAGAGCTCTGGTCAGAAGAGTTGACAGTCTAATAGACATGCGCAGCCAGGAGAAGAATCGTATTGGCGCGGCACATAAATCTGTCATAGTTTTGATCAAAGAGCATATTGCATATTTGGATCAGGAAATTGAAAAAATCAGAAAACAAATTGCCGATCTCATTAAACAAAACCCGCAACTTAAACAGAAAAAGGATTTGCTGGATTCTATACCCGGTCTTGGCAAGGCAACCATTCCTCATCTGCTGGCATAATTAGATAATCTTGATAAATTTACCCATGTTCGAGAAATGGTGGCTTTTATCGGACTTGCGCCCAAGGAAACTATTTCGGGATCATCTATTAAAGGCAAACCCAGATTGTGCAAAATCGGACATGCAAGGCTTAGAAAAGCCCTGTATATGCCGGCACTGGTATCGATTCAGTGCAATCCTGTTATGATTTCTTTTTATAATCCTCTGAAAGAAAAAGGTAAAAATGGCAAAGTTATTGTCTGCGCTATTATGCGGAAACTGGTTCATGTTATCTTTGGAGTACTGAAATCAGGCAAAAAGTATGACCCAAATTATAAGCCAACTTTAGCTTGACAAGAACGGTATCTAC
>JBEKRZ010000054.1:0-2882 GCA_049517435.1 Smithella sp. | reverse complement strand
TGGGACATACTGAAATAAGGGCTATAATGCCCAGGAAGAAATGAGTCCTCCTGCCTTCCTAATTAATATTACAAATTAATTATACATCATTCTATATACGAATTCGTGGTAGGAGGAAGAAATGTTGAATCCTCTAAAAAAATGAACATCGGACCATTAATCCGTGGTGATGCTGTGATAAAATTGTGATAGAATGATAGGAAAAGGAGGGAAGTAGATAGAACAGACGGGAATAGATGGAATTGCTTTTTTGTTGATTTTTAAGTGTTTACGAGAAATCAGACCTAAGATCAAGGGGTTAAATTTTTTCTAGTTAGAACTCAAAATCCCCCGTTCGCAAGGACATCTCGGTTCGATTCCGAGCTCCGGCACAAAAAGAAATCAAGCGTTTATTCGAAGTGACTAACCTCTTATTTTTTTTCTTTGCTACCGTATTGCTACCCTCCGGAATGTATCTTTGTGATTTTTGGTTATGTTGAGCAATCATAAATCTCAGTGAAAAAATGCTGTATGTGTACTGACTGATACTTGAGTTGACAGGCAGGGTCTAATTAGTTCTTGTTTCGGTTGTTGCTTATACCTACAACTGTTCAGTTCAGTTGTGGGCAGTTGTCAGAAATGAGGATTACCTTTTGTAATCAGTTTTAGCATCATACCAAATCAGCGGCATAATCCTCTGGTATTTGCGGCTTCCAATAATTTACAATTCCCCAATTCACAGGCTTTTCGCGCGTCGCGACAGCCGGAGATGTTATCGCCCTGATTTAGATAAACAACAGCCTTGTCGTAGTAGGCTTCTGCATAATGCGGCTTGATTTCGATCGCCCTGCTGCAATCCTCAATCGCCTGCCTGTAATTGCCGAGGCTGTTATAGGCATTAGCCCTGTTAATATAGGCCTCTGCAAAACCCGGTTTGATTTCGATCGCCCTGTCATAATCCTTAATAGCTTGATTGTAATTGCCGAGGCCTTTATAGGCATTAGCCCTGTTAATATAGGCCTCTGCAAAACCCGGTTTGATTTCGATCGCCCTGCTATAATCCTCAATCGCCTGCCCGTGATTGCCGAGGTCAGCATAGGCATGACCCCTGTTATAATAAGCATTTGCATCCCCCGGATTGATGTCGATCACTTTGCCAAAATCCTCAATCGCCTGCTTGTAATTACGGAGATTTTTATAGGCATTGCCCCGATTATAATAGATGAGCCAATTATTATCCGTAACTTTCAGAGTGTGATCAAACAATGTAATGCTGTCCTGCCAGTACCCGACCTGTGTCCATGTAATAATGGAAAGGCACAAAATGATCAATGCAGATGATGCCAAAAGTATTTCTTTCCGGTAGTTCCATTTTTTCAAGAGATCCGGAACACCCCATGCCACCATGATGAATAACCCTATAAGGGGGATATAAGTGTACCGGTCCGCCATGGCAAAAGAGCCAACATTTACTATGCCGATAACAGGCATAAGCGTACCTGCATACCACAGCCAACCCGTTGCCAAATAAGGATATTTCTTTACCCTCCAGATAACTACTAAGGTTATGGCGATAAGGAGGAATACCGACCCCAAAACCTGCCAGGAAAGCAACAACTGTGGATAAGGATACAAGACAGCAAGATTACTCGGCCAGATCATCTTTCCAATGTAAGCGATATAGGAAATGAAGGCATTCCCAATAAGAATACCTAGGGGAATGATTTCAAAAAGATGGGCAGCTCCTCCTACTTTTTGTACTGTAATGTATGTTACTACACTTGAAAGTATTGCCAGGGCAATAAGAGGAACTTTTTCCCAGAGTAGAGGATAGATCAATGACCATTTACATTCGGGCTCGGCCGGTTTCCTTACTTCCAATGTTTCCTTTACCGTTACCGCATTCTTCTTTTTTGATTTCTTTTTTTGTTTGTCAGAAGTCAGGAGCTTAGACACTTCAGTCTTAATTTTGTAATCAGGTTTTATTCCCTGAAAACGCTGCAGGGGCCAGTAATCCAGAAGCAGCAATACAAAAGGGAGGGTTACCAGCATCGGTTTCGCCATCAGACCCAGGATGAAAAAAAGAAGGACAAAGAAATATCTCCGAAATCCCCGATGTTCAACATAATAACTGTACGCTCCCATGGTGAGCATCCAGAAGAAAGTGGAAAGAACATCCCTGCGCTCTGCTACCCAGGCAACAGACTCCACATGGAGGGGATGTATCGCAAAAAAACAGGCCACAAAGGCACTTGGCCAGAGTGTCTTTGTCATCCGGCGTAATATCAGAAAAAGGAGTAAAGTGTTCATCACATGAAAGAGAAGATTTGTAAGGTGATAACCGTGGGGGTTAAGGCCAAAGATTTGATAGTCAAGCATCAATGACATCCATGTTACTGGGAGCCACATCCCGCTTTTCTCCATTAATTCAGGTGAAAAGGAAAAGGCTTGCCCTATACTGTTCGCATTCACACCGGATTGTACATAAGCATTTTCATAGACGTAGGCATCGTCATCAAGGTCGATAAAACCGCAGTCCTTGAGAGACCAAAAAGTGATAATCGTGAGTATCGCCAGAGCCAGGCAAATAAAGACAGGAATCAAATTGTTATGTCGGGTTGCTTCTGAATTTAACATTCCTCGTGAAGTTGGCATTGTTTCTTCGTCTTTCGTTCAATCCAAATGCTGAAAACTTTTCAGAAGTGTTTACCACACATTAAGCTAGAGTTCAGCAGTTTTTTGATTATTTCCGATTGAAATGTTGTATGAATTGAGGAAATAAGAAAAACAACATTACAGTCAACTATCATGAATTCACTTGCGGACAAAAAGTTGTCCGTTGTGTCAGCATGGCATAGATGACACGGATCAACTTATGAGCAGTGGCCAGTACAGCCATCTTG
>JBEKRZ010000053.1:0-5450 GCA_049517435.1 Smithella sp. | reverse complement strand
CCGATGCTGGTAACCCTCCCTTTTGTACTGCTGCTTCTGGATTACTGGCCCCTGCAGCGTTTTCAGGAAATAAAACCAGATCACAAAGTTCAGGCTGAAGCGTCTAAGCTCCTGACTTCTGACAAACAAAAGGAGAAATCAAAAAAGAAGGATGCCGTAAAGGAAACATTGGAACTAAAGAAACCAGCCGATCCGGAATATAAATGGTCATTGATCTATCCTCTCCTCTGGGAAAAGGTACCCCTTTTTGCCCTGGTAATCCTTTCCAGTATCGTAACATATATCACCGTACAAAATACAGGATTTATTAAGCCTATTGAAGCGATTTCACCGGTTGTTCGTATGGGGAATGCCTTTATTTCCTATATCATTTACATTGGAAAGATGATCTGGCCGAATAATCTCGCTGTCTTATATCCCCATACGGGGTTGGTGGTGCCCTGGCAGGTTTTGGGGTCGGTATTACTGCTGATAGCCATCACCTTGGCAGTTTTCTGGATGGTTAAGAGATTCCCTTATTTGGCAACAGGTTGGCTGTGGTATGCAGGTACGCTTGTGCCTGTTATCGGTATAGTGCAGGTCGGCAATCATGCCATGACGGATCGATACACTTATATCCCCCTGATAGGGCTATTCATCATGGTGGCATGGGGCGTTCCGGATCTCTTGAAAAAATGGAAACACCGGAAAGAAATCCTTTTGGCATTAGCTGTCTTGAGCATTTTGTGTCTTTCCATTAAGACATGGACACAGGTCGGGTACTGGCAGAACAGCATTACATTGTGGAATCACACTTTGAAAGTTACTGATTATAATGGGATAGCTTATAATATGAGGTCTGTTGCCTATTACCAACAAGGCAATTACAGACAAGCGATGGAGGATTTAAACAGGGCGATCGAAATCCATCCTGGTTTTGCAGATGCCTATTATAACAGGGGTGTTGTCTATAACAACCTCAGCAATTACAGACAAGCGATGGAGGATTTAAACAGGGCGATCGAAATTCATCCGGGTTTTGCAGATGCCTATTATAACAGAGGTGTTTCCTATGGAGGCCTCGGCAATTACATGCGGGCGATTGAGGATTATGGCAAGGCGATCGAAATCAGACCAGATTATGCCGACGCCTACTACAACCGGGGATTTACCTATGAAAATCTTGGCCAGCATCAACGTGCCATCGAGGATTTTAATGAAACCATCCGCCTAAAACCTGATGATGCAGACGTCTACTGCAAAAGAGGGCTTGCTTATGGTATTCTTGGCAACAACAATTTGGGCTGCCGTGATTTGCAAAAAGCATGTGAATTGGGGATTTGTAAATTATTGGAAGCCGCAAAAGGCAGAGGATTATGCCGCTGATTTAGTAAGCATACTCTATCATTAATTACAAGCAGCAATCCTCCCCGCCCCCGGGGGGGGGGATTGCTTGTCCGCTGTCTGCCAAAATTCATATGATATTTCAGTGAAAGGATTGCCCTTCGATATGAGCGCATGTATGGTTTCTGCCAAAGAGTATATCACCAAACATGATTAATGTAATGATTATCAGGATGATAATTGCGTAAAAATGTCGAAATTTCAGTTCAATTTTATTTGCGGCAATTAGTTTACTCAATAGATCGAATATTATTTTTATTATTAATGATTAGACTTTTTAGCCGTAGCGTATATCAGGAGCCAATTCACTATGGATAAACTGGTTAATTTAAATTTGTTTTCCTGCAAGGCATCACGTAATCGTTTTTTGGTAAAATGATTAATATGTCCGCATCTGAATCTATGATAACGACTGCCTTTTATAAATCCTGTATATAAGCAGTTAAGATTAAATAATATAAAAAAGGGACCTAAAAAAATGTCGTAGGGAACTGTAATTAGAAAAGTCCCATCGTCTTTTAGAATTCTGTTGACCTCAGCCAGAACCTCTTCGATATTCAGCAGATGTTCCAGTGTTTCTGACATGATGACAATATCGAAACTTTTAGAAGGCAAGCCGGTTTTTGCTAGATTATCAGTTAAGATGTAATTACTCAGATATTTTTCGTTCTGAGCCCATTGAAGCATTTTTTCATTAATATCGACACCTGTAACCGGGATATGTTTTTTGTTCCAGAGGCAATTACCGCAGCCCAAATCAGCAATTTTCATATTAGCTTGATAATGTCTTTCAACCAAGTTTGTCATTTTTTGAAAACGTGAAGAATGATACCATGATCGGAAACGGCTGACTTTCTGTGTATCGGTCAACTCTTCATAGTAACTTTCACTTATTTCAGCATATTCAATATGAGCCAGTTCAGCTGAGCTGAAAGCAGAAATTTTGATAAAAAAAGCGCTCAACAATGATAGTATGATGATCGATAACAATACGGAAAGAATAAATGCTATCTTCAGGAAGAGGAAAAAAAACCACAAAATGAATAGACTGGCAAAAGCGACACAAAGATAAAGAAATAATTGTATATTAAAGGGTGTCTTCAGTCGCATAATAGGCATGATTAAATAGCTCGTTAAAGATTATGCCTAAAAAGAAACTGAAAAAAGGATTTAATTGAAAGACGAAGTAAAAAGAAATTGTGACAATAAAATTTATTATTGAACCCAGAACTCCACCCAGCAAAAAAATGAGGATAAAAGAATGACTTAATTTTTGATGCAAGTTAGTTTTTGACATTGGCGGCCCCTGATGATCTTATGTTCTGTGTAAATGGAAAAATTTTCATGTCGCCGCCAAATTTAAACATTATTATGCATAACAGACAGACGTGAAATTGTCAAAGCCAAGTTGGCAAAAGGAAGCGTCCATCTTTTCACGACATCCGGAATCGGCAGATATAATATTTTTGTCAGTGTGTCATCATTGGGAAAAACGGACCGATTTTTTGTAATTTACGCAACTGCTGTTTTTCCACGGATTAACCGCCAGAGAATATTTCTGGCCCCATTTGACAATCAGTTTATCCAGTTCATAAGAAGCCTTTTCTTCACTGGACGCTTTATAAACCGTTTTCATGCCTTCAACGCAGGCAACCAGCCTAAAACATAATGATGCCAACACCTGCTGCGACGGAGGGATTGTTTATGGTATTCTTGGAAACAACAATTTGGGCTACCTCAAAATTGTTTTTCTTATTTTCCCCAATTTATACAACATTTCAATCGGAAATAATTAAAAACTGGATGAACTCTAATTTAACTTGTGGTACAAGCGTCGGCAGTAGGTCGCTATGCTAAATAAAATAAATATCAGCCTCGGCAGACAGAAACTGATTGTATATCTCGTTCTTACTGTTGTTACACTTGCTGTTTTCTGGCAGGTGAATCAATACGACTTCATCAATTACGACGATAACGCTTACGTTACAGAGAACGGTGTTATTCAGTCCGGAATCACGCTGGACGGATTTCGCTGGGCTTTCAGCACAAAATATTTCGGCTTATGGAATCCTCTGGTATGGCTTTCCTTCATGTTCGATTATCAGCTTCATGGATTGAATGCCGGGGGGTATCATCTGACCAACGTTATCCTGCATGTCATGAGCGCCTTGCTGTTATTCTGGCTTTTTAGCCGCATGACCGGAGCGATCTGGAAAAGCGCTTTTGTCGCAGGACTTTTCGCCCTTCACCCGCTTCATGTGGAATCGGTGGCCTGGATTGCTGAGCGTAAAGATGTTTTGAGCGCGTTTTTCTGGATGCTGACTTTTTGCCTGTACGTTTATTACACGGAAAAACCGGTTATAAAAAGATATCTGCTTGTTCTTTTTTGCTTTACCTGCGCGCTTATGAGCAAGCCCATGGTTATCACTCTTCCTATCGTTATGATACTTCTGGATTACTGGCCGCTAGACCGTCTTCAATCACGAAAAACATGGACCAACCTGAAGGATGTTATGCCCGTTTCCACAAATGAAGGAAAAAAGAAAAACAAATTAGAAAAAGAAGCTCTAAAAAAAAATATATCTCCACTCCATGTCCGGAAATTATCAGAACCCAGGATTGCGGGAATAATTCCCTTATGGCAACTGCGGGAAAAAATACCTTTTTTTATTTTGTCCATAGTTCTTGTTATCATCACACTTTATAATCCTAATGTTCCTGATATGTCGGATAATCCGGACTTAAAACAGTTTCCTCTTGTTTCCCGGCTCGCCAACGCGCCTGTTGCTTTTGTGACTTATCTGGAGAAAACCTTCTGGCCTCATGACATGGCTGTTTTCTATCCTTTCTCCGATCAAATTCCCCTCTGGCAAGTCTTGGGAGCATCCTTGCTGATTCTTGTTATCAGTGTTGCAGTCATTATAATGATGAAACGTCTGCCGTATCTGTTTGCCGGATGGATGTGGTACGCGATAACCATTGCCCCGGTCATCGGAATCATTCAGATATCGATATTAACACCATGCGCGATGGCTGACCGCTATCATTATCTTCCCTCTATCGGCGTTGGGGTTATGCTGTCCTGGGGGATACCGGCTTTGATTAAAAGTGAAAATTTAAGAAAAAAGATTTTATTTCCGGCAGGGATAATTTTTCTGGCGATCATATCGTTTATATCCTGGAATCAATGCGGCTACTGGAAAAACAGCATTGAGCTTTTCAGTCACGCTTTAAAAGTTACTGATGATAATTGGCTCGCTTATAATATTAGGGGTATTGAATATAGCAACCTCGGCAATGATAGGCAAGCAATTGAGGATTTAAACAGGGCGATCGAAATCAAACCGGGTTATGCAGAAGCTTACTATAACAAAGGAAATGTTTACATCAAATTACTTGGCCAGTATAAAATCGCTATTGATAATTTCAATGAAGCAATCCGCCTGAAACCGGATTTTACCAAAGCCTACGGCAACAGAGGTGTTGCTTATTTTATGCAAGGCGACAACCTTCTTGGTTGCTATGATGTGCAAAAAGTGTGTGAACTGGGAAACTGTAAATTATTGGAAACCGCAAAAGGCAGAGGATTATGCCGCTGATTCAGTAAGGTTGTTCTAAAACTGATTTCAAATGGTTTTGGAGAAATTAGAAGCCAAAATATGGTGAGCCGGAAAAGAGTTCAATATTTCCGTGCAGGAAAATTCCCTGCTTAAGTTGATTAAATCCAAAGTCGCGCCAGTATATAAAAAGACTGAAAGTATCGGTACCTTCTTTGGAAAGAATAAGTCCCTCATTGCCAAAGAGTATATCACCAAACATGATTAATGTAATGATTATCAGGATGATAATTGTGTGAAAATGTCGAAATTTCAGTTCAATTTTATTTGCGGCAATTAGTTTCCTCAATAGATCTAATATATTATTCTTATCATTAATGGTTAGCCAAATAGGCATGATTAAATAGCTCGTTAAAGATTATGCCTAAAAAGAAACTGAAAAAAGGATTTAATTGAAAGACGAAGTAAAAAGAAATTGTGACAATAAAATTTATTATTGAACCCAGAACT
>JBEKRZ010000052.1:0-5019 GCA_049517435.1 Smithella sp. | reverse complement strand
AGGGACCATTGGCGCTCATGGACACGCCGTAATCTTGGGCAGAGGAGCGAGTTACATTCTACCGAAGGAAATCTGTCTCCGTGTTTTGGTGGTTGCGCCTCTGGAATTAAGGATTAGAAACGTAAAGGATACTTATGGGGTATCTGAAAAAGTGGCCAGGCAAAATGTTATGAACAGAGAATCCGACCGTGTAGCCTTTATCAGGCGGTATTTCCATGCGGACATGCTGGACCCGGTCAACTATGACTTGGTGTTCAATATGGAAATGAACGAGCGGGATACGGTTTTGGAGATGGTTAAGGTCGCATATAATACAAGGAAGTGGTACAAATACAACATTAAATGAACTCCGTAATAAATGAGACGGTGTATTTTCCTCTTTTTAAAAATAATAAAGTGCGATTGCTTGTTGGTGAACGCAACAAGCATCTCTTCCTGTAAAAAGATCAATATCTTGTCAAACAAAAAAATAAGAGAGGTTAAAATCATGAAAATGTTTGCTTTGGTTTATGCCGATTACTTCGATGCACGTATCACAAATGAATTTAAGCAAGCTGATTATAAGCAGTATACGAAAGTGCATGGAACAACAGGTGAAGGCAAAGAAACTGGGGCAAAGCTGGGCACTTCTCACGCACCCTTCAAGAACAATATACTTTATATAGCTGTGCCAGATGAGGAGATTCCTAACCTGCTTGAGATTGTGCGGAAACTGAAAAGAGATTTTCCTGATGAAGGTTTAAGGGCGTTTACTTATCAACTGGAAGAATGTATTTAGTGGAAGAATAAGGAGTGTATTTTAGCCTGACGATATAGCTACGACGCTAACTTTCAATTGGTAATCATCAATTTTGACAACCGTCAAATACTGTGGATAAGAAGGCGTAAGATAGTTTTTTAAGATAATAAAAAACCCCCTCAATCTATTGGAGCCTTGAGGAGGCATGTAACAAACAGATCATGTGTTTGTTGTAGCGGCTATATCTATTTTGCCATTTCTTGTTCTCTATACGTTTTGTGTTACCTTTTTAGCTGACAAATGTTTTTACTGCATTAATAACCGGGCTGGTGAAAAGAGTCATCAGAAGCGTGTACAGAGCAAATACTCCAACCACTTCACCAACATACATCTTTTCATACTTACGTTTCAGGGAAACCATGATCAATCCACCAAGGATTAAACAACCAAGTTGGAAAAAGGGGAAGTTAGTAACACCTGTTGCCGTGTATTCAGCAAAGCTGAAAGTTGCCGTTAAAAGAACTACCGCCGCCGCTACTATTGTTGTTGCTAATGTCTTTTTCATGATCTGTTACCTCCTGGGTAATGTGTTTATTTGCCTTTATACTAATGAAATTTACGTGCCAGATTTTCAAAATAAATAAAATAACATTGTAAGATATTGATATTTGATATGAAATAGCAACAGTGACGATTTACAACAACCATCTCAAATACTTGTTTTCTTCTATTTGTTTTAATGAAATGATTAAACGGTTTAACGATATATGAAAAAGTAGGAGACCGGCCGCAAAGTTGGGTATGATGTTGATGACGGATGGAGAGTTTGATGGTAGGCGAAAGAAAAGAGTCATGGTGAAAATAATAGGAGAGTGATTATTTCTTTCTTCCTGTAATGTTGATTTAGCTTCATCTCCAAGGATTCAACATTTCAATTAATAATCTTCAAAATTAAATAACAAAAAAAGGCAGGGCCATTATTGCCCTGCCTTCCGTTCCCATGGTAAGAACCACGGTTTAAGAAACCCTCTGTACAGGGTTTATTTCTTAAACTTTCTCCTTACTCCTGCCAATCCCACAAGACCAAGTCCAAGAAGCAGCATGGTTGCTGGTTCCGGCACTCCTGTTATTAATGCCTCAGCATCACCGGCCAGCAAGAGATGACCCTGAGCCGTTGGGTGGATGCCATCCCAGAACAAATAGCCAGAAGGAGGATTCATATTTCCACTATCAGTAACATCAGTAAATCCGAACGCACCGGGATCTGCTATTACGGCGTTAAAAATACTGTAAACGTCAAGCGAATAGAAATGATCTGCCGAATACAGTGGATTCGATTCTAAAGCAAGCAGATCCGCCGCAAGATCTGCATTAAAAGTTTGACACCAAGTCGTTGCGAATGTTGAGTATTGAGTGGGAATAAATGCAGGGGTTTTACCGATATCAGGAAGGTTTGGAATGAGGAAATTTTGGCCGCCTGCAGTGGCAAGTGCCTGAACGGCTAATACGACATTTGCTGCTGCTATGTCAGGTGATCCTATTGACTGTCCGGGGACATCGAAGCCCTTGATCAAATCATTGGCGCCAGCCCAGACGGTTATCAAGGTGTTATTAGGTACGACGGGATAAATATTCAGATAGGTATTTACCTGCCATTGCAAACCCAAATAAGGTGAACCAGCCGCCGGATCGTTGACCCCTGTCGTCGCGCCACCATAGGCCATGTCCAAAAGCGGCACACTATAATTGGAGGCCATGTCTTCAACCCAGACCTGGCCATTCGTATAGTGTTGGATACCAAAGCTATCAAGAGGACCATTATCGGTCAAACTGTCACCAAAACTCAGGATGCTGCTGTATGTAGCAGCTAAAACCCCGGATGGAATGATTAATAAAACACACAAAATCCAGACTGCTAATACTTTTTTTCTTTTTGAGTCCACAGCTTTTCCCTCCTTTGTTTTTATATTATATGAACATCATGTATAAACTTTGGCCTAACTGCAAAATGGATATAATGATTGCCTTCGCTTATGAATAATAATTTGTTCGGTAAGGAATATACAAACCAATCGATCGGACATTTTAAAAAACTATTGCATTAAATATCATAAATCATGCCAATTATATAACTATTTAATTTCATTTCTGTTTTATATTGATACAATGATAGCTCAAAATAATTATGTAAATAATTCCGACATTTTTTAAGCGTAAATATTGGTCTTAATTCCAAATGTCATAATGATTACAATATATTACATTGATTTTTTGCAGAAATTTATTTTGTAAATAATTCCGACAATGCTTTCAAATAGTAATCCTCAATTATTTTAAGCCTGACAATTGTTTCTTTTTTTATTTATTCTCAAGTCCCAATCGCACAAATCCTTAACGCAATATTTAGTAAGATAATAATTTGCTCCCATGTATTTTTGATAACCTTCCACTTTCTCACGACCAAAACGATTACGCCAATTTTCACCAATTACTCGTAATTTCATGATATAATATTTTTAGTATATTTCTAATGGAAATTGTGATAAATAAAAAAATAATGTAAATTGGAAATTAAAATATCTTAACCATTCAACCTTTAAAAGAGGGAAGCATGGAATGATTACTGAAATCCCGTTCTCAAAGAAAAGAATGGGGTTTGTTGTTTTGGGGTACTTTGAATTTTGAATAGATAATAATGATAAAGAAGAAAGGAGGAAATTATAAGATATGATAAAAAAAATAGCTATTGCTTCAATTATTGCGGGCTCGGCATGTCTTGTAGTCGGAACCATTGCTAAACTAATATACTATGGTAACATTCATGGAATTAGCCCGAGCGGGTTTTGTCAAGGTGCAGATGTCTTGTTATTACTATCTATAAGTTTGCTACTTTTAGACAAAAAATCATAAATCGAATATTGGATAGTGGAGAACAAAAGGATAAATCGCATTTTGGCAGGAAGAATCGGTCTTCGGCTCGTTTACGATATTTCTCATCGTAACCCTTAACTTTTTTTATGAAACCGTTTAGTTGTAGGTGAAGTCCGCAATCAATTACTTCATGTAAGTGAGCATTTAGGACTTATCACGAACATACTTTCTTTCAATTGGAAATAATCAATAAAGGGCTTAACTCTATTTTAACATATGATATACAAGCCATCTGGGGCAGATCACCGGATTGGCTCATTCACGCGCAAAGCCGCAAAATTTAAACAGGGGGTCAAAGATATTAAATCCGAATCCTTGTAAAACCTTATGAATAAAAAATAAAAAAAGTGAACGGAATATTAATGAATGAAATCTAAAAATATTATGAATCTGTTTTACTTATATACGGTAATAAAATATTTTTCCAGATAATATATCCTTCACCATTTAGATGAACACCGTCGTTTGAATATTTTTCAGATAATAAATCGTCATTATCTAAGAGTTTACTGTTGATATCAATATATGTAATTGATAACAATTTACATTGTTCAACCAGATAATTATTTAGTATTTCTACTTTCTTATTCCTTTCTATATTTCTTGTATTCAATGTTGATTGAATAAATAATGAAACATTATTACTCAATATTTTGTCTATTATTTTCGAGTAGTTCTTTTTGATAGCATCTACTCTTCTATTCTTACTGATATCGTTTATACCTATCATTATAAAGATACTTTTTGGTTTTTGACTTAGATATAAATCTAATCTTTGCAATACACCACTAGTTGTATCACCAATTATACCACGATTTATTATATCATTTCGACCTAATAGTTCATTCCATTCACACTCATCTGTTATTGAATCTCCGACAAACATAATCTTATTTTTATGATCATATTTTTCAAACAATGATTTTTGCCGATCATAATAGGTAGAAGATATCTGATTGTCAGGAAATAAACGATTGTAAATTCGTGAAGGATATCCCCCTTCTAAAAAGAGTACACTGACTAGTAAAAATAATATTATTGATGAGATTTTCCAAATATTTTTCAACTATAATTTCTCCGACTAGATATTGGATTATGGGTTTATATCATCTTCATATAAAATTCAACATATTTACACTTCCACCTTTTAAACTGTAATTCACAACCTCAAGACTTTTCAAAGTCGTTTATTTGTAGGTGAAAGAAATATTTTATAAACTAATTTTTAAAAAATTAATTTATGGGATTTAGTTTTATTTATTCTCAAGTCCCAATCGCACAAATCCTTAACGCAATATTTAGTAAGATAATAATTTGCTCCCATGTATTTTTGATAACCTTCCACTTTC
>JBEKRZ010000051.1:0-3577 GCA_049517435.1 Smithella sp. | reverse complement strand
TTTGTCGCCCTGTGGGATCATATAAGAAACGGGGCCATAAAATCCAAGGAGAACATACTTTTTGCGGTTCAATCATCCGGGATCAATCTGGGCGTTGGCTTGTATACCCTGGATGATCTTCCGGAACGGGTAATGAACTGGAGCAGGATGGAACAATGGGAAGCATTCAAAAAAGCTATGTAGAGGTAAATGCCATGGGAATTACAATCGATAGCATCGGCTGGATAAATCGGTAAAATCTTCGCTTGAACTGTGCCGGCGGGTTGCTGAGGCCTGTATCGAACAGTCCGTAGTACGATAAATTTTACGAATTATTAATCGCGAAGAGGATTGCGCGAAACTTCCGAACTTCCATGAGTTTTTGCGTGATTCTCTTTTGATGCGTAATCATCAGTTATTATGAATAACCAACACTGAATAGTAGTAGGTTAAGTCGAGATACGAGTTCTGACCAAGACTATGACAAAAATATATCTTCATTGACGATTTCGGCACAGGCTACTCTTCTCTCGCTCAGATCAAACACTTTCCTGTCGACACGCTCAAGGTGGACAGGTCCTTCATCCGTAACGTTCCACAAGATCTTGAAAACAGGGCGATCATCGCCATGGGCAAAAATCTAAGCCTTACTGTTGTCGCCGAAGGTGTGGAAACACAAGGGCAGGAGGACTTCTTGCGGGAACACATCTGCGATGAGATGCAGGGTTTTTATTTCAGTAAACCTATTGCGCCTGATCAGTTTGCCGATCTGTTGCGTAAGCACAATACCCCTTCATAAAAACGAGTTTGATTAGCGAGCGCATTATCCGTAGCTTGCTGTGAGATAACCGAGAGAATACTGAAGGATATTGTTCCTTAAGAATCGAAAATTCTCCAAAGCTTGCCATGGGTAGTTTCAATTATTCCATATAAATGATAAACTGATTAAGCCTTAGCATGAATTTTCACACCAATCGTCGTGGTGCCCTATTTGAAAATTTTCTTAACGATAATTACGGAAATAACAATTAATTTATCCACAGGGATTAGGGAAATGATAAAAGATGAATTACTTTCTCTCCATCTGTAATCCTCAATTCGGATGACTGCGTAACACTGAAAAGGAGTAGGTGAAGTCAACAGTTTTGATGGTTCGGGAATCGGAATTTTATTTCTTTGTTCCTGAAATTCTAAAATTGTCAACCTTGACGAAGATGCAAGACTTCAATCCGTAATAAACACATTTACACACGACGGCAAACATCGACACCACCCTTTATATTTATGGTCAAGAATCCTTTAATTCAAACTGGAAATAAATATCATCATCGCCCGATGAAATACTCCTGACCCGTTTCACAATAGATTTCTTCCCAAAAGTTTTGAGGGCCTGTTGATTGTAACCCATAACAAGTTGCTCGAAGTACAAATTTTTTATATTAATCCCGGTAACTTTGAGATGAACGATGTTTTTCTCTAACTTTGTGGTAACTGTACCTCCATCAAAAAACGCCGTCCAGAGCTTAGGCATGTAAACCTCGACGAACTGCTTTATATCCTTTGTGAGCATAAAAGCTTTGTACAGGCCTTCCGACGACAGGGCATATTTAGCGCCTACTTTCCCAAACATCAAGTACGACTTTCTGTCGTTGTTGAAGAATTCCCTACACATCTCGTCAAAAAAAATGATTAATTTTTCCACCGGAATGAGAGTAACTGACATAATCATATTTTTGAAATATTTGTCCTTCTCTGCCAGATTGGTCATAAAGGAATTCCAGCGTTCCTCGCCGAAAGCTGCGATCATAGCGTTTTTTGTTAAAACATAAAAAGTGCCTTTTACGTTCATATCGAAACCTCTCAAGAATGCCTATGTGGATTAAATACGTTATTATATATATTTTGTGGCGCATAAATTTGCAAGTATAATATTTATTTTATTAGAATGGAAAAAAGCTACCAGCTTCCATGAGATAGAAAAACCAATCCCATATAAAAAACATGATTACACATGGTAATCCTCAATTCCGACAACTGCCTGCCACTGAATAGTTGTAGGTGAAGTCAACAATTCCGCTGATTCGGAAATCGGATTTTTTTTCTTTCTTCCTGAAGTCAAACATTTAGTGATTTTAACAGACATGCATCCTTTCAATTGGAAATAAATGGCGTAAAGGATAGGATTGTTTGAATTACGGCTTATACAACATTTGGGCATGACGTGTATACAAAAGCAGGTTAATCATCAGCTTTCGACCGATTGTTTGTAGCGGATGTAGAGAAGGGCGACTTCGACGCGGTTGTGGATGCCTGTTTTTTTGAAGATGTTGCGGACATGCGTCTTGATGGTTTTGGAGCTCAGGAAAAGTTTTTGGGCAATTTCTTCGTTGGTCATGCTTTCGCTAACAAGTGCCATGACCTCCATTTCTCGCCGTGAAATGATTTTCATTTTGGCCAATTGATTTTTGGTGGGAGCTTGGAGCATGTGCTTTTTATCGCATTCCATGATGAGTCTATCGCAGACCAGGCCGATCAAATCGTTGCTCAGCCATATCTCGCCCCGGGCGATGGTGTTGATGCATTTGACAATGTTGGCGTCAAGATGTTCTCTCAGTAAAAAACCGCGTATTCCTCCCTTCATCATGGCCACAACGGTTTGCTCATAAAAGCGATCTCCGATAATGATGATCCGCATGGAGTCGCATTTTCTCTTAAACTCCATAAGCTGCGGCAAATACATGGCGGCTACTTCCCGCAGGATGGTCATGTCCAGAATGATAATATCCGGCTGCGACACAACCATTTTATTCAAGAAGACCCGACCCTTGACTCTGTCTGATTCATGGGCAACATTCCGAATAACGATGAACCCGCTGACTGTGATATCTTTTTCGCCGCTCAGGCTATTCAGTAATCGCACCTTTAATGCTTCATCAGTGCAAACCAGAGCCAACTTGATCATCTTCTACCTCCTAGTAATATTCACATTGCCGGCGTGCCGGCGGCGAAATTCAATCCACAGGAAACGCTATCGCTTAAAAAAAATCGTCTTATATACGCATAAAGTAGCATTTACGGAATGTCAACTATTAATTGCTCGATCATAAACTATACCTCTCCAAAAAATGGACAGGGCAATGAGGTGCATTTTACTCTGCTACGGGCTACGATGCTGCTCTCAGCGGTTATCTTCACTCTTGTTAACTCAAACAGGTTGAGCCTTTGTAGGTGAAGTCGAGATACGAGTTCTGACCAAGATTACGACAAAAATATATCTTCTTCCCATTGCCCATCATTATCTTTACGAACGAGCCATTCTAGCAGAAAAGCCCTTTGGCGATTAAGTCAAAAGGCTTTTTTATGTAAGGCTTACAGTTGCGTTATTTATTATCCCGTCCATAATTGAATCGTTCAAATTCTTGCCTTCATGAATTTTACAATCTAATGTTGAATGGTAGCAGTTTTTTAGTAATCACTTCTTCCTCCTACCACGAATTCGTATATAGAATGATGTATAATTAATTTGTAATATTAATTAGGAAGGCAGGAGGACTCATTTCTTCCTGGGCATTATAGCCCTTATTTCAGTATGTCCCAA
>JBEKRZ010000050.1:0-5304 GCA_049517435.1 Smithella sp. | reverse complement strand
CTGAAGCCGGATTATACTATGGCCTATAACAACAGGGGAAACTGTTATAGTAAACTCGGCCAGCCTCAGCTCTCAATCGAGGATTACAATAAAGCCATAAGTCTGAAGCCGAATTATGCAGATGCCTACGGCAACAGGGGGACTGCTTATATTATGCAGGGAAACAAAGAGCTCGGCTGTCGCGACGCACGAAAAGCCTGTGAATTGGGGATTTGTAAATTATTGGAAGCCGCAAATACCAGAGGATTATGCCGCTGATTTAGTAGGCATGCTCTATCATTCATTACGAATGGAAATCGTCAATTTTGAAAACTGACCAGCAGAGAGCCTTTGCAGCTAAAGAAACAAGCACTTCCTCCTGTAATAAATGCGGCGGTGCATTTCCCTCTTTTAAAAATAATTAATAGTGCTATTATGATATTCAACATATCGGAAAAAGCAAAATTTGGGTATTGATTGTTCTGCAAAGGAGAAAAATTAATGTTAGGAGGTATGAGCTATGGCAACGAATAATACGAAGTTTATATGTATCACAATGATATTTACCTTGGTAATTATTGTAAGTGGCGTATTACCTTCTTATTCACAAGTGACCTTCAAAGATTATGAAAAATTAAAGAAAACACAAGAATTCAAGATCTTTATAGCGGGGGTTGCAGAAGGTGTAGTATTGTCAAACATGGTACTCGAAAAACAAGGGAACAAAAAGATTTTTTGCCAACCAAGCAACGCAACCATGAGTGGCGACAACGTATTAAATATTCTTCAAAGAGAAATAGATGAAAATGCCAAATTGTTCAAAAATGATACGCTTCTTGGGTTAATTCTGATAAGAGGTTTAGTAAAAACCTATCCATGCAAGTAAAGTGGCATCAGCATTATTTCTTTGTAGTTGTAACGCACAGAATCTAATAACCGAGGCGGGTGTGAAAGCATCCGCTTTTTTTATGCCTACTAATTACAAATTCAACAAGCACTTCTTCTGTAATGTTGCTTTTCTCGTTTCCCCAATTTACATAACATTTCAATCCCGCGACTTGGAATCCTCCGGCACCCATCGGAGGGGTCTCCAATCGCAAATAATCAAAAAACTGTGGAACTTTAACTTAACTTGAGGTACAAGCATCGGCAGTAGATCGCTATGCTAAATAAAATAAATATCAGCCCCGGCAGACAGAAACTGATTGTTTATCTCGTTCTTACTGTTGTTACACTTGCTGTTTTCTGGCAGGTGAATCAATGCGACTTCGTCTTTGATGATTCTGCTTATGTTACAGAGAACAGTCATATTCAGTCCGGAATCACGCTGGACGGATTTCTCTGGGCTTTCAGCACAAAATATACCGGTTTGTGGAACCCACTGGTATGGCTTTCCGTCATGTTCGATTATCAACTCCATGGTTTAAATGCCGGGGGATATCATCTGACCAATCTTATCCTGCATGTCATGAGCGCCTTGCTGTTATTCTGGCTTTTCAACCGCATGACCGGGGCGATCTGGCGCAGTGCCTTTGTTGCGGCTCTTTTCGTTCTTCACCCGCTTCATGTGGAATCGGTAGCCTGGGTTGCCGAACGGAAAGATGTCTTAAGCGCGTTTTTCTGGATGCTTACTTTGTGCCTGTATGTCTATTACACGGAAAAACCGGTTATAAGCAGATATCTGTTAGTTCTTTTGTGTTTTGTCTGCGCATTGATGAGCAAGCCCATGGTCATCACTTTGCCTGTGGTGATGATCCTTTTGGATTACTGGCCGTTGGACCGTCTTCAATCCCGCGAGACTTGGAATTCCCCGGCTCCAGCCGGGGGAGGAATGCGCCGTAACTCGCGGGAGGTCGCGTTATTACAGGGAGCCTTCGGCTCCTCCCGGAGGGGGCTCCACTCGCGGAAAATCGTGACAAATATGCCTGAAGTTATGCCTGTTTCCACAAATAAAGGAAAGAAGAAAAACAAATTAAAAAAAGAAGATCTGAAGAAAAATATATCTCCATCCCGTATCCAGAAATTATCAGAACCCAGGATTGCGGGAATAATTCCAATATGGCAACTATGGGAAAAAATCCCTTTTTTTGTTTTGTCCATAGTTTTTGTTATCATAACACTTTATAATCCAAATAATCCTGATATGCTGGATGTTCCTGATTTAAAACTAAATCCTTTTATTTCCCAGATTGCCAATGCGCCTGTTGCATTTGTTACTTATCTGGTAAAAACCGTTTGGCCTCATAAAATGGCTATTTTATATCCTTTCTCAGAGCAAATTCCCTTTTGGCAGGTTTTGGGAGCAACCTTGCTTATTATCTTAATCAGTGCCGCTGTTATTGCAATGATAAAACGTTTGCCATATCTGTTTGTCGGATGGATGTGGTTCTCGATAACCATTGCCCCGGTCATCGGGATCATTCAGATATCGATATTAACACCATGCGCGATGGCTGACCGCTATCATTATCTTCCCTCTATCGGCCTTGGGGTTATGCTGTCCTGGGGGATACCGGCTTTGATTAAGAGTGAAGCAATAAGAAAAAAGATTATATTTCCGGGAGGGTTAATTTTTCTGGCGGTCCTATCATTTATATCCTGGAGTCAATGTGGCTATTGGAAAAACAGCATCGAGCTTTGGAATCATGCTATAAAAGTTACTGATGATAATTGGCTCGCTTATAATAACAGGGGTATTGCCTATGCTCTCCTCGGCAATTACTGGCAGGCTATTGAGGATTTTAACAGGGCGATTGAAATCAAACCGGGCTATGCAGAGATTTCTTTTAACAGGGGTCATGCCTATGCTGACATCAGCAATTACAAGCAGGCAATTGCCAATTATAGCAGGGCTATCGAAATCAAACCGAGTTATGCAGATGCTTATTATTACCGAGGTGTTGGTTACCTAAATCAGGGCGATAACATCTCCGGCTGTCGCGACGCGCGAAAAGCATGTGAATTGGGAAACTGTAAATTATTGGAAGTCACAAATACCAGAGGATTATGCCGCTGATTTAGTAGGCATAATCTATCATTAATTCAAACAGCAATCATCAATTATGACGACTGCTTACAATAGAACAGTAGTAGATGTACGCCGCGTTTGTGATGATGAGTTGGGTTTGCAAAAAGAACGTTGAGCTATTTTTATCGAATATTTCCTTGACCTACAAGTCCGTTGCAACTTATGCTCCCTCCGTCAAAAGCAATGCCTTATCAAAATCAAACCGCAAAGTAAGAATTCGACTTTCATTCAAGCAAACGGAAATGGGTTCCGATAAATCGGCAAAACCTTTTCGTTTTTCCACTAATGGTAAAAAACAGGCAGGACCATTTCAGATTCTGCCTGAATCATAACGAATTTAATCCCGCTACTTGGAATCCTCAGCTCCACCGGGGGAGGAAAGTGACCCTCGATAACCTGAATAACCTAAAGGTCGCACGGGGTCACGTGTCAGATCGAAGGCAGGCTGCACTCGTGGGAGGTCGCGTTATCCTTTGCTTCGTTGGATATACCGCGGTGCTTTGCACATGGGATAATTAAACTAGCAAATATTACTGCACTGTGTTTGTAATATTTGAGTTTCATTGATTCGACTTGCAAGCTTCAGTCGCAGATGACCCCATGGTGCCCCTGCAGGGTATTCAGGTTATGCACTTTGTTTCTGAAGCTTCGGTCTCATTACCCCAAGCTTATGCGGGATAATTCGACTAATGCTTCAAACTTCACTTCGTTCGTTTTCAGCGAGTCTCATTATTATCGGGAGCCTCCGGCTCCTGCCGGAGGGGGCTCCACTTATATAGAACTATTTCTTCATTGGACCTGCAGCCGGCGGTAACATGCCCATATTCTGAGACTCAGTCTGCTTGATCAGCATTGCCACTCTTGAACCCGGTGATACGGGCTCGATGAAGGCAATTGAGCTGGCGTTGATGTACATCATATTGGGGGCATGGGCTTCCATGCTGCGTTTGAACAGTGTTGACTTCATTTCCTTCGTTTTTGGATCTATCTGCTGACGGACGTAAATAACATTCTTAAGCACAGGAAACGCCGATCCCCCTTTCTCCATTTTTCCAAAAAAGTACTGGCCATTGTTCATAAGAACAGCCTGATATTCAGTAGTGAAAGTGAGATTTTCCTTCGTACCGCCCTGTTTATCACATCCCTGGAAAAGCATCATTGCACCCACAAACATGAGTGCGATCAAAAACAACCCTGCAAGCTTTCTTTTGTTAACCATTTTCATCTCCTTAAATTATTTTTTATTAAGAACAATAAGATGCCCTATTGTTGACCTCATCTCTTTATAACTGTACGTGATGTTCAATATACTAAAGAATATGGTATGTCAAACGAGATTGTCAAGGGAATCATCATAATTAATCAATTTGTTGGATCAAAAGGGCAGCCCGAAAAATTAATCGATCGCTATCTTACTTCCGCATCTACACATAGACACTCCCGGTGCGTTCTGGCAAATAGGTTGTTTGGTTCTTTGATTATTTTCCCCCTGGTACAGGGCGGAACCCTATGACTCTCTTTTGCTAATCCGCAAGTCAGTTGACGAGGCCGCATTATTTGTTAGTAGTGGAGTCAACAACTCCATCATTTTACTATTTTAAAAAATCAGTAATCGGATTTTTTTATTTAATTCTTCCTTGTTGTTTTTCTTATTTTCCCCAATTTATACAACATTTCCCCTGAAAATAGAAGTCTAATATATTGATATCATTACACTCACAATAAAAGCTGTCGGCAAGGCTATTTTCATTCTCCTTTGTGACAGAATGCTGTCATGTATGTTTCAATCGGAAATAAAAAAACACTTTTGAACTCTAGCTTGATGTGTGGTAAACACTTCTGAAAAATATTCATAATTTGGATTGAATGAAAGACGAAAAAACAATGCCAACTTCACGAGGAATGTTCAGCTCAGAAGCAACCCAACATAAAAACTTAATACAGGTCTTGATTTGCCTGTTTTTGGCGATACTCACGGTTATCGCCTTCTGGTCCCTCAAGGACTGCGGCTTCATCAACTTTGATGACAATATGTACGTGTATGAAAATGCTTATGTGCAATCCGGTCTGAATTGGAATAGTATAGGACAAGCCTTTTCATCTGAATTAGTGAAGATAAGTGGCAATTGGCATCCATTAACCTGGCTGTCATTGATGCTTGACTATCAAATCTTTGGCCTTAACCCCTTCGGTTATCACCTTACAAATCTTCTCTTCCATGTGATGAACACCATACTCCTTTTTCTTGTCTTTCACAGGATGACAAAGAAACTCTGGCCAAGTGCCTTTGTAGCCGC
>JBEKRZ010000049.1:0-7732 GCA_049517435.1 Smithella sp. | reverse complement strand
GTAACAGGTTTCTCAACCTTGGGAGCAACAACAGCCTCATTTGGAGTAACAGGTTCGCAAGAAACTATATTGATTAATTTTTCACCAACTGTATTTGGAATGATAGCATTCCATTTACCAGATTCACTTTCCGGTGACGAATAAATAACATTACTTTTTTCATCATAAAAAATCACAGAAATATCTTTAATTTTTTTATTTACGCAGTCAATTTCCATCAACTTTGTGTAATAACTTAACATGGAAGGATTGTCGGGTGCTTTATGTATTACTTTGAGAATTGAAAAATACCTTGTTTTTGCTTCTTTGCTTAATATATCTTTATTCCATACAGAGATAATGCTTTTATCTACTTTTTTAATGCTGCTTTTATCATAATACATATCTCCAACAGAAGTGGTATCAAAATATATCCAGTCTGCTGCACATGCCTGATTAGCAAATAGGGAAAAAATTATTAAACAAATAATACTTTGAATATTCTTTGCTTTCATCATCTTTCCTCTCAATAATTAATATCCGAAGTCTGCTTTCTACGATGAGTTGAACACATAATAGCACTATTCATTTTTTTTAAAAGGGGAAAATATACTATCTCATTTATTACTGATTGAAAGAAAGCATACTTGACAAGGATAACGACTTGTTTCTTACAGGAAGAAAGTAATTGTTTGTTACACCTACTAAGTCTCAGTAGTGGGTAGTTATCAGAATTGATGATTACCATTTAAAAGATTCAACGGCTGAACTTTGCGGCGCTGCTTTTTGCATCCGCACCAGTAATTGGTTAATAACTCTTAATTATAAAAATTTTGCTCAAAGAATATTTTTAGCCATTTCCATAGACAAGCGTTCATTTGATAGTGACTGAATATCTTTTGAGTAGAACTGATAGTTATTCTTGCCTTTTTCTTTGGCAAAATACATGGCCATGTCCGCATTTTTCATCAGGGTTTGTTCATCCTCTCCATCCCTGGGGTATACGCTGATGCCGATGCTGGCTGTTATGCGGCATTCTTTACCCAGAATAACCATCGGTTTTATAGCGCTGGAAAGTATCTTGTGGGCCTGGGTCCCGACTTGACTCAACTCATCCACGTCCTCGATCAGTATAATGAATTCATCTCCTCCCAGACGACCGACAAGATCTACTGCTCGTAGCGATTGTTTAAACCGCTTGGCAATCTCCTGCAACAGTTGGTCTCCCGCCTCGTGGCCCATGGTATCATTGATAATTTTGAAGCGATCCAGATCGATGAAGAAAACCGCTAACTGCCGTTTATGACGCTGTGCAGACTGAATTGCGTGGTTCAACAGCTGACTAAACATCGAGCGGTTGGGCAATCCCGTCAAAGCGTCGTGCGTGGCCAGATACTCAATCCGCTCCTCCGCCCGTTTACGTTCGGTTACGTCACGTATAATTCCTCTAAACCCCGTTGGTTTACCTGATGAATCTTTTTTTAGCGATACAGATGTTTCAATGTATCTTTTAGTCCCATCTTTTCTTATAATCTGCCAATTGAATCCTTCGGCGGGTTCCCCTGTGTTGTAAACTTTATTAAACGTTTGAAAAACTTTTTTTGCGTTCTCTTTATCTGTATGCTGCCGGTTATTCATACCCATCAATTCCTCTTTGGAGTAGCCATGAATTCGGCACATTGAATCGTTGACAAAGGTATATTCACCGGCAAGATCAATCTCAAAATAGCCTTCCTGGATGCTTTCAAGAATTGTTCGATATTTTTCCTCACTTTGGCGAAGTGCTTTTTCCATCCGATGGCGCTCGTTAATATCCATAATAACGGTTCTATATTTTTCTCCGTATTCCCTTATCGTCTCTTCCATTTGCTTTTGTTCGGTGATCTCTCGTGAAATGCCCCGGAATGCTATTGGATTGCCTTCTGTGTTTCTTATAAGTGATATAGAAACTTCGGAAATCTGGATCGTACCGTCTTTTCTGATCATTTTCATTTCGAATGCTTTAACCGGATTGCCAGTTATATAGACTTTCTTAAAGGTCTGGTAAGTTTTTTTAGCGTTTGCTTCATTTTGATACTGACGGTTGTCTGTTCCGATCAATTCCTCTTTGGAATATTGGAGATGGTCGCAAACCACATCATTAACGAAAGTATATCTACCGGAAAGATCAACCTCATAATAACCATCCTGAATAGTTTCGATAAAGGTTCGGTATTTTTCCTCACTTTGGTGAAGCGCTTTTTCCATCCTTTTGCGCTCGGTAATATCCATAAAACTGCCCAGCGTGGCTCGATCATTTTCATAAACGATGGGGGTGATTGTCTCCAAAACCCACATTACCTCATCGTTCTTCTTGATGAACCTGTATTCATAAGGTTCAAAGCTTCCCCCTTTTAAGCATTTAATTGCTTCTTCTCTGACCATTTCTCTATCATCAGGATAAATATTATTTAGGGAATATGTGCCGATAAGCTCTGTGTCCGTATAACCAGAGAGTCTTTTATACAACTCGCTGACATAAACAAATTTACCATCTTGTACGATATATATTCCGACTCCGGCATTTGACATAATGGTTATTGGCAGATGGGATAAATCGTCCTGCTGGGAGTGATTATTCTTGTTAGGTTTGCTTACTGATTCCGGTTTGACTACCATTTTCATTCAGCCTAAGCTAACTTCATGATGAATATGCTTAAATTACGTTTAATCAATCTTACTTACCACAGTTATTGTACCACACATTCAGCTAGCATTCAGCTATTTTTTGATTATTACCGATTGAAATATTGTGTGAATTTATAAATCAAAAAAACTATCTTACAGGAAGAAAGAAATAAAATTTCTGAACAGTCTGAACTTTAATTTTTACTTAAGACTTAATATTCAACTATCCACTGTTTCACTCATCATTTCAAATCTATAAGTCAATTCTTATATCTTTTAAAAACTTCTCTTGATTTTGAATATTAAATCACTAGCACCCCTCCACCAGAACTTAAAATTCAATGAAAGGAGATTTTATGAATTATGACAAAAGGCGAAAACTATAATAAGCCAAAGGTGGGTTCCAAGATTACAGTCGACCCTATCAGAAGAATGAAGGATATTCAGGCGATTTCAAAACTACTGTCTAATAATCCAAGAAACAATCTTTTATTTGTTATGGGTACAAACAATGGCTTAAGAACGGGTGATCTGTTGAAACTCAAGGTTGGTGATGTCAAAGGCATGAAGGTAGGCGATACGTTGGTAATCAAGGAAGGTAAGACTGGAAAAAGAAATATACTAGTGATGAATAAAAGTATTCACAAATCTTTACAGATTTATCTTGAGGCGTTGAAACCGATGGATGATGATTTCTTATTTGCAAGTCGCAAGGGTAAACGGTCGATCACGGTTCAATGCGTTAACAACATGGTTAAGAAATGGGTTAGTGAGATTAATCTGAAAGGAAATTATGGTGCTCATTCATTGCGTAAGACATGGGGATACGTTCAGCGAACGGTCTATGGCGTTGGCTTTGAAATCCTTTGTAAGCGGTTTAATCATTCAAGTCCGGCTATAACGATGCGGTACTTGGGCATTGAAGATAAAGAGGTTCAGAATATATTGATGAATGAGGTAGGGTGAATATTGTTGTTTTCAAATTTTTAAATAATGATTAGTGAAATTTTAAGCTTGGTAGTTTTATAATAATAAGGCAGGCAGAACATGAAACTGTATAAAAAATGTTTCAGGGAATTCGATGAGAATAATAAAAGGGAAGATAGTCCTGCAAGAGAGCTGGGAGATATATTCATAACAGCTATAGGCGATGTGGATATTAAAGATATTTGTCCTGAGTGCAGAGAAGAATTGGGAATATTAAATCTAATGGGATTTAGACCTTAGTTTTTTTTCTAGCATTTTTCAAATCATTAACTTCTGAATTTCTATTATTTATAATACGTTTTTGAATATCATTCTCTGGCTTATATTGTTCTATCAGCTTTTCTATATCTGAAATAATTTTATTTGTGTTTTTTGAATTTATTTTTTCCTTGCATATCTCTATCTTTTTATTAATTTCTTCGATAATTTTTTTATTTCCCATAACACGCTCTCGATGCTTCCGTTGTTTAATTGGTTTTTATCGAATGAATACTGTTTATAATGTATCATACAAAGACAGAATAAAGAAACAAGAAATACAGGAGGAAGTGCTTGTTGACTACACCTACTTAGTTTCAGTGGTGGACAGTTTCAAGAATTGAGGATTACCATTTGAAATGTGCAACGTTTAAATCACCTGTCCTATGGTGGAATGAGAACTATGATAAAAGCAATAAACTTAAAACTTATTGCAAACGTTGGAAAAAGCGCGTCCCACAGGTCAGGTGGATTTTATTGTTGGGCTATTTGTGTCACCTTTTAATTTCAAGAGGCATTTATCTATTCCATTTATCTCTTACTTTTTAAGACTTGGTGGTTGCATGTACGATTCTCCACCAAGGTTTGATTTTTCTGTTCCTATGCTGATCTTTAAAGTATAGTTCCTTTAGATATTCAGAGCCAACGTCTTTGACGTTTTGAAAACCTCTATCTACTAAGAAGGACTCTATTTTTTCTTTCTCAATTCCAAAAGTAAGAGGCTCACTTGTTTTATTCATTTTCTCAAACTCATTTTTTGCTCCCTCTAAATCGCAAGTTCCATCAACAACGGATTTGAGAATATAATCAAATATTATGGAACTATCTTTGCCCGAATTTGATGATACGAAAGCTAACGTCTCGTCTACAGATTCTGGGATCAAATAGGGTGTTGTACCTTCCCATATAAATAATGACTTCAAATTCCCATTATAACCACACTGTACCAATTTATCACTGAGTTTTTCTTTAAGAAAATCGATGGGAACATAAACTACATGATTGGGTAATGAACCTAGTTCCTTTTGTATTTTCTCTTTCTTTATCGCCATTGTAGCCGGGTGGTCAACCTCAAAAACTTTTATTTCTTTAAGATCATCAAATCTGTATGCTCTGGAATCAAAACCTGCTCCCATTATAACTACCTGCTGAATTTCATTGGCACAACATTCTTGTAAAAAATCATCAATATATCTTGTACGAGCAATGACATAGTAATGATGACCCATAAAAAGCTGATCTATGATTTTTACTACACTGTTCCTTAATAGTTTATTTTGAATAAGGATCTTATATTTTAGAGTTAGAAAGTCTTTTGCTAATGGATCATAGCAGATACGTTCTTTCTCTGTTTTCAAAGACTCTATTGCTCTGGAAAGAGCCATCTGCATGGCTGTTTCACTGGATTTCTCTTTTTTCATATATAGCCCATTTCAAAAGAAACACTTCTGTATGATTTCGTATCATTACTCAGCCCAACAGTGTTTATATGTATACTTGCTAATACTTCAATTTTTAATAAAGAAGGTTTGTTTAACGATTACTGATTGTAACCTAGCATAAAATGACAAAATAGAAAATTGAGGATTACAGGAAGTAAGTTTCTGACCATCTCGACATTTAATAATCCTTTAACTTTTCTTTAACCTTCAAACATGCGATTGACAGAAACACATGAAAATGTTAGCTATTTCAAAATAGCGAGTGGGTTCGATTCCCGCTCTCTCCGCCAGAAAAATTCGTAAATTTCTATTTTTATCGAATAAAATTCTTTAACCTGTCTTTAACTTTCTTTAACCTTCCGACTTCTGGCGTTCCACACCGGATTTGAAATAAAGTTGTTTCTTTCTTCCTGTAAGTCTTATTTTTCAAATTTCTAATTTTATGCTAGATTACAATCAAATTCTGCGGCCCATATCTCATATTGGCAATAAATGGATCTGACTTGACTTGAATCTTTACATGTGTTGGGATAACATAAGTAAAGCTAATAGCTCAATTAACGGAGGAGTATATGAACAAAGAGATCACAGAAAAGAAATTCAGTTTAACGACAACCACGCATCTTATTAAGTTTGTCATAATATTATTTTTATTATTCAGCAATCTTTTTGCAGCGGATGCGCAGAATACAGCCAATTCTAAAAATAAGAATACGGCAAAATATCAAGGAACTATTTCCGGAGAGTGGAGCGGCAAAGCAATTGTTCGGATTGACGGAACGTTCTCGGTAACCATCGCTGCCAATGGCATTGTATCAGGCCTCTTCTCCGGATTCTTCAACTCAGGTACTATAACCGGAACCGTGAGCTCTAATGGAGAACTCCACGCCCACGTTTCCTCCGATATCGAATTCACTGGCCAGTTAAGTGTTGAAAATGGACGTTTATCCGGTAGCGGTACATGGGAACGTTTGGGTGGCGAAGCTGGTTCATGGAAAAGCAAATAAAAGAATATCGCTGTAGATTCTAACACTTTGTAGGTGAAAGAAATAATTCTGGGTATTGAAGATAAAGAGGTTCAGAATATATTGATGAATGAGGTTGGGTAAATATTGTTGTTTTCAAATCTTTAAATAATGATTAGTGAAATTTTAAGCTTGGAAAAACTGAACAAATTTTGTTCATATCTATTTCCTTCATTTTGTTACTGTTTATTCACATACTTTTTTTAAAACTATCTCGTCATATGAATCAGTAATTACATGACTCCATTTTCTTTTATTAGTATCAATATCATAAGAAAATAATACTTTACCATCCTTATCATACTGAATCAGAGATAATCCATGGTCTCTCCGTTTCTTACAGTCTATTTCAAATAAAATCCTTTGTTCTGATAGTTTGTTATATCCTTCAATTGATAATCCATCTTTTATTCTGGATTGAATTTCTTTCTCTCTACCTTCATTAGAATATATCTGTTTTTCCAATACTTGAACTATGTAATTTCCACCATTTTTATCAATATTTACCTTCTTGTATGAATAAACATTCCCAACATCATCATTCATAAATTTCACCCAATCATTACCATCCTCAGATTTCACCAGTTTTGATGAACTACTGACACAACCTACAAGGAGCAAGAGAACCAGAACCGATAAAGAAATAACTGAACAAATATTTTTCACATCTATTCCTTTCAATAGATTTATGTGGTTTTTCTTTTAGTATCCATCCTATACCAGAATCCATCAATATTTTTATAATGTATAGTATTATGACATTTCCCTTTTTTGAAACAACTAGGACAAACATTTCTGGGTTGTTTCACATCATTGTATTCAGTATCATAAAATTCCCTTAAAATTTTATCATGACAAATATCACATTTCTCTGGTTCTTTTATATTAAACCTCTTCATTAAACACCTCATTCCATTTGAGAGTTCAGACCACTGATAAACTTTTTAAGTATGTTTATGATGAGTCACCCATAGGGGATTTATGCTTTTATCGTTCTCTTTTTTCTATTTCATCAGTGAGGTCTGTTGCTTCCTTGTATAAACTAGTAATAATCGGTTTATCCTTGTCTTTTGATTTTTTGTATATTTCATCTATTTCATTACGGTAGATATTAGCGTCACGGGAACAATTGTCTCCACCATGTTCGTGGAGCCGTTTAATTTTTTCTAACCATTTTCTTGCTTCAGATATGCTACTCATAAATCCCTCACTTTATTTTGTTAGTGGTTATTTACAGACTTGTTTTTGTAAAATATCAAAAAATGAATTATTACGTATCTTCACCCATTTTGGTTTATCAACGAAATAAGAATCCAATTTTTTACCATCTGTATCAAAGTAGAAAACAGATATATTCATAATCTTCTTTTCCTT
>JBEKRZ010000048.1:0-9113 GCA_049517435.1 Smithella sp. | reverse complement strand
CTTCAATAACAGGATCCATTAATGTCAATAAATTTTTCGAATGAGATAATGCGTTCTTTTCTGTTTTTAATTTTGGCAGATTCATAAAAATTTATTCCGCATGATAGAAAGAATCTTTATTTTTTCTCGTTTTAATAATTGATAAATTTTATTCTATGTAACTCAATCCACCCATATACGTTTCGGTTAATTTTAAAATAGCTTTGTATCTTTGGAACAATGCTTTTGTTTTAAATTGCATATTGTTTAATACAACGCCAAGTATCTTATTTTTATTCAACAACCTCACAGCCTGTTGAATGGTTTCCCGGGGTGTGTCACCTGATTTGACAACCAGTATAATCCCATCGACTATTTCGGTTAAAACACTGGGCTCGGTTGTAGCTAAAATCGGTGAGGAATCGATTATAATATATCTATTCTCATATTTTGATTTTAAATCCTGAATCAAAGTTTTCATTTTATTAGAACCGACTAACTCCACAGGGTTGTCCTGAATGCTGCCGCCGGAAATAATGCTCAGTTTTTCGATAGATGTCTTCATCAAAAGATCCTGCATTTCAGCTTTTCCCGTTAGATAGTCAGAAAGTCCCTTTTTTTCCTGCAGACCGAACCAGCGAGTGAGGGAAGGATTTCTAAGATCACAATCGACCAGAAGTGCGTAGCTGTTCAGTTCGGCAGCGATAATACTTGCTAAATTAACGGCTACAAGACTTTTGCCTTCTCCTGACACCGCACTGGCGACCATAATGATTTTTGGCGTGTTTACCACTCCGGGCTTAATAATAAGAGTCCTCAGCCTTCTGAATTGCTCTGTTACCATGGATGAAGGAGCAAAAAAAGATACTACTTTATCATTCAGAACAATATCATCCGAAATAGATTTTTTAACCTCATCTTTAGTTTCCACATATTTTTCCCGCTGCACTTTTTGCAGTGCATCAAACATTTTACCCATGGCGTAGCATCCCCAATATTTTATTAAATAAGTCCGGCCAAAACAAATACAGTAAGCCACAAGAAACGTAGACTAAAAGAAACAAAATAATAACAGTCTGCAGAAATGGCTTACCCTTCTGACTCCAAGAAAAGGTTTCTTTTATTTCAAGGTCTCTGATAACACTCTGAATGATATTTTTCCCAATACTTTTTTTATCCCGTGAAAATCCCGTAAGTAATGCGTTGTCGCCTACAATATTTATTAGACGCGGGATGCCTTTTGAGTAACGGAAAATTTCCTTTATTGCGCTGTTGTCAAATATGGCCAGGTCTCTTGATCCCGCTCGTTTTAATCTGTAAATGATGTATTCTCTTGATTCTTTCAGCGACAGGGGACGCAGATGATAACGGATGGTTATGCGCTGTTTGAGAGGACGGAACTGAGGCTCTGAAAGAGTCTTGTTTAATTCCGGCTGTCCCAGAAGGATAACATGCAAAAGTTTATATTTAGCCGTCTCCAGATTAGTCAACAGGCGGACCTCATGAAGTAAATTCTTTTCGAGACTCTGAGCTTCATCAATAATCAAAAATACTTTTTCATTTTTAGTGAAACATTGAAGCAAATAATGGTGAAGTGCAGTAAGATTCTGGCCCCGTGTTTTGAAAACGTCGGATTCAATGCCTAAATCATTACATATATAGTTGAGAAAATCGGCACTCTCCATTATCGGGTTAAAAATATAACAGGTTCGTATACTGTTGCCATCAATATTGCTGAGCAGTTTGCGTACAAGCGTAGTTTTTCCGGTACCGGCTTCACCTGTTATAACGCTGAATCCCTTGCCTTCCTGAATGGCATATTGAAGGATAGCCAAGGCCTCCTGATGGACTTCACTCAAATATACAAATGCAGGATCCGGCGCTATTTCAAATGGTTTCTCTTTAAAACCATAGAATTTCTTATACATAATTAAGATGCTTTTTCTTCAATTTTAGGTATCGTTGCCAAAACTTTGATTCCGAGTGAAAGTTCCACATCCGCTGCATCGTGAAATGATCTGTCCAGTTGTTCGCGTATAAAAGCCATAGCGAAACCTCCAGCCAGACCGGCAAAAAGTCCGATGAGCAAAATTTTTGGAACATCAGGCGTGAAGGGCTTCTCGGGAATTTTTGCCGGGTCAATTACCTTGAACTGCTCTCCTTTTTGCCGTTTTTCAAGATTCTCCGCCTGCTGGGCTCCTTGGCTTTTGTTCAGCAAAGTTTCATAATCTTTTTTTGTGCTCTCATACTCTCTTAACAGGCCAGCCATATCTTGTTCGCGTGCGGGAGTTTGTTCAATTCTCCCCAGGTATTTATTGACCTGAGCCGAAATGGAGGCACTTTCATTTTGTAAGCGTTTTATTTCTAATGATGTTGCCATCAGTTGATTTTTTAATTCTTTATAGCGGGGATCACTTTTTATATCATTATCGTAAGTGTCTTTGTTTGTTTCCAGCTTAGCCAGTTTTTTCTTCACGGCGATGACATCGGGATGATTATCTGTATATTTTATCCGCAGGTCTTCGAGTTCTCTTGTTAGTTTGTCTTTCTTGGTGTCGTAGGTTCCGCCTGCATCGGCTGCCAGAGCAGAGCTTGCTTCTTTTTGGGTTAAATATGATTTGTTCGAGTACGGACTATCTTTTCCATCCCCTGCTGCAGCCGGCAGGCTTGCGGGCATTTCCATATCAGACAGCTGTTTTTGGATAAAAAGCTTGCGGTCCTGAGCCGCTCTGAGGCTTTCACTTATCCGCTGATTCTGCATCTGCATTTGCTCAAGAATCTTTAGGTTAGTATCTCTCTGTTCGGGAAGCCCCCCCATGAAACGTCTTTTATAGTTGGTAACGCTTGTTTCCATCTGATCCAACTTTGCTTTTGCCGCGGCCAACTCGGTAGTCAGAAATTCAGTTGTGCCCGATGCCTGTTGCTCTCTGATTTTAAGGTTTTCTTCAATAAATAGAGAAGACAACCTATTAGTGACTGCCGCCGCAATATTGGGATTATCGTTGATAAAGCTGATGGAAAAGAAACCACCTTTTTCATCTTTTTTGGTCGGTAATTCTACTTTTATATTCTTGCGCATTAATTCGACCATTTCTTCTTTTGAAAGGTTTTTATGCTTCTTTTCATACAATCTGAATTCGGTGATTATTGTTTCCAGGCGCGTACGGCTCGTGACTTCCTGTTCTATCGATTGTAACCGTTCTGCAACTTTAGATGTGACTGTAGCTTGTACCAAATTTTCGGGAACGCTTTGCGGAGTTACCAGTACGAGCGTTGAGGCTTTATATTCCCTGGGAGCAATTATTGTATAAATTGATGCTCCTGCCACAATGAGTACAAAAGGAATAATAATATACCACATTCTGCGTCGCAGAATTTCAATATATTCATCAAGGGTAATTTTCTTTTCAGGGTTAATCATAAAGGTATGCTCCTTGAAACACTTTTGTAAATATAATCAGTAAGTTGCTGTGACAGTCAACATGCCCCGGTTTTCTTTATATGCATTTGTCGCCTCATAAAAATAATTGGTATCATTTTGATTATAAGTATATTCCAGAGAAAATTTTAACCATTTGAAAGGCAGATAAGAAAGATTAGCGCCCGCGCCCCATATTGTTTCTCGCAGCCCAGGATCTGATGCTGATGTCGGTTCTGATTCCGATATCTCCACGCTGCCCAAACAGCCGATAGATAATTGTCGGTCAAGGTTATGCGTGATGCTTCCGGTTGCCCGGTAATATTTTCGAAAGCCAAGATTTTGAGCGGTGAAAAAATCCTGCGTGTAGCCGCCCTGAACACTGAGGGTGTATGTGGTGCGCGCGTCCCGTTGTGTAATATCCGCCTTGAATGTGACACCATTGTTATTCTGGCCGATTTCCGGATTCTGAAAATAATATCCGACTTGGGCAGATGCGGAAAGCGTGGAACTGAACAAGTAAGATATGCCCAGCGATGATTCGTAAATCGCATAGTCTATATACTGAACCGACTGAACTGAATATTCTTGCTTGGTGTAACTGCCGTTTAAAGTAGCGGTCGCTTTCGGGGTGAAGCGCAGCATGTAAGCGGCATTAACTTTGTAACTGTTGAAATCCGGGGATGTTTCAAAATGACCGTTTGTGTAGGCATAGCTCATCGAGATACCGTTTTGGCTGTTCAACCAGTATGTAATAAATGGACTGACATAGTTTTCCATACTGTTTTCGCTGCCTATGGCTGCCGTCTGATAAACATTGTTGCGGTAGGTTACACCGACGCGGCTTTCCGGCCCGAATTGATATTCGACGGTCGGCGAGACCACATTGCGCCAGTAAACACCCCTCTGTGTTTCGGTAGCCAGAACAAATTTGTTGTCTGCTGTTGTAGTAAAGTATTCCTGTTCCCGTGGATTGTCAGAGCGGATGTAATAATCTTGTAAATAGAAATTAAAATGAGAACTGGTCAGATATTTTGAATCAAGGTTTACATTGCCGCTGATATAATTGAGATTGGTATATTCATTATAGAGGACAGCACCCATGTTGGCGTCCAGCGTGACGCCGGATTGGGCATCCATGTTGGAGAATTTAACGCCTGGCGAAATAGTCGTATAAAAATCTTTTTTCTGATTTTCATTGGTCAAATTAAGATTGTCACTGTATTCGCCTTTCACGCTGATATAGGGATGAATTTGGTTGAGAATATCGGTTGCGTAAACATAAGGAGCTGTCAAAATGCATAAAAATATAATGATAGCCAGTATAGTGCGGTGAAGAGTCATAATATAAAGCCTTTCATGAATGCCTATTTTAAGTAATTCACAACACAGGGGTTCTAATCTTCAATAAACTTCAATCTAGAAATCAGGTTAAGGAATAATTACAGTATCTCCGGGCTTGATTACGATATCCGGTATGTCTCCATCAATGATTTTATTATAATTAGCAGTAACCCTTTTTTCTTTGCCGTTTTCCTTTGTTATGATTAGAATTTTTCTTTTGTTTGCCCATTCTGTAAAACCGCCAACCATGATGATTAGGTTAACCAGGGTAACTTCACTGCGGATGCGGACAATTCCAGGTTGTTTAACTTCACCGGAGATAAAAACTCTATAACTATTTGCCTCTTTCACAGTTACTGTTACTGTCGGGTTATCCACGAATCCGCTCAGCTTTTTGGTTAATTCTTCTTTAAGTTGCAGAGGAGTCAGGCCAGCAGCCTGAATATCATCCAGAAGAGGAAGGGATATCTTGCCGTCAATGCGCACAGGAACAGTTTTAGTAAGGGATTCTTCCTTCCAGACAAAAATATCAAGTACGTCTTCAGGACCAATGATATATTTATCATTGTCGTCAACAACATTACCGACAACTTTTTTGTTATCTTGAGCCTTTATAGCATCAGTTATGTTCTTCGAGGTATCCGTTGTCGCACTACTTTGTGTTTTTTCCGTAGGACTTTCAGCTGCAACATCCTGTGCATAGATAAAAAAGCAAAACACATAAACTACCGATAAAAAAGCAATCAGGCTTTTCTTCATAATTTATTACCTCATTTTTAGGGAAATTATATTTACACATATAAAACCTAACTTAACTAAAATTGATTAGCAAATATAAATAAGCATGTCCAGCTTTTTCGTAAGGAAACAATTTATCTATTGAAAAAGAAATAACGAATGGCTATAAGAAAGAAATATTATACTTTAACTTATCCTAACTCAAAGGAGATAGTAGGCATGAATTTAGAAAAAAGAAGGATGTATTTTGCGATCTGCATCTTATCCGTTATTGCTTTTCTTATCTTGATTTCCGGATGCTCCAAAGAGTCAAAGATTGAACGTCACTGGAAAAAAGGGGAAGCATACTTTTCAGAAAATAAGCTTAAAGAAGCTGTTATTGAATATAAAAATATAATCCAGTTGGAACCTAAACATTCGAAAGCTTATTACAAACTGGGAATGGCCTATTTGAAACTGGGGATGGTGAGAGAAGGATATGCCGCTCTGACCAAGGCAGTAGAAATAAATCCGGATTTGTTGGAGGCACGTAATCAGTTAGGCGGGTTATACCTTCTTTCCCGAGATACAAAAAAGGCCAGAGAACAGGCAGAATTGATCTTAGCCAAAGATGCAAAAAATTCTTTGGCCCATATGCTTTTGAGCAATATCTATCTCATGGAAAGAAATCTGGATGAGGCGATCAAGGAGAGTAAAAAGGCGATTGAAGGGGAAAACAAACTGGAGGCATATCTTCATCTTGCCAACCTTTATATAATTAAAAAAGATTTATCCAGTGCTGAGGCAATGCTCAAAGATGCCGTAAAGGTTGATGAGAAGTCATTGCGGGGACGTTTTGCCCTTGCTGAATTTTATTTACGATCAGGAAACAAAGAATTGGCTGAACATGAGTATATCGAAGCAACAAAAAATGCCCCGAATGATGCAACAAGTTTTATGCAGCTGGGTAATTTTTATACAGTCGTCAATAAACGAGATGAAGCGGAAAAACAATTTTTGAAAGGAATTGAAATTGCGCCACACAATGCCAATTTTAAAATTCATTTTGGCAACTTCTATTTGCTCGAAGGGAAAAAAGATAAAGCAGAATCATACTTCAAAAAAGCGTTAGAACAGGATTCGGAAAATATCAGTGTTATAGCAAGGCTGGCCGATTTCTATATAAACGAAAAGAAATATGACGAAGGTTTGAAACAAACGGAAAAAATTCTGAAGATCAATCCTAAAAGTCAGGAAGGCCTGCTCTTGGAAGGAAGAATTTTATTGAGCCGGAATGAATTTAATCAGGCACTAAGTTTGTTTCAGGGTTATGTTAAAGATAATCCGCAATCGGCTATGGCACATTATTTAACAGCTCTTGCTCACTCAGGTAACCGTAACGTTCAGCAGGCTAAAATTGAATTGGGCGAAGCCATAAAACTTAATCCCAAATGGGAACAGCCAAGACTTCTTATGGCGGACATTAACTTTAGAGAAAGGAATTCTTCCGAAGCCATCGATCAGCTCAATATTATACTAAAGGACAATCCCTCCAATATCCGTGCACGTATTCTTCTGGGTGATGCCTATTTATCAAAAAGAGATATACCCGGTGCGGCCAGAGAATATGATGCTGTAATCAAATATTCGCCAAATAATCCTGAAGGCTATATCCAATCAAGTAAAGTTCTTCTATATCAAAAGAAGGAAAAAGAAGCGCTTGAACGGTTGGAAAGGGCATTATCTTTGCAACCGGATAATGTGAATGCGCTTCAACTGATTGCTTCTGTCTATTTAAGCAAAAAAAATGCGGACAAAGCTATTGAAAGAGTACAGCAACAAATTAAAGTTGTGCCGAAAAATCCTGTTTTCTATAGCATGCTGGGATCACTCTACGAGACAAAAAAAGATGTGGCTGCCGCTGAAAGTTATATGAAGAAAGCAATTGAACTCAGTCCCAACTTGCCCGCTCTGCAAATCTTATTGGCAGATTTTTATATGAGGCAGAATCTGACCGATAAGGCAAAAAATCAATATCTGGCTTCTGTCGAAAAAGCGCCGGATACGCTTCCGGCATTAATGATGCTGGGGATGATCTATGAAAATGAAAAAAATTACAGCAAGGCTCAAGAGTACTATGAAAAAGCTTTAAAGATAAATCCCAATTTTATCCCGGCGGCCAATAATCTTGCTTTCCTTTATGCGGAACATGGCGGCAACATTGATGTCGCTCTGAATTTGGCGCAAAAAGCCAAAGAACAGATGCCGGAAGATGCTAATATTTCAGATACGCTGGGATGGATTTATTATAAAAAAAATGTTCCCGGAACTGCCATTACATATCTGAAAGAAACGGCGGATAAAATTCCCAATAATCCTGTAATCAGATATCATCTGGGCATGGCATACTATAAAAACGGTAACCGTGATCTGGCTAAAAAAGAACTCAGTGCTGCTCTAAAGATAAATTCCGGTTTCGCCGGTGCTGATGAAGCAAGGGCTACGCTCAATAATCTTAAATAATATTATTTACTTTTTTGTTTATCCAGACTTTTTTAAAAAGTTTGGATAAACACATATTTAATAAGAAAATTTAAAAGGGATATAACCTCCGGCTAAATAATAACCCAATTTAAGCAATTCGGCGGTAAAATCGCGAACTCCATTTTCTTGAACCCACCAGTTGTTGATCTGGTAATTGGTAAAAGAAGCGGAAGGGAAGATTTTAATATGCAGGGGCATGCCTACATGTTGATACGCCAGATAACTCCTTCGGGTATGAAAACCCGGTGATAAGAGTATGGCACTTTTTATATTTTCCTTTGAGAGAGCATTCAATACTTGTTCCGCCTCTCTTAATGTTACCGGATGTTCTATGTGTACTACAATAACTTTAAATTCCGTTTCACTCAGGCCGAGATTTTTTAGTTTTTGCCCGACGATATCCGGATAGTTTCCACTGATACCATACGGCCTACCAGTTGGGGCAATATTCTGCAAGACGATAACGATGCGCTTGACTTTACCTGATGATAATAAATCCATCCCGCTCGTTATGGCGCCAGTTGAAATAAATTCAGTGCCTTCCAGAATGGCGACTTCCGCTTTATAATCGCCAACAGGCGCCATAAATTTACCTGCCTTTAACAGGATTGTTTCGCGAAATATGAAAACAAAAATTGTTATTATTAATATAAAAAGGCAAATGCCACCCAAAATCCATTTTGACTTCCTGTTTTTCATATCATACCTCACTCATTATTGGATGTTCAAAGTTATCTATATTAATAAGCTATCAAAATCTATTAAAAAAAGTAATAAGGTATGGTGTAGACTTGTATTTGCCGTCGTAATTCTTTACAATTCAACGCAGGCGTTGTATAAGGAAAACAATTCATCCCTATTATTGTAGTTTTCGAATAAAAAAAAGACAGTGATTGAGAGGCTTAACATCAATAACCGGCCGGAAATGATTAGTCAGGCACAGTTTATGCTTTTTATAGTTGAATTAGATATTTATTGAATATAAGGTATCCTCATGAAAAAAGACAGCCTCATATGTTTTCGTGCCAGCAATGATTTGCATGAATCCCTGGCTCGAGTTGCAAAAGAAGACCGGCGGTCTTTATCGTCAATGATTGAAATGGCTCTGAAC
>JBEKRZ010000047.1:0-10376 GCA_049517435.1 Smithella sp. | reverse complement strand
TGGGACATACTGAAATAAGGGCTATAATGCCCAGGAAGAAATGAGTCCTCCTGCCTTCCTAATTAATATTACAAATTAATTATACATCATTCTATATACGAATTCGTGGTAGGAGGAAGTAATAAATAAAAACCCAATTTCCGAATTGGCGGAATTGTTGACTTCACCTACTTATCTACAATTTCATGGAAAGAATAAAATTGAAGACTACTAGTTGAAAGGTGAACCGATGCCACTGAGGCGTGCCATTACGCGTCGCCCCAGTGTTCGCCACGGATGAAGATACCAATAATTCAAAATCACGAATGTTTGACGGTTTGCCGAACAGATGTCCGCCAGATCCTTCGGAGGTCCGAAGAATCTAAAATTGCATGTTTTGTATGGTTGGATTACTTTTTTCTTTTGGCCGTTCTTTTAGCAGTTCATCTACTTTTTTGATGGTTTCCTGTATTTTTGTACTGAGGTCATTCAATTGGAATTGTATCGTTAGTACGAACACCAGTAGACTAAGAACAATCCCGATAAGAACATTATATTGCATAGCACACTCCTTTTGTTAAGTTAGAAATCCGCCATTTTTCAAACATTACCATTTGTAATGTATCATAAAAACGACAGAATGGAGAAAAAAGAATAACAGGAAGAAAGAAACGGCACATTCAAAGGTGTGTCCCTAAGGGTGTCCTTTTCATTTAAATCGAGTGCAAATGGATGCAAACGATTACACAGGGGGACACCCAGACTTTAATAAAATCAAATAATTGTAATAAAACAGGTGACTTAGACATCTTTCAGTTTCTCCTCTCACGCCGGAAACCGATGACATGTAGGTTATGTCACTAATTCCATTGATTCATAACTCGGATTTTTATTTCTTTTTTCCTGTAATGTTGTTTTTCTTATTCTGCCTATTCATACAACATTTCAATCAGTAATAAACAAAATAGCTGAACGCTAACTTAACATGTAGTACAAGTATCAGGGGCAGGTCAGTGCCATTGAAAAACAAGTTGGCTCAAGAAGAAAATAAATAAAATAGAGGAGGTAACAGCTGATGCAAAAGTTATTAGGAACTATGCTAACGATGATGATAATGACTATTTTAATAGGAACTTTTATCATGGCGAATGCTTCCACAGCAGGGGAGAAGGCCAGAGACGGTCGTTTCATCGCCTATGACAACGGAACAGTTTTGGACACAAAGACGAACCTGATGTGGGCAGCAAAGGACAATGGGAGTAATATATACTCGGCAGATGCCATGTCCTACTGCCAGAATTATCGCGGCGGCGGTTATACGGATTGGCGAATGCCGACGCAGGACGAGCTGGCAACGTTGTATGATGATTCAATTACCAGACCATACGGCTTTCATCTAACCAAACTAATAACCCTGACCGGGTGTTGCATCTGGGCTGTAGAACAAAGCCGTGGGTACTACTACTTCTTCAATTTAATCAAAGGCTATTTTAACAGGTCTCCAGGAGACTTCCCTCGTGCTCTGCCGGTGCGTTCCGGCAAATAGGATATTTGTTCTTTGATCATTTTCTTTTGTATATTAATCACGGTCATACACCTTTCAACCAGTAATCCTCAATTCTAACAACTACCTGTCATTGAATAGTTGTAGGTGTAAGAAACCACTTTGACAGTTAGGAAATTGAAAATTTGTTTTTTTCTTCCTGTAATGTTGTTTCTCTTGTTCAGCCAATTAATACAACTTTTCAATTCGTAATCAATCCAATTCATGTCTGACTAATAGCGGCACTACGCCTTATATTTTGTGGCCAATATTTAATTGACATGCAAGATTGATATTCTTATAGTTAAAATATAAATAAGTATGGTTTGAAGGGAAGATTGAAAACCGGGCATTCTAAAAGGTAGGAATGGATGGACGAAAGAAGAAGATCGTCAAGACTGAAGGACGAGAATGAGATTATCATAACTGTAATCTCCAACAGAAAAAAACTTTCTAAAGAAACGATATCATATAACTACAGCAAGGACATCTCCGTGTCAGGTGCTAAAATTCAAACCAATATTCTTTTGCCTATCGATACTCTCCTCAAGATAGATTTCAAATTAAAGACTCTGGCACAACAGATAACCGCTCTCGGAAAAGTAAAATGGCTCAAAGTCCTCATTGAGGATAAGTCTTATGAGGCGGGGGTGGAATTCGTCGATACACCCGGCGAAGCAATCAAAAAAATTGAGTTTTACATCTCGCAGATAAGAAGATTACATCGCTCGGATAAAAAGTCTAACAAGTCTTAATCCGGTTTAAGTATATTTGTCTAAAATTTCTTTCTTCCTGTAAGTGAGCATTTAGGATTTTTCACGGATATACTTTCTTTCAACTCGTAATAAACATAATTTTCTCTTGATGGCAAACATTGACATCACAACGCACTTTTTGTGGTCACGATTTTCTTGACATACAAAGCCGCGTTCACTATAATTCCTCTCACAAAAAGAAGGTTCTTATTAAAATTTTATGACTAATTTTAAATACAATAAAGATGAAGTAATCAATCTGGTAAAGGTTGCCCACGAGCTGAGGAAAGAAGGCAAGTTCACCGAATCTGAGGCTAAATATCTTGAGGTTCTTGATCTGGATCCGGACAATGTGTCTGCCCTTGCAGGCCTCGGAAATCTCAAATGCAAGACAAAACGTTTTAAAGAATCCCTACACTACTATCAGCGTTGCCTTAAACTTGAAGACACTAATCTCTATGCCCTGGCAGGTGTTGGAGACTCATACCGCGGTCTGAAGGACATGGATAGTGCCCTTGAAGTCTGGCTAAAATATCTATCTTACAACTCGGGTGATTACAAAGTAATTACCCGAGTTGGGGATGCACTTAGAAAAAAAAATGACCTTCCGGGCTCAAAAAAATACTATCTAACTGCCATAGACCTTCATCCTAAAGATCCTTTTGCACTTATGGGTCTGGGAGATGTTTGCGAAAAACTGGGGAATGACGCAGAAGCACTTTTATATTTTGAAAAACTTTTTTCCTCCACTGATAATTCAATTTTCGCTATTACCTCAGCCGCCAATATTTACAGGAAAAAAAAAGCTTACAAGAAAGCCTTTGAACTTTACGATACAGCGCTTTCTAAAGACCCGAAAAATTCTTACGCATGGCATGGAAAAGCAGATTGCCTCAGGGGGATGAGAGAGTATGAAGATGCCATCAATGCATGGGAAAATGCACTAAAATACGGAATGAACAAGAAAATTGCCATGACCAGAATAGGCGATTCCTATATGAATATAAATGATCTGGGAAACTCAGAAATAAGCTATCAGAAAACTATTGCGACAGGTTACAACAAATACGCCTACCTAGGAATGTATAGAATACACCTCAAGAGAAACCGCATAGACAAGGCATTTGAGACTCTCACAATGCTCATGAAAAAAGAACCCAATGACCCCCGCATATCTTCAGAGTATAATATATTTGTAGAAAAGTATCCTCATGTGAAGAATATTGAAAATTAAAAAGCTGTGCCTGCGCTTTATTCTTGTTAAAAGATGGACCGACACTATCGTAACTTGCATACTTTATGTTATATTTTCTTTCAGTTGGTTATCTTCAGTTTTCCCCATTCGATGAATCTATTGACTTGTAGGTGTAAGAAATCATTTTGACAGTTAGGAAATTGAAAGTTTGTTTCTTTCTTCCGGTAATGTTGTTTCTCTGATTTTCCTAATTCATACAACATTTCAATCGGAAATAAACACAATTCACACTCGACAAAAATTGATCCCACACATTTTGTGACCAATATTTTGTTGACATACAAAATAGTTCTTTATATATTCTAACTGTCAAAAATTATTCTCAATAATAGAGATCTTCGTTCTTAAAATTTAAAATTGGTAAATGGAAGGTAACGTGATGAGGAAACCGCTCGGCGAAGAGATGGAGTTTTTCCGGCAATACGATGAAGTCCTTTTCAATCAACTTGAAAAGAAAATACTGGATATGGAAACAGCCAATCAGCAGTTACGGATATTGGCGGAAGAATATCGGTTGCAATTTAAAAATATATCGGATGTTGTTTTTATGATTGGCACCGATTTTAATATATTGAACATATCTCCAAGCGTGGAGAAATTATTGGGGTACAAAGCTGAAGATTTCATCGGTAGACATGTTTTCGATTTGAGACATATCTTTACCCCGGAATCTTTTGAGAAAGCGATCGCCAATATAAGCAAGATGCTCAAGGATGAAAGAATTCCGGCAACGATTTATACGTTTGTCGCTAAGGATGGAACCTTAAAGCATATAGAAATCAATGGATCCCCTTTAATACGTAATGGACAAATCGCGGGTACGATTTCTGTTGCCCGCAATATAACCGAGCGCAAACTCATGGAGGAGAAATTACGCCAAGAAGAGCAGCGGTTTCGGGCTTTCGTAGAGAACTCTTCCGACATCATTGCTATCATTAATCTAGAAGGAATCATCACTTATATAAATCCGGCGGTGGAGAGAGTTTTAGGCTTCAAGCCTGAAGAAAGGATTGGTTCCAAGGGATTTGAGCTTGTTCATCCTGATGAAATGAAGTTTTTGACTGATTCATTCAATACTTTGGCCAGGGATACAAACGCCCCTGTTATACAGGGAGAAATACATCTTCGTCATAAGAATGGAAGCTGGCGTACGCTCGAAGCTGTGGGAAGCAACTTTGTGCATAATAATGTTGTTGAGGCTATAGTTGTTAACTACCGCGATATTACCGAGCGCAAAAGGATAGAAGAAGTGTTGCGTCAGAGTGAGGAAAAATATCGAAATATTCTTGAGACCATTCAGGAGTGCTATTTTGAGGTTGACCTTGCCGGTAACTTTACCTTTTTCAACGATGCAATATGCCGCCTATACGGCTATTCCAAAGAGGAATTGAAAGGCATGAATTACCGGCAATATACAGATAAAGGACACTCAAAAAAACTTTTTCAAACGTTTAATGAAATTTACAGTACAGGGGAACCAACTGAAGGATTTGATTGGCAGATTATAAGAAAAAATGGGGACAAAAGATATATTGAAACATCCATATCGTTACAAAAAGATTCATCAGGTAAACCAAGGGGTTTTAGAGGAATTTTACGTGACGTCACCGAGCGCAAGCAGGCGGAGGATGTACTCAAGGAAAGCGAAAAAAAATACCGTGAACTAAGCATAATAGACGACCTCACGCAGCTTTACAATTCCAAGCATTTTCACGATCAGCTTGAAATAGAAATAGAGCGGTCGAACAGTTATTTTTATGGACAGCCTTTGACCCTTCTTCTGCTGGATCTCGACAAATTCAAGGCTTTCAACGATACATACGGCCATATTGAAGGGGACTATGTGTTATCACGGTTTGGTCAGGTTATAAAACGATGCCTGCGCGAGACCGATTCCGCCTATCGTTACGGCGGCGGAGAAATTAGTATCATGCTGCCGATGACCGCAATCGAAGAGGGAATTGTAAAGGCGAAAAGAATACAAGCGGAATTAAGGAAAGAAACCTTTTCTCCGGTGTTGGATCAAAATATTTATATGACGGTCAGCATAGGTCTGGCGCAGTACACGCCGATGGAAGAGATGAAAATGTTTGTTCACCGAGTAGAAAAGCTCATGTACCAGGCGAAAAAGGATGGTAGAGATAGGATTTGTCCTGATAGAAGCAGACACAAACGAAGCTTTATCGGATCGATATAATAAACCGGTCGAACCGAATAATGAAGACAAGCCGGCAAAGATATCAAATCAGTTGCATTCAAGTTCAACGTTTATCAGATTATTTGTTTCGATCCGTAGTCCTCAATTCTGACAACTGCTCACTCCTGAAACTAAGTAGGTGAAAGAAACAATCACTTTTTTTTGAATTACAGAAAGTCTAAACAAAACAAAAAGGGGTAAAATCCCTTAGCGTGTGGGGGATAGTGTGGGGGGGAAGTTATTTTCCGAATGATTAAAAAGATGATAAATCTTTATAAGCATTTGATTTAATTCTTGTAGTCCCACGGGTAGTTGAACCCCGGTTTCCGGCGTGAGAGATTGTCGGAAACGCCAAATTCCGCCATATTACTGAGCTTTTAAACCTGTCTATACCTCTTAAAACCTATCAAGTCACGACCAAATTCACGATCAAAGATTGATTATTTCTTTCACCTACGAAATTTCAGCAGGGGGTAGTTGTCAGAACTGGCGTCATGGCTGCTTCTTAATTCAAGATAATTAAGTTTTATCTCTCGGAGATTCGATGCAGTCCAGTGCCATAGTTACAAGTCCATGAGTAGGCTCTTAATTTTATCAAAAAGGAATCCTATAAGGAATCAGCATCGGCACCCGCGAGCTGTATTCAAGGTATTGGCTTCCGAATTCGCGATGAAGATCCCGATCCTCCAAATATGTGCCGATAACAATCCAGAAAGTCCACATGATGTTGAATATCAACCTATCCAGAGTGAGTACAGGACACGACCAGATTAAAACTATCAAGAATAGATATAGCGGATGACGAACCCATCGATATGGGCCTTTCGCTATAATCTGTTGCGGTTTGTCCGATCTATTGCTGATATAACGCATGAGAGGTTTAACACCAAGCGCGTCGAATGAACCAAGCGATTTTGAACCCCAGAAAAATCCTGCTACGCAAATGCAAAATAAAGCGCGAAGCAACCAGAAAATAATCCCTTCGGCGCGCGCAACGAGAGTGGTAGATTCCTGCCAAAAAACCAATACCAGCAGCAAGGCAATGATTGAGGTTAATCCATAGAAGGCATTATGATATATATCCGGCATGTATTTCCCCAGCCATTGCTTGAAACCTCTACGAACCATAACACTGTGTTGCAGGAAAAACATGACAGATAAAAAAGCGTCTAGCAATAATGCGTCTTTAGCGCCAAGGCCAAGATCAATTACTGTAAAAGATCTCAGAAAAAGGAAGAGCACAAGCATGATTCCCGATGCCGGCCCAAGTACTGAGAGAATCCAGATTAGTATGACAGTTTTAGTATGGTTTTTTATGTAATTAGGATTTAAGGTTTTAATAAGAAAACTCATATGATTTCCCTCATTATTTCTTTCAACTGTATTTCTTAATTATTTCATTTTTTTCTTTTTCAGGCAGAGATTTAATATATGTTTTCCATCCTGGACACCAGGTGATGTGCCATTTCCAGATTTTGCTGATTATTGAATCCGGTTTTCTATCATAACGCGCTTTCATCTTGCAGTTGGAACATTTACTTTCTTTCATGATAAATCCCCCATAGCTAACCTTGCATAATGTTAATTAGTAAGATTGCCACTGCCGGCAATACCATCACATCATTTCGGCGTTGCCGGCAGCTAGCGATTACTGGTAAATAACACTTCTCTTGATTTTACCACCATTAAATTTTGTATATTTTAATGATGATCCCCTTTATTTATCAGGGCTAATGCAATAAACCAAATGCCTGCTAGAACAAACACTAGCGGCCAAAACAGTGTTATTAACTCAGGTGGCAATAAATTCGCTGCTTTCCCAAACCAGAAAAGTCCAACTAATATAAAGAATATTCCGCAGAAGATGCGGCTCCTTCTTCCTCTACACATCCCATAACAGTAAGATCTTTTACTTATTGACTCACCCGAATTATGAGTTTCCATCATGTCCAGACCCATACCTTGTAGTTAAATCATTTACATTTTAATTAATTATTTTCTTTGTTATTTGATTTTTCATTCATTCCTTTACAACACTGTTCAATTTTAGACCGGCATGTCTCAAAATCAAATTTTCCATCTTTCCCACCGCAGAACTGTTTCACCATTTGTTCACAGTTTTTAAAATCAAACTTTCCCGCCTTTTCTTCTGTCGATCCGGGATTACAACATTTGTCCATAAAGGACTGACAAAACTCAAAACCCTTACTTTTACTCACTTCTTCTTTTGTAGACATAAAATACCCTCCCTTTTTTATATTTCGATATATCTATATTTCGATATATGTCTAAATATAATATCAATTATTCTTTTGTCAAGGATATTTTCATAAAATTATAAAAGCACCTTATATCTCTTTAAAGTTTAGGTATTTACTATTTATCGAATGCTAAAGTGGGAAGGATATATTCGCTTGGTCTATTTGAATAAATAGATTGTTCTATCTTTTTATAATATTGGTTAAATATTCAACCATCATTTTGATGGTTTCATCATTGGGTTGACAAAAAATGAATTGACCTTTTTTTTCGCAATCGATGAGCCCAGCATTGCGCAGTTCTTTCATGTGATGGGAAATAGTGGAAAGGGATATATTAAAATTATCCGCTATATTGCATACAGATGGCCGGTTATCTTTATTAACTATTGCTTTACATTGGCCAAGACTGATTTTTTCAAAAACTGCCAAACGAGTTTCATTGGATAAAGCCTTAAACGCGGCAGACATGCGCTCCATATTTTTGTCGCGGTTCTTTTTGCTCGATTTTTCAGTCATAGAATTCGACCTTTCATTTTAATTTAGATGTTTCTATCCTTATAGAAATAAATATAATTCTTAATTAATTTTGTCAATCGTAATATTGCATAATTTACTATTGCTATTGCTCTTCTAATATCTAAAAATATTTCTGTTGAAACTTCAAGGCCACATTGACCAGTCCAATCATCACTGGTACTTCCACCAGCGGACCAATGACAGCCGCAAAAGCAGCACCTGAATTAATGCCAAAGACTGCAATAGCCACAGCAATAGCTAACTCAAAATTATTGCTTGCCGCTGTAAAAGCCAAGGTAGTTGTTTTAGAGTAATCCGCACCCATCTTTTTGCCCAAATAGAACGATACCAAAAACATGACTACAAAATAGATAAGCAGTGGAATGGCAATGCGTACGACATCCATCGGGAGTGTAATTATTAGATTGCCCTTCAGGCTGAACATCACCACTATGGTGAAAAGTAGTGAGATAAGTGTTAGCGGACTTATTAGCGGCACAAAGCGAGAATGATATTTTTCTTTTCCAATGAGTTTCACACCTATCAGTCTGGTCAGTGCTCCAGCAATGCAGGGAATCCCCAAGTAAATAAAGACGCTTTTGGCAATTTGCGTTATACTTACCTCAACGATGCTGCCGGAAAATCCGAAATATGGCGGCAGAACAGTAATAAAAAACCAAGCAAAAGCACTGTAAAAAAGAACCTGGAAAATACTATTGAAAGCGACAAGACCGGCGGCATATTCCGTGTTGCCTTTAGCTAGTTCATTCCATACAATAACCATTGCAATGCAACGAGCCAGTCCAATCATAATTAAGCCTACCATATATTCCGGCTTGTCCGGTAAAAACACAATCGCCAGGATAAACATTAAGACCGGTCCGATAAGCCAGTTTTGCACAAGCGATAGACCGAGTACTTTTCCGTTACTAAAAACTTTCGGTAAGTCCTCATATTTAACCTTGGCAAAAGGTGGATACATCATCAAAATGAGTCCCACGGCAATTGGAATATTAGTTGTGCCAATCTGAAATGAATTAATGAAACTTTCCACGCCGGGAATGAAATAGCCAAGACCTATTCCTAAAAGCATGGCTGCGAAAATCCACAAAGTTAAAAATCTATCCAGAAACGACAATTTTTCCGCGACATGTTCCGACATAAATTCCCCTTTAATTAATTATTTTCTCTGCCTGAAAAAAATAGGTTAGCTTTTTAACCATACGTATGCTGGTTATGATTTTAATTTAATTAATCTCCTAGATATTTTTCAAATAATTCTTTGCTCCAATTGAGCTGGGTTCCTGCTGCCTGCAAAGAAGCAAGAAGCAAAGCTTCCGAAATTTCCGCTTTTGTGGCACCCTCATTGAGTGCATCTTTAATATGATGCTCGGTACAATGATTACACCTAAAAACTGACGCTATAGCTAATCTGATTAATTCTTTTGCTTTTGCATCTAAAACAGTTTTCTGTTTGGCAACATTTGAAAAATGTTGGTAAGCATTGCCCAAAGGTGACTTTTTTAAATACCATGGGGATTCATTATTCATAATATTTCTCCTTTTATTTTAAAATTGTATTGGTTAATGACGAATCTAAACTGAGGTAAATTCCGCCGCTTTTGTTTTGTTAGGTTTTATTATTAGCATTTGATGACCGGCCACTAATACTTGTACCATATGTTAAGCAAGAGTTCAGCTATTTTGATTATTTCCGATTGAAAGGTTGTATTAGGAAAGGGAATTCAAAAAACAACATTACAGTCAACTATCATGAATTCACTTGCGGACAAAAAGTTGTCCGTTGTGTCAGCATGGCATAGATGACACGGATCAACTTATGAGCAGTGGCCAGTACAGCCATCTTGTA
>JBEKRZ010000046.1:0-11328 GCA_049517435.1 Smithella sp. | reverse complement strand
TCTCTACTATTTCAGTAGAAAAGGCCTGCCTTATGCTGTTCCAATTCAGACCGGATTGTACATAAGCATTTTCATACACGTAGGTATTGTCATCAAAGTTGATAAAGCCGCAGTCCTTGAGTGACCAAAAGGTGATAACCGTGAGTATCGTTAGAGCCAGGCAAATCAAGACCGGAACCAAGTTCCTATATCGGGTTGCTTCTGAGCTTAACATTCCTCGTGAAGTTGACATTTTTTCTTTGTCCTTTGTTCAATCCAAATTCCAAAATATTTTCAGAAGCGTTTACCACACATTAAGTTACAGTTCAGCAGTTTTTTTAATTATTTCCAATTGAAAGGTTGCATGAATTTCATAATTGACAATTTGAGGAGGAAGAAAGAAATAAAATTTCAATTTCTAAACCAAGATCTTTTCAACCTTGAAAGAAGCGAAGACGCTGATTGAAAAATGGCGCATGGAATACAACACGTTCCGGCCGCACAGTTCTTTGAATTACCGCCCTTCAGCGCCAGAGGCATACCTGAATTGAGAAATAAAAAGTGACTGAATTCTAACTTAACATGTGGTACAAATATTTAGTTCAGGTCAGAGGAATTGGGCTTTACAAAATTAGCTTTCTGTCCGGAAAGGATTGTTCAAGGCCACGGGATTGAATAAATATATATTTTGCCTCAAATAATTCCTGCAACTTCAGACATAGCAAGAAAATAGGCTGAAGAAATTATTTCTGATATAGCAGAAAAGACAATTCAACTTGAACCTCAAGAAACAGCATTGAGGATTAAATTTGTGTGAGGGATATAATAATGAAAAAGCAACGCACTATCAATAATGAAATCCAGCCTAGCCAGATACTCCCCTTTACCATATCTCTCTGTATCTTCATTATAGCCGCAGTACTCGGATGGTTCAAGCTCCGATACGGATTTAATTTTATCGATGAAGGCTGGCATATGACAGAGGCCTGGCGGCTTACCGTCGGCGATAATTTTTTCAGCGACCAATTCACGGGTGCACTCAGAATGGCAACACTGATTAACGCTCTTGTTTTCAAGCTTTACCCCGGCATAACATTACTTGGTTTCCGGGAATTACAATTTACTCTTACCATTATTTCACTGCTGCTTCTGAGTTTTGCTCTATATAAAATCAGTAAAGATTTCTGGTTTCAACCGCTCATATTTTCCATATTTGCGTTTACCGGGCTTGATCCCGCAGGCATGATCTCGAATCTTAACTATTACACCTATCCTCATCTGTTTCTTACCCTTTATCTGGCATTCTTCATTCTGGGGTTGCATCAGCAATCTGCTTTATTACAAAGGGTTTTATATATCACGGCAGGGGTATTTTTGTGGCTGATCAGTTTAAGCATGCTCCATATGAGTCTTGTCGTCATCTCAGTGGTCTTACTGTTTTTCATCATCAAAATCTTTAAATTGAAATCGTTGAATTTCAATTTTAAGGATCTATGCTTTGTTGTGGCGCCGGTTCTATTGTTATGGGTTATTTTTATTGGTATTTACGGTAACGCTTTCATTCAGAATGTCATTTCATCGGTTCAATTGAATCTTTCTACGTCCAGTCACGGGATAGGAGCGATGGTCACCATTAATTTGGAGGCATTGAAACACGTCACCATTACATTATTTTTTACGATTGTCTTCTTATGGAGTACAAAGCTATCGAAGACAGTGCCTTTAGTGGGTGTCTTATCAATACTGTCAGTAATAATGTTTACGGTTATCGACACATCCTTGTTCGGCTTGATCACGCCTTATTGGAACGGCTGGTTTGGCCGTCCCATGTGGTTTTCCGCTTTATTGGCATCATCATATTTCTTGTTTCTGTGTCATTTTGTCTTCAAGATCGTTAAGAAAAAGTCCTGGAATAACTATGAGTTATTGGCCATTATCCTTTTTATTACCAGCATAATCGAATCCATCAGCAACAGTGTTTTTTCTGCTATGGGCTTCTTGGCGGTACTCTACTCTTCCATACCTGCTGTCGCTGCAATGGCCTGCGCCATCATGTCCATGGAAACCATCAAAAAGAGAGTCTATCTTGTAAAGTTGACCATTTTATTTCTTTTTTTCGTTCCTTTTTACTATACTACGGCATGGTCCGACTGGAAATTTACATATTTTGACGTAGCTCCTGAGCAGGCCAATGTTGAAATAGAGCAGGGATTCGGCAAAGGCATTAAAACCAATCAAGTTTACAAAGATTTATATGGATGGATCAGCACAACGTCTCAAGCGTATTCAAATAAAAACGACTATGTGATTTCTTATTGCGTATCATCTATGGTGCATATGATTGCCCGGCGCAGACCAGCCCTAGATGACAGCTGGATTTCTTTTGCAGTTTATCCTATAGATTATTATCATAAGGCAATAGAATTCATGAAGGACCGTGGGCGCAAACCACAACTGGCTTACGTTTTTGAAGCGTTGCCTGCCCTGCGGCCTGTTACGCTGGAAGATCCTACACGTATCTGGCTGGATAAAGAATTTTCTTTCCCTTCCCACGATCCTATTTCTCAATATGTCCTTACTTATATGACACAGATAGATAGCTTTTCCATTTCAAATAAATTGTCTGTCCGGTGTTTTATTAATGATGCAGATGCATTACGTGTATTGGAAAACAAATTAAAAGCCGATCCTGCGCATCCGGAGCTGAATGTGCTCATGGGGAATTATTATCAGATGATAGGGGTTTTTGATAAAGCTGAAAAATACTATCAAAAAGCACTGGATGCCAACCCGAAGTTTATCCCGGCTTTAAAGAACCTGGCAAATAACCAATTCATGAAAGGACATGGTCTGGATGCCGTAAATTTCATAAAAAAAATTATTGCCATTGATCCTAATCAGATTGACGGCTACTATATTATTGCCTGTATCTATGCCAGGCAAAAGCAGATTGATGATTCGATTGAGTGGCTTACGAAGGCGGTGGATAAGGGTTTTAATAATTGGAAATTTTTACAGTCGGACCCTAACCTTGATAACATCAAAGGCACAGAGCAATATAAAGCGATTCTGAAGAAACTCCAGTATGATTAGGTTATTGGTTGAGCTTTCATTAAGCAGCAATGGTTGCCCTCAATTAAAGAGCACTTGAAAGTTACAGATCATTCAGTGCTGTGTTAAGCTAAAAACCAATCCTGCTGATCAGAGACTGTGAATTTGCTTATGAGAAATATCTATCAGAAGAAAGGTGATTTTGATAAGGCCGAAAGATACTATAAAAAAGCATCATTTCTTCACTAATGGGCACTTTTAATCTTAGGCTTATAAGCCATACAGAAGTACATCCAAAATATTAAAGAAAAAATCTTTATAGGGAATACAATGCTCATCACGGAATGATACCCTTCTATTTTCTTAAAAAAAGAGTAGTCTCGCACATATTGTCCCCTGTCTCGCTTTTGAAGGAATTTCGGCCACCTTTTTAGAGTTTTATCAATATAGTGGTCCAATATGATAACAAAGTCTGCATGTAACAAATGTCCAAGTAGCTCTTTTGCTGCTTTATCATCGAGATGGTGCATCACTCCGTTTAAAATAACGATGTCGCCTGTATTAACGATTACTTCATGGGAATGGATTGTAGAAGTAGTGAAGCTTGCATGCCCATGATCACGATACTTCTCGCGGCAGTAGTCAATTGATGCCTGGTCGGTATCCATGCCAAGATAAGAGAACCCCTTTTTTAATGCTGTATTTACCAACAATCCAGGGCCGCATCCAATATCTAGCATACGCAACGGCTTACCGCTTATATTCATTGGCAGTCTATCCAGAACCTCCGAGATGGCATCCTCACGCTCCTGCCAATGAACTTTAGAGTGAAGCAGATAGAAATAGACATGAAGATAGCTAAATTTGAAACCGCGAAATTTCATAGCAAATAATTTTCAACACTCACGTCATTTACACAAAACTAACATTCACGAAGCCAGACTATTTTTTTATCGCCACAACAGACACCGAGGTCCCGAAGGGCAGCATAGACATGCGGGCTTCAAGTGAAAAGAACGACGTAAGAAACTTGTTCATCCTCTCGGAGACTTTCGGGAACTCCACTTCCGATATCTTCTTTGTTCGTATCATGTGCTTCCTGAGAAAACCGACGGGGTACATCGCGGAAAAGAGATACCTCGCCGTAACGACCTGCCAACCTCCGAACTTTATCTCCCTCTCCAGGGAGGCTATGGTGTAACGTCTCCAATGCCCAAGCCTTTCGTCCCACTCGGACCAGAGGTGAGGGAAGGCTGGAGCCAGAACTACGAGGCACCCTCCCGGAGCCACGCCATCCCGAAGATAGGCCAGTGTCTCCGCCGGCTTCTCGACATGCTCGAGGACGTCCAGCATAGTGACCGCGTTGACGGGCTTCTCAATCTGGTCCAAAAAAGGCCTCGTTAGGTCCGGGACGGTATATGGAATTCCCCGAGCATTCAGGATTTTCCGGGCGTAATCGGACGGCTCGAAACCTACCACGCCATCCCGAGGAAAAGACCTCATGGCAGTCAGGTATTCTATGAATCCGCCTGTACCACAGCCCCAATCGACTACTCGCGCATCGGCGGCAACGTCCCTTTTCACCAGGATGTCCGCCACGTGACGATAGCGGACCTGGAACCACCAGTACCACTTTTCGATAGCGGCAATGTCTTGGAATTGCGCAGATTCCATTTTTTCCCCTGCGATCCACCTCATCTAGCCAACTTCGCCGATGACGGCATAGAGCCTGAGCAGGCTCCTTCCTTCCCGGATGCTCGTGCCAAGCTTCGCTATCCCGGCGGGCAGCATCGAAACGATCCGTCGGGGCGGGAACATTCCCACTGTCCCGAGGACTTCGGACTTGCCATCCCCCCCCGTCTTCAGGATTTGGTAGCCGAGCCGCCACAACCCCCTCTCCTCGCGGAACTTCATTCCCGGAGTCAGAAGAATGGAAAGGGGATAGAGGACGTTGAGAGGGTTGGGCTCGAGAAAGAACCACCCCTTGAAGCGGGGGGTCTTCTTTCTGATGCTGCTGATAGCACCGGCAAGCATTTGCAGGTGTTCCTTGTTCAGATGATGAAGGACATGAAACCCGCAGACGATTTCGGCACGCACGTCGGTCCCCGAAAGGTCACGAATGCCCCTGTTGCGTATTTCCAATCCGTCCCGCTCTCCCAGCCTTTCCCGCAACTTTGCACTGAGATGGGGGTCCGGCTCGTAAGCGATGACCCTGTACCCCACGGCCAGAAGCATTTCCGTGTATCGGCCGCTGCCCGCCCCCAGCTCCACCACGGTGTCGCCCCGGCACGCTCCGAACCACGAAAGCACGGAGTCCAACAGGGACCGGTGGTGCCGATCCTCGATCTGTCTGTCCAGGTATGAATGGGCGGCCGAATCACTATAGAGGGTATCTTCCTTCATTAGTACGTTCTCTCTTCCATGACTATCCACGACCTCTGCCGACTTGTGTTTTCCTTGACGCGGTTAATCATGTGGGACATCAAACCCAGGAACACGAGTTGAATTCCCAGCGTCATCACCTGCAGCACAACGATGGTGGTAGCGCCCGGTATGGTGATGATCCCCATGAGGCGCATGACGACTAGGACCGCCGACACAAGGAGCGAACCCGCGAATATAATGCCCCCGCTGAATATGATTATTTTGTAAGGGAAATTGGAGTACAAAAGCATTGCTCGCAGCGCCAGCGAAAAGAGCCCCATTGTCCCCACCCTCGACTTTCCGGCCAGACGCTGATCCCTCTCGACGGGCACGCCCTTTTGCCTGAAGCCGACCCACGCCCTCAGACCGGGGAAATACGGGTCGTTGTCGCTGCTCTTCGTGATCGTAACAACCACCGGGAGCCGCATAAGACAGAATGTGCCGGCATCGTCGGGAATGAAGAAAGGGGCCCCTTGGGAAAGTATCCTGTAAAACATCGGGGCCATCAGTTTCATGAGCAAGCCATCTCTTCTCTTCTTCCGGACGGCGTAGACCACGTCGCACCCGTCGGCTTCCTGTGCCAGATTCGCAAAGTGCTCCGGTCTGTCCTGCAGATCGGCATCAATCAGGCCTATCCACTCGACACCCTCTTCCGCAGCCCAGATGCACGCCCTCTCTATCCCGGCCAGCACGGCATTTTGGTGGCCGAAATTCCGTGAAAGCCTGACAAGTAGAATCGGAAAGTTGGTACTCCCAGCCAGTTCCTCTATCCGCGTCACCGACTGGTCCGAAGAACCATCGTCCACGATCAGAAGGCCCACTACCGAAGCCGGCTCCCTGACCAATGCGAGGCGGTGTACGAACTCGCCGATATTGGCTTCTTCGTTGTAGACAGGAGCAACTATAATGATCTTCTTCACTGTCGTTATCATTTTCCTCTGCACCCCCCTCTCATGTGAGACCTTTTCACAACTGACCTGCTCCAGATATTTATACCACATGTTAAGTTAGGGTTCAGCAGTTTTTTCTAATGATCAATGTTCAACTGTGCCGATTTGTCAGCCCTTGAGTCAGTTTTATAAGCAGAGGGTAATGAGACCCAAGTTTCAGGAGCAAAGCGCGCTGAAACTTTTTGGACGAATTATACCCCGCAGCTTGCTGCGGAATTGTTCCCAAAGCTTGTTTTGGGGTTCATACCCGTGATTTTTTCCGGCATTGAATGATCAATGAACCGGCGATTTCTTTCAGAATGGGCACTTTTTCAATGAAGGACGTCAGTTGTCCGGCAATGCCTAAAAGCGATTCAGGAATCTGAGGATGCATGAAGTCGAAGGGTATGATGGAAATATCCGTAAAATCGTGATTGCGGAGTCTTCTTGCGATTGTCCATCTAAAAAAGGCCGTTTCATCGGAGGAATCTCCTGCCCTACGCTTTATGGCAGGAATATTTTTGATCAATGCAACTTGCGGATTCATCATGTTTGGTTCCGTGAACATGATCCCGCCTCCAGGCTTCAATATCCTTGAAAACTCGTTCAAGGCATAATCCACTTCCAGATGATGAAGGGAAGAACTGCCGACAATGAAGTCATGGGTGTTTGGCTCGAACCTGGTTTTATAGGCATTGCCCACGACAAATTTGACGTTTTTGGCATGGATACGCTCCTTCGCCTTCTTGATCAAGGCATCGGAAATGTCAATCGCAATGATGGTGTTATCTGTTGTGGCCAGTTCTTTTGTAAAAAGGCCTGTGCCGCAACCGATTTCCAGGACGAGTCGCTTGTTATTGCCGATAAATTCCTTAAATAACCTGCATCTCCTGGCCCATCTTATTTTTCCCGCAGGCGTTGACCAGTTCCATATCTCTTCGCCATGTTCCTTGATATATTCACCGTGGCGAATTTCATTCAATATTCGTTTGTCGTCAGCCAAGGTTGTTTCCTTTTAATAGTTTCATTATAATTATAATTAATATTCAGATAAACTTGGTCTTTTCTGCCGTAAAGTCTACATAAAACCATTTATCCTCAGCGTATGATGAATAATCGCGTATTTCTTCTTTCCAGAGGACTTCAACATCAAACCCCGCACGTTTCACTTCTGATAAATATACTTCCGCGGATGCACCTGCTTTCTTTAAACAGTAAGGAGATAATTCACTGATAATGAACATTTCCTTAGAACGGGCAATGACTTTTTTCATACCTCTGAATACATGGTACTCATAGCCCTGCACATCTATTTTCACAAAGCCGATACCGTCCTTTTCATCCTTGAGATAATCATCCAGTGACACAATTTTTACGGCAATTTTCTCCCTCGACTCTCCACTGTCGTAAACCTGATGATCAATATTCATTTCTGGCGATTTATAAAGGTATGTAACACCACTTTTCTCTCCGCAGGCAACATTTGCCAGTTTTACGTTGGCTAAATTCTTCGTCAATCGCTCCAGGAATTTAAAATTATCTTCGTCAGGTTCAAAGGCATAAACTGTCCCTTCCTTACCAACTAGTTTAGAGAGGAAGATCGTATAGAAACCAATATTGGACCCAATATCCAGCACTTTCATTCCCGGTTTGACGTGAGTTTTTATAAGCCTGATCTTATCTCGATCAGACCAGTATTTGTATGTAAAATAGATCGGCCTGTAGATAGGAAAGCACGATTTGTACAATCGATTGAACAATATAAAGATATTAATCATGTTCATATATTTGCACCTATCATGTAAATTTAATTTTTTTCGCAGCAAAAACGACCATCCGGAGGAGAAGCAGGCCATGACTCCATCGCTGAATGTTTGTCGATCCGTAAGTCCGAGCGCGATAACGAACGGGAAGATCAACGATCTTCAATCCCAGCTTGGCCGCGCCAAAGATCAGGTCATAGTCGCCGAACGGATCGAAATCCCCGAAATACGTCCGATTGGCGGTAATTAGCTCATAATCGCTTTTCCAGAGGACCTTGGTCCCGCAGAGAGTGTCCTTTACCGGTTGACCCAACAGCCAGGAAAAGGCCAGGCTGAAGAACTTATTGCCTAAAAAATTAAAAAAACGCATCGCCTCGTCTTCCATGGGATAGACGAGACGGACACCGTTAATGAACTCACCTTTTCCGCTGATCAGAGCATCGTAAAAGCGCGGAAGATCCTCGGGAGGGACAGTCATGTCGGCATCCAAAATCATCAATATATCGCCCTTTGCTTTGGTGAATCCCAGCCGCACGGCATCGCCTTTCCCCTTGCCAGTCTGGCGATGCAACTGGCTCATTCTTTCAGAGTTCTTGACGATTTCCTTTTCAATGACGGCGTAGGTGTCATCCTGAGAGTGTCCTTCCACAAAGACAATTTCCGTTCCCGCGCCCATTTCCGGCGTCCGCCGGAAAATCTCGGCAATGTTTCCCGCTTCGTTGCGCGCGGCAACAATGACGGAAACTATGGGGGCGTCAGGGATACGTCGGGGGCGGGGGCGGGCCAGGATGAAGTTGGCCATGGTGAAGAGCTTAAAAGGCCACAGCTTGGCAAGAATCTTGTTGCACAACTTGTCGATGACGGGAAAATGAAGGGGCCACAGGATTTCATGCCAGGTGCGGATGACCTCGAAGTCTGCCAGAGTGAGGATGTCCGAGACGTCGTCTATGGTCAGCCAGTTTTGGGGCAATGTCCGCTTCGCCATGCCGAGTTGACCCGCGATGAGCAGCGGCAGCCCCCAGACCCGGTTGTAAAAGTTCATAATAATGCGTGTCCTCTCATGGCAAAGCCGTGAGAGCTGTACGAAGACCTCCTGCACGTCCCAGATGTCGTCAACAAGATCGGAAATAATGATGGCGTCAAAAGGCCCTTCCAGCATCTGGAGATTATGACAGTCCGTCTCGATAAACGTGATGTCAGGATGCAGCATCCGGGCACGCTGAATCATCTCCGGAGAAAAATCGACGCCTACCCCTTTTGTCGGCCGTAGGTCGGCGAGCAAGTCCCCATGGCCGCATCCCAGCTCAAGGATGCGCTGACCGGGCGGCACCCAGAAGCGGTATACCTGTGATAGTCGTTTGTAATAAGCCTTACTCCACCCTGTCCACGAATCCATCTTGCGGGCAATGGAATCCCAGTGATTCTTCCGCGCCTTCTTGTAAGATGCAAAATCTACATTTTCTGAAGCCATACGTTATTTACCTTGAAGCTCAGATCACTATGAGCCTTTATACCTGTTCCTCAGGTCTGGGGCCTTCGCCATGAGGGACCAGTCCTGAAACCCCTTATCCATGGCCTGTTTCAACGAGCCGCCAGCCTCTTCTTTCTTGTTCTGTTTGGCGTAGAAGCCGGCCATTGTGAGCAGTTGTCAAAATTGACGATTGCTATTCGTAATTAATGATAGAGTGTGCCTACTACATCAGCGGCATAATCCTCTGGTATTTGCGACTTCCAATAATTTGCAGTTTCCTAAATCACAGGCTTTTTTCGCATCAGGGCAGCCAAGCTTATTGTTGCCCTGCTTAAAATAAGCATACCCCCTACAGTTGTAGGATTCGACATCGTCAGGTTTTAAGCTGATAGCTTTATTATAGTCCTCAATGGCACGCTGGTACTGGAGAAGGACAGTGTATGTAACTCCACGGCTTTGGTAGGCATCGGCAAAATCTGGTTTCAGGCGGATTGCCTGATTAAAATCCTCAATGGCACGTTGATGTTGGTCAAGTCTAGTGTAAGCAATTCCCCGTCTGTAGTAGTTTCTGGCAAAATCTGGTCTCAGGCGGATTGCCTGATTAAAATCCTCAATGGCACGTTGATATTGACCGAGGCCTTCGTAGGTAACCCCCTGGACGTCGTAGGCTTCAACAAAATTCGGCTGCAGTTTAATAGCATTGTTCAAATATTCGATAGTCTTTTTAGGGTCGGTATTAATTAATTCCCTTGCCTTATTAAACCAATCCAACGCCGCTTCGCTCCTTTTCGACGCCCTGGTAAAATCCTCAATCGCCTGCTTGCTATTGCCAAGCATAGTATAGGCAAGACCCCTTTTAATATAGGCCTCTGCAAAACCCGGTCTGATTTCGATCGCCCTGTCGAAATCCTCAATCGCCTCCTTGTAATTTCCGAGGCCCTTATAGGCAATACCCCGGTTATAATAGGCATCTGCATAACCCGGTTCGATTTCGATCGCCTTATTTAAATCCTCAATCGCCTGCTTGTAATTGCCGAGGCCGTTATAAGCAGCACCCCGGATATTATAAGCGAGCCAATTATTATCAGTAACTTTCAAAGTGTGATCAAACAATGTAATGCTGTTCTGCCAATATCCGACCTGTGTCCATGTAATAATACAAAGACACAAAATGCTCAAGGCAGATAATATCAAAAGCATTTCTTTCTGGTAGTTCCATTTTTTCAAGAGATCCGGAAAACCCCATGCCACCATGATGAATAAACCTATCAGTGGAATATAAGTGTACCGGTCCGCCATGGCAAAAGAGCCAACTTGCACTATACCGCTAACAGGCACAAGCGTACCTGCATACCACAGCCAACCCGTTGCCAAATAAGGGGATCTCTTAACCCTCCAGATCACTACTGAGGTTATAGCGATAAGGAGTAATACCGACCACAAAACCTGCCAGGGCACCAACAACAACATCGGATGAGGGTAAAAGACGGCAAGATTATTCGGCCAGATCATCTTCCCAATGTAAGCGATATAAGAAACAAAGGCATTCTCGATACGAACACTCAGTGGAAACGCTTCAGAATGGACAACTCCTACTTTTTGTACTGTAATGTATGTTACTACACTTGAAAGTATTGCCAGGACAAAAAGGGGTACCTTTTCCCAGAGTAGAGGATAGATCAATGACCATTTATATTCCGGATCGGCTGGT
>JBEKRZ010000045.1:0-12396 GCA_049517435.1 Smithella sp. | reverse complement strand
ATGCTTTAAATCCCCCCAAATATTTGTACCATATGTTAAGTTAGAATTCAGCCATTTTTTGATTATTTCCGATTGAAATGTTGTATGAATTGGGAATATCAGAAAAACAACATTACAGGAAGAAAGAAATAGAAAGCGCGGGTTGTCAGTAAAGATAATAATGGGCACTGGGAAGAAGATATATTTTTGTCGTAATCTTGGTCAAAACTCGTATCTCGACTTCACCTACTTAGTTTCAGTAGTGGGCAGTTTTCAAAATTGAGAATTACTATTTATAATCATGTCTTTTCTACGGGATTGGTTTATCTATCTCATGTAAGCTGATAGCCTTTTTCGCGGAATAATTTTAGGCAGACATTGGCAACAGTATTGTCATAAAGAATTCCCTTATTTTTCTCTATCTCTTCAAGAGCTGCCTCAATACCCAAGCTAGGACGATATGGCCTGTGGGAAGCCATGGCTTCTACGACGTCGGCTACAGCCATAATGCGAGCCTCCATAAGAATGTCATCGCCTTTCAGATTTCTGGGATAGCCGGTGCCATTCATCCGTTCATGATGTTCGTAAACTATCTCCGCCAGCGGCCAGGGAGATTCCACATCCTTCAGCATCTCGTATCCACTCTGAGAGTGTTCTTTAATTATAGAAAATTCGATATTTGTCAGCCTGGTAGGTTTGGCCAATATCTCCGCGGGTATGGATAATTTTCCGATGTCATGGATGGAACCGGCCACGCGGATTCCTTCTATTTTCTCCCGAGGAAATCCCATCTCCGTGGCGATGGTGCGGGCGAGATCCGCAACCCGTAACTGATGACCGCCCGTATAGGGATCTCTGGATTCTACGGCGGACACCAAGACCTGAATAGTCGTGCCAATCGCTTTCCTGAGACTTTCAAGAGTCTGGTGAAGTTGTTCCTCGGCGTGCTTACGAATAGTTATATCTTCTATGAGTCCTTCAATGTAGAGTATTTTCCCTTGTTCATCCTTGACCGTCCGGGCATTGATGACGACCCAGAAGATGCTTTCGTCCTTTTTGTAAAATTCAACCTCAAAACCATCGACAAAACCTTTTGCTTTACTGGTTTCTATTAATTTTTTCCGGTCTTCAGGATGAACATAAAACTGGGTTCCTATATCTTTTATAGACGCAATTAATTCTTCAGGTGAGTCATATCCGGCCATCCGGGCTAAAGCAGCATTGGCCGTGATAAACCTGCCCTCTATTGTCGACTGGTAAATGCCTTCAACGGCGTTTTCAAAAATGTTGCGATATTTTAATTCGCTATTCTTAAGCTCGTCTTCTACCTTCTTGCGGTCGGTAACGTCGCGTACAATTGCCTGGATGTAGTATTTACCCTTATAGTGGAAGGCGTTTAGGCTGATTCCTGCATCAAAAAGCGTCCCATCATAACGACAGTGTTTCCATTCAAAAAACTGAGGTTGACCCTTAATCGCTGCATTGATCTTTTCTAGTGCTTTTTCTTTGGAGTTCCTTCCATCAGGTTGAACTTCCGGCGAAAATCTGTAAGGAGGCTGCCCGATAATCTGTTCCCTGGTACAGCCAAACATCTCAAGGGTCTTTTGGTTACAATCAATAAAAATATCACGATCCATCAAGAAAATGGCGTCACTGGCAGATTCAAAAAGGGTCCGGTATTTAATTTCGCTATTCCGCAGTGCTTCTTCCGCCTGCTTTTGCTTATATCTAACTTTTGCATCTTCCAATTCTCTGGCTATTGCCGGGCAAAGACGGGACAGGTTATCCTTCATAATATAATCCTGGGCACCTAAACGCATACATTCTATGGCCACAGTTTCGCCAATAGTTCCGGATACAATGATGATAGGAATGTCTATATTTGCTTCTTTTAATATGGCAATTGCTGAAGGGGCATTGAATTTTGGCATTTTATAATCGCAAAGGATGATATCCCATTGCTTTTCTTTGAGGGCTTTTCCCATTGCGGCAGCAGTTTCTACCCGTTCATACACCGGATTGTATCCGCCTTTTTTTAGCTCACGGGTAATAAGCAGCGCATCATTTTCAGAATCTTCAATAATTAATACCCGCAGTGATTGATCCTTCATAGGATTGCCCTCAGTATGCTGAAATGATTTTAGGGATTGGAACGTTTTCCATAGTAATATAATAAACATAAGTATCCTGCATGTCAAAGGAAATAATGACCGCAAAATGAGGGGTAGAAGACGATATTTGTCGGGCGTGAATTGTGTTTATTACGGATTGAAATGTTGTATTTTCGTTGCGGTTGACAATTTGAGGATTACAGGAAGAAGTCGATTATTTCTTTCACCTACTTAGTTTCAGTAATGGGCAGTTGTCAGAATTGAGGATTATTATTTGAAAGAGTGTAAAAGCCCGGTTCAGCGGCGACGCTTTGCGCCGTCCGCTGTTACCGGTTGTTAGTTGAAAGTTGTCTATTTAGGAACTTCACTCAACGGAATACCCAACGCATCGGCTACACCCTTACCATAAGCCGGATCGGCTTTTAAACAGTTGCCAATATGGCGGATCTTGATTTTCTTCGGGGCGTCTCCAATAGCACGGGCTGTGTTTTCAAAGAGGACCTTCTTTTGGGCGGCACTCATGAGACGGAAGAGCTTGCCAGGCTGGGTGTAGTAGTCATCATCATCTTTGCGGAAATTCCAATGATCAGCCGCTCCCTCTAGCTTCAGCGGCGGATCGGCAAAGTCCGGTTGTTCCTGCCACTCGTCGTAGCTGTTTGGTTCGTAGCCAAGAGTGCTGCCGTAATTACCGTCTACCCTCATTGTGCCATCGCGGTGATAGCTGTGGTATGGACAGCGAGGCGCATTGACCGGGATCTGGTGGTGGTTCACCCCCAGGCGGTAGCGCTGTGCGTCACCATAAGAAAAGAGCCGCCCCTGGAGCATCTTGTCCGGTGAAAACCCGATGCCGGGGACAACGTTGGCTGGATTGAAAGCCGACTGTTCCACCTCTGCGAAGTAATTCTCGGGGTTTTTGTTCAGTTCCAGGACACCGACCTCTATCAAGGGATAGTCTTTATGATACCAGACCTTGGTCAGGTCAAAGGGGTTGTAGGGACAGGCGGCTGCTTCCTTCTCCGTCATTATCTGAATAAAGAAGGTCCAACGGGGAAAGTCCTTTTTCTCGATACTTTCATAAAGGTCACGCTGGTGGCTTTCCCTGTCTTTGCCGACAAGTGCCTCTGCCTGTTGATCGGTTAGGTTCTTGATACCCTGCTGGGTTTTGAGGTGAAGCTTAACCCAGTGGCGTTCGTTCTTTGCGTTGATGAAACTGAAGGTATGGCTGCCGAATCCATGCATGTGGCGGTAGGTAGCGGGAAGACCACGGTCACTCATTACAATGGTCACTTGATGGAGTGCCTCGGGTAGCGAAGACCAGAAATCCCAGTTGTTAAGGGCGCTGCGAAGATTGGTGCGAGGATCTCTTTTAACGGCGTGGTTGAGATCAGGAAATTTGAGGGGATCGCGCAGGAAAAATACAGGTGTGTTGTTGCCTACAAGATCCCAGTTTCCCTCTTCGGTGTAAAACTTCATCGCAAAACCCCGAATATCGCGTTCGGCGTCGGCTGCGCCACGTTCACCAGCAACGGTGGAAAAGCGTAAGAAGCAATCGGTTTTCTTCCCGACCTTGGAGAAAATTTTCGCCTTGGTATATTTTGTGATGTCATGCGTGACTGTGAAGGTTCCATAAGCGCCAGAACCCTTGGCATGCATGCGGCGTTCGGGGATGACCTCCCGGTCAAAGTGAGACAGTTTCTCTAGGAACCAAACATCCTGCAGGAGAGCTGGTCCACGTGGCCCTGCGGTCATAATGTTCTGGTTATCGACAACGGGAGCGCCGTTTCTGGTTGTTAGTTTCTTGTTCTTGTCTTTCATTAATCCTCTCCTTTCTTCATGATGGTTGGTGCTAAAGTTTTGGATTGATTACAGGTCAACTTCTTTTATTACAAAAAATTGTGATTGCTCTAATTTCTGAACTGTTCATGTATAGATTACTTCAATCTTGCTTCCGAAAGACGCAGGTGATCCGTTTCAATTTCCACCAGTGCTTTAAATATCTGTTTTAGTCTATCATGATCGGATTCTTCGGCGGCTTTTTTATAGAAATCGATTGCCCTGGTTTCTCTCTCATGCGACTCGTTGAGATTTTTTACATTCTCAATGTAGCACGTTTCGTTTCCTACAGGAGTCTTGGTAAGACGCAATATTTTTCTCCATATGGCAGCGTGCTCGGCCTCGATTTTCCCCAAAGCTTTGAACAACAAACTGCCTTCAGCATCATTCGTCTTTCCCGCTGCACAGGAATAAAACGTCGCATTGCTCACCTCAACCTGAATGGCGTGCTCTGCATTGGCCCTGTCTTTTTCCGTAAGAGGAATTTCAAAGGTTACGACCGCTTCTTTTGCCTCTATGATAAACTCTTGATGAGCACCGCAAAACGGACAGTTGGCCGGAGGATTTGTTCCTATATAACAATCTCCACAAATAACACATCTCCACAATTTCACCATGATTCCCCTCCAATATAATTTATTTCTTTGATCCCAGTTCTATTCAATAAAACCGGATCAAATACCTTCATGATCATACTGAACAATTTAATAAAACCCGTCGCTATTTACAATCTTGACAGTATCCGTAATACTCAAATCTGTTGTTTGTGATGATAAAGCCTGTTTTCATCGCCACCTCATTCTTATCGACAAAAACAGGGGCTTCGTAATCAATTATCTTCCCGCACTTAGCACAAATCAAATTGATATGCTCATCAAGGTTCCCTTCACAGCGGTTCTCCTTCCCATCGAATTGAAGCGACTTGATGATGCCACAGCGTGAAAATGTATTGATGGTTTCATAGGTTGTAGATAAGCTCAAGCTACGGCTCTTTTTTTTTGCTTCCTTATAAATCAAATAAGCACCCGGATGAAGATACCCCTTTTTGAGTAACACTTCAATTATAACAAGTCTTTGAGGGGTAATTCGTAACCCTTGCTCTTTTAGTTTTTGGATAATTTCTTCTTTTTTCATTATGCCTTATTCGGAATCATTCCGCATTGTGAAATAGAGTGCTCTCCATTTAATTGTTTGTCAAGATATTATTTTGGATGAATGGGCAAAGAGATATTTTAACGATTATCGAAAGGTTGTATGAATTTATAAAACAAGAAAAACAACATTACAGGAAGAAGTCGATTATTTGTTTCACCTATAAAGAAACAATTATCAGGTTTAAAATAATTGAGGATTACGGATAGAAAGAGAGTAATGTCACAAATTATCTGGCTTACATCTTCTTTGACTTTCTCTTAATCCACTTTCTTGCAGCATCTATATCGGTAAACCATGTGAATGACAGACCAGCATTTTTTACTGCAGTCGCATAGTGAGCGTTTTCCGGAAGGTCCACTACTGCGGCTTGAATCTCATAAATAAAGGAAGAATGATTTCTGACATAATGATAGATTTCTGTATGCTCTATACGTCCCTCAAGGGCACGAACGTCAATTATTGCTTTCTTTGCGTTATTTGCTTTTATAATATCGTCCACTTCATTTCCCATCTTTTTATAGGTCATATCTATTGCTTTGCCTGTTAATACAACTTCAAGAATTCCGTTATTCACAGATGATGAGATTTGATATTCTCCTTTCTTTTCCATTTATGATTCCTATGACAAAAAAATATGAGACCATCCTATGCCGTCTTGTCTTTTACCGTTAACGTCCAGCAAAATAGACTCTATACGGACATCGCAGCCCTTATCGATTGTGATCATAACGTAGTGCCGTCCACCTTCAACGTCAACGGGCATCTCAAATCAATGCTTTCAAATAAGATCCTATAGCTTGCGAACATTCTCGGCAGCAGGACCCTTAGCCCCTTTGCCAACATCGAAACTAACTCGATCACCCTCTGCCAGCGATTTAAAACCTTGTCCCTGTATCGAGGAATGATGTACAAATATGTCACCGCCACCATCCTGCTCGATAAAACCAAATCCCTTTTTATCATTAAACCATTTTACTTTTCCTTCTGGCATCTTTAACCATCCTTTATATTGTGTTTCTTTGTGGAACCATTTGCAATCTAAATTCACCCGTTACTTTCGACCTTGCACTTCAACAGGACAAAGCTGTTATGTAAATTTCTGAACCGTGATTTCTATCAGGGCTTTCTTTTGGGCTGTTTATCAAGCTTATCCTTGGACTTTTGTTTCTGTTTTTCAGCATTCTGTTTCTGACCCTTTTCCTTATCTTTTTTACCGCCCTTGTCTCCCATTACGTTTCTCCTTTTTCTGTTGTCCAAAACATCTTTCAGTAGTGTAGATTCTTTTACTGTCAAATAAAGTCCGTCATTTTTTTATTCTAGAATTTCCAGTCCTGCCCGTTTATGTACTTTGGTTGACGCGGCACTCAAAATGGTTCTGATGGATTGGGCCGTTCTGCCATGCTTCCCAATAACTTTCCCCAAATCTTCTTTTGCCACACGCAATTCAATTACAGATGCTTGTTCGCCGATGATTTCAGTTACTTCCACTTTGTCGGGATTATCAACTAAAGATTGAGCGATATGCTTAATCAATTCCTTCATCCTTAGCACCTCCATTGGCTTTGGTTAACACTGCTTGAAAATCCGCTACAATATTCGCACTGCTTGTAACTTTTTATTTACCATCAACCATCTTCTTTAATTCCTTTCCCACCTTGAAAAATGGTGATCTCTTCGGTTTCACCTCTACATGTTCCCCATTTCTAGGATTCCTTCCTTTATAAGCTTTATATTTACGAACAGTAAAGCTCCCAAATCCTCTGATCTCAATTCTGCCACCATTCTTAAGTTCATTTATAAATCCTTTAAACACTAATTTAACTATTTCCGCCGCCTGTTTCTCTGTCAGATTTTTCGTGGCTGCAAGTGCTACTATCAAATCCGATTTATTCATGACAAACTCCTTATTACCATAATTTACAATGTTTATTTACCCAATCCATCACACCGATCTCTTATACACACCACCAGCGTTGCCAAATCACTTTCCGGCAAATTCAACAAAAAGTTCAGGTCAGCATCCGTCTTCAGTAATTTTTTGATGATTTCCAGTAACTCCGTTTTTTCCATCATAGTATTTCCGTGTTTAGTCCCTTCATTTTTAATTATAGATCTCCACAACACATAAATTCATGTCATTACAAATTTACTTACTTTGAACACTTGTACCACAAGTTAAGTTAGAGTTCAGCAGTATTTTGATTATTTCCGATTGAAATGTTGTATGAATTTTGAAAATAAGAAAAACAACATTACAGGAAGTAAGAAATACAAATCTTTTGATCCGTAAGAATTATTTCTTTCACCTACAAAGTCTCAGTAGAGGGCAATTGTAAGAATTGAGGATTACAGATTGAAAGAGAATGAAACAAAAATCACTTATGGCTACCTAAACCAACTGTCAGGTGCTCCACAAGCTTTTGTCTCTTTAAAAAATGGCACGGCAAATAACTTTATATCCTGACTAATGAGATGACCATCGCGTCCCGAACGGAAATAGAGAGTACCATCTACTGAAACCTCGCGGAAACTAGTGTTAACGTCGGTAATGAATGTTTTTAGCTGTTGGTAATTATGGTCATTGGCGCAGAAATAAATCCAATGCAGGCATTCATTTTCAGTTAGACGCTTCTTTTTAAGTATATTCTGCCATAAATCTTCTCTGATTGGTCTTCCAGTTCCCCATTTATTAGAGTCCTTTGTCGGCGTTGTGAGGTCATGGATAAGGAAACTCTTGCTGTCAACCGTCTTGTTTATAGTTAGAGTAGAGGCGTGACCTAGCTCCTTAGAACGCAAGGATAAATGAGAAACAAAGATTTTACCATCACCTGAGTTATGAATAATTATATGTCTGCTAGAATCGAATGCTGTTATCTCGATGACATCCTGCCAAAAGAACATTTTTCTAATCTCTGGCAATGTCGATGTTACATAGGTTAGTAAGGCTATAACAACCATTACTATTCCGCCCATGGTTGCACAATTATATATACTTCTTATACAACTTGACTGATGGCTCTTACAAATTGGGCATAGTTTAGCGCCAGCAACAATCTCCGATTTGCACATCACGCAATAGGAACGCGTATTCGTCAATGGAGATTGTGGTGTATGTTTGCACATAGTCTTTTAACTCTTTTTTCGAAAATTATATGTCTTCATAGCATGGGTCATCTTTTTTCAAAAGAAAAACATTACATAATTACTGATTATTATCGTTTGAAATGTTGAATGAATTCGAAACATAAGAAAAACCACATTACAGGAAGAAAGAAATAGAAAGCGCAGGTCGCCAGTAAATATGATGATGGGCAATGGGAAGAAGATATATTTTTGTCGTAATCTTGGTCAGAACTCGTATCTCGACTTCACCTACTTAGTTTCAGTAGTGGGTAGTTGTTAGAATTGATGATTACTGATTGAAAGGTGTAAAAAAAGCAGAGCCATTTCCGACCCTGCTTTCAACTCCATTTTCACCTGTCCGTTTTTCGGGGAAGTGCTCAGTTATTGAAATTGCCGTCTCCCGGCGCCAGAGACATATCTGCATTGAAAAATAAAAAATGGCAGAACTCTAAATTAACATATGTTACAAGCATTCGGGGAAGATCAAAAGTTGTCACTCCGACCCCGATATAATGGAAAGAATAAGGATTATGAGGCATAGAAAAGCGAAAAGTCCGTGAATGATCAGAGCATCTTTTTCAGTTGTTGTGGGTTTATAATTCATGGTGTTAAATATTAATCATTAATAAAAGGCAGTTCCGACACAGACCGGATCCTCTCTTTGATCTGCCTGATGAATTCCTCCTCGCCGGGAAAGGTCATCTTGACCGCGTCTACCGGGCATGCCTCATGACACCGGCCACAGGCCTTGCAGTCATCAGTGATAATGGCTTTGCCGTCTTTTATCTCGATAGCTGAGACGAAGCATTTCTCAACACAGATTTCACATCCGTCGCATTTTGCCTTATCAACTTCGACCGTAATGCCTGGAAGTTTTTTATATGCGCCGTCAAGCGCTGGCCCTCGACTTTTCATGTGCGTTCTATATAGACAATTCACGTCATCGCAGAAACAAATGAACATCAGGGGCTTGAACCTTACCCAGAAGGCGGTCATATCGATCCATACATGAGCAATATTCGCGATAAGTCCTAGCTTAGCGGCTCGCCTCACGTGCGCCACCGCCTCTGCTGTCGTTGCACTCCGTCCATGCGAAGGGTGCATCCTCCTGATTGCGGGGCCGAGCACCATACATCCTAGATCCGTCGGCGGGTTGACCGACTTCTCGTGACGCCTGCAGATGCACTCACCGATTATGAATTTATCTTCGACCTCAGAGACTAGCCTTTCTAAGGTTCGAAGAGGAAGGGGGACACTCTTATTAGCAGATACGCTCACGCCGATCGGAATCGAGGTGACTTCGTTATAAGGCCTCATGAAAAAAGGATTTATCAGCCATTTCAGGACAGGCACAGCACTCAGTTTCTTGCCATACTTGATTATGGGCCAGGAAAGCCATACCATGATCCTGACCATCTTTTTGTTCGGGCCGAATTTAAAAACATTTGCCAATGTATACACCCTATTTTTCAATTATGCCTTTTTTCAAAGCCAGCCACCATGTAAAGCCGAAGAGGATCGTCTTGATGAAGGCGGTACGTCCTGAGATACCTTTTCCGTCTGCTATTTTTTTTGATATGAGGGGAAATTCCAGGACATGAAGCGCTGCAAGGGCAATAAAAACAATCCACGCGATCATCGATATGGACGGAACTAAAATCGCGGCGAGAAGTACCGCGACCCACAAACCAACCGCGCCAGCCATCAGGAAATACCAGAAACCTTTTGAGTTCATATAAATCCTCTTGAATTATTCAAAATTTATAAATGTTTTTATCCTGCCGTATATTTCATTCACCGCGCTTTCAACGCTTGCGATCTCGACACTGATCGCTTTCTCTTTGCAAACTGACGCACATATCCCGCAGCCTTTGCATTTTTCCTGATCGTGAACTATCCGGCCGCAAGTAAGCTTTATGGCATCCATGAAACATTCGTCAATACATTTTCCACACTGCACGCATTTATCTTCAATGACGTCTACGGTCAGGCCTTCAAGCTTCACAATTGAGTCTGCGGCTTTTTCAGGCCAGTATCTACCTGACTTGAGTATTGTGCAGCAGCATGTACAGCAGTGGCAGAGCGTCAGAAGCTTTCCTCTGTCTTTCACTCCCCAGATGAAGTTGTCTATCCTGACGCGACCCGTCTGCGGGATAAGGCCGTCTTCGAGTGTCTTGTGGAAATGTTCAATCGCTTCGTCAACTGAAACGTGCCTGGCGATCCTTGGGTCGATCTCTTTCGTCCCCTCGCCGAGGAGCGTGCATCCATATTCAATCGGATGGTTCTTGCAGCCGCAGGCATCGCGGCACGTGCAACGGTTGATTATGACTCTGTGTGCAGATTGTCTTATCAATGCCTCAACCACCTTTTCCGGCAGGAAAGAAGCTTCGGCTCCTTTCACTTTTTTATTTATGGGAATATAGCTGATGTTAAGGTTATTTCCTGAAAATAGCGGTGTTGTGATGACCGCGAGAAGTTTTCCCAGAACCGGAATTTTAGTCATCCTGGCGCTGGTCCAGGTTATCGGCCAGACAACAGCAAGGAATTTAAGCCACCACGCGGGCCTTCTCGACATTGATTGTTCCCCTGATGCAGATTTTGTCTCTTATATATTTTGACGCACTTTGCCTGGCGTACTAAAACATCTCTTATTCTTGATTAGACTATAAGAATTTAAGTCTTGTATGTCAATGAAATATTGGCCACAAAAGTATGGTGTAAATTGTGTTTATTACCGATTGAAATGTTGTATGAATTTATAAAATAAGAAAAACAATCTTACAGGAAGAAAGAAATAGAAAGCGCAGGTCGCCAGTAAAGATAATAATGGGCAATGGGAAGAAGATATATTTTTGTCGTAATCTTGGTCAGAACTCGTATCTCGACTTCACCTACAAAGGTGCATTTGGCTTAATCTCTGAGAATCAATGATAACCATTTGAAAGTTAGCATCGTAGCCCTTAGCAGGCTAAAATGCACCCTATAGGTTTACAATTCGTCAAGCAATTAATAGTTGACATTCTGTGAATACTACTTTATGCGTAGACAAGGCGATCTCGTTTAAGCTATAGCGTTTTCTGTGGATTGAGTTTCGCCGACGGCACGCCGGCAATGTGAATAGTACCAGGAGGTATAAGATGATCAAGCTGGCCGTAATCACTCGTGATGAAAAGTATTTGAAGCAACTTATAAACCGCCTGCGCAGGGAGAAAGATATCAGCCTCCTCAGCACCATTATCATCAAAGATCTCAGGAGCGATGATGAACAGGCCCTTGCCTTCATGAAGCAAATGATCGAGCAGCAGCCGGATATTTTCCTCTTGGATCAGGCCATTTTGCGAGATGTGGCGGCCCTGAATTTGGAAAGAATCCTCGATTATAGGGATAAATTGCCTACCATGAAGACGATCATCGTCGGCATACGCTACAACGAGGAAAACGTTATGGCGATGATACAGGGGGGTGCGCGGGGGTTTTTCCGAACAGGACTGGGTGAAGAACAACTTATTAAATGCATTCGCGTGGTCGCCCAGGGAGAGATCTGGCTCGAAGCTGCGCTGACCACACGGGTTTCCGAGGACGTCATCAAAGAATCTATGAAGAAAAGAGATCTTATTCAATCTCTCACCGACCTGAGTTCGGCAAAACTGGACACGCTTTCCTCGCGGGAGATGGAGATTCTGGAACTTATCAGCCACAGCATGACCAATGAAGAGATCGCCAATAAGCTTTTCATAAGCCCCAAGACTGTCAAGACCCATCTGCGCAACATTTTCGTGAAGGCCGGGATACGGAATCGGGTCGAGGCCGCGCTTGTGTATACGCGTCATACTCTAATGTCGCATTAGTCGTTTTCGCCTAACTCATAAATAAGTCAAAAGGATGTTTCATTGATTATGATTTGAAAGGGTAGATAACCATCAAGATTACCTACTACTCGCTTACAGGAAGAAATCGATTATTTCTTTCACCTACAAAGTTTCAGTAGAAGGCAGTTGTCAGAATTGAGGATTACGATTTGAAAGATCGAACATAAAAATCAGCAGTCGCCACGAAGCCCGGAGCGAAGCGACAACGGATTAGGGTCCGCTGGATTTATTGGTTAGAACTTTTTTATTTCATAAGCTCTCTTATTTTATTTTCAATCACTTTTACATGTTTTCGTTCTTCATCCGCCAGAGAAGAAAATAAATCT
>JBEKRZ010000044.1:0-12741 GCA_049517435.1 Smithella sp. | reverse complement strand
TATAGTTGTTCCACAGGACTATCCTCAGGCTCTAAATTGGTATATCAAGGCAGCTGACCAAGGACATGAGAAGGCCAAGACCAAACTGGATATGATGTACAGAGAAGGTAAAGGAGTTCCACCGGATGATAAAAAGGATACTAAAGATATAATATGGCACGACTGATGTACTGATTTCTTCTATCAGCGTGATTCCAATTGATTTGCTGAAAACTATTATGTATATTGAACCAGTAATTTTAAAACAAAAACAGGAGGGTACTAAATGAACAAAGCTGATTTGGTCGAAGAAGTGGCAAAGGTTACATGTTGCAAGAAAGAAGCAGTGGCAGTAATAGATACAACACTGGCAGCAATCAAGAAAGCACTCAAAAAAGGTGATGCTGTTACACTTGTGGGTTTTGGAACGTTTGGTGTTAAAAAAAGAAAAGCCCGCACAGGCAGAAACCCCCAAACAGGCAAGGCCATTAAAATAGCCGCAAAGAAGGTTCCCGTATTTAAACCCGGGAAAGGTTTGAAAGACGCAGTTAAATAAAGCGAACAGTTCACCATCTTTAGACATGTTCATTGAGCCGTCTCACCCTCCGACGGGACGGCTCTTTTAATTCAATTTAAGGAAGAAATTATCTTGAAAATTGCATCTATAGCTTCTGGAAGTAATGGCAATTGTTATTATCTTGAGAACGATAATGATGCCATTCTTATAGATGCAGGCATAAGCACCAAGCAGATAGTTCACAGAATGACTAACATCGGTCTCTCTATGTCTAAGGTGAGGGCAGTATTCATATCCCACGAGCATACAGACCATGTCCGCGGCCTTGATGTTCTTTCCAGAAAATATTCTATTCCGGTGTTCATTACTCGAAAAACGTACTCGTCATATGGAAAAACAATAAGGGAACCTTTGCTAAACTTCTTCTCTCCAGGGAAGCAGGTGAAGATTGGCAAGATCCATGTAAATCCATTTCTGAAATCTCATGATGCAGCAGAACCTTGCAGCTTTTCAGTCTCTTCTGAAAGGAAGAATGTTGCCGTGATGACCGACATCGGATTGAAATGCTCTAATGTAATTTCTCACATAAAGGATGCTGATGCAATATTTTTAGAATCTAATTATGATGACGACATGCTGCAGACAGGTCCTTACCCGTCGTATCTGAAAGTAAGGATATCCTCTGATTTAGGACATTTGTCAAACACACAGGCCGGAATGATTGCTTTGGAATATGCCTCTCCAAGGCTTAAGCATGTATTTCTCTCTCATATTTCAGAAAACAACAACACTCCAGAACTTGCACTCCACACATTTAATAATTTCATCAAGCAGAAAAAAGACCTAAAACCAGAATTATTTATTGCATCAAGACACAAAGAAAGTAGTCTTGTTTCTCTGGATTGAGAAATCTCGGTATGCTCTTCCTATTTGTTTTCAGATAATAAAGCTTATGAATGAAGAAATCATATTAAATCAGCTCGAAGAACTGGCCAACAAGCTTGAAATATTAGTTCGTGATGAAAAAATGAATATTGAGGAATCATCGAGCAATGGAGGACTCTGCCGTATTGAAGAGGAATATATTCTGATTCTTAATTCCAAGGCTACAGTGAAAGAAAAAATTCATGTTATGATTAAAGCATTACAGCAGTTTGACCTGAGTGGCATTTATATAAAACCGGTTATCAGGGAATTATTGGAAGGATATGAGAAATAAAATTATTTTACGGTACAGGTTTAGTTATCAAGCACTTCTTCCTGTAATGATGTTTTTCTTGTTTTCCCAATTCATACAATATTTCAATCAGTAATAAACACTATTCATGCACAATGACAAACATCGGCACCTACCTTGACATTGATGGTGAGCATAACTATATTATATTTGTGAGAGACTGCAGTGTTCGTATGGAGTCTATTCTACTGGATGTTAACGAAAAGTGAATCCTAGGGTCTTTGTGGTGATTATCACCCCTTATAGACCGCATGTTAAATGATGGACTCCAGTAAAAAGACAACACGGCATAGGTGGCTCTCATTTTTTATTTTGTAAGAACGGCAAAATTTGGGTACGATTCTCCTTTATTTTCTTTTTTTCTGCGAGCGCCGGGCGGCAAATTTTATAATTATGTCCGAAGGCATGCGCGTGAAAAAGCCATTGCTGATGCGATGCCAGAAATATAAAGACTTGGCTGTAATACTTGGCACAACAAGAAATTTCTTCCTTTTGATGCCGCGGATAATTGCCTTTGCCGCCTGCTCCGGCGTCAATAATCCAGCGAGGTTTTTTACTACCCGCGCCTCAGGCGGGAGAGTTTTTGCCTCTTCTTCAATAAAAGGTGTATTAACTTCCGGAGGACAGACCAGAGTAACAATAATATTAAAACGTTTCAGTTCACTGCGCAGGCATTCGGAAAATCCGACAAGGGCGTATTTTGTAGTGCTGTAAGTAGTGTAGCCGAACATGCCTATAAGTCCTGCCATTGAAGAAATATTGACGATATGTCCGCCGCCTTTCCGTTTCATATAAGGAAGTATAGTACTAATGGTGTTTCTGGTGCCATATACGTTTATCTTCATTGCCTTGTCGAACTGATCGTAAGATATATTTTCGAAATAATTTGCGGTACCGATACCGGCACTGTTTATTAGTATATCTGGCGTACCGAATTTCTCGACAGCGGTTTTGATTTTTTGCTGCACATCATTGTTGTTAGCCACGTCCATGGATATAGCGTTGACATTCTGTGCGGTTTTATCTATGCGTGCTTCGATAGCTTTGCACGCCTTGTCCAGCATTGTCTGACCTCTGGCAATAAGCACAAGGTTGCATCCTTGTGACGCAAGCAGGCATGCCGTTTCCAGGCCGATGCCGCTGGACCCTCCGGTGATAAAAGCGAGTTTATTGGAAAAATCTGCCATAATGTTTCTCCTAATGAGTCCCAAATTTTAGAAACGAAGTGTATACCCAGAGGGGCATATACGACTGAAATTTGTTGGACGTAATGAGGCTAAAACTTCAAAAGCAAAGCGCATTAAAGTTTTTTAGCCGAATTAATGAAACTCAAATATTACAAGCGTAGCGCAGTAATATTTATAAGTTCAATTATCCATTGTGCAAAGCTAAATTGAATCTTTCCCAATTTTTGGATTAACTGTTTATTCCAGCATCTGTGAATATGGCCCTGCATCTTTCCAAAACGGTGCTATCGGGAAAAGAAGTCATGACCTTGCTTTTTTTATACGGATCTTCCACCCCGACTTTATCGCTTTTTTCGTGCCATAAAGGATTATATGCAAGCACAGCGGCTTCGGTAATATTCAGACTTTGCAGAAATGCCGCGATGTCTCTTAAGTTAGTTTCTGTATCGGTAATATCAGGAATAAGCGGTGTTCGCGGGAGAAGAATTTTACCATCATTCTTTACCGTATTGGAAAGCTGTATAAAATTCTCCAATATTTTTTCATTAGGAAGACCGCAATATTTCTTGTGGGAAATGCTGTCGATAATTTTAATGTCGAAATAGATTGTGTCCAGATACGGGTAAAGCATGTCCATAAATTTGTTCAGATAAAAATATCCGCAGGTTTCCAGAAGTGTGTGAATGTTATTTCGTTTGAGCGATTTCAGAAGCCCGGAGGTGAATTCCATATATAAGGCGGGCTCTCCTCCGGATAGAGTAACGCCGCCGCCCGATGTGTCAAAAAATGGTTTGTCCGGCATAATCTTTTTAATGATATCGTCAACGGACATTGTTTTTCCTACTCTGTCCAATGCTCCGGAAGGACACGCGTCAACGCATAAAAAACAGAGATCACATTTGCTTCTGTCAATGTAAAACCTGTTATCGGAAGAAAGCGCCTTTGCTGGACATATATCGCGGCAGGTGCCACAGTCAATGCAAACTTTGGCGTCGAAAGATATTTCCACGGTGGTTTTTTTACTTTCCGGGTTGTGACACCACACACAGGAAAGGGGACATCCTTTATAGAACACCACAGATCTTATGCCCGGTCCATCGTCGAGGCTGTTGCCTTTGATTTCCAGAATTAACGGGGTCTTAATTTCGTTTTGTTTCATAAATAATTATTATCTTCGGTGTCTTTGGTAAAATTATATGCCGAACTCCGCCCTCTCTATTAGTTCTATCTGCATGTTCCTGTTCAGAGTAACGAAGTAGGCGTTATAACCGGATATGCGGACCAGCAGATTCTGGTAATTTTCAGGATGCTCCATGGCATCGCGGAGTGTTTTTGACGATACGACATTCAACTGTATCTGCATACCGCCGAGATCGCTGTATGTTTTCACGTATGAATAAATGTTATCCACGATTTGTTGATGTGTCTCATGTGCGCTGGGCACTACTTTCACGTTGAAGGCAATATTGTTATTCATATTTTTCGCATCCAGTTTAGCTACATCGCGGATGTTGTCTAAAATGTTTTTAGATGCGTGCGGTTCAGGCGTCAGTCCCGGTGTAAAAGCTTTACCCGCCAGGCGTCCCGAAGGAAGCGCTCCGGTCAAGGTGCCGAAAGCCACATGGTTGGACATGGACCAGAAACCCGCCGTATATTTGCCGCCGCGATAGTTAATATGTTCCCCAAAACAATCATGGGCAAGTTTTGCCACCCTGTTGGCTGTCGCCAGCGCTTCTTCGTTGCCGGAGCCGAACAAAGAGGCCTTGTTTTTTATCAAAGCCAGCAAGGCAGGGTTGTTTTTGAAGTTAGTGTCGACGGCATCGAACAGTTCGCTGAAAGACACTTTTTTTTCTTCAAATACAAATTTTTTGATGACCATCAGCGAGTCGGTGATATCGGCAAGACCGATGCAAGCTGTTCCCGATGAGTTGTAAAGAGCGCCCCCTTTGGTAACGTCCTTGCCGCTTTTTAGTGAACCTTCTATCAGGGCAGAGATAAAAGGGGTCGGGCGGATGGCTTGATGAGCTTCGCCCAAAAAATTGTTATATTCGCAAGCCTGGTCTGCCAGAAAGCGAAGCTGTATTGCGAACGCGTTAAAGAAAGATTCGTAATCTTTAAAGTCTCCGGCCTTGACATTGCCGGTTTTGGGTCCTAAATCCCAGCGCATTAACGGATGCCGTCCGTTATTGATGGCCATTTCAAGAGCCGCCACCATGTTGAACATCATGCAGTTGGTGTGACCAATGTGGCGGCCGGAAAGAGTGGGCTCCACGCAGCCGGTCGCCGACCAGTCACGCAGATGCTCGACCGGATAGTTGAATTCCGCAAGTGAAGCCATTACAACTTCGTCGTTGTGAATGGAAGGAGTGGCGGTGGTATTTAGATTAACCTCGCAGAGACGTTTCAAATAAGTGTCACTGTTTTTTTCGCGGTTGTAGCGGGCATTGACGTTGGGGTCACGTATGGAAAGCATTTCGGTGATTTTCAAAAAAATATAAGTCATGTCATTGACCGCGTCTTCACCTGCAGGCGTCACACCGCCAAGGGTAATAGCCTGATCTGAGGAACTGCCGCCGAATAAATGATTGCCTATGTCCGGTACGAGAGGCAGGTGGTCCGTACAGCGCATATAAAAACAGCCGATAAGATCAATGGCGTGCTTTATATATTCCCGTCTATCCTTTTGGGTTGTCAGTTTTTCCAAGTCGGCTGTAAAATAGGGTTGGAGCCACTGATCCAGCCGTCCCAGCGAGAATCCGGCGTTTGTGTTTTCCATGTGCACACCTATCCACATTATCCACATGGAATTTACCGCTTCGTCGAGAGTGACACAGGGATTGGATGGAACGCTTTGACAAATATCAGCAAGATGAAGCAATTCATTTTTTCTCACAGGCTCCGTTTCCAGATGAGCGAGCCTTTTGGCTTCAACCGAGAGATTTTTCGCGTAGACATTGATCCCCTCAAGGCTTATTTTCATTGCCTGGAGTGTATCGTGTTTTTGTCGGTCGGATTCGGAAGTTTCGCTTAATTCCTTGTCTATCTTGGCGATGATGCCGTTTGTGCCCAGCTTTAATATTTCCGGATAATTTATAATAGTGTGAGACAAGGCAACGGTTTTCCATAAGAAGTAGGCGGCAAAGCGCTCGTCAAGTTTCTGACAGGTCGGATAACCTCTGTTGTATCTCACCCATTCGCGAAAATTGCGCCTGAGCCAAAAAGGAAAGACTTTATTATGAAGCACATCAATGGTTTCGTCAGTTACATCATAGGGATTCAGAGGTCTGTAGGGCGCGGTAATCAGTTCTCCCCACATCATGGTGCCGTGCGCGTCCGGATAGATAATGACACCTATTTCTTTTGTGGTATTTGTTCCGGCGATAAGATCGTTTTTTCTGATAATGGATTTTTTATTTTCCATCAGATATTTGAAAGCTTTTGCCTGGCGAAGTTCGGCAATCCAGAGCTGGCCGTTTTTATCGGTTTCAAATCCATTTTCTTTGTACCATCTGGTCAGAAGCTCCACCCGCTCATGGCATATTGCCGCTCTTGTTTTTAAATGAATGTCCAGAAAATCCTTTAATCTCGGAAAGTCATTCAGAGAATAGTCCGCCAGATAGGGGTCGGTTAAGAACTTAACACCCGGATCAACAGATTCAGCCTGGAGTTGCCGCGGTTTTCTGGATTCAATGCTGTTTTTTGCCGCTTTTCCCGCGTCATATTTTCTGTTCTCCATTTTTGTTTCTTTTTTCAGCTTGGCGATCTGGATGTGTTTTAAAAGAAGCGAAAGGTAAAAGTTAATTAATTGAAGATAACCGAGGTTGCCGATGGTGACCATTCTGTTTTCCATCAAGGCCAGCATCAATCTGTTAGGAGGTTGAGTGGCCGCTTCTTTGACCGCGTTTTCATCCACGAAAATAAGTTGAGAGTCCATTTCTTTTGGAATGTTAGTCAGTACGCTGACCTTTCCGTTTTCAAAACGCAGAGCTTGTTGAACGCTGCCGTTTTCAGTCTTTATGCCGAAGGTAAAATTGAGCCAGCCTTCATCGCATTTCAGGTATTTATTTAATGACGGACGCTTGTTGAAGTTTAAAGCAAAGAATTTAAAAAACAGATTGGCCAGTGTGTTGGTAATACTTTTTTGAGTATCGGGCAGAACTTTGTGCATGGTGTACCCCCAATAATAGTTATATATTTTTTTAAAAAAGCGTTTCTCCTTCATCGAAACTTTCTTTAAGTTTGATTATATTTTCAATCATGTCTGAAGTTCGTTCCTTGATGAAGGAATCTACGTCATCCAGTACTTCATGGAATAAACGGCTGTTGCAAAGCGTGATAACGCCATGCATATCAGACCACCATTTAACAATCTGAAATAAAATAAAATGATCCTTTCTCTTTCCCTTTGCAGGGATGTACGCGCTGATAGGCTCTATAAAAAGAGAAAGACATTTTAAAGCCTTTTGTTTTTCCGTATAAGCAAGGGGTTCGATATCTGTGCCCACGTAGTCCAGATATTTTGGTGTGTGCAGGTTGAACATTATATCATAGTAGCTGGAATTGGTCAGACCAAATTCAATATAAGCACGAATCATGGCTTTGATCCTGCCTTCAATATTGTTAAATGGAGCTGCGCGCCTACTCAGCATATCATGTAGCTTCTCGAATCCTCTAATCCGGATCATCAGATTGATTTCATCTTTATTGGTATAGTAATTATAAATTGTCGTAGCAGTGACATTTAATCGTGATGCTATTTTACGTACACTGAGATTATGGAATCCTTCCTTAATAATTATATCAAGAGCTGTGTCTAAAATCCTTCCTCGAGTACTATCTACTTCTTCTTTTGTCATAGGTATTTTAGGCATCATAGTCTCCTGACATTAAAATAACAGCGTTAAGATAACAGCGTTATTTTAAAAAGTCAAGAGACTTTATTCTGTAATTGAACTTAGTTGAATGTGAGAATTAATAACTAACAGATATTTATGACTGAATAAAAATTGTTGCGTCTTGACTGCAATGTGGCCGGTTTTGAAGATAAAGATTTCTACCGAGCGGTCTTAACAGCACGGGTTTTTTTATCAGCTTGATCTTCAATTTTACCGGAGTTCGGTTCGCGATGCTGTCGCGGATACTTGCCTGAAATTACTTCGGGAAAAAGGATATCAGCTTACATAAAATGAAGAAGCCAATCCCGTAGAAAAACATGATTACAAGTGGTAATTCTCGATTCTGACAACTACCCAATTCTGAGTAGTTGTAGGTGTTAGATGCGATATTTTCTTAACGATAAAAAAAATATTTTTATAATATATGTTTTCTTTAAAATACTGGTTAAGTGTTACACCTTGTGGTAATCATTTCTTTGATATACATGGCTGTCCATTGTAAACTTTTACTTCACAGAAGTGATTTCTTATCAAATGAAAGTATCCTTGTTGAGAGGGAGATTAATGGCGCGTTTGCGTGACAGCATTATCGACTTTATCTACCGGAAAGCAACCATGAGGGAAAAATATCATGGCCTTTTGACCTTTCTATGTGGTCTGTTATTTTCCGGCGCGGTTCTTTTCATCATCTTTCTTGCACTTGTATCCGACAAACTATTGAGCTTAAACACATGGCCACCATCGCCGGCAAATCTTGTCCTGTCCATACCCCTACTTGCAGCCGGAATTTGGCTTTGGCTATGGTCTGTGTTGACATTTTTCAAATCAAGAGGCACACCAATACCTCTCAGCCCGCCACCAAAGCTTGTCGACACTGGTCCTTATGCCTACTCGAGAAATCCCATGCTCTCCGGTATCTTTCTTATACTTTTTGGCATAGGCTTTATGCTTCAATCGTTCTCGCTAGTCATCATATACACACCACTGTTTGTGGTGATTGCTTTTTTTGAATTCAAGATGATCGAAGAGCCGGAACTGGAAAAACGTATTGGCACATCCTATGTGGAATACAGGAAAAAAGTCCCCATGTTCTTCCCATATCCAGGCCACGGCAAATATTGATGCTCTTGAAAAGACGCTTACTTCCTGTAATGTTGTTTTTCTAATTTTCCCAATTCATACAACATTTCAATCGGTAATAATCAAAAAAATGCGGAACTTTAATTTAACTTGTGGTACAAGTACTTGGTACAGGTAAACCTGTTATTTGGTAAATATGCCCTATGTCTTCTACAGATAGAATCCCTTCACAAGAGGAATGCAATGAACTTATGGCAAAATATTGCATGTTGCCAAACATCATTGCCCATTCTCGACAAGTGATGCGTGTATCCCTAGTGATAACAGACAATCTCAAAAATGGTGTGTCCATAAACAGGAACCTGGTTATAGCGGCGGCACTTCTTCATGACATAACCAAGACGAGATCGCTGGAAACAAGAGAACCGCATGATCAATCCGGCGGAGAGCTTTTGCGAGAGTTAGGATTCACTCGTGTCGGCGAGATTGTTGAGCAGCATGTAATCCTTCTTGATTTTAATCCGCAAGAGAAATTGAAGGAGCGAGAGATAATAAACTACGCCGATAAGAGAGTGATGCACGACAGGATCGTAAGCCTCTCGGAACGAATGGAAGATCTCATTCAACGCTATGGCACTACCGAAAAGATAAAAAACCTGATCCGGCAGAGAGAAAGTAATACCTACGCCATTGAAAAGAAGATCGCAGGTTCCCTGTCAGTTGACTTGGATAGTGCTATGCTGATATTCAACTCATAGGGAAAGCGAAGTCCGATGACATACATGGAAAATCTTTAAGTAACAATGTGAGGGTATATCTATGATTGATTATATAGAAAAAGCTTTGAAAGGCGATTATAAAAACTTTATTGAATATTTAATTAAGATAGTTGGAAATGAGATAGATAAAAAAAGGATTCCGTTAAGAGAAGCTGCAGAATTAATTATTTCAGAAGCTTTCTATCAGATTAGAGGAGAAAAAGAGTCCTTAGATATATTAATGTTAAGAGCTAACCAAATCCTTGATTATCCCTGTAAAGACGATATAGAATTAGAAAATCATACGCTTGATGAGGTTGTTGAGGAAATTCGCCGTAAAGAAATATATATGTCAGAAAAAACCAGAACATTACCAAGACAGAACAGGATTTGATATTATGATGAAAAAGCAAAACCCTTAAGATGGTGATAAACGTTTACTGAACAGTCGTAGATGAACTCAGCAAGCACTTCTTCCTGTAAAGTTGTTTTCGTGTCTTTCCAGTTCACACTACATTTCAATCAGTAATGAACAATATTTTCTGAACTTTAACTTAACATGTGTTACAAATATCGGGGACAGGTCAAGAAGAATATAATTTTGTAGAGATTATCTCATAAATATTCGTATGAAAATCGATTATTCCAATATATCAAAAACCTATGACAACTACCGTTCTTATGTATATTCTGAAATACGGCAACTGATTAGATTCGGAAAGTTGGAAAATGGAATGAAGATCCTAGATCTTGGTTGTGGAACTGGGAATTTATCTACTCAATTATTAAAATGTGTAAAAGTAGATATTACTGGTATTGATAAATCTTTTCAGATGCTTAAAAAAGCAAAGGCTAAAGCATTACAAGGTTTATGTGTAGACGCTGATTATGATCTGCCATTTAATGACCATTCTTTTGATGTTGTAATTGGAGCCTACGTCATTCATCATATTAAAAACAGGATGGCCTTAATTGCGGAATGTTTTCGTATCTTACGCGACGGCTCGCTTATCTTTTTGACATCGAGCCATGATCAAATAGAACGATTGCATCCTGTTATTAAAGAATTTTTCCCTTCTCTCATTGAACTGGATAAAAAAAGATTCCCAGAGATATCAGAATTGGATTTTTTATTTAAAACTGCAGGATTTAAAAATATCAAACATGAAGAGTTGATTATAAGCAAAATCCCAATAGACTTGAAATATCTGGAGAAAGTAAAAAACAAGTTTGTTTCAACCTTTTATCTTTTGTCTGAAAATGAGTTCAATAAAGGTATTGAAAAATTGGGAGCTTTTATCAAGAAGAATAAAGAGCCTGTATATAGAAACTGGGTGGGAACAATGATTTATGGAGAAAAATAGGGAATTCTTCTTTAGACCGGACTGGGTAAAAATAAACCACTCTTTTGGGAATCATTTATTGGCTGCTTTTCTCAGATCGATATGGCAGTAACCATGAGGGTTCTTCTTCAAATAGTCTTGGTGGTATTCTTCCGCCAGATAAAATTCCTTTGCCGGTAAAATCTCCGTGACTATTTTTTTAGAATACTTGCCTGATTTTACCAATTTCTCCAATGAAGCCTTTGCTGCCGTTCCCTGGTTAGGATTAGTGTAAAATATTGCGGATCGGTATTGACTGCCTGTATCGTTGCCCTGTTTATTGAGGCTCGTAGGATCATGTATTTCCCAAAAATGCTGCAGAAGCCTCTCATAACTTACCACCTTTGGGTCAAAAATGACCCGAACAGATTCGGCATGCCCCGTTTTACCGGTGCAGACTTCCTCGTAAGTAGGGTTTTGCTTAGTTCCCCCAGTATATCCGGACTCACTTTTTATTACCCCTTTTACCCGACTGAAATATTCTTCCACCCCCCAGAAACAACCAGCAGCAAAGATCGCCGTTTCCTTATCCTGTGCTGATTTATCGGCAAATAAATATAAATACTCATCATACCCTGATTCTGCCATTCTTTCTCTCGGTATGAATTTTAATGACGCGGAATTGATACAATACCTCTGACCGGTTGGGGCCGGGCCGTCTTCAAAAACATGCCCTAGGTGAATATCCGCTTTTGTGCTTCGTACTTCTCTCCGTTTCATAAAATTACTATTGTCCGCCTTTTCCAACACGGCTTTCTTTTCGATGGGCCGAGTAAAACTGGGCCATCCGGAACCGGAATCAAACTTGTCCGAAGAGCTGAAAAGGGCTTCCCCCGACACAATATCCACATAAATCCCTTCTCGATGGTTGTCCCAGTAATCGTTTTTGAAAGGAGCTTCCGTAGCATTTCCAAAAGCTACATCGCACTGAAGTGGAGTCATCTTTTTCTTAGCCTCTTCCACCATTGTTTTTTTATCCATAATCTTTTCTCCTTTCTTTTGCTCAGTCATAACAGTCGCAAGTAAAAATACCCATATAAATCCAAACACCAAGATAATTACCAAAATGGGCGAATATCTATTTTTCATAATCTCACCTCTTATTACAATATAATGAGTCCCCCTCTATAGGGCAAGGGTAATTGAAGATAATGTATGTTTTCTTAAATATACTGGTTATTGCATTCGCCTACAAAGTTTCAGTAATGGGCAGTTGTCAGAATTTAGGACTAACATTTGAAATGTGTTTTTCTAAGGAATGGGTTTATCTATCTTATGTAAGCTGATAGCCTTTTTCCCAAAATAATCTCAGGCAGGCATCGACGACGGCATGGTCATAAAGAACTCCCTTATTTTTCTCTATCTCTTCTAAAGCTGCCTCAATGCCCAAGCTGGGACGATAAGGACGGTGGGAAGCCATGGCCTCCACAACGTCGGCGACAGCCAGAATCCGTGACTCCATGAGAATTTCATCACCTTTCAGGTTTCTTGGGTACCCCGAACCATCCACCCGTTCATGGTGTTGGTAAATTATCTCCGCCAGTGGCCAAGGAGATTCCACATTCTTCAGCATCTCGTATCCAATCAGAGAGTGTTCTTTAATCAGGGAAAATTCAATGTCTATCAACTCAGTAGGTTTGGACAATATCTCTGCAGGTATGGATAATTTTCCAATGTCATGGATGATACCTGCCATGCGGATTCCG
>JBEKRZ010000043.1:0-15051 GCA_049517435.1 Smithella sp. | reverse complement strand
AGATACCACTTCACGGCTTCAGCAAAATCCTGTGAAACTCCTTCACCGAAGAGGTACTTCAAACCTAGATTATATTGGGCATCTGCATGTCCCTGCTCAGCTGCCTTACGATACCACTTTACGGCCTCAGCATCGTCCTGTGGAAAATCTTCACCGTTATTGTACATCAAGCCCAGATTGAACTGGGCATCTGCGCTTCCTTGTTCAGCCGCCTTGAAATACGGCTTTACCGACTCCGCACCATCCTGCGGAATACCTAAACTTTCTAATTGCACTTCGCTAATCTCAACTTGAGCCGTGGCATCTGCCTGCTTAGCTGCCGTGAGATTCGACTTTACAAACTCCGCATCGTCTTGCGAAACACCTAAACTATCTAAGTGTACTTTGCCAATCTCAACTTGAGCCTCAGCATCTGCCTGCTCAGCTGCCGTGAGATTCGACTTTACAGACTCCGTATCGTCTTGCGAAACACCTAAATCATCTAAGTGTACTTCGCCAATCTCAACTTGAGCCTTGGCATCGTCCTTAGGAACGACTTTGCGTTCCGTGTACATCTTAAGCAGATTGGACGGTGCAGTTGCTATTCCTTTTAAAACAGCCTTAAGAAACAATTTTACGGCCTTCGCATAGCTCTGCGAAACACCTAAACTTTCTAATTGCACTTCGTCAATCTCAACTTGAGCCTTGGCATCTCCCTGCTCAGCCGCCTTGAAATATGGCTCTACAGCCTCGGCATCTTCCTGCGGAACACTTAAACTTTCTAATTGTACTTCGCCAATCTCAACCTGAGCCTTAGCATCTGCCTGCTCAGCGGCCTTGAGATACAGCTTTACAGCTTCGGCATTTTCTTGCGGAACACCTAAACCATCTAAGTATACTTCGCCAATCTCAACTTGAGCCTTGGCATCTCCCTGCTCAGCCGCCTTGAAATACGGTTCTACAGCTCCGGCATCTTCCTGCGGAACACTTTTGTCTTCTTTGTGTATATTATCCAGTTTTGACTGTGCCTTCTCATGTCCTTGTTTAGCCGCCTTACTATACCACTTTATCGCCTCAGCATGGTACATCAACCCGAGATTGAACTGAGCCTCGGCATCTCCTTGCTCAGACGCACTACGATACAATTTTACAGCCTCGGCATTTTCCTGCGGAATAGCTAAACTCTCTAAGTGTACTTCGCCAATCTCAACTTGAGCCTCAGCATCTGCCTGCTCAGCTGCCGTGAAATATGGCTTGACATCCTCGGCATCGCCCTGAGTAACGCCTATGCCTTCTTTGTGCATCATTTTACCCAGTATGGTCTTGGCATCCGCATCTCCCTGTTCAGCCGCCTTACGATACCACTTTACAGCCTCGGCATCGTCCTGTGGAACGCCTAAACCGTCTTTATACATTTCACCCAGATTGAACTGAGCCTTTGCAAGTTCTTGTTCAGCAGCTTTATAAAACCATCTTGCAGCCTCGGCATCGTCCCGTGGAACGCCTTCACCATTATGGTACATCAAACCCAGATTGAACTGAGCATCTGCGTTTCCTTGCTCGGCTGCTTTAAGAAACCATCCTGCAGCCTCGGCATCATCCTGTGGAACATCTTTACCGCTCAGGTACATCACACCCAGATTGAACTGAGCCTTTGCAAGTTCTTGTTCAGCAGCTTTATAAAACCATCTTGCAGCCTCGGCATCGTCCGGTGGAACACCTTTACCACTTAGGTACATCACTCCCAGATTGTTCTGGGCAAGTGCGTTTCCTTGTTCAGCCGCTTTTAAAAACCATCTTGCAGCCTCGGCATCGTCCTGCGGAACATCTTTACCACTTAGGTACATCACTCCCAGATTGTTCTGGGCAAGTGCGTTTCCTTGTTCAGCCGCTTTGCGAATATCTGTCAAAGATGATGTATTTTTTTTCATGTGCATTGTTGTCCAATGATATTTTTTATAGCCTTTCTTAAAATAAACCCCCCCGCTCTCTGTTCAAAAATGGGGTTTAAGTAATATCATCAATAACTCGGCCGTGGTATACTTTTTAATCTTTTAATCTCTTCGTTTTGGCTCGTCGTTTTATCATGCTGCTTCTCTTGTTGAACCTCAACATCATTTTTTTGCCGCTGGCTTGTACTATCGTACTCTCTCGCTGAGGATTCGTCATCCATTTCCGTAGATTTGCATTTTGCGCCGGGCGGGGGGTTATCGGTAATTATTGAGTTCCCTTCACTATCTACACAATTATAAAAAGTTGCCGCATTACCTACGGTTGCCAGGACGATAAATACGCACAGTGTAAAAATTATTTGTTTCATTGTGTGCTCTCCTTAAAATATAAAAACCCCGCTCTCTTTTAAGAAACGGGGTTTAATAATCAATCCATACTACCCTCATTTAAGGTTGAATGGTTCAGGAAATTTATTCTCCGACTTCACATAATTATTAAATTATCACTATTCACATTAGAAATCTACAATGAAAAAATGGGATACTGCATTTCAGGAAGAAGTGCTTGTTAAGTGCACCTACTAAAGTGATTTATCTTTCATCTTATCCAGTCTCAACTGGGCATCCGCATGTCCTTGCTCAGCCGCCTCACTATACCACATCGCAGCCGCATCAGAATCCTGTTGAACGCCTCTACCTTCTTCTAATATCAAACCAAAATTGAACTGTGCATCCGCAATTCCCTGTTCAGCAGATTTCAAAAACCATCTTGCAGCCTCGGCATAGTCTTGCAATCCTCTACTATACATCAAACCAAGATTATACTGGGCAATAGCACTACGCTGTTCAGCCGCCTTGAGATACCATTTGATGGCCATAGCATCGTCTTGCGGTACACCTTTACCACTCTGGTATATCCACCCCAGATTATTCTGTGCAGCAGCATTACCCTGTTCAGCCGCCTTGAGATACCATTTGATGGCCTCAGCATTGTCTTGCGAAACTCCTTTACCACTCTGGTACATTAAACCCAGATTATTCTGGGCAGCAGCATTACCCTGCTCAGCTGCTTTGCGAAACCATTTGATGGCCACAGAATCGTCTTGCGAAACTCCTTTACCATTTTGGTACATCCACCCTAAATTATTCTGGGCTTCTGCACTACCCTGTTCAGCCGCCTTGAGATACCATTTGACGGCCAGAGCATCGTCTTGCGAAACTCCTTTACCATTTTGGTACATCCACCCTAAATTATTCTGGGCTTCTGCACTACCCTGTTCAGCCGCCTTGAGATACCATTTGATGGCCATAGCATCGTCTTGCGGAACTCCTTTACCATTCTGGTACATTAAACCCAGATTATTCTGAGCAGCAGCATAACCCTGCTCAGCCGCCTTGAGATAAAACTTGATGGCCTCAGTATCGTCCTGCGGAACGCCTTCACCATTTTGGTATATCAAACCCAACCGGTTTTGGGCAGCAGCATCACCTGCCTCGGCTAAAGTCCTGTATAACTTAATTTCTGCGTCATTGCTCATTTTTAAATTATCTACTTATCCTGCACAGCTACCGCCGCACTCGGTTTGCGTATTTCCCTCATCTAGGTTGAATGATCTTGAAATCTATTACTGCTAAGGGAAGAAGTGCTTGTTGAGTTCACCTACTACAGTTATTTATCTTTTATTTTATCCAGTATGCGATAGGCAGCCGCAAGTCCTTTTTCCGCCGCCTTACGCCACAACTTCACAGCCTCGGCATCGTCCCGTGGAACACCTTCACCACTATTGTACATCAAACCCAGATTATACTGGGCATTCGCATCTCCCTGCTCAGCTGCTTTACTATACCACTTCACAGCCTCGGCATCGTCCCGTGGAACGCCCATACCTGCCCGGTACATATAACCCAGAGCGCCCTGTGCCTTTGCGAGTTCTTGTTCCGCCGCCTTACGCCACCATTTCACAGCCTCGGCATCATCCCGTGGAACGCCTTTACCGCTATTGTACATCCAACCCAGATTATACTGGGCATCTGCAATTCCCTGTTCTGCCGCCTTAATATACCACTTTACAGCCTCGGCATCATCCTGCGGGACTCCTTTACCTTCTCTGTACATCATATTCAGTTCGGTCTTGGCCTTCTCATGTCCTTGTTCAGCCGCCTTACTATACCACTTTACAGCTTCGACATCATCCTGTGGAACGCCTATGCCTTCTTTGTACATCTCACCCATTATGGTCTGTGCATCTGCATCTCCCTGTTCAGCCGCCTTACGATACCACTTTATAGCCTCGGCATCGTCCCGCGGAACGCCTATACCTTCTTTGTACATCTCACCCAGATTGAACTGGGCAGTTGCAATTCCTTGTTCAGCAGATTTTAAAAACCATCTTGCAGCCTCGGCATCGTCCTTTGGAACGCATTCACCTTCATAATACATCAACCCCAGATTGAACTGGGCGTCTGCGTTTCCTTGTTCAGCCGCTTTGCGAATATTTGTCAAAGATGATATATATTTTTTCATGTCAATTACTCTCTTGAGAATGTTCGTTATTCAAAACATTTTCTTGATTTTCAAACCATTCTCTAAAATTTTACACTTAATTGAAGCATCTTATGTGTCTAACACTTAATATCTAAACTTTGCTTTTTCCTATGAGTTGAATATTACAATAGCACTATTCATTTTTTTTTAAAAGAGGGAAATACAAAGTCGCACTGACGACATGAAAAAGTGCTTGCTGACTTCACCTATAAACAACTTTGAAAAGTCTTGATGTTGTGAATTACTATTTGAAAGGCAATTGTATACTTTAGAAACCCAAGATTAAAAATGAGCCAAGCAAAGATTTGATTTCACATTTAGAGGGGACTATCTTATCTGGAAATAACGTTCGGGTTGCTCAAAAAAACTAATATGAAAAAAACACTCCAACCTATAAGTATAAGGTCAATTAAAAAACATGTCACTCTGCCATTTTCCTTTTTACCTTTCTCCGTTTGATAGCGCTAGAAGTTGACTACCCGCTCCAGGGGCACCGGCGGATAAATCCGGCCGTGATTGGGAGGCATGGAGTTATAGACCCAGTCGATATCAAGAGTACCCAGCGTAATACCGCGATAGCGCGAATACCCATTAAATGTACCCCGCGCCAAAACATCCTCCATCTGCATGGTTAGACAAAAAACGGTTACCGTCATGTCCGGTTTGAGCATGTTAAGTTCGACGCCAAAAGCGCCCGGATGAAACGCCAGGCGACTGCTGTCGGCAGCCTGACACTGAATAACTGGAATGATTACCGGAAAGTCATCATCGCCGATGAAGGATAAAAATTTTATGGAATCAAGCCCATTGAATAAATTTTCTCCAAAATACGAAAGCACCCTTCCCTGATTTCCTTTTGCCGCGCTGCCTTTGGCCATCTTGGTCAAAAGCGCCGATTTGACAACGGAGGCCAGCGGAAGCGTTTTGCCGTCGGTGGTCTCCTTCAGATCGAAATAATGCACTGTGTTAATGCCGAAATATGTATTGTACCGGAACATGGGCTGATTGTTGTATATTTCATATTCCGGGCCTTCTTTCTTTAAATGCGTCCAGATGGCCTTCCCGCGCCAGAGTTTTTTATCCAGTGTCAGGATGGCAAAGCCTATTTTCGAGGTCAGCCGCATGTACTCTTTACTTTTGCCCTGACAGAATTCGCCAACGGTTAGCTGGTCTGGTTTTGCCGCCATAACAGATGTCAGAAGCGACATATGGGGAAGACCTTCGGGTGTTACTGTAGCAATAATTCCAACTTTCTCGGCAGGCTCAAAAGCCTTCATGTCCGCTTCAGTAAAATTATTTTTCATAGTCATGACATCCTTCCTTTCAGTAATCTTCAGCATCCGGAAATTGATGCATTTTGTTTTCCAATCAATTTTTCACTTGTTGCCGGCTCAAGTTTTGTTGATCCGCTCCAGCAGACAATCGATGGAGTGACTCTGCCGCGGGCGATTTGGGCAAGCTCTTCCATCAGCGATCTTTCCGAAAGTTCCTTATCCGCAAACAGCCAGTCTATTCCCAACCTCTTATACTTATCGCGGCACAGATTGTTAAAGGCGCAGAGTTCCCATCTGGCTACTGTCCCGTGCAGGTTTGCGCCGATAAAATCGCCTATGCCCCGAATATTTTCGGCAGTGTCTGTAGCTCCCGGGATCACCGGTGTGCGTATCCAGAATGTTTTGGGGGTAAGATGAGTTTTTTTATAGTTGGCCGCAAAAATGGCATTGGCCAAAATCTTTTCGTTGCCCGTGCCGGTAAATTTTTTGTGTTTCTCCGAATCAATCTCTTTTATATCATACAGCAGAATATCAACATAAGGCAAAAGGCTTGTAAGCACTGACTGAGACACTTGCCCGCAGGTATCGAGTGCTGTCTGAATCCCCCTCTCTTTGAGTTCTTTTAAAAGAGACAAACAGAAATCATTTTGCAGGGCGGCCTCTCCGCCGGAAAGGGTAATGCCGCCGCCGGATGGTTCAAAATACGCGCGGTCTTTGATAAGTTCATTGGCCAGATCATGAACATTCCATTTTTTACCCAAAAGTTCCATGGCTGTGGTGGGACATTCCTCCGTACATAACCCACAGCCATTGCATAAAGACCTGTTGATGATGATGCCTTTTTCGGTCTTCTCCAGCGCCAACTCCGGGCAGGTTTTTACGCAAATACCACAGCCGATACAGCTTGTCCCCAGCCATTGAATCTGAGGCTTGGGGCTGATACTCTCCGGATTGTGGCACCATGAGCAATTGAGCGAACAGCCCTTGAAGAATACGGTTGTCCTAATGCCGGGGCCGTCTTCGGTGGACATGCGGATTATTTCCAGGATAGTGCCCCGCGCGTCTTTATTTGTTTTGTGTTCCATCATCGGGGAACTTCCTTAAAATTTATTGTGACTCACCCGTTCGATCACTTCATTCTGAAGCTCTCTTCCCACTGTGGTAAAGTAGGCATTATAGCCGGTAATGCGCACTAGGAGATGCCGGTAGTTCTGCGGATGATCCTGCGCGTCTTTGAGCATGCCGGGATCAAGCATATTGATTTGCAGAGCAGTGCCACCGTTTTGGACGTAGCCCCTCAGAAACGCCTTGAATTTATCTTTGTGCTCCGGACTTCCCAGAATCGAAGGATTGAAAGTTATTGTGTGGCTGGCGCCGTTGGGAAGTTCATTTAAGTAATCTTCCCAGTCACCCTGTGTGTCTTTGGCTTTGCCGCCGAGCACTTTACCGACAGAGTTCGCGTTTGCCGTCGGTCCATTAATATCAGCTCCGTTGGAAGGACATATCGCGTTGGATAAAAACTGCCCCTTCGCCCTACCATCCGCGCTTGCCGCCATGATGTATCCATCGCCTGCCCAGTAATTCCAACTGAGCATTCCCGGTCGGTATCTGCGCCCGGTTGATTTTGTGCTGTGCCGCCAGGCTTCATCGCACCACAGAGTCATTACTTGACGAGCCAGAGCATCCGCTTCATCGTCGTCGCGGCCGTATTTGGGAGCGCGATTTTTTGCCGTCGCCTGAAGTATTTCGTACCCCTGCCAGTTAGCCTTCAGAGCGGCAAGCAATTCTTTCATTGTGCAGATTTTTTTGTCGAAGATCAGATATTTTATTGCCAGCAGCGAATCCACGGTTGTGGCATAAGTAACGGCCTCCAGAGTGGTGAAACTGATTTGTGCCCCGCCCTGCGTAACATCCTTGCCTTTTTCCGCGCAGCCTTTGACCATGCAGGAAAGATAGGGCGTGGGGAAGAAACGGGCGCGTATCGATTCCGATTCTTCGTACAAATCAACGCATCTTTGAATAATATATTTTGTCTGCGCGGCGTAGGCTTCCCAAAATTCTTCCCATGTTTGGAAAGATGCGGCATCTCCTGTTTGCGGACCATCCTGTTTGACGGTTCCAGTCTTGCCGGTCATGGGGTCAGTGAAAGGAAGCAAATCTTTTCCGCCGGTCATCGCCAGTTCCACAGCCTTGAGCAAATTGAGATTGTTGTCCACCGTGCCCGACCTGTCATTGCCAACCATCGTGTTTTCCAGACAGCCTACTGGCGCGTATTCATGAACATTGTCTTTGTTGATAAGATGCGTCAGGCCTGCTTTTTTTGCCTCGAGCATCATGCCGGCCATGGAGCGTTCATCAAAATTAAGCAGAAAAGGAGCTCCCTGACTGGATTCTATCATGTCCACAACCTTATCATACAACTCTTCAGGACTGTTGAGATGCAGGCGCACGTTGGGCTTGGGCTCCAGGATGGGCGACATCTCATCGATAACTTCTAAAATAACATAGGTAAGATCATTGGTCATATCCTTACCGTCCGCGCCAAGGCCGGACAGGGTGATGAGCTGGCCGAAACCGGCGGTGATACCCTGATTGCCGTTGCGGATCATGGCATCATAGGCAGTATTGGCGTGAACCCAAAAACATTTCAGGATTTCTTTGGCAAATTCTCTGTCCATACCTTCATGAATTGAACGCTGATAATACGGCCAGAGATACTGATCAAATCTGCCGAAGGAAACCCCGGCGCCGGGATAATTTTCATCGGTCAACACAAGCATGTGGTTGATCCACAGCGCCTGCACGGCTTCCCAGAATGTCGTCGCCGGCTCCCAGGACACTTTGCTTAAATTTTGAGCCATTTTAGTTAATTCGTTTTTGCGCGCCGGGTCTTTCTCTTTTTGGGAGAGTTCAAAACACAGATCTTTGTATTTTAAAGCAAGATCACGCGCCATAGTGGAAGCTGTCATCATGGCCTTAAGCTGTGCTCCTTTTGCGCCCTCGCGCTCTTTAACTTCCAGCGCGTTGAAAAGGGAAAGAAGTTCGGCGTATACACCCTTCCAGCCGATTTTCAGCACTCGTTCGTACCCGGGAATAAGATGACCGCTCGTGGCGCCGGCATTTCCGTAACCATGATCATGAAACCATTTCATCTTAGCCCTGGCGCCATTTTTACCCTTTACCTGCCGCAACCACTGACTGCTTTCCTCTTTCGTAAAGCACATGGATGTCTGAATGTTAAATCTGGCACCAGCCAACAGATCCCCCTGCAGTATTTCCTGCGGTACATGATTGACTATAACTTCCTTCACAAACCAGGCCCGCCGCTGCACCCGCGGCCACTGCCAGAAATCCGGATGCAGCGCAACGGGTCTTGCCGCCTGAAGATAGGAAGCGCCCAGCGTGGTGAGCAGCGTATATGTCTCCGGCACAATATAAAAGGTCAGTTCATTATAGATGATGTCCCAGGGAGTTCCTGTAGTCCATGATGTATATTCATTGTTCCAAGCACGTTGGGTGCCCCGGAAATAATAATCACGCAGCCACTGGACACGTTCAGATAATCCCTTGGGTTCTTTCATTGTATGTTCTGGCGCTGAAACTGTATTCATAACAACCTCCCTTTTAAAGATGATACACAAAATGGCTATTTTTCATTATCCCGCGGCGATACGCGCCTGGGATAATTTCCAATAGTCTTTAGCTATTGGATAATTCGGCTTAAAAAACTTCAATGCTCTTTGCTTTTGAAGTTTTAGCCTCATTACGTCCAGCAAGCTTCAGTTCACTTTGTTTCTGAAGCTTGGGTCTCATTATCAGCTAGTCTCACTATCGATCATTTTGCGCAGATATTTTTCTCCATGACGAAGTAGCGTTTTCATTATCGATACGGCCTTTTTTGCATCTTTTGCCTCCAAAGCCCGCACTAAATCATGATGATATTTTCGGACGACGTTGACGACCTGCGAATCCTTAAAAAACTGTCCGGAAAGATTTGTGTATACCTGACGAAAAGAATTGAGCAGAAGTGGATAAACAGTATTGCCTGAAGCAATAGCGATAAGCAGATGAAATTCAAAATCCAGATCAGTGATAGTTTGAATATTTCTATAATCGGTGGCTTCTTCTTTTTGTAGTATTTGATGAAACTCTCTGATCTGTTCCTCTGTCCGGTTTTGCGCAGCAAAGCTCGTAAATTCCGTCTCCATCAGCAATCTCATTTGCAGCAAACTATCCATAAGCTGCGTCTCCAGTTTTCCTTTTTGATACTGTATCAGTGAAGAAAGGAGTGTTATTGATCCCTCTTTCCGGTAGTCATTGACAACGGCTCCAATGCGCGGTTTGAGCGAAACTAGACTGCGTGAAGCCAGTTCAACAAGGCCTTCGTGCACCACTGGGCGGCTCACGCCTAACTGAAGGGCAAGTTCCCTTTCCGAAGGGAGTTTCTGACCGATCTTGAATTGTCCGGAAAGAATTAGTTCCTCAAAGCGGATGACAAATACATCTTTTAGTCTATCGGTTTTTATCGGTTCAAGTAGTTGTTCAAGCATTTCATCCCCTTTTTTCAGCCAAGTGGCTGGTGGTATTACCAGATTGAAAATAAACTCAAAGCAGTAGTTTGTCAAGGTAAAAATTATAACAACGAAATAAGGATAATTTTTGAAATGTTGCATGAATTGTCTGAATTAGAAAAACAACCTTACAGGAAGAAAGTGCTTGTTTGTTATATCTACAAACAAACGACTTTGAAAATTTTTGATGTTAAGCATTACGATTTGAAAGGTGCAACGAAAAAATTAGCCGTGAGCGTAAGACATACGTTGGATTTCATTGTTTGGATGCTATTCTTTGTTTCATTCTCTCATAATTCTTTTCATAGACCTCTTTCAATAGTGCGAGTTCATCCTCAAATTGTCTTTGACCGCGACTGGCACTAACGTCGAGGAAATAAAAAGGGTCAAGACAAACAGATATTGATGCCGTAATGAAGATACTTACGATGTCAACGACTGCTTGTTATTAGAAGTTCTTCCCCACGTTTAGAAAAAAGGTTATATCAGCACCGGAATCTGGAGAATCAAAAACATCCTCTATTAATCCTATTTGCATATATAATCCGATTTTTGTCGTATAGTTTACGCCCAGCAATAGATCGCATATTCCATCATCCAGCATATCAAGGCCTGTATGCTCAAATGGACGGGTTATATAGGATAGCTGCATTAAACCTGAGAAATGTTCACTTAGCTTATACTCCGTTCCCCACATAATATCATAGAACGGCCTCAGTGAGACATCAACTTGTTTGAAGGTTTGGCCCGGGAAGGTAACATCGGCGTTCAAATAGGTGGTAAACTTATTAACTGTCTTTTGAAGCAACAGGCCGAACCCGTAATCCACTGCTCCGCTTCCAAATGCCCTGTCCTCATCTCCAGTTGGAATCTTAACAGAGAACCGTGCACTCAGACATGGAACAACGTCCCCCTCATCCAATATCTTCCCTTTCACCCTTAATGCAATATCCCCCAACCCCGAAGAGTATTCTTTGCCTTCAATAAAGACCTTGTTATTCTTCTCTACAAAAAACGTATAGTTATTGGCTCTTCCGTATTTATCTTCCTTCTCCCTTAAATCTCTCGAAGCATTGAACAATTTTTCAAACTCCAGAATACCATGATCCAAAAAGCCGCCAGAACCGTAAACAAAGGGTACGGACATGCCGATTTCAATCCCTGAAAAGATCCCGTACCTTAATTCCATGTCGGCCCTAATCATTTCCATATCAATATAGCCGTAATAGTTATCCGATTTTTTCCACAGAAGCGTATTTGTCAGAGAGGTGGTAAGGCTGAGTGAAAATCTGTTTTTAGGGTAAGTTTCAGCCCTGTCAGGGGTCGGCTGGAGAAACAGGAGTTGAATCGGAGACTGTTCTACAATAGAGATTGGCCCTGATATTCTATTCCAATCGTTCTTGGAATCCTCGCAAAACGCGCTTCCTGCATTGAGAAGAATAAAAAAACCAATAGAATAGGCCACCAATCTAGAGAGTTTCAAACCGCACTGTGCACTCAAATACAAATCCGATATCAGATTCTTAAATCTTTGGATCAACTTCATCAATTTCCTTCAACGCAGTCAGAGATAAGAATTTGCTTTAATTGGTTATAAGCCTAAAAAAATATCGCTTTTATGTCAATTAAATATTGGCCACAATATAGAGGTATGGATTGTGTTTATTACGGATTGAAAGAAAGCATGTCCATTAAAAATCCTAAATGCTCACTTACAGGAATAAAGAAACTACTTTTATTTTTTGAAATTTTTCGGGGGTCGAATTTGATATAGCAATGTAACTTTGGAACGACGGTGGTGCCGCTAGGGGAAATTTCCCAAGAGCCTTAACGTGCACGAGGGTGGGGTATATAGATACTCTCCCTACCTCTATTTATGAAAAAAAGGTCTCCCCACCATTCGGTCTGAAGCATTCTTTTTGTTCGTTTTTAGTAAAAAGAGATTCTGAACCGATGGCGGGTAATTCAACCTGGACATTGAATAAAACAGTAATAGAATAAACGATAAGCCGGACCAAGCATGATGCAGATTAAAGGTGTTCTTTTCAAAATAGTGGGGACAGAGTGGGGACAAAACCGCGTATTGCGGAAAACAAAAAAGGCTTACAAATTATTAATAAAGTGCAAGCCTTTGATTTTACTGGTGCTGGGGCGGGAATTGAACCCGCACAGCCTCAAGGACCGAGGGATTTTAAGACCAATACAAATGAAAGACGGGTGGAATAATAACCACCCGTTTTTCTTTTTAAATGTTTGTTACGCTTGAACAAATTAAAAAATTCATAATTGGATACAGTTGGTTAGAGTTGGAAGCAATTCAGATATGGTGGGCACAAAAATAGGCACAGTCTATTATAATAAAAACTGATCAATATTTGATTTTATAAACTCAGTCGAATTAAGTTTCATTTCTTATTTCTTACACCTACAAAGAAACACTTTTGAAGAATATTGATATTGAGGATTACTATTTGAAAGGTGCAACGTGTTGGTCACCGGCATGACGCGCCTTCCTACCACGTCCGGTGTACCTCCTTGTTGGGCAATCATTCATTTTGCCCAACTTTACATCACTTTACAGTTCGCGTCTTACGCTCAAATTCAAGATTCAGGAACTGCCCCCGAATGAGCACAATTGCAACCGCTTAAGAATTTTTCCGTTGCTATATAAATTCTGTTTGACGTCATTTTTTAGAGTACCAGTAATAATAAAAAACCGGCATGCAATGTCTATCCTGTTTTCTTTTCTTGCACAAAGCGATGGACAAGCTGTGCGGCTCGCTCCACGCCATTTTCACTGCGGATGCGTTTTCCAATGTCCATTGCATTCTGTTTCATGGTTTTGTTGCACACCGCCGCCGAGATTGCGTGAGCCAGGGTCTCCGGATTCAGCTTATGCTGTGGAATGGGTTTGGGTCCCGCCCCGGCTTCGTAGACACATCGCCCCCAGAAAGGCTGGTCGGCAAAAAACGGGATAACAACGGTCGGACAGCCCGCACGGAGACCTGCACCTATCGTTCCGGCTCCACCGTGATGGACAACAACAGACGTTTGTGGAAACAGCCAGTCGTGGGGGATTGAATCGATATGATACACCTCGTCAGGTAGACTGCTCTTCACAAGCCCCCCCCAGCCGCTGGTGATGATACCGCGCTGTTTGGCGATTTGAAGCGCTTTGATGACAGTGCCTGTCGTTTTTTCAGGATCACGGTTACTCATACTTCCAAAACCGATGTAAACCGGTTTTGTCCCGGATTTCAGAAAATCAACGAGGTCTTCGGGCGGTTGCCAGACATTGTGGCTGTCCAAAAACCAGTACCCTGTCACGTGAATCCAGTCCTTCCAGTCCTTGGGTCGGGGGAGAATGGAGGCGCTGTACCCATAAAGAACGGGGACGCGCTCCTTGCGCATCTGACGGAACGGATTCTTCTTGATGGGCGGCAAATCCAGCACTTCTTTTCTGATGTCGTTGAATGTGCTACGGAACAGGTACCAGAAGGCTCGTTCGATCATCGAGTAGGTCAAACGGTTGTAAATGGGTCCAAGCCGGATCTCCGGAGGAAACAGGTTATGGGCAAATACGTTTGTAGGGGTGTCCGGGAAAATCATTGCCGGATAGTATGTTATGCCTAACCGTTCCGCAATGGATTTTGCCGCAAACAATCCAAAGAAGGAATTAAGGATCACATCAGCTCCCTGGCAGGCCTTCCAGGAATCAACCATGATGTTTTTCATCAGCGGTCTGGCAAGTACCGCAAAATGGCGGAAAAAATTGAACTTGTTATTGCCAGATCCCAGCATGCCTTTCCCCGCATCTCCTTCCAAAAGCGCCTGGATATTGCCTTCCACCGGGAAAAAGTCCAGACCATAGTCAGCTACAAATGATGAAAACTCGCCATGGGTGGCCAACTTGACATTATGCCCCGCTTTCTTCAAACCCAAGCCCAAAGCAATGTAGGGCTGCACATCACCGCGTGTCCCCAGAGAAATGATGGTTATGTTCATTATAATGGATCCTTCCCTATTATCTTCTATGTCATTAGGTTATTTCCGCTCCCGCTTCTCCTTCATAAAAGATGTTTTTGTCAAAAATCAAACATGCTTTGATTTTTGATATCAAGTGCAATATATTGGGGAAAATTAATAGTCAATACTTATTATGAAGATTCGATAAGGATTACTTTTTGAAAGATAGTATGCTTGCCAAAATCGCTGTACGCTTTGTTTCAGGAAGAAAGAAACAAAATTCCGATTCCCGAACCATCAGAATTATTTCTTTCACCTACTATGTTTCGGTAGCAGAGAGTTGTCAGAATTGAGGATTACCATTTGAATTGTTGTATCCGACAGCGCTAATGAACCAAACAAAGATTTGATCCATCCTTCTATACTTTTCGATAATTTATAAATTGAAATAAAAAAAGCCGCTCTGGAAATAATGAGACGGCTCAAAATGAAAGTGAGAGTATTTGCCGTCGTAATTCTTTACAATTCAACGTATGCGCTGTATAAGGAAAACAATTCATCCCTATTATTGTAGTTTTTTAAGTAAAAAAAGACAGTGATTGAGAGGCTTAACATCAATAACCGGCCGGAAATAATTCGCCAGGCACAGTTTATGCTTTTTATAGTTGATTTAGATATTTATTGAATATAAGGTATCCTCATGAAAAAAGACAGCCTCATATGTTTTCGTGCCAGCAATGATTTGCATGAATCCCTGGCTCGAG
>JBEKRZ010000042.1:0-17934 GCA_049517435.1 Smithella sp. | reverse complement strand
CGGAGATATTCTCTTGTCCTTCTTTTTTTCATCCTGGGTCTGATGGCGAAACCGATGCTGGTAACCCTCCCTTTTGTACTGCTGCTTCTGGATTACTGGCCCCTGCAGCGTTTTCAGGAAATCACGGGTATTAAACCCTCCGCTGCGCGGGATTGTTCAACTTACCCAATTCCGCTACGCTACGCTTTCGGAATTGGAGTTTCAACAATACAACCAGATCAAAAAGTTCAGCCTGAAGTATTGAAGTCTATGACTTCTGATAAACAAAAAAAGAAATCTAAAAAGAACTATGCCGTCAAGGAAACATTGGAAGTAAAGAAACCAGCCGATCCCGCATATAAATGGTCATTGATCTATCCTCTGCTCTGGGAAAAAGTCCCCTTTTTTGCGCTGGTAATCCTTTCCAGTATCGTAACATACTTCACCGTACAAAGTGCAGGAGCTATCTATTCTGACGTCCATCCCCTGGTTGTTCGTATCGGGAATGCCTTCGTTTCCTATATCGCTTACATGGGAAATGCGATCTGGCCGAGTAATCTTGCCGTCTTTTACCCTCATCCGGGGGTATTGATTCCCTGGCAGGTTGTGGGGTCGGTAGTCCTCCTTATCGCTATAACCTTGGTAGTTTTCTGGAGGGCAAAGAAATCTCCTTATTTGGCAACGAGTTGGCTGTGGTATGCAGGCACACTTGTGCCTGTCATTGGTATAGTGCAGGTCGGCGGTCAGGCCATGGCGGACCGATTCACCTATATTCCCCTGATAGGGTTATTCATCATGGTTGCATGGGGTGTTCCGGAACTCTTGAAAAAATGGAACCACCAAAAAGAAATACTTTTGACATTATCTATATTGATCATTTTGTGCATTACATTGTTTGATCACACTTTGAAAATTACTGATAATAATTGGCTCCTTTATTATGACCGGGGTGCTACTTATAGCCGCCTCGGCAATTACAAGCAGGCGATTGAAGATTATAGCAGGGCAATCGAAATCAACCCTGGTTTTGCAGCTGCCTATAATAATAGGAGTGATGTCTATGCTGGACTCGGCAATTATAGGCAGGCGATTGAGGATTTAAATAGGGTGATCGAATTCAACCCTGGTTTTGCAGCTGCCTATAATAAACGGGGTAATGCCTATAACGGCCTCGGCAATTACAGGCAGGCGATTGAGGATTGCAGCAGGGCGATTGAGATCGAACCGGCTTATGCAGAAGCTTATAATAACAGGGGTAATGCTTATGACGGCCTCGGCAATCACAAGCAAGCGATTGAGGATTATGACAGGGCGATCGAAATCAAGCCGAGATATGCAGAGCTCTATTATAATCGGGGTATTGGTTATCTAAATCAGGGCGATAATATCTCCGGCTGTCGCGACGCGCGAAAATCATGTGAATTGGGAAATTGTAAATTATTGGAAGCTGCAAATACCAGAGGATTATGCCGCTGATTTAGTAAGGAGAAGCTAAAACGTAATGTTGTTTTCTTATTTTCCCAATTTTGTGGCGGGGCGTGATAGCAGAAGGGCAAAACACAATTCTTACAACATTTCAATCAATAATAAACACAATTCACACATAACAAACATCGACACCTCACATTTTGTGGTCAATATTTACTTTGACACAAAATCTTTATTCATATAATTTTATAAAATGAAGAAAAAAGAAGCGAAGCTAAATTGCCGAGTACTGCTAAAAAAGAGAAAGAAAGCGAAGGAAAAATTACGCAACGACGCACCCCATGAAAATATAAACGCGGGAAATGTAACACAGAGGATATCATGGGTTGACAATGCGAAAGCACTTGGAATCATACTTGTCTTTTATGGTCACATAGTCGAAAAGATATTCCAGACTTATTATGGTATTCCCGCAACAGGTTTACAGTACAAGCTGATTTATTTGTTTCACATGCCATTATTTTTCCTTTTATCTGGCTATCTTGTGAAAGAAACTCAACATCGCAAGTTATTCATGTTTATGAAAAACAAATTCATGACAAGGATAGTGCCCTTTTTTTTCTTTAACATCCTTATCCTGCCATGTTTATTTATATTTGCAAAAATATCGAACCAAAGCATCAATGTCAGCCAGTTCTTCCAAACTTCGCTCTATCTCTCTCCTTGCTGGTAGACCGACTTTAATACTATAACATGGTTTCTGGCTTGTCTTCTCTCTGTAGAAGTAATCCACTATCTTCTGTCCCCGGTTCTCCGTAAAAGCAGAATAGTGATGTGCATGGCTATGGTCTTGTTTTACGTCATGGGCTGGGGTCTCTCATACAAGGCAGACATCATAAATCAATATATAACCATACCGGATTGTTGGTTTATCCATGAAGCACTGGTTGCCTACAGTTTCTATCTTTTCGGAAACCTCATAGCTCCCTACCTGGTTTTTAATAAAAAAATGAATCCATGGCTGAACGTCTTTTTACTCCTGCTCACTGCCACGTGTTTATTCGCCACATTCAACCTGAATAATGGACCGTTCAAGCTATATCCTGTGTCTATATTCGCCTTTGGTGGATATGGCAGTTTTCTCCTATTCCCCTTAACAGCCTTAGCAGGTTCAATATGCATTATTTTGGCATCCCGAATAATGCCTTCGTTCAGTTTTATGAGCTTCTTGGGGAAGAATACATTAACCCTTATGGGATTGAATGGGATACTTGGCCTTTTTGCAAATATCTTCTTTATCAATTACAGTATGAATATTTTTTCAGATAATGACGATCGCTTTTCAGTATTCATGCGATGTGCTTCTATCACCTTTATAACACTGTTATTATGTGTTCCATTCGTTATCTTTCTGAAAAAGTATCTTCCTTTTATGATTGGTTACATAAAAAATAAAGATAATTAATTGGTTACTTTTGTTTAATTTTACTTGTATGTTTCTTGTTCGTGAATAAAAAATATACTTATCTCATCGTCATATTTTTAATCGTTGCACCTTTCGAATAGTAATTCTCAATTCTAACAATCGTCCATTATTGTAACTTTGTAGGTACAATCAACAATTCTGACGATTCGGAAATTGGATTTTTATTTATTACTTCCTATAAGTTTGTTTTTCTTATTTTTTCAATTCACACAACATTTCAATTCGTAATAATTGATTTATCTTTTTTTAGAGTTATGATATGAAACCCCTTAATTAACGGTGAATTGGTTTATAAAAAGGGGGGGTATGCGTAAAATTATCATTTTCATCTTTATTGTTTTAACCTTTTCTTTGTTCCTGCTCGGGAAAGAAAGAGACGGCATTGGATTGGATTAATAAATCAGACCTATTATGGAATGGAAGACAATATACTGATCCGAAAAAGGCTATCGAATATTTGAACAATGCCATTAAACTACAGCCGAATAATGCCGAGGCGTATAACAAAAGGGGAAGTGCTTACTATACGGCCAGTATCTGCGTACCATCGAGGACGATAGTGAAGCTATCCGATTAAAACCGGATTATTTTTTGGCCTATTATAATAGGGGAAATGCTTATGTTAATCTTGGTCAGTATCAGAGAGCTATTGAGGACTATAATCAGGTAGTTCGTCTGGAATCGAATTATGCCGATGCCTATTGCAACAGGGGGCTTCTTTATTTACTGCAGGGTAACAAAGGACAGGGTTGCCCTGATGTTAAAAAAACGTGTGAATTAGGAAATTGCAGCGGATTAGAAAAAGCTAAAGTCAAGGGATATTGCAGTTGATTTAGTGGGTGCACTCAAAAACTGATTACGAATGGTAATCATCAATTTTGACGACTGCTTACTACTGAACAATAGTAGGTAAACTCAGCAAGCACTTCTTCCTGAAAGATTGATTTTCCTATTTTCCCAATTTATACAACCTTTCGGTCGGAAATAATTAAAAAACTGAACTCTAGCTTAATGTGTGGTAAGCACTTTTGAAAGATTTTCGAAATTTGGATTGAACGAAAGACAAAGAAACAATGTCAACTTCACGAGAAATGTTAAACTCAAAAGCAACCCAACATAAGATTTTAATACCTGTCCTGATTTGCCTGGCTCTGGCGATACTAACCGTTATCGCCTTTTGGCAACTCAAGGACTGCGGCTTTATCAACCTTGATGACAATAATTACGTATATGAAAATGCTTATGTACAAACCGGTCTGAATTGGAACAGTATAGGACAGGCCTTTTCTTCTGAATTGGCGAAGGTAGGCCATTGGCATCCGGTAACATGGCTGTCCTTGATGCTTGATTATCAGATCTTTGGGCTTAACCCCCAAGGCTATCATCTGATAAATCTTCTCTTCCATGTCATGAACACCCTGCTCCTTTTTCTTATATTCCACCGGATGACAAAGACACTCTGGCCGAGCGCCTTTGTGGCCTGTCTGTTTGCGATTCATCCCCTCCATGTGGAGTCTGTTGCCTGGATAACAGAGCGCAAGGATGTTCTTTCCACTTTTTTCTGGATGCTCACCATGGGAGCGTACAGTTATTATGTAGAATCTCCGGGATTCCGGAGATATGTTCTTGTCTTGCTGTTTTTCGCCCTGGGCCTGATGGCAAAACCCATGCTGGTAACCCTCCCTTTTGTCCTGCTGCTTCTGGATTACTGGCCCCTGCGGCGTTTTCAGGAGATAAAACCGGATCACAAAGTTCAGACTGAAGCATATCAGATCACATCTTCCGACAAACAAAAAAAGAAATCAAAAAAGAAGGATGCTGTAAAGGAGATATTGGAAGTTAAAAAACCAGCCGATCCTGAATATAAGTGGTCATTGATCTATCCTCTGCTCCGGGAAAAAGTTCCCCTTTTTGTTCTGGCAATCCTTTCCAGTATCGTAACATACCTCGCTGCACAAAGCGCAGGAGCTGTCCCATCCATTGAAGTGCTTCCATTGGTTGTTCGTATTGGGAATGCCTTCGTTTCCTATATCGCTTACATGGGAAATGCGATCTGGCCGAGTAATCTTGCCGTCTTTTACCCTCATCCGGGGGTATTGATTCCCTGGCAGGTTGTGGGGTCGGTATTCCTCCTTATCGCTATAACCTTGGTAGTTTTCTGGAGGGCAAAGAAATCTCCTTATTTGGTAACAGGTTGGCTATGGTATATAGGTACGCTTGTGCCTGTCATTGGTATATTGCAGGCCGGTTCTCAGGCTATGGCGGACAGATACACTTATATTTCCCTGATAGGGTTATTCATCATGGTGGCATGGGGTGTTCCGGATCTCTTAAAAAAATGGAACTACCGGAAAGAAATCCTTTTGACATTATCTATATTGATCATTTTGTGCCTATCAATTAAAACATGGACACAAGCCGGATACTGGCAGGACAGCATTACATTGTATGATCACACTTTGAAAGTCACTGATTATAATTGGCTCATCTATATTAACAGGGGTGTTGCCTATAACGACCTCGGCAATTACAGGCAGGCGATTGAGGATTATGGGCAAGCGATCGAAATCAAACCGGATTATGCAGATGCCTATTATAACAGAGGCCGTGCCTATAATGATCTAGGCAATCACAGGCAGGCGATCGAGGATTTAAACAGGGCGATCGAAATCAACCCTGGTAATTCAAGTGCCTATAATAACAGGGGTGCTGCCTATAACGGCCTTGGCAATTACAGGCAGGCGATTGAGGATTTAAACAGGGCGATCGAAATCAAACCAAGATATGCAGAGGCCTATAATAACAGGGGTATTTCTTTTAAAAGCCTTGGCAATTACAGGCAGGCGATTGAGGATTATGGCCGGGCGATCGAAATCAAACCTGGTTTTGCAGATGTCTATAATAACAGGGGTAATGCCTATAACAACCTCGGCAATTACAGGCAGGCGATCGAGGATTATGGCCGGGCGATCGAAATCAAACCGGGTTTTGCACCTGCCTACTTCAACAGGGGCATTATTTATCTAAATCAGGGCGATAAAATCTCCTGCTGCAGTGACGCACGAAAAGCCTGTGAATTGGGGAATTGTAAATTATTGGAAGTCGCAAATACCAAAGGATTATGCCGCTGATTTAGTAGGCATACTCTATCATTTATTACGAATGGTAATCATCAATTTTGACGACTGCTTACTACTGAACAATAGTAGGTAAACTCAGCAAGCACTTCTTCCTGAAAGTTGTTTTTCTTATCTTCCCGATTCACGCAACATTTCAATCGGAAATCACGGGTATGAACCCCAAAGCAAGCTTTGGAAACAGATTCCGCAGCAAGTTGCGGGGTATTAAACCCCTCCGCTGCGCGGGATAATTCGACTAACCAATCTGACTGCGTTTCACTTGTCACATTGGTGTCTCATTAACTTACCAATTCCGCTACGCTTCGCTTTCGGAATTGGAGTTTCAACAATAATCAAAAAATGGATGAACTCTAACTTAACATATGGTACAAGTATTTGAGGCGGCTCGCAAAGGCAAGCTGATATAAATAATCTATGATAGGAGAAGATAAATGAATTTTGCACCCACAGAAGAACAATTAATGGTTCAGGACATGGTTCGGAAATTTGCTGAAACGGAAATTAAACCGGTTGCGGCGGAACTGGACCATACGCATCGTCATCCCGAAGAGATTTGCCGGAAGCTCGGCGAAATGGGTATCATGGGCGTGTCCGTCCCCACCGAATATGGCGGAGCGGGCATGGACAATGTTACCTATGTCATGGCCATGATCGAGATTTCCAAAGCCTGCGCTAGTTGCGGCGTGATTGTGTCCGTCAACAATACGCTCTATGGCCACCCGGTCAAGACCTTCGGAACTCATGAGCAGAAACTGAAATTCCTTACACCTGTCGCGGGAGGCCTTGTGGAAGGCTGTTATGGGCTTACGGAAGCTGGTGCGGGTTCCGACGCGGCTGCGCTGCGCTGCAAGGCGGAGCTCAAAGGCGACAAGTATATCGTCAACGGCACCAAGACGTTTATCACCAACGGCAATGTCGCGCGCTACTGCGTTTTGGCGGTAACCACTGACTCATCCCTGGGTTACAAAGGCGTCATCAATCTGATTGTGGATTTAAAGGAAACACCGGGCTTCAAAGTGGGCAAGATAGAAGAAAAACTCGGAATACTCGCTTCCGGCACGTCCGAACTGGTTTTTGAAGACGCGGAAGTTCCGGCGGCCAATTTGCTGGGCAAGCAGGGGCAAGGGTTCCAGCAGATGATGGCCGGTCTTAACGCCGGGCGCATCGGCATCGGCGCGCAGGCCTGCGGGATTGGTCGCGCCTGCCTGGAAGACTCCACTGCATATGCCAAAGAACGTATTCAGTTCGGCAAACCCATTTCTGCCAATCAGGCCATTCAATTCAAGTTGGCGGATATGGCCACCGAACTGGACGCGGCGGAGCTGCTGCTTTTGCGGGCGGCCTGGCTGGAAGATAAAGGTAAGGATTTTGAAAAAGAATCGGCCATGTCCAAATACTATGCCTCGGATGTTGCGATGAAAGCGGCGATCGAATGCGTGCAGATCTTCGGCGGCTACGGTTATGTCAAGGAATATCCGGCGGAACGCCATATGCGTGACGCGAAAATCTGTCAGATTTACGAAGGCACCAACGAGATTCAACGCGTGGTGGTAGCAAGGAAGCTGCTGAGCATGAGATGATAATAGTCGGGCGATGAGATCGGATGACATTCGATAGATCATCAAATGTCTAAAAGAAAATTAACAAGTAACGAAGGACATAAGCAGTTCATAACACCAGTAGGCAGGATCAGAAATGCTCCTGCCTCTTTTTTTGTGAAACTCCAATTCTAATGAAACTCAGATATTACAAGTACAGTGCAGTAATATCTGACAGTTGTAATGAGACTCGCTGAAAACGAACTAAGTGAAGTTTGAAGCGTTAGTCGAATTATCCCAGGAGCGAAGCGACGCGGGATTGTTTGTGTATTTCATGTCGTCGAGTATTTTAGCTTTCGAGAAATGGCAGCGGCTTTTCCATGCGATAAACAATGGACTGGCAGGAGGCAATAAGATTATTTTTATCGTCCGTCACAATAATGTTGTAGGCGGCGGTCTTTTTAGTTTTGCTGATTTCCTTCGCTTCGGCGGTCAGCTTTGAACCTTTAGCGGGTGATGCCATATAATTTACATTCATGTTCAAGGCCACAGCCATTGTTCCGTGAGAATTGGAAGCGACTTCAAAAGCTTCATCAATCAAAGCGAACACGGCCCCGCCGTGCGCCATGCCGAACATGTTTTCCATGTCAGGCGTAAAAACCATTTCCACTTTGGCGTAACCTTCCTGAAGGTCAATTAACTGCAAGCCGAATTTTTTCGCGAAAGGCTCTGCCGCTACTTGTCTGAGGATATCTTTTCTAATCGTTTCTTTCATTGTGGTCTCCAAAAAAGAGTTATTGAATATTGTTTCTTATATATTATTGTGGCGGTCGGAGTCAAAAAAGAAAAGGGCTTCTCTGTTGGAATATCGCTTGCTCTGTGTTTAAAAATCAAAGGGGGCACAGCCACACACGTAAAAATATGGTAATGCAAATACGCGTGGAATCCGGACGGCGTGATTCGAAAGATGCTGTTCATTTCACCGAGTGCTCTTGCCATCGTGTCGCATATACAGATGAGATCATTTGTATCCAGAGCATATCGTAGATACCTGCGCAAACTTCCGGATAAAATTATTGTATACCACTTATTGTGGCAATTTTTTTAATAACCGCTATATATTGATTTTTTTCTTGATTGTTTCAAAATTAAATGATAAAATTAACCAAAATGTAAAAAAATCTTTTAGTTAAAAGATTAAGATTTCAGTTAAATAAACCCATCATGGGCACGGTAGTTAAAAGTATTAAAGAAACGCGATGTAGTTTTATTGTGAGACTCAAATTTCAAAAACGAAGTGAATAACCTGAAGGTCACACGTTGAAATTTGTAAGTCGAACAATCCCGCGAAGCGGAGGGTATAATACCCAGCAGCTTGCTGCGAAACGTTTCCAAAGCTTGCTTTGGGGGTCATACCAGTGATTAAAACTAAAAAGGTGGTTGATGCTGGCGAAGAACCGCTTCTGATGGAAAATAAGTAATGCGTCATCTGGGGAATGCAAGAATAAAACTAATTGTATTGCAAACGTCGGGAGAAGCGGTTACAATAGTTAACCAAATTTTAAACTATTCAGGGAAAGGCGGGTCATAAGTGATCCGCCTTTTTTATTGTGAAACTCCAATCCCGAAAGCGAAGCGCAGCGGAATTGGAAAGTTAATGAGACACCAATGTGACAAGTGAAACGCAGTCAGATTGGTTAGTCGAATTATCCCGCGCAGCGGAGGGTAATGAGACCCAAGTTTCAGGAGCAAAGCGCGCTGAAACTTATTGGACGAATTATACCCCCGCAGATTGCTGCGGAATCTGTTTCCAAAGCTTGCTTTTGGGTGTTCATACCCGAGATGCCGAACAGATAAAGCGCACGTGTTTATGCGTTTTGACTGGATATAAAAAGGGCTTTAGACTAAAATCTTAGGCACCTAACCCCTTTTAATTTCGACACTAATACAAAGAATTATTTCTCCGCAGAGTTCTCCAAAAAAAGAAAATACCTCTTTGGTGGTATTTACATTACCGCCGTTTTTCGATAGTAATTTAGCCTTATTAAATAACAAGATAAATTAAAAACATATGAATACTTTTTTATATAAAAAAGTTTAAGATGTAATCAAGCGAAGGAAATGTCATTCTGAGTTTTAGCGAAGGATCTGTGCATGCACAAGATTCGTCGTCGCTTGCGCTCCTCAGAATTACAAACCGAGGCATTTTGTGTATCCGTCATTTTTGACGTTGCGCCAATTAAAAATGCGGACATAGGTCACCACCATCCTGCGACAGGGGGGGGGTGAACGAAGGAGTTCTTTTGGCTATTATTGTCGGTTTTTTCATTGTCCTTGCTATGCTGAATCCTTTTTATCCGATTCAGACTGTGCCACGCAACGAAGTGAGCGTCTTTGCGGGAACGCAGGCCGTTCCTGTCACCCTCCATAAGGGTTTCAAATCCCGCACCGAATTCGCCGACGCCCACATCGTCAAGCAACAATTTGATTATTCCTGCGGCTCAGCCGCCCTGGCCACTCTGCTCAACTATTATCTCGGGGAACAATTAACGGAAAGGCAGGTTATCGAGGGCCTCGTCGAGTATGGCGACAAGAAGCAGATTGAGCGGTTGCGGGCCTTCTCGCTTCTGGACATGAAGCGCTTCGTGGAAAAGCTGGGCTATAAAGGCGCGGGCTACAAGGCGGATATTGCGGACCTCAGGACCCTGGGCAAGCCCTGCATCGTGCCGATAGAAGTCTACGGGTACCAGCATTTCTGCGTTTTCCGGGGAATCGTTAAGGATCACGTCTTTCTGGCCGATCCCTACATGGGGGATGTCAGTTTCCCCGTGGAGAAGTTCCTCAAGATGTGGCAGCGCAACGTCGCTTTCATCGTCACCGACCACGATATCGTCCATAGCGTTCTCATGCTCAAGGAAGAGGACCTGCGGTTTATCGATCTAGATGCCACGAGCTACGCTCTCAACAACTTTTCGCCGCCTTTCGGCGCAATGGACAATATACGCATTGACCGCGCCGTAAACAACGACTTCCTCCACAGAGGGCTAATAGTGCGATGAGGATCACCATGACTTAAAGTATCTTTATGATATATCATTGGGTTAGAGTGATTCTGGTGAGGGTTGCTGCGAAGAAAACTTTTTTGTTGAAATTAAATCGGGGAGAGTACGAAAATAGCAATTGTTTGAACGTTCAGTAAAAAAAAGTTGGCAGATGACAGAATTCGCAGTACGGTTAATGTTTTTTGAGTGAACTATCGGTTGGTAGAAGTTAGTTCTTTGTCAACGGTGGCCCATGGGGATATTTTCTGTCGCCGGCGACAGCAGGGCAATCATAGACATTGTAAAAGGAGACCATTTCATGAAGAGAAGCCTAAGACTGATGACCATTTTGGTTATCTCCTCGCTGATGATCGCACCGGCGTTGGCCCAAACACTGACCCAGACGCAGGATCAACAGACTCAGGCCACATCGCTGGTGTTAGCTGCGGCAGCCGATGAAACCACCTCAACTATTCTTCCCGTAGCAGAAGCAGACTCCGGCGAAAAGGTCGTTAAAGTCAAAAAGAACCATCAGAAAAAGGTCGTTATTGGCAATAAAGATACCAAACGCTATCATTTGTTCGGAATGCCCAATTACAATAAAGTCCAAAAAGAACACCGGGTCTATTTTGACTCGGAAGAGCAGGCCATCGCTCTCGGTTATTATAAGGCGGGAACCGGTAAGGATTCGACCGGCGGTGTATTGCCCGCCGGTGGCGAAAAAATAAAAAATCAGACCACCCCGATAGCAGTTGATTCTGCGGGATCAGAAAAGAGTTCTCCTGAAGTTTTACAAAAAGCGGAATCGGAAAAGAGTGTTCCGGAATCTTCACAAAAAAATGAAAAAATATTGAAAACCAGGACACAGAATCCGCCCAAAGCCGTCGAGGAACCGCCCAAAGCCGTCGAGGAACCGCCCAAAGCCGTCGAGGAACCGCCCAAAGTCGTCGAGGAACCGCAAAAACCGAGCGATGAAAATATCCAGAAAAAAACTCTAAAAAAAGAACCGGTTACTAATGAGCCAATGGATATTAACCAGAAGATTCAGGACCTTCAGAAGCAGGTGGACACTCTGAAGGAACAGAGTCGTACCCGCGAGAAGCTCACTGTTACGGCGGAGGAGAAGACGGAGCAGGAAAAAGCCGTTTTGACGGCGGCAGGACGGGACTACACCCTGATGCAGAAGGGAAAATTAGAATTAGATTACAGCCTGCGCTACGATTATGTCTCTTCCAATACGATCGAGACCCAGCTCGGCATCGTCACAGCCGTCGAGGCCCACGCCAACCATACGATCCGTAACACTATTGACATTCAGTACGGCCTGCGCAACAACATCACTACCGACATCAGCATCCCCTACGTCTATGTCTATGACAAGACTGGAACCGCCTCGGCCAAGGAAGGCAGCGACCTGGGCGATTTAACCATAGAGGTGCAATATCAGCCCATTAAAAGCGGCGGCGATTGGCCCACGACGACAATCACGATGGCGGCCACCCTCCCCACGGGCCAGAGCCCCTACACGATCAACCGCGACAATGACCTGCCGACCGGTGGCGGCCTGTACGGCGTCTCTCTGGGCATGAACATGAGCAAATCCGTCGATCCGGCCATGATCTTCGGCAGCATAAGCACTTCCTACCGTTTCAATCAAAGTGGCCTCTGCCAAAACGTAAACGGCTACATCATCGATGAGGTTGATCCGGGCATGAGTTACAATGCCTCCATCGGCTTGGCCTACGCCATCTCCTACGCTCTATCGATGAACGTCCAGTTCCAGTACGGATACAACATGAAGACGGACTATCATTATTCGAACACTGATACGGTCTCGACATCTCCGGCCTACAGCACAGGGTCCCTCGTCGTCGGGGCGGGCTGGCGCGTTTCGCCGTTAACTACGCTGTCGTTTTCCCTGGGGATTGGATTGACGAAGGATGATCCGGACTTTTTCGTCTCGTTCCGTTTGCCTTTCACTTTTTGAGCAGGATGTCGATGATCGGACTACTTATGAAACGAAAACGATGCGGGTTTATCATTCTCCTTTTGATCCTCTTGTGCCTTCCGCGCGACGGGGCCGCTGCCCTTTTTGAGCAGCTGGCCGTCGATTCGCGGGGATCCACGCTGGCCAACTCCATCACCGCAGACCCTCAGGGGCCCATGTCCATCCATTACAACCCCGCCGGGCTGGATCGCGTCAGGGGGACGGAATTCGACATGGGTATTTTCTACGTCCCCGTTCTCAATAATCAAGGGCACTTCACCCAGGGGACCGACCCCGCTACGGGCAAGCCGTGGGCGCCCTTCGGCGGCTGGTTCAATAACGGCATCGATCCCGAGGCGGGCCGTGACAGTTCCACCACGCCATCGGTATCACTGCCCTTCGTGGGCAAACTCCCCTTTATGGTAGGGCCGTACAACGGGATCGCCCATCACGACAAGGATTCTCCCTTTGCCTACGGCATCGCCGTCTATGCGCCCTTCGCGGTTGGCCTTGAACACAAAGATCCCAACGACCCATACCGCTTCCTTGGCGCGAGTCAGTCCATTGTCCGCATGGTGATATCACCCGGTGTCTCCTACCGGCTGACAAATAACCTCTCCATCGGCGCGTCCTTTGGCTGGGGACTATCCTTCATGGGATTTAATACGCGGATGCGCGCCCCGAACGACATGGTAGCCCTGACGGGCGCCCTCGGAGAAGCCACCAAAGGCCTGGAGATACCGATCATCTCGGAGCTGACGTTTCCTGCACCCTGGTTCGGCGGCGGCCTCAACCCCTATGAAGACATGGGAGGCCTGAAATTCTTTGCCCAGGACGCCTTCAACACTTCCTACAACTTCGGAATTCTTTGGGAGCCCTTCAGTTGGCTGTCTTTCGGCGGCGTCTATCAGAGCCAAGCCGAAGCCGACATGAAAGGGAAGTACAGGTTTGATTACAGCGACAGAATGCAGAAAACTATCAACTGGATGGGTTCGTCGCCGCTGACGATCATTATTGCCGCAATGCTTGGCCTGCCGACCTCCTGTCCGGCCGCGGAGGAGGGAAACATGTCGATAGATATCGTTTACCCCCAGCGTGTTCAAATTGGCATGAAGCTCCAGCCTATCCCCCGCGTCAAATTTCTCGTGGACGCCAACTGGACCGAATGGTCGGCCTGGAAACAAACGGAAATCGTCTTTGACCATGACATGAAACAACTGCAAATGGCCCGGCTTATGGGCTATCAAGGCGGCCCAAGGCATCTGATTATGATCAACAACTTCAAAGACACCTGGCATTTAACCTACGGCCTGGAGCTTCAGCCTTTCCACCCGATCACTTTGCGCTTTGGCTATGAGTACCGGCCAAGCTCCATTCAGGACAACTTATTCGGTCCGATTCCCCTGGCGGACATGAAGCTCTATTCCGTCGGCCTGGGCGTCGATCTCCCGGTGCCTGCCCGGAAATTCAAGGATCTTCACGGCTTCCTGGATCAGCTGCAACATCCCGACCATATTGATCTTGGATTCACCTATATGACGTCCGAAGCTACGGTCAACTACAATCAAAGCAGGCTCTTCAACTCCACGGACTTTACAGGCATCATCTACAACCCCTTTGCCGGTTTGGTATATCATCAGACAACGACATCTTACATCATATCCATCAATCAGATCTTTCTGTTTTGAAAACGGCATCCGGCATGTGTAAGAAGGGAGTATCATCCTGAGCCCCAGCGAAGGATCTGAATATCATCAGGATTCTTCGTCGCTTTTCAATGTCCGGTGTGACGGCAGATGATTTTCGTGGAGGAATGTTGGTTGCCCTGGCATGGGATGGGTTAAAGTGTCGCTCCGGAACGCAAAATGAATTGATGAGAGGATTATGAAAAAAGCTTCTGAATATTTGAGAATCCCTGATGGTAAGCGTATTTGGTTTCATGATTTTCTGCCCCACTTCCATTACCTTGTTCTGGATCCCATCAAGAGGTTTCCTTTAAAGATGGATGACACGCTGATTGGTTTTGTCTTCATGTCCTGCAGCATCGACTATCTCTCCGGATTCTGGTGGGGCGAAAGCAAAGAGATCGGAATGGTCAGGCAGGCATATGTCGGCTTCATCAACGAGTATTTTCGGCCGCGGGGTCTATACAATGCCAAGGGCATTTACGATAGTCTGCGAAATGGTCTGGTTCATCAATTTACGATCAAAAACAAAATGTATGAACTGACTTTCGATGAACCCCAGAGGCACCTTACCATGAGTCCTAATGGTTTCATTGTTCTGAATGCCGGCAGTTTTCGTAACGATTTGATTGATGCGGCAAACCGTTATTTTAACGAATTGGAAAAAAATTCCCACTTGCTGGATAAAGCGTTTGACCGCTATGAAAGGGATGGGTTTGTCGGATGGATAGACTGAAAATCGGCGGAACTTCCTCCGGCTCCTGTCGGAGGGGGCTCCACTAAGGCAATTCGTTTCTTCAATTGGCTCTTGACATAATTCCAAAATTGGCTATTCTAAAATCGGATCATTTAAGAGAGCTTGTCTATAACACTCATGGTCATCAAGGCGAAAGCCTTGGTGACGACATGGGCAGTTTTTTGCGGGTTCATCATCCTTGACGATCTTTAGAAAAAAAATAAATGTCTGTTCAATAAGAGACACCGTTGCGAATGGGCTTCTGTCCGGCAACCGGCCAAATGACGGAAAAAAGCGAAGGGAAAACAGATGATCAAACTGGCTATGATTTGCACTGATGAAGCATCCGAGGAGCGATTGCTGAATCGCCTGCGCGGTGAAAAAGATATCATGGTCAGCGGGCTCATCATTATTCGGAATGTTGTCCATGAAGTGGACAATGGCCGGGCCTTCATGGATAAAATGGTCATGTTGCAGCCGGATATTATCATTCTGGACGTGACCATCCTGCGGGAAGCCGCCGCCCTGTTTTTGTCGCCGATCTTGGAATTTGCGAAAAAATGCGCCTCCATGCGGGCCATCATCATCGGAGATCGCTTTTACGAGCAAAACGTGATAGCCATGATGAAGGGAGGCGTGCGCGGTTTTTTACAGAGAGAGCATCTTGACGCCGACATTATCAAATGCATCCACACTGTTGCCAGGGGCGAGATATGGCTGAACGCCGATCTGATGGGCCGGATCTGCGAGGAACTCATCAATGAATGCGATAAAAAGCACCTGCTTAAAGCTCCCACCAGCAATCAATTGGCCAAGATGAAAACCATTTCACGGCGGGAAATGGAGGTCATGGCACTTGTCAGCGAAACCATGACCAACGAAGAAATTGCCCAGAAACTTTTCCTGAGTACCAAGACCATCAAGACACATATACGCAACATCTTCGAAAAAACAGGCAGCCGCAACCGCGTTGAAGCCGCCCTTCTTTATATACGCTACAAGCAGGAGGTCGGGAGCTGATGATTAGAGCCCCATCAGTATTCCCTCCTTTTATAAAGGAGGGAGGATTTGAGAAACGGTTAAATCCCCCTCAGTCCTCCTTTAAAAAAGGGGGAAGTTAAAGCCTTTTTCTATTTTTTCTCTTCCTTTCCTTTCTTCATGGTGACGAAGAAATTGTCTTTGCCGCGATGAATCAGCATCAGTAGGGCATCGCCCTTGTCGCTTGCGGTCAGGGCGTCCTGATACTCCTTTAAACCGGAAATTTCGATATTATTGATTTTAAGGATGATATCCCGGGGTTTCAAGCCGGCTTCGTCGGCCGGTCCCCCCGCTTTGACGTTTGTGATGATGACGCCGGTTTTTTCCGGTAGTCCTAAATACTTGGCAATTTCCGGTGTCAACTCCTGGACCGCAATGCCGAACTGTTCAGTTGCGCGGCTGCCTGAGGCCTGTTCCTGCGGGTCTTTTCGTTCCGCAATGACGATAGGGAGGATTATCTCCCTGCCATCCCGGAAGACCTTGATGTTCACTTTGCTGCCGACATGCAGTTTCGCAACGATACGGCCTAGTTCCCGGTCGTCTTTGACCGTTTTGTCAGCAATTTCCAGGATAACGTCGCCAATTTTGATTCCCGCTTTATCTGCCGCGTCGCCGGCGAAAACGTTGCCGACCAATGCGCCTCGGCGATCCTTGAGCTTGAGGCTTTGCCGCATATCGTCCGTAATATTCTGAGAGGTCAGACCCAGCCATCCCCGGGTTATTTTCCCGCTGGTTTTTAGATCTTCAAGTATTTCCTTGGCCATGTTGATGGGAATGGCGAAGCCGATGCCCTGAGCCTGGGCGACGATGGCCGTATTGATGCCCACCACCTCCCCCGCCATGTTACAGAGGGGACCGCCGCTGTTTCCGGGATTGATTGAGGCGTCCGTCTGGATGAAATTGTCATAGGGCCCGGCGCCGATCGTTCGGCCCTTGGCGCTGATGATTCCGGCCGTGACGGTGTGGTCAAGGCCGAGAGGATTCCCGATGGCGAACACCGCTTCGCCAATCCGGGATCGGTCGGAATCGCCCAGGCGGGCATAGGGCAGTTTCGCCGGTACGGTGATCTTAATGAGGGCCAAGTCCGTTGAAACGTCCCGGCCCCTGATCTCGCCGTCGTATTCCTTTCCGTTGGCCAGTTTCACCTCGATCTTGTCGGCCTTATCGACGACGTGATTGTTGGTGAAGATGTAGCCGTCCTCAGAAATGATGAAACCGGATCCCAGACCCTTCTGATTAAAATCACGCCCCAGAAAATCCTTGACCATTCTGGCCGTTGAGATATTGACAACCGTCGGGCTGAGCCTTTCCACCAGATCGGGGATGGACGACGGCATGACGGCCGTATCGGCCTTTCCGTAAGCCGGGGCAGGCATTGGCCCCCATTCCGGGGCAAGGCCGGATAAAATCCCGGCGAACATAGACAAAACCACGAACAGCAACCCCATACCGAAATGCCGGTAAAACCAACCCGCCACTCTCACTGTACTCATAACCACCCTCCCATAGATCCACTAATTTTTTAAAACCCTGTAAATAACGGTAGGCAAAATCTGAATTTTGATACCAGCCTTTTTTTGTTTCTGCAATTAAAAAATCATCGCCCACCTTAGTGAAGACAAAAAAGCGGTTTGCATGAAGGAAAATTTCTTAAAATATATCTTCTCCTTCTGCCGCCGAAAAAGCCTAAAATCATACTAAAGTAGTATTTACATTCCCGCCGTTTTCGATATGTACTACAGTCAATTCTGAATATACGGCATTCTGATTTGCATTAATACTTCAACGCTCATGCTAAAGGAGTATTTTTCATAATTATTAGGTAAATACCCCTTTTGTGGTATTTACATTCCTACTGTTTTTAAATATCGTTAAC
>JBEKRZ010000041.1:0-18685 GCA_049517435.1 Smithella sp. | reverse complement strand
GCTTACCTTACAAGATGGCTGTACTGGCCACTGCTCATAAGTTGATCCGTGTCATCTATGCCATGCTGACACAACGGACAACTTTTTGTCCGCAAGTGAATTCATGATAGTTGACTGTAATCCTCAATATTCAAACCAACGATTTTATACTAGCTTACAACCTATAATCATTAAAAAGTTCATTTATGACATGAAATAACCAATTTATACAGTCTGTATAAATCGAAAAAGAAAAACTATGAATTAAGGTTTAAAAGCTTGATTTTATGTAATAATAGATGTAATTTCCAACTTACTAAAAAACGATTTATACAGAAGGAAACTGTCTGTGTTTGCAGATTTATACAGACTGTATAAATATTGTTAGAGGTACGAACATGCAAAACATTAACTTAAATAGTTGGGAGGATTTTGAAAACCAACTCCAACGCCTCGAAGATGAGCGCCTTCAACAAAAATGTCAGTCAAAATTTCTTTATCGTGGACAAGCAGATCATATTTTTAACCTTTCCACGACACTTGAACGGAATGGCCAAGAAAAATTGTCTCTGAAGGAATACCACCACTTAATCACTGTTGTTAAACCACAGATTGAGTCTTTTACAGGAACTAATTGGAACATACTTCCATACCCAAACGGCATAGACAAATGGCTTAAAGAAAACGATTCCCTCATCCCAAATGCGTTTGGGTGGTCTATCGAGTTCCAAGATACATACAGTTATATGGCGTATCTTCGGCATTATGGTTTTCCCTCCCCCTTTCTTGATTGGAGTGGCTCACCCTACGTCGCTGCATACTTTGCATTTTGGAAACCATCTCAAAATAAGAATAATGTGTCGATTTACGTTTACCTCGAGTCCACAAGTGAAATTGGATTACGAGGTGCATCCAGCGACAAACCACATATTCACAGATTTGGGCCGTATATTAGAACGGACCGACGGCATTTTATTCAGCAGAGCCAGTATACAATCTGCATAGTTCATGATGGCGAGTGGCGATATGCGTCACATGAAAGTACTTTCGCCCGAAGTGATCCAAATCAAGATGTCCTGTGGAAGTTCAGTATTCCGTATTCAGAAAGACTGAAAGTTTTGAAAAAACTGGATGGTTATAACATAAATGCCTTGTCCCTGTTTGGAACGGAAGAGAGCCTCATGGACACAATGGCGCTACGGGAGATTCACTTGAGAGAAAGAGACCTCTAACAATCGCATCCACCGGACGGCTAAAGCCGCCGGTGATGCGTGTCGTTGCACTTTTCAACCAGTAATCCTCAAGTTTGACGGCTATCAGATGTTGTGGATTTGTAGGTGAAAGAAATAATTTAATTCAATCCTTTTTTCTCTAAAGATCAACATGATCATCAATATAAAAATTAATTCTAGTATGTTTCAAGTTTAAAGCTTTCATAACAACACCTCTAAATCTTCTTTTTAAATACAGTTAACACAACACTCAAGTATTTTTCTTTAACTTCAAAAAGTCGCGATCCTTTTCTGTCAAACCACCTTCACGAAAACAAAACCAACCTTCACCACATTCAACCATTTCACCACTATCAATCTTTTTCTGAAAAATCAGCAGCAACAAACTTTTCAACACCTACAAACTTCATTTTTTCTTTCCTTAATAATTTTTTTCGCTTCAGTCCTTAACCACCTTCTTGCAGTAACATCATCCCTATCAGATTCAGAATGATACAAACTCCACTTTATAGGATAAACATATTGATCACGTCCAATACCAAGAGTATACACACCATCAGAATTTTGAACATGATGACGAATATTATAGAGCCTCTTTTTATAGAGCCATAGTAAAGCCCTGAGGAACTCCATATCAGACTTTATCTGAGGATCTACATCACCCTTTGGAGACAAATCTTTTGTTATATACCGCGTCAAATAACTTGCAAGGACAGCTCCATTATCATGATGCCTTATAGGTTTACCAAATCTAATTCCTTGAGGCTGAGAATAAGGCCAAAACTTACATAAATCCTCAATAGGAGCCACCCACCCACCAAAAAACAACAAATGATAATGAACCGAGCAATCAGAAGGACGAAATTCAAGAACCCATGTTATAAAATTATACGGTTCACCTTTTTTCTTCTTATAATATCGATATTGACGAATAAAATCAGAAACGAAATAACTACCAGCGACAGTCAAATAAGAAGTAATATCAAAAGGCCACCAATCAGGAATAATCTTTTCAATAATCTTATAATCAAAAGTCAAAACCAAATGAGTTACCTTCCGAAGACCCTTAACCTCATCCAAAGCCTTTTGACCAACAATCCAACCATAATTATATTCACTATTCCAACGAGACTTAACAGGAAACGTCACAACTTCACCAGCACCATTCACCATAAGAGGCGACCGCTTTTTATCCACATGCAGCAACATTTTTCTATAATCAGCAATAATATCCTTCTTATCAATTACACCCATCTTAATAAGTTCAGACGACCTATGAGAGTTCAAACAATTATTACCCCTAATAGCAAGGCCATAAGGGCGATCTATTTCTGTTTTTGTTATCTCATCAAATTCGGCACTCGACAGGCGGCTACGTTTCCGTTGCGCCGAGCTTCGCGAGGAGCGCGCGCCTTCACTACCCACCTGTCGAGAGTCAGGAATTGAATTAAAAACAAGCTGGACTGAATCTGACATGAAATAAACCTCACAATCACCTGCACACGCACGCATGCACACGAGCGTGTGGCGGCTCTACCGCCGCGCCGCGCTCGTGTGCTATTTTTTCAACTATATAAAAAAATTCTTTCCCCATGAAAAAAGTCCTACTCACGGTTATCATCTCCGTGCCATTCTCGTGGCTGAACCAACAGAAAAAGACGCAATAAATCGCAAAAGCGTGTTTCTTTACGCCTTAATAAAGTGTTGATTAAATTGTTAATTTGTGATTTATCTAAAAAACAGGAAGGGTTAGGCGGCAGCCTCATATCCGTAGTGTCCGGGGTCCGATTCCCTGCACCGCCACCAGAATTGAGTCTCCCCCGTCCATGCGGCGGGGAGACTTTTAATTGATATTTTTTAGTTGCAAGGTTATACAAAACACCTGTAAATTTTTCTTATTTACGTGCGTAATTTCGATCAAGATCAGCCAATGAACTCAATCCTTTTTCATTATTGATAAAATGAAAAAAAGTACAAAAAAAATCGATAAAATGTTCAAGCCCTCATTCTTTTTCCGAAACCCTCATTTCCAATCTATTATGGCCAGTTCGCAACTGCGTGTACCCCGGAGAAATTCTATGGTGGAAAACTCCCATGAAATAATCATCAACACTTCTGCAGATTCAAGATTACTATCATTTTTTTCCCTTCATCCTGCTTCTAAGGGCATGATCATTCTTCTGCATGGATGGGAAGGTTCTTCTTCTTCCGCATATATTTTATCTGCCGGAGATTTTTTTTATAATCTCGGGTTTTCCGTTTGCCGTTTGAACTTGCGGGATCATGGAGAATCACACCATCTCAATGAAGGACTTTTTCATGGCGCCCTGCTGGAAGAAACATTCGAAGCAGTAAATTATTTATCACAGCAAGCGGGAAACCTGCCCGTATATCTGATAGGTTTTTCTTTGGGCGGAAATTTTGCTTTGCGTATCGCCATGAAACACTCCAAGAAACCGATAGTAAACTTAACACATGTTTTTGCCATCAGCCCGCCGCTCGATCCTTATAAAACTACTTTGGCTATCGACAACGGTTATTTTTTCTATCGTATATATTTTCTGAAAAAATGGAAACGGTCTTTGATCAAAAAGCAACGGCTTTTCCCGGGAAAATATGATTTTAACAAAATGCTGAAAGCAAAAACGTGTATGGGACTAACGGAAGACGTTATGCCTTACTTCCCCGGCCTTCTTTCTTACCGCGATTATTTTAATTTATACACTCTGAAAAATGATTCTTTTAAAAATTTGAACGTACCTGTAAGAATATTTATCGCTGAAGATGACCCAGTAATTCCGCATGAAGACTATCGTAATATACAGGAAAATACATTTTTAAAAATATCAAGACAAAAGCTTGGCGGTCATTGTGGCTTTATCGATTTATTCCCCTTAAGATGTTGGTATAATCAAATGATTGCCGAAATTATAAATTAACTCTATTGGGATATTTATGGATTTATCTCTTTTCCAGCAAAAGAATATTTTCCCCCGTTTTGTAACTGATAAATTAACCGCAGTGGCAATTGATTATAAAGAAAAACATCACCAGATTGAAAAGGCTAAACAAAGTGGCTATTCTAATCTTAAAGCCGGAGTGGTCCTGTTACTTAATTATAAATCAAATCAGGACAAACCCGAATACGTTTTTCAACTGATTAAACGTTCGAAGAGTGTTTCTCAAGCCGGAGACATCAGTTGCCCCGGTGGAATGCTGCAACCGGGACAAGATAGAAGAACAAGCCATTTATTGAAAGCAGGAGTGATTCCAACAGTAAATGGCCATAAATTAAATTTCTCCCAATTCAGGGATAAAGAAACAGCTTCTTTGATTCGTCTTTTTTTATCCACCGCGCTAAGAGAAGCATGGGAAGAAGTTGGTTTAAATCCCTGCAACACAGTATTCTTGGGCGCCCTGCCCTCTTACTCGCTTACTCTGCTCGCCCGGACTATTTTTCCTGTAGTATGTCTGACTTCTAAACCTTTTAGATATCGATTAAGCTCAGAAGTAGAAAAGGTTCTGGAAATTCCGCTTAGCCTTTTCTTTAAGAGCACTAATTATGCCCTGTTGGATATTAAAACATCTCTGGGAGAGGACACCGAACCCCTGCAATATCAAATGCCGTGTCTGATTATTCCCGATGGTCAGGGAAGTGAAGATATTCTCTGGGGCGCTACATTTAATATTATTAATAATTTTCTACGCATCATTTCCGATAATAGCCTGCCTTCTCCCTCTTCTTCCCGAATATTAAATAAAGTTCTGACTGTTAATTATATCTCCGGGAAAACATGATTTTATTGCCAACCCAACGATAACATGAAAATAAAATCAAACTGCCTTTTTAATTAAAATATAGAAATGTTGTCTTTAATTGACAGGCAATACCATTTTAACCTATACTACATTTCCACTTAGCTTCGCACGTGGGATACCGCGGATATCTTAGATATCCTCCACCTGTGGCGGGATAATTCAACTAGCAAGCTTCTGTGGCCGATGACCTTCAGGTTAAGCACTTTGTTTCTGAAGCTTGGGACTCATTACAACGGAGGCTATTATGAAACCAGAACCTTTTCTAGAACACCTTGATAGCTTCAAAAAAGCATATCCGGAAAAATTCGTTTCGGAAGATGAAATTTTCAGTCATATTCGCCGCGGTGATCATATTTTTGTCGCCTCCGGCTGCGGCGAGCCTCAATACCTTGTCCAGGCGATGATACGTTATGTGGAATCACACCCCAAAGCTTTTTTTGATGCGGAAATTATCCATATTTACTCACTTGGTCTTGCCCCTTATACCGGCGCCAAGTATAAAGCGAACTTTCGTCATAATTCCTTTTTCATCGGCAATAGCACACGAGCTTCTATTAACACCGGCATGGCCGACTATACACCTATTTCCCTTTCACAAGTTCCCTCCTTGTTATCCAGCGGCGTTATCCGCATTGATGTAGCGCTGATACAAACATCACTGCCGGACGATCATGACTATATGAGTCTCGGAGTAAGCGTGGATGTGGTAAAAGCGGCGACGGAAAAAGCGGCAATTGTTATTGCTCAAGTAAATCCTAACATGCCCCGGATTCATGGCGACGGATTCATTCACATTAAGGATGTCGATTTTATTCTTCCTTACAATGAGCCGCTTTTAGAAGTAACAGGAGTTCCAACAAACGAAGTTATCGAAACCATCGGTAAAAACGCGGCGCGTTTAGTGCAGGACGGCGACACAATTCAAGTTGGCTGGGGCGGCCTGCCCAATGCCATTATGGCCGGTTTATACAACAAAAAGAATCTGGGAGTCCATACGGAACTTTTAAGCGACGGCCTGGTGGATTTAATTAAAGCCGGTGTTATCGATAATTCCAGAAAAACTATTGACCACGGAAGAACTGTTGCCGCTTTCAGCATGGGGAAAAAATCCACTTATGATTTTCTCGACAACAATCCTTCCATTTCATTTAGGACGCTGGACTACACGAACAACCCATTAATCATTGCCCGGATAGAAAATATGGTCGCCATTAACAGCGCGCTGGAAATAGACTTAACCGGACAAGCGACATCGGAGTCAATCGGCGGCCTTTTCTTCAGCGGTATTGGCGGACATCAAGATTTTATGAGAGGCGCGTTACTTTCCAGAAATGGTAAAACCATACTGGCGATGAAATCTACTTCTCTTAACGATACCGTTTCCCGCATTGTACCCGCCTTGAAGGAACAGGCGGGGGTAACTCTTAATCGCGCCGATGTACGTTATGTAGTGACGGAATACGGCATCGCCTACCTGCATGGAAAAAACATCAGAGAACGGGCTATGGAATTAATTTCCATAGCTCATCCTAAATTCCGGCCGTGGCTGATTGAAGAAGCAAAAAAACGCGGTTTAATTTTCAAAGACCAGGCCTTTATTCCCGGAAAAAGCGGCGAATATCCGGTGGATTTGGAAACATATGCCACCATCAAGAGCGGCACGCAGATTTTTATCAGGCCGGTCAAAATCAGCGATGAACCGCTTTTAAAAGATTTCTTCTATTCACTTTCCGACAGGAGTATCCACAGACGATTCCTCTCCTATCGAAAAGATATGCCGCACGAAAGACTGCAAGATTTTGTAATAATCGATTACACGAAAGAAGTTGTGCTGGTAGTTGTCATCGGAGATCAGGATAAACAGTTCATTGCCGCCGTTGGTCAATATGGAATTGATGAGGCCACGCATTCCGCCGAAGTGGCATTTGCAGTCCGTGACGACCAGCAAAATACCGGCATAGGTTTCGCATTACTGACATATCTGACTTATCTGGCCAAAAGACAGGGGTTACTGGGATTTACCGCGGACGTCCTCGTGGACAACAAACCCATGCTTCATGTTTTCGAAAAGGGCGGATTTGATATGAAGAGAACATCCGACAGCGGTGTTTACGAGTTAACATTGAAGTTTAAAACATAATTTATACAAGGAGCTTGGCAATTGATTAATCCCCATGTATTTCGAGAATATGACGTAAGAGGTGTTGTGAACAAGGATTTTAATGAAGAATTTATTTTCAACCTTGGCCGTGCTATTGGAACTTATGCCTCCCGACACAAAATAAAAAACATGACCATCGGGCGTGATTGCCGTTTGAGCTCTGACGCTTATCACAATTTTTTAATAAAAGGGCTTAGTTCCTCCGGTATTGATACAGTTGATATCGGTCTTTGCGCCACTCCCATGCTTTACTTCTCTATTCGCCATCTGCACGTTGGAGGAGGAGTTATGATCACAGGCAGTCATAATCCACCCGAATTTAATGGTTTCAAGATTTGCATCGGCCAGGACACCATTTACGGCGAACAGATTCAGAATCTAAGAAAAATAATGGAAAGCGGTGAATATTTAACAGGCAGAGCGTCATCGCAAACTCAAAACATCTCTGTGGATTATGAAAATTATCTTTTTGATCATTCTAAAATCACCAGAAAGATTAAGGTTGCGGTTGATGGCGGCAATGGCGTCGGGGGATATTATGCTCTTCCCCTTTTAAAACGTCTCGGCTGCGAAGCTATTCCCATCTATTGCGAACCTGACGGGCATTTTCCTAATCATTTTCCCGATCCCACGGTAAAAGAAAATTTAGCGGAATTGATTAAATTAGTCAGCAGTCAAAAGGCGGACTTGGGAATAGCATTTGACGGCGACGCTGATCGTCTCGGGGTCATCAGCGATAACGGGGAAATAATCTGGGGAGATAAACTGCTGCTTCTTTTTGCCCGTCAAATTCTCAAGGAAAGACCCGATTCCACAATCATCGGTGAAGTAAAATGCTCACAGGTTTTATTTGATGATATTAAAAAACATTCCGGCAGGGCGATCATGTGGAAGGCGGGGCATTCGTTGATCAAGGCAAAAATGAAAGAAGAAAATGCTGTGTTAGGCGGTGAAATGAGCGGGCATTTCTTTTTTGCCGACCGCTATTTCGGCTATGATGATGGTATTTACGCAGCGCTCAGGGTATTGGAAATCCTTTCTCAAACAGGTCAAAAAATAAGTGAACTGTTTTCCGATGTACCGAAAACTTATGCCACGCCGGAAATCAGAGTTGATTGCACCGATGACAAAAAGACGGAAATTGTAAAAAGAATCAAAAAACATTTCCGGAACACGCCAGGCATTGTTGAAATTGACGGAATACGCATACCCTTTGAGGATGGATGGGCTTTGGTGCGTTCTTCCAATACTCAGCCGGTCATAGTTTTACGTTTCGAAGCTTCATCGGAAGAAAGCTTGCAAAGAATTCGCAACGAAGTGGAACCATTGCTTACTATTTGATAAATTCAGTAAGCTACTGTATTTATTATGGATTAAATATTTCTCTAAATATTTTCCATTCGTCATTTATTTTTCGTAGATACTTTCTTGTCTTTATCTTGTAATATCGAGGGTACGATTGAGTAAATACTGCCGTGGCACTATTTCCTTCCACTTTGATTCTCGCCAACCTTCTAATCCTCTAGTCATCAGAGGGATAACCTTGAGGGTTGTTATATTGCCAGCGCCATGCGTCGGCACACATATCCTCAAGGCTACGTCGGGCTTTCCAACCAAGAAGTTTTTGCGCAAGTGAAGAATCCGCATAGCAGACCGCAATATCTCCAGTGCGTCTTTTTGTGATTCTATATGGTATTTTCTTGCCCGAAACTTCGGCAAAGGCGTGAATCATTTCCATAACGGTGTATGCCCTGCCCGTACCAAGATTTATTATCAGCGGTTTTTGTTTTGTTTTGTCTGAAGCTGTTTTTTCTATCTTTTTCAGGGCGGCTATATGGCCTTCAGCCAAATCCATAACGTGAATGTAATCACGAATTCCCGTGCCGTCTGTTGTTGGGTAGTCGTTACCAAAAATATTCATTTTTTTACGCCGTCCCACAGCGACCTGGCTTATGCAGGGCATCAGATTGTTGGGAGTCCCTTGAGGAGCCTCTCCAATCAAACCGCTTTCATGAGCGCCGACAGGGTTGAAGTAACGCAGAATAACGATTCGCCAAGATGAATCGGCTGCATAAATATCCTGAAGAATGTTTTCAATGATGAGTTTTGTGCGGGCATAGGGATTGGTGGGCGCCGGCGGATAATCTTCCCTGATGGGAATGACGGATGCATCCCCATAGACTGCGGCTGATGAACTGAAGATTATTTTTTTCACGCCGCGTTTTGTCATGACATTGCAAAGTGTGATGGCGCTTTGTATATTGTCCCCGTAGTAGCGCAAAGGCTCGGCAACTGATTCTCCTATTGCCTTGAGTCCCGCAAAATGAATGACGGAAGCAATCGGATGTTTTTGAAATACTTTGTCAAGGGCGGCAATGTCACGCAGGTCTATTTTGTAGAAAGGCGGTCTCTTGCCTGTTATTTTAGCGATTCGTTCCAAAACTGAAGCGTTGCTGTTGGAGAGATTATCTATGATAATCGGTTCGTAGTCGGCGGCAATTAGAGCAACAACGGCATGGCTTCCTATGTAGCCGGTTCCACCGGTGACAAGGATTACGGGCTTCGAGGCTTTTACAAAACTAGTCACGGGGTTCATCCTTTCTTGGTGTTTGCTCTTTATGTTTTCATCCCATATCATTCAACTCGTAACCTAATTCGAGATAAAAGAAAATGATAACATTGTTGAGAATGACAAAGCAATCGATAGATAAATTACAATTTTGAATTTAAAAAAAGTTTAAATTGGTCGGGGCGGCAGGATTTGAACCTGTAAATCACGGCCTTAAACTATTATTTTAATTATTGTATATATTTCTTACTGCTAGTTTACTCACCGTATGATTACTTAGCTTTTACTCAAAAGTCAAGATTTTGCTTAATTGCTTACACCTACTTAGTTTCAATAGTGGGCAGTTGTCATAATTGAGGATTACCATTTGAACTATTCATGACGTTATGATTCAGGACAAATCCTGTCTCTGCCGTTCTTTTTCGCCTGGTACATTAGCTGGTCTACTCGATGAACAAATGCTTTCATATCTTCCTTCGGCTTGTACTGCGCCACACCGATGCTCACTGCCAAATGGAACTCTTGACCCAACAACGGGGAAAAATTCTCTTTCCTTAATTCCATTTGGATTCTTTGCGCTGTTACCATTCCTTCCCCTTTTGCGGTCATCGGTAGCATGATCGTAAATTCATCGCCACCGTAACGGTAGGAGGAATCAGGATCGCGTAGGCATCGTTTTATTACTTGACCAAGTCGCGATAACACATAATCCCCCTCAACATGGCCATATGTATCGTTGAAGTCCTTGAATTTGTCGAGATCAAACAGCAGAAGGGTCAAAGGCTGCTCATATCGGTTCGACCGCTCTATTTCTTTTTCAAGCTGAGTGGAAAAATGCCTAGAATTGTAAAGCTGCGTGAGGTCGTCGATTATGCTCAGTTCCCGGTATCTATGTTCGCTTTTACGTAGGGCTTCCTCCGCCTGCTTTTGTTCGGTGATGTCCCTCACGCTCCCAATAATCGCCAATGGTGTTCCGTCCTCATTACGCATGACGGTGAATTGATCATGACACCAGCGATATGAACCCTCTTTGTGTCTGACACGATATTTCATTTGATTCGTCGTGCCGACAGTGCCGAGATTGGACTCGGCTACCACTCGTCTGACTTCAGCCAGATCATCTGGATGAATTAGATCCATAAGGGCTTCCAGGGGCAAGTTCTTCATCTCGTCCAGGGTATAGCCGTAATTTTGGGCGAAGTTGGGGCTCAAATAATCATAGCTATCGGTTTGCAAATTGCGTTTGTAAGACACATCCAGCGAATTATCCAGCACCTCCCGAAAACGCGCCTCGCTATCCCGCAGCGCCTCTTGTGCCTGCTTGCGTTCGGAAATGTCGCGAACAATAGCCTGAAGGTAGTATTTACCCATATTGCTGAAGGCGTTCAGGCTGACCTCTGCATCAAATAGAGTCCCATCGTAACGACGGTGTTGCCATTCAAAAAACTTAGATTGACCCTTAATCGCTGCGCTGATCTTCTCTAGTGCTTTTTCTCTAGAATTCCTTCCATCAGGCTGAACTTCCGGCGAGAACCGGTAAGGAGGTTGCCCGATGATCTGTTCTCTGTTGCAGCCAAACATCTCAAGGGTCTTTTGGTTACAGTCAATAAAGATATCATGATCCATCAAAAAAATGGAATCGTTGGCATATTCGAAAATGGTCCGGTATTTAATTTCTCTCTCCCGCAGTGCCGCTTCTGCCCGCTTACGCTCGGTGATGTCGACTGCTGTACCCTGAGCGCCAACCACTGCTCCATCTTTATAAATTCTTGAAAAGAACAAATCAAAAAACAACTTTTCGCCAGATTTCGCTGTCACTGGCATTTCAATATGGTTGACCTTTTTCCCCTTCATACCTTTCTGTAAGTATTCTATTGCTCTTTGATGAGCTTCTTCAGGGATAAAATTGAAGATGTTTCTGTTGATCGTTTCTGCGTTCTCATAGCCGAGTATTTCCTTTATTCTTTTGCCTACAAAGGTGATCTTGCCTTCCAGGTCAATAGTGAAAATGATATCGGGGACGTTATTTATCAAACTTTTATATTTGTCTTCCGATTCGCGTAACGCTTCCTCCACCTGTTTGCATTCTGATTCATATTGATTCAGTTCCTCTATTCGCTTTCTTTGTGAAACGAGTTCCTGAATCAGGTCATGCTTTGTTTTGAATTGATCATTCATTGGGGTTTTCCCCGTTCATTTAAATTATCTGTGAGGTTTAAAAATTAAATAATGATTCCCATGACCGCTTGATTTTTTTTATTCATGGCCTATGAAGTTATTTATTAAGTAATATTATACTCATGTATTTATACTGTGTCCAGCGGAATAACCGCTTCTAATTGCCTCAAATAAAATGTTACCGAATATTTTTTTAAAAGAGGAAATACACAGCCTTATTGACTACAGGAAGAAGTGCTTGTTGACTTCACCTACTTAGTTTCAGTAGCGGGCAGTTGTCAGAGTTGATGATTACCAATTGTAATGGTGACATTTATGATTGTTTTTCCTTTCTTGCTTTCATCATCCCTTATGATGGGTACCGCCATGGGAGTTTCATAAAAAAACGCCTCACCCGGGATGGTGAGGCGTTATCGTACTTTTTATGAATCTGAAAGGTTATGGCGTAAAGGGGAAGTCTCTGTATACAAACCCGTCAAACACACTGGTCATGCTAAAGAAATTGGCATCGAAAACCGGTGCGCCGGGGTATGTGCCCAACATGGTCCCCGATTCTCCCAACGGGAACATGCTTGAGATCTTGAGGGGGCCCCAGCTAGCGTATTCAACGGTGTGTGCGTAGGTAGAACGTGACGAGAAGGGCATTTGGTGTACCGGTCCCAGCAGAGCGTGGTTATACGTGATAACGCCCCGCTTATTGGTGCCCCAAGGTTTGGTACCCAGTGCGGCAAGCGTATTGTCTAGTGCCTTTACAATGATAGCGTCGGCGGTCTGAGGCGCTGTGGGATCCAATTTGTTCTGGAACCAGTTGTAGTAGTTATGGATACCTCCTGAATTAAGGCCATGTAGGAGTACATTGAAGAGCACTAGATTATTTTTTGCTGCTGGCAAAGCGTTAAGCTCCTCGAAAGTAAGGTTCAGAACCTCTTTGATCCACGTGTCCATGAGAACCCATGCATCGGCACGGTCCGTTCCTGCGACCCAGGATCCGACTCCTCCGTTAACAAAATGACCGTCCCACGCTGCAAGAAGGTTAAGAGCCGCTGAACGGGCGGCAACAGGGGCATCCGGAGCATTGTTCACAGCGTTAATGAAATAATCAGAGACAAACTTCCAGGGATTCCCTCCACCGCCGAAAGAGTCTGTTGTTGCGATGTTGAGAGCAAGATCCCTGACTTGTTCAAAGGTCAGATTGTTATTTGTGGAAAGGTAATCATCGATTACATGAGCCCTGTGGAACGGGCCAAAGGAATAGGAGATGTTATTGGGTGGATTGGCGTAGCCTGCATTCGTCTTGTTGTTCCAGCCACAGTAATAACCCTGGCTGGTATTGCGATCAGTTGAGCGGGAGATAAGGCTTGCTGAGTCCCATTCCAGGGGTATCCCTACAGCGCCCTGTGGCAGCCGCCATTCACCGGAAGGACGGACGGGATCTCTTCCCGACATCCAGTACGCTATATTTCCATCTTTGTCGGCATAGGTATAATGCTGGGATAACGGCACAAGCTCGATGGCCGCCCCGAACTCGTCCATACTGGTCGCCCGGGCAAGGCCGAGATATGCCTTGATAACTTTAAATTCATAACCCCACTGGGAATACTTCCATGAAATGACAGGGCTGGCATTAACAACGGGTCCATGAGCAGTCCTGTATATTGGCAGAACCACATCGGCTCCGCCTTTCACCTTGATGGTCTCCGTCCTATTAAGGGTCATGGCAGCCGCGGATTCAATGTAATAATCCACGGTATGGGCATGACCTACTTGCATGGACCATGCATGGTGCGGTGTACGACCGATAACGATGGCGGGAAGCCCCGCAATGATCATACCGGAGACATTCAAACCGCCGGCCATTATGGAACCCTCGCCGATGATAGAGGGTACGGTAAATCCCATCTGCGGGCCGGAGTAAAGTATAGGATTACCTGAGGCCGTTTTGCTCCCTTTTATCGCCCAGGCATAACTGCCCATCTTTACATAAGCATTTATCTTCTTCAGATTTTCGTCGATCTGCGACCGCGTCTCGGCCATGCTTTTTGCTACCTCACTCAGATCAGGTAATGAAGGAGGATTTTCCATCAGAGGTGTCTGTATTTCCAGCGTTGATTTCTGAGCCATGGAAACTTTGATAGGTTTGGGGATATAGGTTAGTGCGTCTGGATCATTGACCCATCGTAAATCCTCAAACATACGCGGTCCGTCCGTGGTCCCATATATAGCCATGAGCCCTTGATACAATGCCGCGTTATCGATCTGTCCCTGCGTCTGCGCTTCGCAATCGAAGTTTCTCATCATCAACGACGCCCAGGCGAGGACATCCTTGTAAGTCCAGTCCTCAAGCGTAACACTTGTAATTCCAACTGCGGAAAATTCAAATGGAAGCAGGGAAGGATCCTTGCGAATCTCGGCTATACGCTTGTTAAAGCCTGCCACATAACCGTTGATCACGTCCCGCTCCTCCCTACCCAGGGAAAAGAAACCGTCTTGCAGTTCCTGGTCGGAATAGCCGGTAGTGCGTACTAATTTATCCTGGGCTAACTGGCTGGAGCCGAATATCTCAGCCAGCCTTCCCCGGGCGGACCGTCTGAATGTTTCCGCCTGCCAGAGCCGGTCAGTAGCAACGGCATAGCCCATTGCTTCAAATACATCATATAGTTTGGCATGCTCCGAACCGGTTATGAGCCACACACCTTTATCGTCCCGCGTGGTTGTTACCTTATCTGACTGGCATTGCCACCCAACGACGGCAAAAGAAATCATAATAATGGCCAATTTAAGCCAACGGAGATATGACTGTTTAAAAGCATAAAATTTTCTTTTCTGCATCTTTTTACCCTCCTTTCAATATATTGGAATATTGGGTTAAAATGTAAAATTGACAGGTCTACGCTTCTTTATTAAAAGACACTTAACTGATGACATAAAAAATACAAAAGATATTGACCTCGTATCTTCGCCTTTATTGAGGTCTAAAATATAAAATCCTTCAGAAACGTACCGGACAGTTGATTGGTTAACTTAGATAGCAAGATAATCTTAATTAACAATTGCTCCTATTAAAATGAAAAGTCAAGGCGAAAATTATCATCTCAAATGGCTACATTTTCTTGCCAATATTAATCATTTCTAATTGTAATCTTCAATTTGCTACTGAAATTTGATTTTGATACTTACAGGAAGGAAGAAATAAATTCCGATTTTCCAACAGTCAGAATTATTTCTTTCACCTTAGTTTCAGTAGTGGACAGCTGCCAGAATTGAGGATTATCGATAGAAAGGTCGTAACGGCGGTTATCGATACTGCGGTATTACTTTCGTCTAGAGGCATTGTTTAGCTTAAGATTTCCCGCTATTGTTTAGAGTCGGTGCCAAAGATTAGTTTACTGTAGTATTTATAAAGCAGAATCCGTTTTTACCGGCTTTTTTTATTCTATACATGGCTTCATCGACCTGGCCAAATGTACGGGCTGCGGTGACTGTGCCAATGTCTGTCCCGTCTCGCTTCCCACCGGATTCAACGGCAATTTGAGCGAACGGAAGGCCACGTACCGGTATTTTCTCCAGGCCTTGTTAAAATCGTGGATTTACTGGCCACTATGGGTAAATACTAATCCTTCCCTATGCTCATCCATCCCCCTTCTGTCTCTGTTACCTGAGCCGGTAATCGGAGGATAAAGGTACTTCCCTGGTTCGGCTGGGAACGGACATCAATGGTTGCACCGTGTTCCCCAATGATCCCATAAACTGTCGAAAGTCCCAATCCGGTCCCCTTTCCCATACCTTTGGTGGTAAAGAAAGGGTCAAAGATCCTGGGTAGAACTTCGGGCGGAATTCCACAGCCGGTGTCCGAAATTTCCACTCCTACCTTACCTTCCTCCGGGAGAGAGTAGGTGTGCACTGTCAGGATTCCTATCCCATTCATGGCATCTGCAGCATTGGTCATCAGGTTAATGAAAACCTGATTAAGTTGTCCCGGATCGGCGATAATCGGATTTAAAAAGGGATCGATTTCTTTGATAATCTGTATGTTATGAAAACTGGACTGTCTGCTGAGGAGACTGATGCTCTGTTCCAGGATCTGGTTTATGTCGCACGTAACCATGCTATGTTCAGCCTGACGGCCAAAATCAAGCAATTCTTTTACGATGTCCTTACATCGTAAGGTTTGATCAATAATCTTTTTCAAGTTGGTCGATTGGGGATGTTCAAGGGGCATATCTTCAAACAACAAGTTGGCATAAAGCAGGATTCCTCCTAAAGGATTGTTAATTTCATGGGCGACCCCAGCAGCCAGCTTTCCCAGAGAAGCCATTTTTTCCGAATGCAGGAGTTTAAGATGCGTTTCATCCAATTCCTTCTGCATCCGAATTCGTTCCCGCAGATCGGTAAAAATACCAACCGACGCTATTTCCTGCCCCGCTTCATCAAATATGATCGCTGCAGAAAGGCTGGCCGGGAGGATTTCCCCTTGTTTGGTCACCGCACTGACCTCAGTGTTGCTCAATTTGCCAATCGGTCCAAAATCTGGGCTTCTGAGCCTTCTCATGAACTCTTTTGCTTGGCCAGGGATATACATCTGGGTGATATGAACGCCGCCATTCATAACCTCATCTTTTGAATATCCCAGCATCAGTTCAGCTCCCTGGTTAAAAAGGATGATGTTCCCCTTGATATCGGCGGCAATTATGCCGTCTACGGAGCTGATGATAATATTGGTTAAAAAGCTATTGGTTTCTCTTAGTTTGTTTTCAATACGGATCCGTTCGGACATATCCCGGAGGTATGCATAGATTTTAAAAGATCCTTCAGGAGGTGCTGAAACCAGACAGATTTCAACGTCCCTCGGGGCTTTGGACTTGGTGATGAGTTTAGATTCGGTACACACCCTAGAACTCTCATCGGACCGGAGATGCATTTGAGCAGTCAGGTTCGATAATGTTTCCTGGTCCTCGGGAGAGAGCAGATCCCTAAAATCCTTGCCGATCAATTGATCTTTGGAAAAACCGGACAACTCCGATGCCTGGATATTGGTAAATTCAATCCTATAATCCTGGTCAAAAACCAAAATACCGTTGTTGCTTAACTCAAATATTCTTGGGAAGATTTTCTGGACCTCCAGTAACTGACTATTCTCTGTCGAGTTATCGGAATGATCCATGGCTGGAAAAGGAATCCCCTTCTTGTTCATTTGAATCCCTTTCTCCTGAAAGTATGGACAGAAAAGGCTTTTTTTCTTATCCGGATGTAAATTGATAATTCATTATTTTATTATAAGAACTTCCTTTTTTATAGGGGTAGTATATGAAGAGGAAATTTCTGTGTCAAGGAGATTTTGAGAGTAAAATGCGAGGCTTTTTAAGGAATACCATTCGAATGAAAGTATGTCTACGAAAAATCTTAAGCACTCACTTTCCCCTGAAAATAGGATTATCCTCCTGCTTGATCGAACATAATGGCGAAGCTAAACGGCGGCACGAACCTGCGGGCTGCGAAGCAGACCATGCAGTGGTAATAAAGACCAAAAGCCCGGTGGGTATATCATGGAAAATTTGTCCAACTGCTATCAGATTAACCGTATCATAACCTTTATAATTAAAAAATATAGTTAATGATTATCATTTGAAATCTTGCATTTTAGTCACGATTGACGATTTGTTTGTTACAGAAAGAAAGCGAGAAAACGATTGAATTATTATTTTCAAGCTTTGTTGGATGAGTTTATTAGCAAGCTAGTTAATAACATTTCTTATCTAGCTAATAATAATAGATATTTAACGATCTGGGCAGGCTTTTCGGCTCCCCGCCTGTATAAATATTGTTATGCACAAGGAGGAATTATGACACAAGAAATTTCTGATTGGATTTCATTAGTAGCTTTAGTCACCTCATTTTTTGCTTACTTGGAAGCTAAAAAAGCCAATAAGACAAATCAAGCAATAGAGGCTCTAAAAAAAGTCATTGACGTCTCTGAAAAAACACAAACCTATCTACAAAAACGTTCTAAGGGTGAGAAAAGAAATTTTAGTACAGAATATCAATTGGCCGAGGATTGGTCTAGAGCTGCATTTTCAATATCCCGCATAGACAAAAAACTATCTGCGCGACTCTATGATAAAAGCCTATTCTGGAGAAACCCTGATACTTGGGATGCTAAATCGATAAAGAGCAAAGGAATATCACTTGCAGCAGTTACTTCTGACGCGAGACGTATAATGGAATCATATGCATAACAAAAGCAATCCAGCCGATCGCTTCGCTCCGGTTGATTTCTTCGTTTGTTCTCTTTCAATCCGTAATCTTCAATTCTGGAAGCTACCCACTACTGAACAGTAGTAGGTGAAGTCAACAATCACTTTCTTCCTGAAGTCTTGATTTTTTGAGTAAGCCGATTTATACAACATTTCAATCGGTAATAAACAAAATAGATGAACCCTAACTTAACTTGTGGTAAAAAATATTTATGGTTGCTCACTATCATGAATGATTTAATATCCAAAAAAGAAAATTTAATAAAAATACCGCACATTGAAGGTATTAAATGCTTTGGCTGCGGTCATTCAAATCCCATTGGTTTGAAGATGGACTTTTATGCTGATGAAACATTTGTTTATTCATGGCTCACGTTAGCAGAGCATTATTGCAGTTATGACAAATATGTCCATGGGGGGATTGTGGCAACTATTTTGGATGAAATTATGACTTGGGCTGCTCTCTATTTTACGAAGAAGTTTGTTCTCACCAAAT
>JBEKRZ010000040.1:0-21797 GCA_049517435.1 Smithella sp. | reverse complement strand
TCATTGAGGAAGCATATATGAAGATTACCGAAAAAATTCAGCTGCTGATTCAAGTGGGTCATTTTTTTATATTTCAGGGCAAGAATAATTTTGTTCTCCCACCTCCGCATAATTTAAAGAATCCAAAATTTATGACAGGCCGACAAGCCGCGGACATGATTCCAGACGGTGCATGTGTTTTGTCCAATGGAATTGCAGCTAATGCGCGATGCAGTGTTCTTTTTTATGCTATACGCAACCGGTTTTTTAAGACCGGTCATCCAAAAAACTTGACTTGGATAGCGGTGGCCGGTCAGGGAGCTAGAGGCAGAATGTTCGGCTCGCTTGAAGAAATGGGTATTGAAGGCTTGATCAAGGTATGGATTGGCGGACATCACGAGACCATGAAGAGTTTTCTTAGACTCGCCCAAAAAGGGAAATTGGAGGTGCACAGAATATCCCAAGGTGTATTGGATTTTTTGATCGAGGCACAAACCAAAGGTGAAGACAGCCTTGTGACAAAAACCGGCGTGGGCACAATGATTGACCCAAGAGTAGGTAACGGCACACCTCTTATCAAAGGTGTCGGCGAGAGCCTTTGCACCGTTGAGGACAATTATCTGCGATATCGATTACCTAAAATCACTGTTGCTCTGATGAACGCTCCATATGCCGACGCTGAAGGGAATATTTATTTCAAACACGCTTCTGTTATCACTGAAAATATTGAATCTGCATTAGCCGTCAGACATAACGGAGGAAAAGTGCTTGTAACGGTCACGGATATTATTCCCAAAAACGAAAAAGAAATTTCTTTGCCGGCAGATAAAGTTGACGCAATAGTCGTGAATCCGAATAATGAACAGTGTGGCATGGCGTCCCAAAGAAAATATTGGGAAATGTTTACAGAGGGAGCAAAAGTTGATATTGATGATGCTCTTGCCATGCTTGAATTTGTTAATAACCTGATTCGGATCACGCCTCACCGGGGACCAGCAGAAGAAGCACTCGCCCGTCTTGCGGCCGACTTTTTTATACGTGTTGCTAAAAAGGACCAATATATTAATGTGGGCGTGGGCATGCCGGAAGAGGTATGCAGGCTGATATATGAGGGCGGCATTCATGAGGATGTAACTTATTTGCTTGAGTCTGGACCTTTGGGTGGGATGCCCGCAATGGGAATCTTCTTTGGCGCGTCTATTAATCCGGAAAAACTTCTCAGCTCGGCGCAAATGTTTCATTTAATTTATGAAAAACTCGATATTACTTTGTTGGGGCTGCTGCAAGTGGATTCAAAGGGCAATGTTAATGTTTCCAAGCGGGGCGAAGGGCCGATTAATTATGTAGGTCCCGGGGGATTTACAGATATGACTGTTGGACGGTAAAATCATGATTGTCAAACCCGGTGAGCAAAAATTTATTGATAAAGTTGATGAAATAACTTTCAGCGGACCGGAGGCGCTTAAGCACGGGAAAAAAGTTTACTACTGCACCAACGTCGGAGTTTTTCAACTTACGGAACGCGGTATGGAGCTAATCGAGGTCATGCCGGGCATTGATATTATGAAAGATATCATCAACGGCTGCAGCATGAAAATAGTTCCACCCGAACAGGGCAAGTTCTCAGTAGTGTCTGAAAGTATCGTAACCGGAAAGGGATTCAGGTTGCATTGGCGATAAATAATTATCAGTATTAACTAGTACAATTAAATTAAGGATATAATTAACCACTATAGGGGGTAACTGATCTATGGAAACTTATCCACGCAAGACACTTGATAAGCTAGTCGAGGAACAAATCACAAGATGGCAATCCAACCGGAAAAGAAAATATAAAAAACCGATACGACCAGTTATTACCATTTCAAGACTTCCCGGCTGTGGTGCCTGGGATATAGCCAAACAAATCTCGGCAGATTTGGAAATCGATTTTTTCGATCAGGCGATTGTTGATGAAATAGCCAAGAATGCAGATGTTAACCGTCGTGTGGTGGAAACCGTTGATGAGCAGGACAACTCAATTGTTCTTGACTGGTTGTCTGTCCTTACTACAGAGCGCCATTTCTGGCCAAATGAATATCTCGATCAGCTAACAAGGCTGATAGGGACCATTGGCGCCCATGGACACGCCGTAATCTTGGGCAGAGGAGCCAGTTACATTCTACCGAAGGAAATCTGTCTCCGTGTCTTGGTGGTTGCGCCTCTGGAATTAAGGATTAGAAACGTAAAGGATACTTATGGGGTATCTGAAAAAGTGGCTAGGCAGAATGTTATGAACAGAGAATCCGACCGTGTAGCCTTTATTAGGCGGTATTTCCATTCGGACATGCTGGACCCGGTCAACTATGACTTGGTGTTCAATATGGAAATGAATGAACAGGATACAGTTGTGGAGATGGTTAAGGTCGCATATAATACCCGGAAGTGGTACAAATACAACGTTAAGTGAACCCCGTAATAAATGAGACGGTGTATTTTCCTCTTTTTTAAAATAAAAAGTGCGATTGCTTGTTGGTGAACGCACAAGCATCTCTTCCTGTAAAAAGAGCAATATCTTGTCAAAAAAAAATTAAAGGTCGAAATCATGAAAATGTTTGTTTTTGTTTATGCCGATTACTTCGATGCACGCATCACAAATGAATTTAAGCAAGCTGATTATAAGCAGTATACGAAAGTGCATGGCACAACAGGTGAAGGCAAAGAAACTGGGGCAAAGCTGGGTACCTCTCACGCACCCTTCAAGAACAATATACTTTATATAGCTGTGCCAGATGAGGAGATTCCTAACCTTCTTGAGATTGTGCGGAAACTGAAAAGAGAGTTTCCTAATGAAGGTTTACGGGCGTTTACTTATCAGCTGGAAGAATGTATTTAGTAGAAGAATAAGAAGTGTATTTTAGCCTGACGATATAGCTACGACGCTAACTTTCAATTGGTAATCCTCAATTCTGCCAACTGCCCACTACTGAAACTTTGTAGGTGTTATCCTCAAACTTCATGACCACAAAAAACTGTGGATTGGTAGGTAACAGCAATAAAGAGATAAAACTAAATTTAGATGCTCTATATCAATTTATATTATTCAAAAAAGATAATAAGAGTAACGGGCTGATCTGTAATAGGACAGCCCGTTATTTTGAATTGGCAACGACTTTACAAATTGTCTAACAACAGGAAAAGCATGTTTTTTCGGTATCAACGTTCTTTAAAGTTTCTTGGTAATTCATATTCGTACTACTTATAAGGGACTCTTATTAGTGAAAAAATAAAAAACTACACCCAATAGGCTTAATTAAGCCCACTACACAAAATAAGCTTTTTAGTTATTCCAATAAGATAAGCGTTTTAAGGAAGGGTATTTTAATTTCCTAATCCGTGTGCCGCGCGTTCGACTCGCGCCAGGGGCACCAATTTTCAACTACTTACAAAATCATCTTATTTTTTATAAGGGACTTTTGACAACATTGAGTCCGTGTACCGCGCGTTCGACTCGTACCGAGGGTATTAGATTTCAATCACTTACAAACTCATCTTATTCTTCATAAGGGATTCAGGAATTACTCAAGATTCTTTCCGTGCTATATATATCCGTAATAGGACGGTTGAACCAAAGAAGGTAAACTGTATAAGCTTATTAAGGTACTATATGAAATTGTTGGTTATAAAGGAAGGGCAGGTATAGTAAAGATTAGCGGGTTAAGTTATCCACCTTCTATTTATATTATAGAGGGTTTGGGCTGGTTTTGTGACATGTAAAAAATCAGCCAGAGATTATTGATACCTGAACAGACATTGACCGGGCAGTGAGTGTCAACACAATCGATAACTTTCTGAAAGAGAGTTTTTTATAAATTTTAATGGTATGCTCTATTTCAAATAGTAATCTTTAATATAAGTGCGGTGGATAATCTTTAGTAATATATAACAGCTTCGCGGCCAAGGATGAATACACCAGGTCAAGGGCGCCAAGTTGGTATTGCAGCAGAATATCGGCCTCGGCGGATGCGTCGTGGTAGAAATGGTATTTCCCAATATGAGATCATTCCAAAGGCAGGCGAATATTTTCAAAAGATTATTTTTACCTTACTTAAAACCTGCTAAGAATAAAATTTAAATATCACTTGACACAAAATTTTTTATATGTTTATTTATAACGACCGTTCAATATAAAATAAAGTCGTAACATAATCATGAACTACTCCGTGATAAGTAGCGGAGAATTAACTTTGAACGAGATTAGAGGGACGCAGTCTAATGGATTCTTTAAATCTAAGTTATGATGTGATCATCGTTGGTTCCTGCTCCGGCGCAAAAGCGTATTGATACCCTTGACGAAGTGAACATTTTCTATCGGGGATGCATTTTAATTGTGAGGGAGGGATTTACCCATGCCTAAAATTGTTAATCATGATGAATATCGGAAAAAGATGCTGGAAAAAAGTTTATATTTATTCACCCGCAAGGGTTTTTCCAATGTAAACATGAAGCAGATTGCCGCTGAGATTGGCGTATCAACGGGATCGCTCTACCATTATTTTTCCTCCAAGGAAAACATGCTTGCGGAGATGCTTGCATGGCTCGGTGATAAAAACGTTGACGAATATACCAATCGGACCAGTTCTGTCGAAAGCATCCGCGATCGTTTTGACATGATTGTGGATTTCTGGAAGGAAAAGGGCGAGCTTTATGAGAACATGATGCTTCTTGCGATTGACGTTTACCGAAATGTGGATATCGAGCAGTGGAAGGCAGTTTATTTGTTTTTCTCTGAACGCTATACAGAAGGTATATCCGAGAGGCTTAACGTCTCGCGGCAGTTTGCCAGTTCCATATTCATATATTTTCTCGGACTTTCTTTCCATTCACTGGCATTCAAGGGAACCAACGAATACAACAAACAAATAGATTTCCTCGATATAATATTCAGGCCCCTGATCGTGGACGCGCCCGAAGATATGGAAAAGGCCGCGCAAAAATTCAAGGAAATAACCAGCCGTTTTCTGATGAATACGTCAGTTACCGAAAAGATGACTGTTGCAAAGAAGATTAAAAATACCAAGATAAAGAAGGCTATCACTAAGCAAAAAGCTGGACCTCTAAAAACACAACGAAAACAATAACCGGGAAAAGGAGGAAACATGAATAAAACCCTGGACGAGTTATTTGTTTATCCAAAAGAGTTAGTGGATGAGGAGTCAAAACGTGTAATTCATTTGGTAAGGCAATGGGCCGACAAGGAGATTATCTCTAAGCGCCAAGAGTACCGGGAAAATTATCAAACCCTTTTTATTGAAAAAAGAAAATCTCTTAATCTCACCATCGGCTTGCAAAGACTTACCCTGCCGGAAGAATACGGCGGCTTTGGTTGGAACAGTCCAGCTAATGCCCCGGGCGTCGTCTCCATTCTCACCGAAATCGGGCGCGCCGATGCCGCCATAGGTGTTGTTTCCGCGGTAGAGTACACTATTTTTGCCGCAATCAGCATGGAGCCCCATCTGGACAAGTCCTTGTGTGACATTCTGGCGCCAATCTATTGCGCCGATAAATTGAAAACCCCATCCCTTATACTTCCCGGCGCGGGAAAAGTCGGACAGGAAACCCCTTTGTTTTTGGGCAGGTCAATCCTGGCGAGGATAGAGCCGGACGGCGAAGGTTACGCCATTAACGGAAAGGACATTCGACCGATCAACAGCGGTGCCATAGCTGATCTTTTTTGTGTAGTTTGCGCCGACAAGCTGGGGAAACCATATCTGGCCCTTGTTCCCAGCGACGATTCAAATGTGGTACGCGGCAAGACACTTCTGGAAACAGGCTTAAATGCCAGCGCCAACGCCGACGTAAGTTTCAATAATGTAAAAATTCCCAAGTTCTTCGTAATCGCCCGCGATGGTGTCGTCGAGGAAATCTATACCTGGCTGAACCTCTTGCTCGGCGGTGTAAGCGTCGGCGCGGCCATGAACTTCTTCGAAATGGTTGGTGAATGGTCCGAGACCAGAACAATCAAGGGCGGATATATGATGAAGGAAAATCCTCTCTGTGCTTCCGTTTTAGCCGATGTGGCCGATGAGGTTTTCACCGCGAGACTGCTCCTTTATAATCTGGCGCATATCATGTCCAAGCCGGATGACTGGGGATACTGCGGCTCTCAGAGGGTTTATACGTTTTCACAGATAATCGGTTCGCAGGTACAGCAGAAGGTCATGCGGGCAATCAACAGGGGACTGGAACTGATGGGCTCCGCTGGCTACTCCAAGGAGTGGCATGTGGAAAAACACTGGCGCGATGTTAAAACAATCCAGTCATACCTTTGCGGAGTTGGCGCCGAGGCGCCGGTAAAAATGGATACGGCGCGGTTTTTCTTTGACTGCAAAGAGATTTGAAAAGGAGATAAATAATGAAAAACTTCGATGAATTCTCAAAACCGGAAGAATATATATCACCAATGGACAAGCACCTCCGCAGCGCCCTGAGAGAATGGGCAGCCAAGGAAGTAATGCCCCACCGGCGCAAATACGATGAAGATTGGAAGGACCATCACATAATTGAACCTGCTTTTGACAAGCTGATGGGAAATAAAGGTCTCGGAATCCAAAAAGCGTTATTCCCGCCGGAGCTGGGTGGCTGGGGAATCGGACAGTCCGATTACGCCTTCACTGTTGCCTGCGCGCTGGCTGAAGAAGTCGGCCGGGCGGACACAGCCATGGCCGTGGCTTTTCTGGTTACTTTATGGCCGTTAACGACAATCCTTGTCGAACCGCATGTCAACTGGCGGCTGGCTAAAGAATTCTCACCCATGTTCTGTAATGCTGACAAAGCGGTTTTTGCGGCGAACGCCATGACAGAACCTCAGGGCGGAGCGGATATCGAGAACATGGAAATTCTCGGTGGCAAAACCATCCGCACCACCGCCCGCCTAGATGGTGATGAATGGGTAGTCAACGGCCACAAACTCTGGCCGACCAATACCGGCGGCGTGGCCAAACTTTTCAGTGTTCCCTGCACGACGAAATTGGGTTCAAATGATCCCAACGACTTCGCCATGATATTTGTTCCCGCCGATGCTAAAGGCGTTTCTCAGGGAGGACCATACGAGAAGGCCGGGATGGCCGCCGATAAAAACGGCGATATCTGGTTTGAAGATGTAAGGGTTCCCATCTGGTACCGCGCTCACGGGCCGGGAATGGACGCGCAGGTCTTCCGCGAAATCATTCCGTGGGGACTGGTGGGCAGCATGGGATTTGTGTGCGGCGCCATGCTCAATCTCTACGAAATCCTCTATGACTTCGTCTCGACCAGAACTTACAAAAATAGGCCTTTGAAAGAGGACGACTGCGTCGCCGGCATTATCGGTCGGATAGCCGGCGATATCGATATCTGCAGGATTCTGGCTTATGAAGCAGCAAGAATGGGCGACCGGCGCAGCAAGCCCTACGGCTATCCGATATATTCCGATGAAGTGGCCTGCAAGATGCGCAATCTCAAGGATTTTGTTTCCGACAAAGCGGTGGAAATATTCGGCAAGGCCATGGACGTATTGGGCACATACGGCGCCGACCGCGAATGGGATATCGAAAAACACTGGCGCGACATCAAAATCATTCAGTTGTGGATGGGCGGGAAACAGCTCTGTCAGATGGAAGCGGCCCGGTATTTCTTCAACTGCAAGACATTATAGGAGAACGAATCATGCAAGAAGCCAACAAGGGAGTAATTGACCTAACCGACCGTGTACTCAAGGAACTGCTCAAGAAATCGGGCTTCAAAGATGGCGTCAGGACGGTTCTGCAAAACATCGATCCGGAATCGAGCCGCAGGCTGGTCAGGACGATGATGTGGCAGGATCCGGAATTTTTTCTGGGAGTGCTCGGTGCAATTCCCTCCATTATTAATTCCTTGGCACAATGCGTGGACGAACTGCTCATTCAGCTCAACGAAAAGTTTTCGTCGCAGCTGCTTCATAATTTTATGAAGTCGATTGTTCTGTCGCTCGACAAAGAAACACTGGAAAGCATTGTCGATAAGGGGAAACCACTGATAAACCAATTACTGCAAGTAGCGGAAGAAGCATTCAAGGAGAAAAAAGAATACAACACTAATACGGAGGGAAGAGAACATGGAAAATAGCTTCGTAATGCCCGCCGAAGGTGGAGTAATGAAAGAGGTATTAAATACACCCTTCGTGAAAGATATCATACGTAATTTTTTACAAAGCAGAAAACCCGATAAATCCCATCCGCTTATTATGGCTCTTATCTGGCAGGACCCGGAAGTCTTTCTTTCCGTTCTGGGCTCGATTCCTTCTGTGGTCAATTCCTGCACAGGCGCTCTGGCAGAAGCCGGAAAACAAATCAATGAAAAATTTTCACCGATACTGCTCAGAGATTATGTCGGCAGCATTCTGAAAGATATTGACACTGAAGAATTGAAAGCTCTGGCCGAGGCCTACGCCGCGCTTATAAAAAATATCTGGGATGTTTCACCTGAATTCAGAGAAGCGGTAGGCAAAGCAATAACCGAAGACGCTCCGCCATTGATCGGCAAGGGAATCAGTTCAGCATGTCGCTTCGTCAATGAAACAAGTAAAGGAGACCCGCGCTTGGTGTGCAAATTCGTTTCCGACGTGGTGGCCAATATCGATGGCGATGAGTTTAAAGACGCCACCCATACCATAGTTAACGCGTTTCTGGATCAGAAACTGCATTTGATTTCCTGGACATGGCAGTTACTGCGTAAGAGGATGAAGAGAAGAAAATAATAGTAAGAACAGTCACTGAAACTGGAGTTATAGTTTTGATTACAAATGGAGGCATATTCCATGAAATGTGTTGAGAAACCGGTTCAACCAGATACAGCCGCCGTGATGGGAAAAATTATTTGGAAGATCGCAAAGACTCCGACGCCAAGAAAATTAGTTTATGCCATCGTTCACGAAGCGCTTAAAGATTGGTCTGGAGACAGCAAACTAAAAGCGCGTATGTCTGTAACGACGGAGAGGGTTATAAAAAAGGTTTTGTCACCGGAAGGCGGCGTCCGTGACAGAATCGACGAAGATGTAAGTTACGCGGAAAGTCTTCGCCCGCTGTTGAGGGAATTAATTGAGCATATCGATTTTGGCGAGATAAAGGAAGCGGTAGATGGCTCCCGTGAGGACGTTACGGCCATTGTGAGAATGGCCAATGAAGAAATGTGGCGGTATCCGGCCAAGGTGGTTTGTTTATTGTCACTACTCCCCGCTGTCGCGAACATGACCGTCTCGGCAATAAAGGAAACCTTAACGCCAATTAATACGCTGGCGCCGGACCTGCTCGGTGATGTGGTGTTTTCACTGGTTGATGATATCGACGGCAAAAATATCGGGATGCTTATTAACGAGCTTAGCGAACTGGTTCGAAAGATACACACAGGCAGTTCGCTGCTTGGTGAGCCGGGCAAACCTCAGCTTCCAAATACCTTGTCACGTCTCACACATGAAACCATGAGCACGGTTGATATCAATCTTCTGCTCAAAGCAAGAAAACTTTTTGCGGAAATCAAAGAAGTGTCTCTGAAAACCTTTATTGACCAACTGGAACAAAGCCCTGAACTCTCCAGTGAATACTTTCAGGACCATTTTCTTTCGTTGGCTGCTTTAATCAGGAATTGGAGCCGTAAAGCAGACGCCTTTGAACGCCTGTTCTCCGAAGAAGAAATCGCGCGTGAATTTGCCATGGGGATGGGTGAGATTGATGCCCAAGAAGTTGCTAATACGATTAGCAGGCTGTGCGGCATAGTTAACCGCGTGCGTACCGTCACACCGGGCGTCATACGAAACACCCTGTCGCAGGCAGTAAATACAGTTGATGCCCGGGAAGTTGGTGAAACGGTGCGGTGGTTTACAGAGGATGTCGTGGAATCTCTTAAGCCGGTAGCGTCTGAAGTCCTGCCTCCTATTATCAGAGGATTGGCAGATATTTTGAGGCCTGATCCGGCCAATGATTCCACGGAAATACAGGAAGCGCTCTCCTATTTAAAAAGTGCAATTAACAGCAAGGAGGCAGTCTTATGATGAAAGAATTTCTGGAGGCTTCCACTGTACTCAATAACAAGCACGTGACCCGGTGGAAGAAAAGCGGAAAAAAAGTGATAGGCTATACCTGCTCGTATGTGCCAGATGAAATCTTTCACGCGGCGGGAATACTTCCTTTTAGAATACGCGGGTTCGGAGCCACCGACACCACAATCGGCGATACCTATTTTGGACCCTTCATTTGCAGTCTTCCCAAATGCATGCTGCAGCTGGCAGGGGAAGGGAAATTTAATTTTCTGGACGGCGCGATCATCACCCCGGGTTGCGATTCGATGCGGCGGCTGGACGAATGCTGGCGTAAAGCCGGGAGCGATATCGAAGGTGCGATCCCTCCTTTCTTTTTCCATTACGGCGTTCCGCATAAGTACTCGGACTATACTATCAAGTGGTTGACTGAAGAAACCCGGCGCCTCATTACAGCGGTGGAAGAACACTTTAAAGTGAAGATTACCAGCGATGATCTGAAGAAGGCCATCATACTATACAATTACAGTAGAAAACTCCTTGATCGTTTTGAGGTCCTGCGCACTCTGGATGCCCCGCCCTTCAGCGGAGAAGAAGCGCTGGCGGTTATACTCGCCGGCACTACTATGCCTCGGGAGGAGTACAATGTTCTGTTGGAACAGTTTATTGCCAATGCGGAAAAATCTCCCGGCATCAAGAATCGTGTGCGTCTGATGCTCGTGGGCAGCGCCAATGATGACGTGGGACTGGTCCGGGTGATGGAAGGGGAAAAGGCCATCGTCGTTGCCGACAATCTCTGTTTCGGTTCGCGGTTTTATTCCGACCGGGTGGAGGAAGAAGGTGATCCCGTGTCAGCGCTTTGCAAGCGATATCTGGGACACAACGACTGCCCCCGCATGTACGGCGATTATCGGAGGAGACTTAATATACTCACACAGAAAGTGGAAAAGGCGAAAATTGAAGGGGTGATTCTGCAGAACATCCGGTTTTGCGATCTTCACGGTGCTGAAAACGGTCTTTTTGAACGAGACCTTGAATCCAAAGGCGTACCCTGCATGCGCTTGGAACGGGAGTACGGCCCCCTGGTGGAGACGGGCAGAATGAAGATGCGCGTTGACACTTTTATTGAAAGAATACAGCAGAGGAGGGCAATCGCATGAGAAAAGAAACCAAGGAATATAAATTTGACTGGATGTTGTGGAATACCTTTGCTGCAGCTGCACGGCTGAAAAGTGGAACTCAAAAAGAATACCAGGCAATTTTAAAATACATTCCCTATTTTAACCGTATCGTTGATACGCTGCTCGGCACAGGCGAGCCGGGCCAGAAGTTCATCGAGATATGCGCCAAATATATGGAGAATCTGACTTTTGCGAAAGAAAAAGGGAAAAAGACAGCCATTACCACCTTCTGTTTTTCCCCGGCCATTTTCTATGCCATGGACATCGTGCCGGTCTGCCTAGAGGTCCTTACCGTTATGATGACCTTCATCTATAAAAGAGGGACAGCGGAGTTTATGGATTACTGCAACGAGGTGGGCTTCACCGAAACCTCCTGCTCCTCCCAACGAGGCACCAGCGGTGCGTATCTGGCCGGTATCGGAGCGGATATCGACATGTTTGTCACGGATACGCCCGGAGTATGCGACACCAACGCTAATTCCTTTGCCTTCGCTTCGGCCTATCTTAACAAACCATTCTTTCAGCTTGATATGCCGCCGGATCTCACCGGGAAGCGTTCCAATGAATATCACAGGGAGGACTTTAAAGCGCTTATCCGCTTCCTGGAAGAACAGACGGGGAAAAAGCTTGATCCCGAGCGCCTGAGAGAAAATCTCCGGGTGCTCGCCAAGCAGGATGAAATCATTGCCGAGTTGGAGGATCTGGCCCGGATGGTACCTAACCCCCTGCCTGTCTCCTATAACCTGATGGTGTATGCCTCTAAGTTTCTTTTTGCCGGGATGCCGGAAGGTACCAGTTTGCTTGAATCCATGCTTAAAATCGCCCGGGAAAACGCCGCAAAAAATATCTCCGGATTAAGCGGAGGCGTGGAAAAGCTGCGGGCCTTTTTCTGCTATATCGACCATTACGCGCAGAACATGCAGTTCTGGCAGATGCTCGACGGCAATGGCATCTGCTACCAGGGCAACATCCTCAGCCACTTCTGGTCCCACAACGCGCCGCACGTGGCCCATTATCATAAAGAAGAGGCGGCCTATACTATTGATACGACGGATATAGACTCGCTGATCGACAGCGTGTCCATGATCAATTCGCGCATGCCCATGGTCAAATCCATCCGCGGGCCATACGATGCCCCCAACATGTGGCTGGAAGACACCCTTGGTCTGGCGAAGATGTACAGCGCAGACCTTATTGTCTACAACGGAACACCGGGGTGTCGGAACACCTGGGGGATGGTGAAGCTCTTTGCCCGGGATACGGAGAAGGCCGGTTATCCAACGTATATCATGTACGCTGATGCTTTTGATGCGCGCGTGCAATCCTGGGAAGCCACGGAAGAGCGGTTTATGGAATTTCTTAAGGTAAGGAGGCTCGTATAATGTTTGCAGCGGGATGCGATGTGGGTTCATTAACGTCCAAAGCCGTCATCATGAAGGACGGCAAGATCATTGAATCGTTAATTATCAAATCGAAGGCACGGCCCTGGGAATCGGCCGACGAGGTTATGGGCCTGGTCCTATCCAGGGCCGGCCTGACCATGAAAGACATCAAAAGCTGCGTCGGCACCGGTTATGGCCGCGATAAGATATCCTTTATAGATGAAGCCATTTCAGAAATAGCCTGCCACGGCAAGGGAGCCCGCTGGCTGGTCCCTTCCGTGAAAACAGTCATTGATATCGGCGGTCAGGACTGCAAAGCTTTGCGTTTGGATGACAAAGGCAACATGATGAAATTTATTACCAACGACAAGTGCGCTTCCGGGACCGGCCGTTTTCTCGAAGTGATGGCGAAAGTACTTAACCTGAATCTCGATGAAATGGGAGAGATGTCGGCGCGCTCAAAACAGCCCATCACCTTTGCCTCGGCATGTACGGTGTGGGCGCAGGCTGACGTAATACAGCATCTAAACGATAAGGTTCCCATTGAGGATATCGCCGCGGGAGTCAATAACGCCATGGCAAGTCGCATGGCCACCTTGGCCAACAACATAGGCTTAGAGAAAGATGTGTGCATGACGGGAGGTGTGGCAAAGAACGACGGCGTGGTGAACGCGCTGGAAAAGAATCTGGGAATACGAATTAAAAGAATACGCCGCGAAGATCCGCAGATTGCCGGAGCCATCGGGGCCGCGCTCTTCGCCATGGAAAAAGCGAGAGGAGGTGTTCTATGATTACAGCCGGTTGCGATATCGGGTCTCTTACAGCCAAGGCCGTTATTTTGAAGGATGGGGAAATTATAGCCTCGGAGGTTATTCTCGCGTCAGCTCATCCGGAAAAATCAGCACTTGAGGTTATGAGGCGCACCGTCGATAAGGCCGGCATAACCATGGAAGACATCGAGTACTGCATCGGTACCGGTTACGGCCGTAAGCATATTCCGTTTATGAACTCTGCGGAATCCGAGATAGCCTGCCACGGAAGGGGAGCGGTTTGGCAGGTGCCGTCGGCTCGCACGGTTGTTGATATCGGCGGTCAGGACGCAAAAGCCATCAGAGTGGACGAAAAGGGAAACGTGGAACGCTATGTGTACAACGACAAGTGCGCCTCTGGCACTGGACGATTCCTGGAGATTGTGGCCGATTCCCTTGATATCAAATTGAATGATATGGGCGATATATCCGGGCGGTCATCGGAGAAACTTACCCTGTCCAATCAGTGCGTAATCTTCGCCGAAACAGAAATTATTTCCCTGGTGAACGAGGGTAAAGAGATCGCCGACATCATCAACGCGCTGCACCATGCCGTTGCCAACCGGGCCGCGTCGCTCGCTCGGGGCATTCTGGTGGCACCCGATGCCGTGATGACGGGCGGTGTGGCGAAAAACTCCGGCATGTTTGAGGCGTTTCAGAAGGCTCTCGGTGTGAAACTGCACAGAGTAGATAATCCTCAGATTAACGGCGCTCTGGGCGCGGCTCTTTTTGCCGCCGATAAAATCAGCGGATCGAGGCAGTGATAAAGCATGGAACTTTTTGGAGAGACCTTCTTAGATATCAGAAATTATATCGAAGGGAAAAATTGCCGGTCCCTGGCTGCAGCGGAACAAAACAATGCCTGGCCTTTAGGCAAGGGCAGAAACGTTGTTCTGGCAGATGAAATGGCAGTGGAGCTGGGGAGCCCGCAGATGAATTCCGTCTCCTGTCTTATCTGGACACAAAAGCCCGATCTTATTCGTGACGGGAAGATCAACCTCATAGGTCCGGATATAAAAGACAGCCCGGAGAAAAGTCTGCCCTTCGGTAAGGTTGTCCTTGTTGGAGTCAGCGGATTTGATAAAGAGAGCGCCTACGACAAATACAAAGAAATGGAAGCCGTAAGATATTCTCTCGATCTCAAGGGATACATGATCAGGGCTGTATCACAATATCAGAGGGAATGGAGCCGCATTAGCCGTGAGGCCGTGCAAAAAGGTTTTTCTTTTGAAGTTCTGGGCAGTGCTTTACGGGAAGAATATTTAAAGAAGAGTTTTGTTCATGCCGTCGAATTTCTTTTTGTGACATCGAGCGGCGAAGATGTCGGTGAGCTTCAGGAGATCACAAAAAATGTCAGCCGAAAAATCAGCGCCCTGAATAAGATGTTAAGTGAAATAGATCCTGATTGTGACGAGTGCGAGTATAACGATGTTTGTGATGAAGTCGACGAGCTCAAAGGTATGAGAAAAACCCGGGATGAAAAAAGGATGAATACAAATGGATAAAAAAACAAAGACAATCGCTTTATGTGGAAAAGGCGGAGTGGGCAAGACATCGGTATCCGCGCTGATGATTAAGAATCTCGCCCAAAGGAAAAACCTCAAGGTTCTGGCAATCGATGCCGACCCTTCAGTAGGCCTTTGCACGGCACTGGGAGTACAAATCAAAAAAACTGTGGATGATATCAGAAATGATTTAATCAATTCCATCAAGAAAGGAGAGAACCAGGATAAGGCAACCACTTTGAACATGCTCGATTACGAATTATTTGATGCTCTGACGGAGTACGATAATATCGGGCTGCTCGCGATAGGCAGGCCGGAGTCGGAAGGCTGCTTTTGCAAAGTCAACTCTCTTTTGAAGGATATCATCCAGGATCTGGCGAAGAACTTTGACGTCGTGCTCATTGACGGAGAAGCGGGAGTTGAACAGATCAACAGAAGAGTGATGAAAACTGTTGATCACCTGATTATGATATCCGACACCTCCGCCAAAGGTGTAAATGTCGCCATCACCATAAAGCATCTCGCCCAAGACAATAAAGCCGTTGATTATAAAAGTATGGGAATGATTTTGAATCGCGTCAGAGATGAAAGCGAAGTTTCGAATATTAAGAAAAATTTGCCCATTCAGTTATTAGGATGGCTGCCGGAAAATGACTTGATCAGAGAATTCGATTTTCAAGGCAGGTCATTCCTCGATTTTCCGGATTCGGCAGAGGCATGTAAAACTGTAAAACAAATTATACAGGATTTGCAGATTCTTTAGGCAAATGAGGAGTGTATTATGAATATTGCGGTGGTGTATTTTTCACAAACAGGCCAGACGCTCAAAATTGCCGAGGTGATGGCCGCGGGATTGCGCGAAAAAAAGCATAATGTGAAAGTTCTGGCGATGCAGAAAGTCAAGCCCGCGGATATCAAAAACTGTGATTTGCTGGGCGTTGGTTCCCCCTGTTTCGAGAGTCAGGCACCAGCGGCGGTTCTGACCTGGCTTACGTCATGGCCGGCTCTCAATGGTAAACCGGCTTTTGTCTTTGCCACCGCTGGCGGAGCGCCCGGCCGAGTTCTTTATGACCTCACCAGGACGCTGCGCGGCAAAGGCGCCAAGGTCATCGGCGGTTTCATGGGTCACGGCACGGTGCATCATCCTGCTCCCTGCCTGACCGGACGCCTGCCGAACCGCCCCAATCAAGAGGACTTGGCACAAGCCCGCACATTTGCTTTGGCTGTGGACAGACATCTACAATCCGCCAACACTGGCACCATGCCGGAGAGCCGCCCTGATGCGCTCAAACCCACGTGGGGTTTCTTTCAACTTATCGGCCTCATCGCGAAGCCGTTCCTGATGCGCATTGTCCTGCCCAAACCAAAACTGGATGAGAGTCGCTGCAATCAGTGTAAGATTTGCGTCAAGGAATGTCCGGTACAGAGTATTACTCTCACACCATACCTAGTGCTGGACGGTCACTGCATCCGCTGTTATCACTGCCAGAATGTCTGTCCGCCGAAGGCTTTGAACGAATCCTGGTGGTACGGAAATCTTGTTATCTTGTCCCTCTACAACACGATCTTTGCACGTCTCTTCGGTGACCTGAAATCGGACGAGAGTATCTACTGATGGAATAGAAGCTGAACGAAGAAGGGAGATTAGTATGGTGGCACCCAGCAAAACCATGAAGGTATTTGAAGAGCTTTTGGAAAGTCCGCAGAACCGTTTGGTTGAGCAGGCTGCTAAAGACGGACGCATACCCATCGGGTATTCCTGTTCGTTCGTGCCCGAGGCTTTGCTCATGGCGGGCAAGCTTTTCCCGGTGCGTCTGCACGCGCCCGGGTTGGCCGGCACAGAGATTGCGGATAACTATCTTTCCAGCTTCGTCTGCTCATATGCCCGAGGCCTATTGGAATTCGCGATGGGTGGGCGTTTCGATCTGTTGCAGGGGTCGGTGTTCGTGCCTTCGTGCAACCATATGCAGCGGCTTTTCGATAACCTGCAATATCTCAAAAAGTCCGACTTCAATTATATCCTGGACGTGCCGCGAAAAGTGAATGCGGACACGCTGGTATGGATGGCTGAAGAGCTGAAGGCCCTCGCGGACAAACTCGCTGCCCATTTCGGCGTGGACCTGAGTGATACCTCGCTCAGGAAAGCCATGGAAGAGTGGAACGATTTTGTAAGCGTGATCCAATCCATCGGCGAGTTGCGCAAGAAAACGCATCCGCCCATTACCGGCACCGAGTTCCACCAGATTGTCATGGCCTCTTTGGCGTCGCCCAAGGATCTGATTCTGCCCCATATCCTCGATTTTAAAAAAGAGCTCGAACAGCGCGAGGGTATAAAGAACTATCGGGCGCGCCTTATGGTTGTGGGCGGTCATCTGCATGACCCGGAATTCATCAAGATAGTCGAGTCGCAGGGCGTCTTGATGGTTGCGGACCGTTTCTGTACCGGAACAATTCCTGGATTCAAAACCATAGAACTCAATGCCGATAGCCCTTACAAGATTATGGCCGAACACGCCTTCGCCAAGTCGCTCTGCCCGCGCATGATGGAAGACTTCGACAGCAGACTTAACATTATCATCGACACCGTTAAGGAATACAAGGCGGACGGAGTGGTGCTCGAGGTCATTAAATTCTGCGACCTCTGGGGCATTGACGCCATGCCGCTGGTAACTGCTTTGCGTGATAAGGGCATACCGGTACTCAAGCTGGAGCGGGAATACCGCCTTGGTGGCGAAGGACAACTGCGCACACGGGTACAGGCTTTTATCGAGAGCATGGGCAAATAATGGAGTCATAAGGAGGCTTTTGGTGAAACTCAATACCATCATTGACAATACCAAAACAAAGATGGTGCATCTGCCGGATATCATGAAGAGCTTTTTACGGAATTCTTTGGTCGGATATCTCTTCCGTGCGCCGAATCCCCGGGATGCGTTGGTGTATATAAAATACTGGATTCTGACCTGGGCGGCGATCCTGAAGTTTCTGGTACAAGCCCTGTTCAAGCTCGGTCCCTCCGGACTCATTCGCGCGCTGATAAATAATCCCTGGATATTAACCTTGCTGGGGGTTAACGGACTTGCCAATCGTCTGGTGCGCGGTCGAACCGGCATGTATCACGATTCGATCTGCATGACGGTCCACACCGTGGCCTTAGGCGTCCTGGATCAACTGCGAGACATGCTGTTTGATCCCTCGCGCCTGGTCATCTTCGAGGATTTGGTTCCGTACGATATCGGGCACGCCATGGGGTTGAAGTGTTACCTGCTTGAAGCTATGGGCATCGTCCTGCCGCTCGTTTCATCAGAAGCCTCTTTGAAATACATCGACGAGGCCGAGAACTCGGGCATGAATCCTGATGCCTGTAGCCTGCCCAAGGCCACGGTGGGCATGGTCCTAAAAGGCCATATGCCCAAGGGGGTGGCCATCGTGAGTTCCAATATGCCCTGTGATGCCGGCGCAGCCTCCTATGCTTTCATCCAACGGGCATATAATGTCCCTATCTACCGCTTGGATGCACCTTATAACTTCTACAACGAACGGGCAGAGAAATTCTTCGCCCAGGATGTTATGGGTATGATCACCTGGTTGGAACAGCACACCCCCGGACGTATGGACTGGAACCGCATGCGCGAGATCTGTCAGGGGCGCAACCGCATGCTTGAGCTTGAGCTCGATCTGTGGGAAATGACCAGGGTCAGGCCGGCACCGCTGGCGTGCGAGTCAGTGTGGCTGAGCCATATGTGGCATTTCAATATCTCAGCCGGCCATCCGATCTCGGTACGACACTACGAACAGCTCGTTAAAATGGCGCGCAAGAATCTTGAAAAAAATATCCCGGCCACGAAGAACGAGAAGTACCGGGCCGTGCTCTGGAACCCGCCATTCCTGCATTTCATTGACATCTTCAACTGGGCCGAGCGCACTTACGGCATTACCCTACTCAACGACAGTATGACCTATAACCACCACGGACCCATCGATACCACCTCGCCCGAAACCATGATCAGAAGCTGGGGTAAGACCATCATGCAGGGGCCCATGGTGCGTCACACCCGCGGACCTGCCGAGAACTACCTGGACGACATCTTCCGCATGTACAAGCAGTTCGATCTCGACATGGTTTGGGTCGCCAACCACGTAGGCTGTAAGGGCGGCCAGGCCATGAACGGCATACTGCGCGAGCAGTGCCGCGCCAAAGGTATCCCGCTGCTCATCCTGGATTACGACCTTTCCGATCCGCGGATTGTGTCGCACGACAACATGATGCGGCAGGTGGATTTCTTTATGGAAAATGTCATGAAGGCCCAGCGCCTTGATCAATAAGGAGAGACCATATGATAAGAAAAGATGAAGATGCAGTTTATCGGTCACTGAGTAAGAAGATAGATAACCTTACGGTTCGCGCGCCCTGGAACGAGACCTTCCACAGTATTTTGAAAAAGCTCTATACCTTGGAAGAAGCTGAAGTGGTGGTCAGGATGCCATACACACTATCCACTATCGATAGAATTGCCAGAATAACGGGTGTTGAACAGACCCGTTTGCACGGCATCCTGGATAAATTGAGCAATAAGGGACTGTTATTGGATCTTTACAATGAGAACGATGGGCGCTGTTACTTCATGCCGTCTCCTCTTATCATCGGTTTGTTCGAATTCACCATGATGAGAACTGGAAACAACCACAATAATAAGGAATGCGCAAAACTGTTCCAGGAATATTTCACTTCCATCTACTCGGCTAACTTCTCCCATGATGAGCAGGTTTCAATCCTGCGCGTAATCCCGGTGGAAGAAACCATAAAACCTAGTGAGCACATCGAATTCATGAATTATGAAAAAGCCTCATCGCTGATCGAGAATGCACATAGATTCGCTCTAGGGTTATGTTCCTGCAGGAATGAAAAATTTCATAATGGAGAGAAGGAATGTGATGCTCCCCTGGATAACTGTAGTGCTATTGGTATAGGTGCGGATTATCTGATCAGACATAACATGGGCAGGGAAGTTTCGAAGTCTGAAATGCTTGATAATTTTGCCCGTTCAAAAGAACTTGGCCTTGTCTTCTGTGCCGAAAATACGAAGAGAAACCCGATGGTTGTATGCCACTGCTGTAAATGCTGCTGCAACTATCTGGCAGGAGTGAACAAGTTTGGCTTTATGAACAGCGCTGTCACTTCCAATTTTACCTCAGTCATTGATGAAGCTAAGTGTACAGGGTGCGGGAAATGCGTGGAGGTATGCCCGGTCAATGCAACCAGTCTGGTTTCTGCAAATGACCCCAAAAAAAGGAAAAAAAAGAAGGCGAAAGTTGATGTCCATATGTGTGTGGGCTGCGGGGTATGTGCGTTGAAGTGCCCTTCTGATGCCATCGGTATGATAAACCGTGGCGTCAGGGTCATCCACCCGGAAACTACCTTTGAGAGAATAATCCTGCTCAGTCTTGAAAGGGGGAATCTACAGAATCAGATTTTTGACAACCCCCAGAGTATGACCCAGAACTATATGAGAATATTCATCGGGGCATTTCTGAGACTTACTCCGGTCAAGCGGACCCTCATGAGCGACCTGTTCAGATCCGCATTTCTATCCTCTGCGAGGGGCATTGCCAGAATACAGGGCAAAGGCTGGATGCTGGATCTCTAGATACTACAAAATAGCCTTATATTATCAAGGGGAGAAGAATATGAAAAAATATTTTGGAGGATGCGACGTAGGCTCCACCACCGGCAAAGCGGTAATCCTGGATGAAAACGGTAACATGATTGCCAGCAGCATCGTGCCCAGCGAGATCGATCCGGAAGTGACCTCGGTAATAGCGCTGAAAAAGGCTTGTGAAAAGGTAGATGGCCTGGCCAGCTACAAGGAGTTGTCTTATCTAGTGGGCACCGGCTATGGTCGCAATGAGGTATCCTTTGCCAATGAAAATATCTCAGAGATCAGCTGCCACGCCATGGGTACGTTTTCCTGCGCTCCGGCCATCAAGACCATTGTTGATATCGGCGGGCAGGACGTGAAAACTATTTCCTTAAATGACGACGGTTCGGTACTGGAGTTTGCCATGAACGACAAGTGCGCGGCCGGCACCGGACGGTTCTTCGAAGCTATGAGCCGCATTTTCCGTATGGACTTGGAAGAGTTTTCATCCCTCTCCTTAAATGCCAGTAAGATTATCCCCGTCACTGCCCAATGCAGCGTCTTTGCCGAGAGCGAGGTCATCAGCCTACTGGCTCGCAAGAACCCGCCCGCGGAGATTGCCGCCGGCATCCAGATGGCGGTCTCTAAACGCTGTTTCACGTTACTCAAACGCATTGGCATGCGCCCCCAAGTGACGGTCACCGGCGGCTGCGCCAAAAGCCAGGGACTGATCAAGGCACTGAGTAAAATCATTGACATGGAAGTAACGCCCCTGCCCGTGGACCCGCAAATAATAGGCGCTTTGGGCGCCGCAGTTTTCGCGAGGCGAAAGGTGCTATCCTCATGACGGCCTAAAAAATAAAAAATCATCGGGAAAGTACCAAGCAAAGAAGAACGGAAAAGACAGCGTTTGTTCTAAATCACGGCAATGAAACTTTCAATTGGTAATCTTCAATTTTTCCTACTTCCTTAATCTAATGATAAGTAGATGCAATCCACAACTCAGACGAATTTCTAATAAATGAAACTTAGTAGGTAAAAGAAATAAAGCTTATTTTGGATACTTTCTATTAAGTCAAGAATAACCAAATACATTATAAGAGAAACAGGCTAATCCACAATGGGACAGCCCGTTTTAGTTTATTCAAACCGGAAGTAATTCATTTTGTTTTCTGCCATTTGAATTGCCAGCGGTTTTACGAGTGGTTCATCGACGAGAAAAACAATGCGATCAACTAAATGCAAAAGTTCAAGATGAGTATCGGAAAGATA
>JBEKRZ010000039.1:0-20665 GCA_049517435.1 Smithella sp. | reverse complement strand
CTGCCGATGCCGCCGATCTATAGCAAAGTCAACCCTGCTGACGCGCCGATTATGACTCTGGCAATAACATCCAAAACCTTGCCGTTACCGAAAGTTCAGGATCTCATCGACACGCGCGTAGCCCAGAAGATATCACAATTACCGGGTGTCGGACTGGTCAGTATCAGCGGCGGACAAAAACCGGCTGTTCGCATTCAGGCCAATCCCAAAGCACTGGCATCCCATAATCTCATGCTGGAGGATTTGCGCACGGCCATCGGCAATTCCAATGTTAACCAGGCCAAAGGGAGTTTTGACGGCCCGGAGCGCGCCTCGACAATCGACGCCAATGATCAGATCAAGTTAGCTGCGGAATACGAAAAAGTTATTGTGGCCTACCGTAATGGCGCGCCAGTGCGTATAATCGATGTAGCGGATGTCCGTGATGATGCCGAAAATGTAAGCCTGGCGGCCTGGCAAAATCAAACGCCGGCTGTCATCGTGAATATTCAGCGTCAGCCGGGCGTCAATGTCATCGAGGTTGTCAACCGCATCAAGAATATAATACCGCAATTGCGTTCATCGTTGCCCGGTTCGGTTGACGTTATCATGCTGACCGACCGCACCACGACCATCAGAACATCAGTGAATGACGTTCAGTTCGAACTGTTCCTGGCCATTGCTCTTGTCGTTATGGTCATTTTTCTTTTTCTGCGCAATCTATCCGCAACGATTATTCCGAGTATCGCCGTGCCGCTATCGCTTGTCGGAACATTTGGAGTAATGTACCTTTTCGGCTTCAGCATCAACAATCTTACTTTGATGGCTTTGACGATCTCGACCGGTTTTGTCGTGGATGACGCTATCGTTGTCATAGAAAATATAGCTCGTTATATCGAACAGGGCTTATCCCCAATGGAAGCCGCCCTCAAGGGTTCGGCGCAGATTGCCTTTACAATCATTTCGCTTACTTTTTCCCTGATAGCCGTTTTGATTCCTCTTCTTTTCATGGGAGATGTTGTGGGCCGGCTTTTCCGGGAATTTGCGATCACCCTGTCCGTCGCCATATTAATTTCGGCCGTTATTTCACTGACGCTTACACCGATGATGTGCTCCAAACTGCTTAAGCATGTACCGGAAGAAAAGCAGGGACGTTTTTATCGCCAAAGCGGCTTATTTTTTGAAAGGACAATTGCCCGTTACGGTAAGATGCTCACTTGGGTTCTTGATCATCAGAGAGCCACGCTGCTGGTGGCCATTGCCACGCTGGTGCTGACAATTCTTTTGTATATAATCATTCCCAAAGGTTTCTTCCCCGTGCAGGACACGGGCATGATCATCGGTATATCGGAAGCACCGCAAGCGATTTCATTTTCCGCCATGGCCGAACGTCAGCAGGCGCTGGCCAAAGTGATTCTGCAGGACCCGGCAGTGGAGAGCCTGTCTTCCTTTATCGGTGTGGATGGAACAAATGTGACACTAAACAGCGGACGCATGATGATCAATCTGATTCCGAAGAATAAACGCGATCTTGATGCTTCCGGCGTTATCCGCCGTTTACAGACAAGACTTGCCGCAGTAGGAGGTATAACCCTTTACATGCAGCCGGTGCAGGATCTGACGATTGAAGACAAGGTAAGCCGCACACAATATCAATTTACACTGGAGTGCGCCGATCCTGACGAACTCGGCCTTTGGACTGGCCGCCTCGTCGATCGCATTTCCCACTCACTTTATCTTAACGATGTGGCCAGTGATTTACAGGATCAGGGCCTGCAAGCTTATGTGGACATAGACCGCAACGCTGCCGGCCGGCTCGGTATCACAACGGCTGCTATTGATAATATCCTTTATGACGCTTTCGGCCAGCGCCTTGTTTCCACTATATTCACGCAATCAAACCAATACCGCGTGGTTCTGGAGGTGAAACCGGATTATAAAAAAGGACCGGAAGCCCTGAACGATTTATACATAACTTCCCAGTCGGGAACACAGGTCCCTCTGGGAGCAATCGCGAGGATATCGGAAAAACCGGCGTCGCTTGTCGTCAGTCACCAGGGACAATTCCCCTGTGCCACAATTTCTTTTAATCTGGCGCAGGGAGCATCATTGGGAAACGCCGTCTCGGCTATCGAAGGGGCAGAACGCGAAATCGGTATGCCGGTCAGTGTCAAGACCGGCTTCCAGGGAGCGGCGCTGGCTTTTAGGGCATCGCTTACCGGCACGCTGTTTTTGATTCTGGCTGCCATTATAACGGTGTATATCGTCCTGGGCATTCTATATGAAAGTTATATTCATCCGATGACGATTCTATCCACTCTGCCTTCCGCCGGAGTCGGCGCGCTGCTCGCTCTGATGATTTCCGGAACAGATCTGGGAATCATAGGAATCATCGGCATCATTCTGCTCATCGGCATAGTGAAGAAGAATGCCATTATGATGATTGACTTTGCCCTTGATGCCGAACGCAAAGAGGGCAAACCACCGCGGGAAGCGATTTATCAGGCATGCCTGCTGCGCTTCCGGCCGATAATGATGACGACGATGGCGGCCATTCTTGGCGCACTGCCACTGATGATCGGTACCGGAGTGGGATCGGAGTTACGCCATCCCCTGGGCATTACTATGGTGGGAGGGCTTATTTTAAGTCAGATCCTGACCCTTTTTACAACGCCTGTAATCTACCTGGCTTTTGACCGCTTGAGCCGTCGAATTCGGACCAAAATAGGGCGTCATCCAGCAATGGCCGGTCAAGGCGACGGAACTTTATTATGAGTATCTCCACCCCTTTCATTCATCGTCCCGTAGCGACGACACTGATAACGCTGGGTATTGCTCTGGCCGGCCTGGTTGCGTTCAGACTATTGCCGGTAGCGGCCCTGCCGCAGGTGGACTTTCCGACTATATCCGTCCAAGCTTCTTTTCCCGGAGCCAGTCCGGAAACAATGGCCGCCACAGTGGCCACGCCTCTGGAGAGGTCGTTGGGGCGCATTGCCGGCATCACGGAAATGACTTCGTCAAGCTCACTTGGTTCAACTCGAATTACTTTGCAATTTGATCTTGACCGGGATATCGATGGGGCGGCGCGTGATGTGCAAGCTGCTATCAATGCAGCGCGCAGCCTCCTGCCTTCAGGATTACCCAGCAACCCGACCTATCGCAAAGTGAACCCGGCAGACGCCCCTATTCTCATTTTAGCTCTTACCTCGGATACAATGACCAGAGGCCAGCTCTACGATGCAGCGTCTACTATTTTAGCGCAAAAACTTTCTCAGATAAAAGGTATTGGCCAGGTCTTCGTCGGCGGCAGTTCGCTTCCTGCTGTGCGCGTGGAATTGAATCCAGCGTTGCTCAACCATTATGGAATAAGTCCGGAGCAGGTGCGTGCATATATTGCCGCTTCCAACGCCAACCGGCCCAAAGGTTCCGTGGAAACAGGCGATAAACACTGGCAGATATATGCCAATGACCAGGCTAAAAAAGCGTCCGATTATATTCCGCTGATTGTATCTTATCGCAATGGCGCGGCTGTGCGTCTTGGGGATTTAGGCGAGGTCGTCGATTCGGTAGAAGATTTGCGCAATGCCGGGTTATACAACAGCAAACCGTCCGTTTTGTTGATCATAACCAAGCAGCCCGGTGCCAATGTCATCGAAACGGTCGATCGCGTCAAGACAATTTTACCGCAATTGCAAGCCTCTATACCCACGGCAATCAATTTACAGATTGCTTCGGATCGAACTCCATCAATCCGTGCATCACTGAGGGAAGTCGAACGCACCCTGGTGATCTCCATCGCGCTGGTGATTCTTGTTGTCTTTTTATTTTTGCGCAATATTTATTCGACATTTATTCCCAGTATTGCCGTGCCTGTTTCACTGATCGGCACCTTTGGCGTTATGTATCTGGCCGGTTACACGCTGGACAACCTTTCCCTGATGGCGCTCACCGTTGCCACCGGTTTTGTGGTTGATGATGCCATTGTTGTTCTGGAGAATATCTCCCGCCATATTGAGGCAGGTATGACACCTTTTCAGGCAGCGCTGCTGGGAGCAAAAGAAGTAGGTTTTACCGTGCTTTCGATGAGCCTCTCACTTATCGCTGTATTTATCCCCATTTTATTGATGGGCGGAATTGCAGGCAGGCTTTTCCGCGAATTTGCCGTTGTGCTTTCTGTGGCCATCATGGTTTCTCTGTTTGTATCTCTGACGACAACACCAATGATGTGCGCCCGCCTGCTACGATCAAAAGAAGAGATCAGCTCTGGCTGGTTTTATCGAAAAAGTGAGCAGATATTTGAGGCAGTTCTCGACTTTTACCGGCGTTCTCTAGGTTGGGCTCTGCAGCATGGCCGGCTGATGATGACTGTACTATTTGTTGTTATCTGCCTGAATGTTTTTCTTTACATTAAAATTCCCAAGGGGTTTTTTCCTCAACAGGATACTGGAGCTCTTGTCGGCACGATCCAGGCTGACCAGAATATTTCTTTTCAGGCCATGCAACATAAGCTTATCAGCATCATGGACATTATTCGTGCCGATCCGGCTGTTAACAGCATCGCCGGTTTTACGGGGGGCGGGCAACGCAATTCCGGTTTCATGTACATTAACCTGAAGCCAATCCGTGAACGCAAAGCGTCCCCCGATCAAGTAATGGCCAGGCTGCGCCCCAAGCTGGCACACGAAGCGGGAGCAAGGCTTTTTCTGCAGTCGGTTCAGGACATCCGCGTCGGCGGGCGGGCGGGCGGAGCGACCTATCAATATACTTTACAGGCCGAAGATCTTGCCGAATTGCGGTTATGGGAAAAGCGCATCAAAGACGCATTCAGTGAACTTCCCGAATTGACGGATGTAAATACCGACGAACAGGATAGAGGATTGCAGACTTCCATTTCCTTTGACCGGGATACGGCTTCACGCATGGGAATCACTCCGGCGCTTATTGATGCTACATTAAATGATTCCTTCGGCCAGCGTCAGGTATCCACAATTTATAATCCGCTGAATCAATATCATGTCATTATGGAAGCATCACCTCCCAACTGGCAAAGTCCGGAATCCCTCAAAAATGTTTACCTGATTATTCCTCCACATGCGGGGCTTCCGAATGGAGCGCAGGTGCCCCTTTTGTCCTTTGCCAACTATGGATTGACGAATACTCCGCTTGCCGTCAACCATCAGGGACAATTTGCCGCATCCACTATTTCTTTTAATCTTCCTCTGGGAGTGTCACTTTCTCAGGCAACAACGGCTATTCAGAAAACAATGGTTCGCATCGGCGTACCCGGTTCCATCAGAGGAAGCTTTCAGGGAACGGCCAAGACATTTCAGCAATCATCGCAAAGCCAGCCCTGGTTAATTCTGGCGGCAATAATTGCCATATACATTGTGCTGGGCATACTCTACGAGAGCTATGTACATCCGGTCACAATTTTATCCACACTGCCATCCGCCGGCGTGGGAGCATTACTGGCATTAATGATATTTAATACGGAGTTCACCATTATGGCCTTGATCGGAGTTATTCTGCTGATCGGCATCGTCAAGAAGAATGCCATTATGATGATTGACTTTGCTCTGGACAGGGAACGAAAAGAAGGGAAACGCCCTGAAGAAGCAATATTTGAAGCCTGCCTGATGCGATTTAGGCCGATCATGATGACGACGATGGCGGCGCTTTTCGGCGCCTTGCCTTTGATATTGCTTACCGGAGAAGGTTCCGAATTGCGCAGACCTTTGGGAATTTCTATTGTAGGCGGGCTGATTGTCAGTCAGATTCTCACACTATATACGACTCCCGTCGTTTATTTATACCTTGACCGTTTCCGGCTGTTTTGTTTAAGGGTATTGAGACGGAGGCCTGAGAGTTTGCCGGAGCAGGTGTTGGAGAAAATTTAAAGAGGATAATTATGAAAAAATTATTAGTATTAAAAATTCTTCTTGTTATCTTAATGGTGATATCCGGCTGCTCCGTCGGACCAGATTATAAACGTCCTGACACGCCGGTACCATCATCCTTCAAGGAACTGAAAGGATGGCGTCAAGCGCTGCCTCGTGATCAGGAAATCAGGACAAAATGGTGGGAAACCTTCGGTGATCCTATCCTGAATTCACTGGTAGAACAGATAAGTGTATCGAATCAGTCGATTGCGCTGGCGGAATCTCAATACCGTCAGGCACAGGCACTGGTGCCGCTGGCTCGGGCTAATTATTTTCCGACTGTCAGTGCGGGGGCGGCCTATACCCACTCGCTGCCGGCCGGTGGAGGAGGAACTTATAACTCGGTAGATCAGCATCAGGTTTCTCTCAATGCCGCATGGGAAGTAGATTTATGGGGGAAAGTGCGACGGCAAGTGGAATCAAGTAAAGCCTCTGCTGAAGCATCTTTTGCTGATTTACAGGCCATGCGTTTATCGATGCAGGCCGAACTCGCACTGAATTATTTTCAGCTGCGGATTTTGGATGCCCAGAAAAAAAATCTCGAGGAAGCGGTTGCGGCATATGGAAAAGCCCTGGAGCTTACTCAAAATCGTTATAAAGCCGGTGTTGCAGCCAAAGCTGATGTAGCGGCAGCTCAGACCCAACTTGAGTCTACTCAAGCTCAAGCTATCGATGTCGGCGTGCAGCGGGCGCAACTGGAGCATGCCATTGCCATCTTGACCGGCAAGCCTCCGGCCGATTTTTCTCTGACGCCTATAATATTTGTTCAACCACAAATCAAAATTCCAGTGGCTATTCCTTCCGATCTGCTGGAACGCAGGCCGGACATTGCGTCGGCAGAACGCAAGATGGCCGCGGCGAATGCCCAGATAGGAGTTGCTAAAGCGGCATATTATCCGACCCTTTCTCTTTCCGGATCATTGGGATATGCAAGCACAGAACTCGCCAGCCTGTTTACATCACCTAGCTTTTTCTGGGCGTTAGGCCCGACCGCTTTGTCGGCAACTTTATTTGACGGCGGGGCGCGTAAAGCACAGACCGAGCAGGCAATGGCCGCCTACGATGGAACAGTAGCCTTTTACCGGCAAACAGTTCTTACGGGATTTCAGGATGTTGAAGACAACCTGGCAGCCCTGCGCATACTGGATGAGGAAGCGCAAGTTCAGGAGCAGGCGGTAAAATCGGCACAGGAATCGGCAATATTGACTACCAACCAATACAAGGCTGGAATCGTTAGTTACCTGAATGTAGTTACCGCTCAAACTATTGCGCTGACAAATGAAAGAGCGGCCATCAGTATCAGCGGCCAACGTCTCAACGCAGCCGTCCTGCTCGTTAAAGCTCTTGGCGGCGGCTGGAGAGTCCCGGAAGCACATGGAGTTAATCCCGCTACTTTGAATTCCCCAGCACCATCATGGGGGGAGAATGCGCCGTAATTTGCGGGAGGTCGCGTTATCTTCTACATCGCGGAATATCGCTATGTACTTTGCACAACGGATAATTCGTCCAACAAATTTCGGCGCGCTATGCTTCTTAAACTTGGGACTCATTATTACAGGGATAATATGAAACGTGAAATAGCGGATCTGCGCGAAAGCCTTATCCTCATCGGCGCCATTATAATGCTGCTTGGTTTGGGTAGTTCCATCTTGATTTATCAGTCAGCTGGAAATGATTCGGACAGTGTTTTGGGTTACGAAATAATAGCTGGATCTGCTTATCCGATCAGGCCTGAAGATTCCAGAATGTATAGACGGGATTTGGAACTCTATGGTGGAAAAGCAGCTGTGGTCGTAGATGATTTCAGTCGTTGGTTTGTAGGACTATGGCATGGAAAATCTCTCGCCTTCACAGTAGCCGGCATTAGCATTTTTATATCATTTATGTTTTTCTTTGCTGCCACTCGTTTGCCATCCCGCATAAAACCTGATGTCCACAGTAAAAAAATTGGGAGTGACCTCTAACGGTATTCGTTGTTGTAATAGGCTTATTACCTTTTTTTAGACCCCGTTTTTCCGCATTAAGCCAATTTTCATAAAAATTTTCATAAAATATGGAACCTTTCCTGAATTGGAGAGGTCTTACAGGCAAAATAAGTAATTTCACACTGCGATTTCTTCCGCAGGGTAGTTTACAAAAAAGAATAACTGTTATAAAAGGAGGAACCATGCGAAAAATTATAGGAATTTTGATTTCTACGATGGTGGTATTGTTGCTTGCACAGACGGTACTCTACGCCGAGTGCAGTGGAGCAAAGTCGGGTGGCGACAAAAAAATCATGAGGGAACATGGCAGCTCGGTATTCGGCGATCCGGCCCGTATGCAGAAGGAACTCGGTCTTACCGGCGAACAGGTGAAAAAGATAGCGGATATCAACAAAAATCATGAAAGAAAAATGCTTGATTACAGAGAACAACTTGCACCAAAGTACATCCAGTTAAAAAAGCTACTCTTGGATGATAATGTCAATATAGATAAGGTTAGGCCTCTCGTTAAGGAAATATCGGACTTGAGAGCAGAATTGCAGATTCTCAGGATTCAGCACCGACTGGAGATCGAGAAGGTGCTTACACCGGAACAGATGGCCAAAATGAAACAGTATCGAAAGCACATTATGAAGAGAAAAGGATTTGGCTCGGAGGAGCACCGGTCATGACTGGCAGGGGCATGGCAAATAGGCCAATTGGAAAAGTATAAGTTCAGGTTATAATCCAAATGACTGAAATAGAATTCACTGCCATTGTAGGAAGGACAAAGAAGATCGTGCTGTCGGCAGTGCGAAAACACCTGGCTGCAAGATTTTCTTATGCCATCGATGATGTTGCGCAGGAAACGTACCTGAGGGGATATCGCCATCTTGCCGGTGGCTGGTTCAGAAATGAATCTTCGATTGAATCATGGCTGTATGCCATAGCGAAGAACGAATCACTGCGCATGAATAAAAAGCTGGCACGTGAAGAAGAAAAAGCTGAAAAAGCGGCGGAACATCTGAATGAAAATCCGCATAAAGATCTTTTACGGGACGACACGGAACATCTGGACAGCCTTATCGGTGGACTGCCGGAAAAATATAGGGATGTAATGAAGCTTAAAGTACGAGGAAGAACAGAACATGAAATTGCGAGCCAGCTTGGAATCAATACGGGAACAGTTAAGTCTCGTTTTGCCCGCGGTAAAGAAATGCTGCAAAAAAATTCCGGGGAGGTTATATGATGGAAACTGAGGACCATGAAACAGTATTTAATGAAAAAGTGAAAGCAAGGCTGAGCAGTGATGAATGGGACATCCAGATTGCCCGGAATGTACTGCGAAATCGCCGGAGGAAAAGATATACGATCGCGGCCTTCGGTTCCGCCGTATCATTGGCAGTGGCCGCATCGTTGATTTTTGCCATTCTGCCGGGCATGCAGGGTGGAACGCTTCAAGGTGGTGAAGCGCTGAACAGATTCGTAAACGCCCAGGTCGAAGGAACATGGGAAAAAGTGTTCGCCGAAAGTGCATCGGCTGAAGATAATGAAACGGTCTTAGTTGACACCCAAGACGACAGGAGCATGGATACAATAATAGATGAGACTCTTGCGTAGCGGAATTTTACGCAGAAACTTCCTCTGTAAATTAATACTGAATGATATTTTTGGGGTTTTAGTTAGATTAAAAAATATTTAAACATTTCACACTTAAACATATTGTTAACGGACCCATGCTGAAAAACGTTAAAAACCATAATGATCTACCACATTTCTTGTTTTCGCTCCTTTCAACGAGCGGAACATTGGCAGGCCTCAGTTTGGCTCTTGTTGGTATCATTAATCTCAAAATATCCAATACAGTTGTATATACCGTTTTATAACAGCGGTTAGAAATGCGTAAACTTTCACTGATTTAAAGTATGATATTTAATAAATTACTGAAATTAATTTTGTGTCCTCCTTTGTATGTGGTCGCTTCATCAATAGAGGATTTCATAGCCCCGGAGTGGTGCCCGGGGCTATGAAATATTGCAGCCATAAATATTTTTCATTTCATCTAATTAATTTTACCTTGCATGTCTGTTCATATAAACAGAATATATGAGGAGTCTTTGCCATGAAAAAAGAAATTGCTATCTTGTTTTATGCCTTAATTATTGCCACCTTAATAAGCTGTGAATTACCGAACCAAACGAAATCTCAAAGAACATACACAATCGCCAACGCAAGTTACGATATATCTCTGATTTCCATGGAAAGATACATGGGGACTCAGAAGATATATGGAGAACAAAAAATTGAAGCAGTCCTTGAGGAGGGAGTTTCAAAATTTTATTTTGAAGATGAAATGGTGAGAATTAAATGGTTTCCGAAATCTGATGATGTTGTTTTTGTTATCAACAATAAATTGGATAGGCCGGTTAGAATCATTTGGAATGAGGCGAAATTAATTGATGAAAAGGGTGTAACACACAGATTAATACATTCTGGTATTGGCTATGAAGAAAGAAATGATCCACAGCGGCCTACGGTAGTTGCTGCAAAAGGCTCCCTCGAAGATTTCGTACATCCGGCAGATTATTTCCAATGGGAAAAATGGTCATCAAAACAACAAGGTTATTGGAAGAGAGCGCCATTCATGCCAACTAAAGTCAAAGGAACCGCGGAAGAATTAAGAACGAAGGCTGAACCCTTCGTAGGTAAAACCTTTCAGGTGATACTTGCTTTGCGAGTTGACGATGTCCAAAATGATTATGTTTGCACTTTTAAAATCAATAATGTGGATGTAACTGAGAAGGAAGAAAAGCAACCCGAAAAAAAATCCAACGGAAGTAGAAAAGGCGGCATGAGACGTACATTCTGATCATCTGTCCGGATTTGAGTATGTTAGGGAGATTACCCTACATTCCATTGGCACTCAAGATCGTCACATACTCCCAACGTGAAAAAAGTGGGTATTTTTTCAACAGGCGTATACTAAGATTGGATACTTATTCTCCACATTTATATATTCAAAAGAAGCGTACGGATTTCTGTAAATCCATATAACAATATCAATTCAATATGTTGCATTTAGAATGATATAACTGGCACATCCCTTGCTTTTAATTGGTATATATGACGGATGTAAAGAACATAAGAAGAAAAGGAATTATTAGCAACCGAAAAAATATCCTTTTGTGACTATGGTTTATTGGATGCTTAACTAAGAAGGAGGACATAAATTATGATGTCAATCCGTAAGATGATAACAGGAAAAAATATATCAAAACGTTGGTTTTCAAGAATAAGCCTTCGGTTTTTGCTTCTCTTATTGATTTTTGCTCTGGCCGCGTGTTATCCTGCGGCTTACAGCGAGGTACCTAGTGTAGGCCAAAGCCCAAAGGCTCCCATGACTCAGGTCTATTTTTATCCAAAAGAGGGACAGACGACCGAACAGCAGTCGCGAGACCACTATGAATGTTACAACTGGGCGGTACAACAAACCGGCTTTGATCCGAGTCAATCATCAATTCCACCCGAAAAACGCGTAAAAATTGTACCAATGCCTCCGCCCGGACATGATACCGTAGTGTTGGCAATTACCGGTGCGGTGCTTGGTGCGTTAATAGCCGGACCGAGACACGCAGGAGCTGGCGCATTGATCGGTGCAGGAAGCGGGGCTATTGCCGGCGCAGTATCTGATGCGTCCAGGCAGCAATATGCCCAGCAAATGGAAGAAGCTTATGTGAATCGCGATCAGGCACTCGATGCCCGCTATGAGGGAAAGGCGAGCGACTTCCGTCGTGCGATGTCAGCTTGCCTCGAAGGCCGCGGCTACAGTGTGCAATAAGAAATATCAATATCAATATTAATTTTTATGGAGGTAATAAACATGTCATATATTAGAAATAGAAATCAATATTTTGTGATCGGGCTTATGCTTGCAGTATTTTCAGGGATTATGCTTTTCGGGTTTATGCAGGTGGCAAGTGCGGAAGGACGTGGTTCCGGCTCCGGCCATCATGAAGTCATGGATTCACGTCATGGCCATAATCATGCCTATCCGGCACGCGGTCAGCACTTTGATAGGCTGCCCGGCGGCTACCGGGCGGTGCCTTATGGCCACTCAAGATACTATTTCCACGGAGGTGTCTGGTACCGCCCGTTCGGCCGGGGTTTTGTTGTTGACATGCCTCCATTTGGTCTTATAGTTCCCTTTTTGCCTCTATACTACACATCGCTCTGGGTAGGCAGTATTCCTTACTATTATGCCAACGACACATATTACACTCAAACCGCGGGCGGCTATATGGTTGTTGAGCCGCCAAAGGGTGATGTCGCTCAGGCACCACCGGCGACAACAGGACAATTGTTCATCTATCCCCGTAAAGGCCAGAGTAAAGAACTACAGGATAAGGATCGTTACGAATGCCACAACTGGTCTGTGAGCCAAACACATTACGATCCGACTCAGCCTGCCGGTGGAATGTCAGAAGCCCAGTTGAACCAGATGCGTGCAGACTATAACCGTGCGTTGAGTTCCTGTCTCGATGCCCACGGGTATACCGTGAAATAATATAAGACTGCAAAGTGGAGCCTCCTCCGGCTGGAACCGGGGGAGGCAAAGTCGCGGGATTGAATATTTTTTTCGATTTCTTTAAGACATTGAACGTTTCTTTCAATATTTTAAAGTCCAGTACACCTATCTATTGATGCAACATTAAGCAGCGTAAAATATTTTATCATTAAATATCAAATACTTGAAAAAATTAATGCCTGCCAAATTTATTTGGCATACTTCTTTCATGACAATATTCAGAAAAAGAAAATTTTTAAATACTACATAAGGAGAAACGGGAGTTATGAAAAAGACGGTGCAAACAACTCTTCTGACGATTTTCGTAATTTTGGCAACAACATCTTTTAGCTATGCTCAATACAGCGTTATCGGAAATGATAATTTCCCCTTCTTTCACTTGGGATGTTTAATTATCGGGGGATTTATTATTGTTTCTCTAAAACGAAAATATACTAAACTACATATGAGCGAGGCTATTGGATCATTTGCCCTATATACTGTTTTGGTTGCTCTCTTTACCGTACCGGTAATCGACGCTCTCAAAACTTTAATTAATTAACCCCTTCCCTCACCTTCTTTTCGATATACCCTTAAAAACCCCGTGCAATCCCGGCGGGGTTTTTGTCATAATATTTCCTATTCGGTTCGCCCATTTAGTTTGATGGATTATTTTTTGTTGAAACTCCAATTTCGAAAGCGAAGCGTAGCGGAATTGGTAAGTTGAACAATCCCGCGAAGCGGAGGGCAATGAGACTCAAACTTCAAAAGCGAAGCGAATGGAAGTTTGTTAGTCGAATTATACCGCAGCTTGCTTTGGGGTTCATACCCGTGATTTGACGAATTGTTCCCGATGCCATTATTTAATTGCCGAAACGAGCTTGGTCAGGCGCAGAGATACTGATTGGGCCAGATTTTGTAAAAGATTGGTTCCCATATCCGGCGCGTAACGATCATGATATGCATCGCCATTATTCCAGCTTCCCGCAATTTTATCATTCACTTTAAACGGAACCAAAGCCAATGATTTGACAAAATACTTTCTATTCGAAGGCAATAATCTATAATACGGCTGTAAATCCTCATTGACTAAAATCGGTTTTAATCCGGCAGGAAGAATTTCGCGAAACAACTCCGGCGTTATTACCTTAAGCCTGTCTTGCAAAATATCAGAAGATTTTATTGCCGCGATGATAGGTTGGTTATTTATAGTATCCATTAACGTAAGCCAAACATAAGGAACTTTAAATTCTCGTTCTATTCCCGTAAAAAGAATTTCAAAAAGCCCGGCAATATTCTTGGCCTCCGACAATCCTGTTTCAATTTTCCCGAAACCAGCGGCAATTTTTTTATTAATGCGTTCAGTATCTTCCGTTTTATTCATACTGTCACCTTTCCCATTGCGCGTAGAGAATTAGATGATCGGACGGTTTTTCGGCAAGTCTTGATTCTAAATCAATAGAACAGCTTTTTGATTTTAGGGCAAGTGATTTTGTCGCCAAAATATGATCAACGCGCCAACCCAATTTTCGAGCTACGGAATCCCGGATACGATAATCAAAAAAAGTATACTGACCGGCAACACCCGGATGATGTTTACGGAATATGTCAATAAAGCCCCATGATTTAACTTCATCGTATGCTTTCCAGACTTCCGGATTAAAACAAACGTGTCCCAATATTCTTTTCGGGTCGTGCACATCTATATCTTCCGGCGCGACGTTAAGATCACCGCACCAGATTATTTTATTTTGCGGCTGAAAATACTTCTGAAGATGTTTTTTCAAACGCGCAAACCAGGCCAACTTATATGCAAACTGCGGGCTTTCCATTTCCTGACCTTGTGGGACATACGTATTGATTATCGTCAGATCATTATATGTCGCGACAATTAAACGGTCGGGATCGGTAGGTTCACTATCAAAACCAAATACTACTTTTTGCGGTTTCTGTTTTGAGGCAATGGCCACACCCTTATACTGTTTATCACCTTTGAAAACTACATGATAACCCAACGCTTCCAATTCAGCCGCGGGAAAGCCGGCGTCAGCAACCTTTGTTTCCTGCATGCAAAAATAATCAGGGTTATTTTTTTGCAGCCAGGGCAAAACGATATGCAGGCGGGATCGTATGGAATTTACATTGTAAGTCGCGATCTTCAAAATAAGCACTGCCTTTCGTAAATTACTGGTAATTAATATCACGACCGAAGATTGCGCTCAAGTTTTTTTGCGGCAATTTTAAAAATCATGTGTAATTACCAAATTAGAATCAAAGAAGCATACCTCGGCGGATAACTTTTTCCCATATTGTCATTCCGGCGGAGTCCGGCGAAGTGCCCCCATGGTGACCTTTAGGTTATTCAGGGTAAATCCAGCCGAAACAATAACACCACCAAAGCAATCTATTTTTTAAAACTGAATATATCAGCGAACAATTTCCAGAATAATTTTCATCTCTTCTTTGGAAAGAACGGCCGGGCTGTTTTTGCTGTCCGAAAGCGAGATGGCCTTTGCCATATCAGCAGCCGTCATACCGAAATAGGAAAGCTGTGGAAGCTTCAGTGTCCGTGTCCACTTGTTAAGAACACCTAAAAATTGTTTGCAATATAAGATATCTTCATGGCCGACGTCACCGGTGAAAAGCCTTCCGATATCGGCAAAGCGTTTCTGGGCCACAATGTTTCTTTCATCAATAATCTTTTTTACCACAAAGGTCATGACCGGAAACAGGAGCTTCCCGCAGGCCACGCCATGCGGCACAGGAAACAATCCGCCCAGAGGTCCCGCCACGCCGTGTACGGCGCCAAGCCCGGCACGGCTGAGCGTTATTCCCGAAACCAGCGCCGCATAAGACATTTTACTGCGCAGAGATATATCATTTCCATGATCAAGGCTCAGCGGAAGCAGACTCTCCGATGCCCCAGAAAGCGCCTTTAAGGCCAGAGAATCGGTAGAAACGTTTGCTTTTGTTGACGTGTAAGATTCGATCAATTGCGAGACGGCATCCAGCCCGCAGGCGATTGTCAGCAGCCGGGGCATCGTCAGTGTCAGTTCGGGATCGACAACGGCGGCATCGGGCATATAGGCATCATGCCGGAGAGATTTTTTATAGCCTTTTCTCCGGTCGCACACAACGGCATTTTTGGTAGCTTCGCTTCCCGTACCGGCGGTTGTCGGAACGGCAATAAACGGAACTTTTGATCCGGAAGGGTTTTTGGTCCCGACATCTTCCAGGTAGTCGCGAACAGTGCCATCCTCGGCCAGCATGGCTGCAACAGCTTTACCATAGTCGATGACACTGCCGCCGCCGATGGCGACAACGACGTTCACCGGCGTCTTGCGATATTCACCGGCAATAGTATCGATAGCTTCTGTTGTGGGTTCGCCCCGTACGGATATGATTTTGTATTTGAGATCTGCCTGATTAAGTTGCAAAGTAAGCGTTTTCAATCGGCCGGACTTGTTAAATGATTCACCTCCGGTGACAATGAGCGCATGACGGCCATACGAGCGTATGATTTCAGAAAGTCCGGAAAATGTACCGACGCCAAAAACTATTTTGGGCAGGCCGGGAAGATTAAAATCGTTTATCGTTTCCATGAGGATTTTTCCAGAGGTGCCAAAACGGCATGGACGAAACCATCACGCGGCTTGGCCATCCAGGATTCAACGGCATCCCGCCACTTTAAATAATGAGCGGTTTTTTTATGCGCGGCAGCCGTATCGTCAGATTCATAGGCTTCATACAAAGTGAATGCCGACGGGTTATCCCGGTGCTGTAAGACATCAAACCGGAGATTTCCTTTTTCTTTGATCGAATGTTGATGATTTTCTATGGTTGCTTCAACAAACTGATCAACATTTTCCGGCTTAACAACAATATTTACAACAGTAACAATCATGAAAGTCCTCCAATGAAACTCGCTAAGAACGAGCTTAGCGAAGTTCGAAGCGCAAAGTTGAATTGTCCCAGGAGCGAAGCGACGTGGGATTCTTTACTTCCTCATTTTCCCTTCTCATGCCTAGCAGGTCATTTAGGGTAAATCCTTCTTCGTTGAAAATTTTTATAACAAATTAATGCATAACGTCAAAGTAAAATAATAGAATTTTAAGGGCGTCTCCCCTTCCCCCCTCACTGATGACTCAAAATAATATTGACACTTCTCATTTTGTATTATATTTGTAACGTAATATAATTGAAAAGAAAGAAATCAAATGAGCGTATTCATCCATTTCGTAACTAAGATAAATAAAACGACAGCCCATAAGCGGGTCAGTGGCGGGGTGAGTGCGCACGGAGGAAAAAGTTAACAACTAATAATCCAAGTCGCCACTTTTGAACCCGCCACGGATAACCCTGGCGGGTTTTTTAGTGAAACTCAAATTCCGAAAACGTAGTGAATCGGAATTTGTTAGTTGAACTATCCCGCAAAGCGGAGGGGAATGATTTCTCGTATTGGTATTGGTAAGTTGTAATGAGACACAAGCTTCAGAAACAAAATGAACTTAGCTCGCGATGGCAGGAATGATTATTTTCTTAATAATTGGAATAAGTATATGGACAATTTAAAGCAAAATCAAATTTCGGTAGCCGCCTCTGCGTTACTCTCAAACGGCGGATCATTAGAGGCCGATGTCACGCATCGGACTGTCGGCACGTTTATCGCCGTTGTGGTCGCGCATGTTCTGGCTGATTTCATGGGTATGAGCGTCTGGCCGGTCTACAAAACTCTTGCCGGGTTGGATGTCGCCAAAGCCGGATGGATCGCCACGGTCGTCGCCATGAGCGGAACAGCGCTTCAGCCGTTGTTCGGTTCGATCGCCGACCGGTTCGGTGCTCGGCGGATCATCCTGCTGGGCGCGCTGCTGACTTCGTTTGCCTTGCTGCTCGGTCCGCTTGCCGATTATCAAGCGACGTTGAACCGCCTGCTGCCAACACTGTTTGGATTGAGCGGCTTTTACCTTGTCGTGTTCATCATACTTGCGGCCGGCCGGCTCGGGCAGGATATGTTTCATCCAGCGGGGGCGGGGCTCGCGGGCAGTTTCTCCATGCAGCGCGGCTCGATGTTCCTGGCCATATTTATTGCAGTCGGCAGCATCGGCTTCGGTCTTAGTCAGATCGCGTTCCGCACTGCCTATAACAACCTCGGCCATCATACTGAGATCCTGCTTATTCCGGCGGCATTCCTATGGGCGTTCGTCTGGGTGTGGTGTCGACCGGCGGAGACGTTGCACGCCAGGAGAATATCTGTCATCGCTTCGCTTCGAGCCCTTCGCCCGGTGGCAGGGCAGATCCTGGCATTATTCCTGATCCTTGCGATCTCCAGCGGCGTGTTGAGCGGGCTGTTCTTCCTCATGCCGGAATTCGCCCACGAGAAAGGTTATCCTGCCTGGATCGGACAAGGCGGGGCTTTTGGTTTTCTCATCTTCGGCGCGACGGTGTTCATGGTGCCGATGGGGCACCTGGCGGACCGCATCGGCAGGCGTCGGACACTGATTGCGATGACGATTCTGTCGGCCATCAGCTACCATGCAATCGTCCGACTGACACTGCCGGTGCCGACGTTCATCTTGCTTTGCATCGTGGGCGGGGCGTTTCTGGGAACGGTGAATCCGCTCGGCGTTGCTTTCGGCCAGCGGATTGCGCCACGGGAAAATGTAAGCATCGTATCGGCGATTTTGATGGGCTGGGCTTGGTGTGTCGCCAGTACAGTGCCCAGCATTGCCGGCGAACTTTACACGCGCCTGGGTAATAACGCTTCTAAGGCTTTGATGCTACTCGGATTTGCCAATGTCGTGATGGTATTGCTGGGTTTTCTGCTGCCCAAAGTTGCAGACGACGAAAATTAGAAATTTAATTATTGTAATTATCGACGTCTCAATTTAAGTAAAACCGATTCGAAATAATTTGAGCCGTCCATTTTTACTTCTCTCATTGCGGCGTGTGCCCTTCCTGGTAGGAAGGGCACACGAGAAAAGGAGGGAATACTATTGGCAACTTGATTCCGAAGAATTATCAAAGTTCAAAGCTCATTTAATAGCTTCTCCTTTCTGGCTTTATATTCTTCGTCAGTAATAAGACCTTTATCAAATAAACTTTTTACCTTTATAAGTTTACTTTCTATGTCATCCCCTGCTGGTGAGGGAGATGCGACACCTTGAGGTGCTGTCATAGAAATATTGGACCCTCCGGCGATAGCTCTTTTTTCTTCAAGATCAAGTTTTCTTTTCTTCTCCCACCAATTTCTCTCAATTTCTTGAAGCACTGAATAGAATTGCTTTGATTCTTCCAAGGGCAAATCTTTAATAATAATTACACCGGCATTATTTCCTTTATCAGCATTGATCGTAATTGTGCTTCCGCTAAAAGCTGAGGTCTCAAATTTCACATCTTTAATGTCCCTGAAATAGTAATCCTTAAAGCTTGATTTCATGATACCTGACTCAAAAACGATAAGTCTTTCATTGGAAAGCAAAATTGTTTTTGCGCTTGTTGCAACGGCTTGTGTAATTGTCGCTACAAGATCTTCTCCTGCTGCAAGATATTTTTTAATTTCCTCTTCTGAAACAGACATAAACTTGGGACGAATAGCAGTTCTTGTTTGTTGTATTTTCTCGGTAACTTTATCAAATATACCCATTTGCAACCTCCTTTTAAGCTGAGTCGACCGGCTTGCGGTACGACAGGTTTATAGTGCGGTTCCTGATTACGAATTCCTGACGGCTTATACCAGGGGCACTCCCGATCGGCGAGTCATACGCTTCCAAAACCAGGAGGACAGGACAGAGGCAGTCTTTTCGATTTTTTTCATCCGCTCAACCATGGCTTTTTCCTGACTGTCCGACTCCCTGAATGCTCCGTGAGAAATTTCAGTCAATAACAGATCCGCGCCGTCCCACGCATGAGCGGGAAGCCTGGCCGTCCACTGAGCTTCCCCGTCCAGAATATATTTTTGAATCATGGGCAAAACGTTTTCATAGCGCAGGATCGCGATCGCGTGAAAGGCCTCATGCCTCCACCAGAATGATTGATCAGAATAATAACCGGCTCCGACGCTGAGATCCGCAAAAGGCGCGGCGGGTAGAAAAGGTTTAAACGCAGTCAGGCAAGGGGCGGACCCTCCGGTAACAAATATCCTGAACTTGTCAGCCGGATGCAATTCCACAACCAGCGAGCCTGTTGTCTGAGATTTTCTGATCAGCGGGTCGGACGCGTGCATGCAAACATCGCGGTTGAAACCCTTGGTCGGCAATTGATCGAAATGGTCTCTCAGCATGGCAAAAACATCCGTTGCGCCGATGGCGCCTTTTGCCTTGAGGATAGAAGCCTGGTTGCGGTCTTTGCGAAAAGCGCTTCCCGAAAAATAAGTTATCAAGGGATCGCTGAATTTGCTGAAATCAGAACCTGCCGCCAGTGATGACAAGTTCCAATCTTTAGCGATGGTGATCCCGTTGGAAATCACGGCATGATCACCACGGCGCTGAAGCGCGTAATCCCTGCCTGCTGTTTCCAGCTTGATGATGCCTTGCCTGTCCATGATGATAAACGAGTTCATGTAGGTGAACTTCTTGTCGCGGTATCCGCACGGCCCCGCCTGTCCATATTTCTTCAAAAGCTCTATGATCATCTGTGCCGCTTCTTCGGCGCTGGCACTCCTCTCCAGAGCCAGACGCAAAAGATCCATGCCAATGAGTCCCGGAGTCTTCTCCGGTTTGACTTTCGTGAATAAGGCTTCGTTTCCGATAACTACGCCTTTTTCGTTTAGGCCCATCTCGGCACCCCACATCCAGAAAGGTTTGGACAGGACCATGGCGAAAGTCGATCCTGCCTGGGGTATGGCAATGTATGTGCATTGCAGTTCTTCTTTTGAAGGGTAGGTTTTTGACGGCACGGACACAACAAGCTGTGTTTCGTCAGCCTCTCGATCCGAGTTCTTACCAAAGATGCTGATGCCGGAGCCGGTGAGTTCCGGACCGATTCCGCAGGTATCACACATAAAAACCTCCTGTCACTAAGCCAATACCACGCTGCATTTGAAGGGTAACGCGGCGGCAGTTCAGTATTCCCTCCTTTTTTCGCGTGCCCTTCAGGGTAAAAGGAGGGTTAGCAACTGTGTTGTTTGTCAATAAAAATTTTCATGGTTGAACGGTACTCCAATAAGTACGATTTTTGATCATGGTGTTAAGAATAACTAATAGTTTACGCATACATGCTGT
>JBEKRZ010000038.1:0-23235 GCA_049517435.1 Smithella sp. | reverse complement strand
TGGTGCTGATAAACAATTTGTGCCAACGGCCACGGGGATTCCACATCCTTCAGCATCTCGTACCCGACCCGGGAGTGCTCTTTTATCAGAGTAAACTCAAGGTCCGTCAATTTGGTAGGCTTTGACAATATCTCAGCAGGGACCGATAATTTTCCGATGTCATGGATGGAACCTGCCAGCCGTATTCCGTCAATTTGATCCTGGGATAATCCCATCTCCGTGGCAATGGCCCTGGCAAGATCAGCAGACCTAATCTGATGACCGGATGTATAGGGATCTCTCATCTCTACAGCGGATATCATGACCTGAATAGTGGCACCATGCGCTTTCCTGAGGCTGTCAAGGGTGTGTTGAAGTTTCACCTCAGCTTGTTTGCGCTAGGTGATATCATGTGCAACAACATCGGCAGCAACCACATGGCCTTCTGTATCGTAAATATCTTTATTGTTCAGCTGAAGAAACCATCGCTTGCCTTTTTTATCAACTACTTCATATTCTACTATATTTGGCACTTCTACACCCAGAGCCATTTTTTCCATACGCTCCAAAAACAGTTTCTTGCTATCTTCAGTCAAAATGTCGTATGGGCTGAGAGAGGTTATTTCTTCCTGTCTACAGCCAAAATATTTGCAAAAAACATCATTCGCTTTTAAGAATCTTCCACTTTTAAAATCAACTCGATATATCGCGGCAGGTGAGTTATCAAAAAGCTGTCGATAACTTGTCTCGCTCTCCCGTAACTTTTCCTCTGCTTGTTTGCGCTCCGTGATGTCGCGTGTAATTCCTCTAAATCCAATGGGGTTACCTGTCGAATCTTTTTTCAACGACGCAGATTGTTCAATGTATCTTTTGGTCCCGTCTTTTCTTGTAATCTGCCAATCGAATCCTTTGAAAGGTTCCCCTGTTTTGTAAAGTTTATTAAACGATTCAAAAATTATTTTTGCGTTCTCTATATCTGTGTATTGCCGGTAATTCATGCCCATTAATTCATCTTTGGAGTAGCCATGGATTATGCACAATGAATCGTTGAAAAAAGTGAAGTTACCGGCAAGATTTACTTCGTAATAACCCTCTTCGATATTTTCAAGAATGGTTCGATGTTTCTCCTCGGACTGTCGCAAAGCTTCTTCCGCTTGTTTGCGCTCGGTGATATCTCGAAAATTAATAATTACAGCTTCAATAACATTATCGTGAATCAAATTACTTGCCACAACGTCGAACGTACGCCAGCTCCCATCTTTATGACGAAAGCGTATATCCGCTCGCTCAGCAGGGGCATTTATATCACTTAAAAACATATTGTATTTATCATTTACGAGTTTAAAGTCATCAGGATGAAGATTTTCAAATCCTGTGATGCCAATCATTTCCTCAACCTTGAATCCCAAAACTTTCTCCACCGCCGGATTTATATAAGTGATAATTCCTTTCAGATTAATGAGAACAATGATATCGGGTGAGTTCTCAACGAAAACCCGGAAATGCTGTTCCTCGATGGGTAATTCTTTCTTCATATGTTTTTCCTTTAATTACCTGTATACGGCCGGACAAAGACCGGACAAGTTACCCTTAATGATTATAATATTGGGCACCTTAACGCACACACTCTATGGCTACATCTTCGCCAATGCTTCTAGATGCTATAATGATAGGAATGTCTATATTTGCTTCTTTTAATATGGCAATGGCTGAAGGGGCATTGAATTCCGGCAGGCTATAATCGCAAAGGATGATGTCCCGTTGCTTCTCTTTGAGGGCTTTTTTCATTGCGGCAGCGATTTCCACCCGTTCACAAACAGGATGGTATCTGCCCTTCTTAGGCACACTGATTAAAAGCTGCTCATCATCTTCCAAATCTTCAATAATTAAGACACGTATTGATGTATCGTTCATTGGGTTACCCTTGGTGTGTCGAAATGATTTTAGGGATTGGAACGTTTTTAATTGTGTAATATATAATAAACAAGTATTCTGCGTGTCAATAGATAGTTTCGTAAAAAATAATGGCTTAAAATAATTGATATATTCCTTTTGCAGAATCCGAAATACGCCTAAAGAAGTATTTACAGATATTCTTTCTTCCCACAAAATAAAAATATGCATAATAGAATAATATCTTATCACTTTTATCAAACAACCTAAAAGGGACCATGTATGAACTTGTATTTTCGGTTGGTTTTAACCATCATCAGGGCACTTCTTTCCAAGCGGATCCGTTGTGATGAGAATACAGTATCAAAATGGCGTGTTCTACCCAATGACATCGATGCTTATGGCCATATGAACAACGGCCGGTATCTGACTCTAATAAGTCTTGCAGCCATAGAGGCCGTGATCAGGACCGGATTATTGAAATCCTCTCTGAAGAGGGGCTATCTCTTCATCTGGGATCAGTCTCAGGTGCGGTGGCAAAGACCGCTCAAATTGTTTGAGAAATTCACCATTGAAGTCCAAATGCTTTACTGCGAAGGCAAGTATTTATATGCCACAGGGATATTTGTAAAAACAAACGGGAAAATAGCCGCAGAGATCCACTATCGCTGTTGCCTGAAATCACGAAAGGGAGAGGATCTTGATGCCAGGGAGATTCTGGCTATGGACGGATTGACTCTTCCCAATTTTTCCGGCCCATCTCCCCTGCCGAAAGAATTGTTCGTTTCCGCCACCCGGCCAACCCAATTATCCGCTATTCATCCTGTTCCTTCAGATTCTACGGAAAGACATCCCTCAACAGACGCTTTCCGGAATGAGAGGCGCCATCATCCCAGAAAGCGCGTCCATTTTCCAACCATCATCAATGGATCCATCATAAATGGGGCACCTTATCATCCCGGAATCATTCAAGACATCTCATTGGATGGATTATGTGTCTGCATTCCGAAAGACGTCAGCAACGGAATCAATTTCCACGACAAGGCACACTTCGACATCGTCTTCGCACTGCCGGAAGAAACCAGCCCCTTCAGTGGACAATGTAGGCCTCATCACTTGATTGATAAAAAGAATGAAATCCTGATTGGTGCTACGTTTTTGGATGAAGATGGCAAAAGGAATCCATTACTACAGAAATATTTGAGTTAGAAAGCAGATCCATGTATCCATATTTTATATTTTTTTGTTAACAATAATAAACATTCTTTCCAATTACCGGATCCGTCCTGGCGAACCCTATATACCGAATTAATTTAAAAGTGGGAAATGGTCATTTTCGTAGTGTAACAGTTTTATAAAAAAATATCTAAGAACACATAATTCGTAATCAGTAGGTCACCAGTTCGATTCTGGTCATCGGCTCCAGTAAAATCAAGTATTATGGTACAATCCGCTAGTCGGGGAAAAGAAAGAATTTTACCATTTTGTGATTCTGCTGCAGGCAGGTCAGGATTTTCTTTATTCATTGCCCTTCCAGTGAAATATTACTATATGCAAAATCATAGTGCGCGCTAAAATATGAATGTTTTCTTTGTTGCAAAAATAAATTCCCTAAGGTAGAAAATTATAGAATCATACCATTTCGATTTCAAAGGATAAAGCGGCGGAAAGGAGGAGACTCCGCAGGCGTATTACTAATACGTTGAGGAAGCCGACGACGATGCCAACAAAGTTAGCCAAAGACCGGAGAGCGCGTACTGTAAGGGAGTGCATATTAAATAAGGTTTTTACCTTACCGGTAATTACCGCCTGCAAGTTGGTAATTACAAGCGAATTGGTATCAGGAGAAAATTTATGAATAAACTATTCGGCACCGACGGAATACGGGGAATTGCCAACGAATACCCCATGACGACGGAAATTTCCTTAAATGTCGGTCGGGCGATAGCCTATCTTTCCAAAAGAAAAGGACACACACCTCGAATAATTATCGGCAGGGACACCAGGCTCTCCGGCGATATGTTTGAAAGCGCGATCATTTCCGGCATTTGCTCGATGGGCGTCAACGCTATTTCCGTGGGTGTAATGCCCACACCGGGCATCGCCTTTTTAACTCACGATATGCGCGCCGACGCGGGCATTGTTATTTCCGCTTCTCACAATCCTTCGCAGGATAACGGCATAAAAATTTTCAACAATAAAGGCTTTAAGCTTTCCGATGAAAAAGAAAATCAAATCGAGGAACTAATCTTTGCCAACAATATGCACAAGCTCCACCCCGTTCCCAAAGAGTTAGGGAAAGTATCCCGGCTGGATGACGCCGCCGGACGTTACGTGGATTTTCTGAAATCAACTTTTCCCCAGGAGATCAATCCGGAAGGAATGAAGGTTGTTCTCGATTGCAGCAACGGCGCGACTTATCGTGTGGCCACTGAAGTTTTTACTGAACTCGGTGTCGAGGTTACAACTATTTTCGATAAACCAGACGGTAAAAACATCAACCTCAATTGCGGCTCGCAACATACCGAAACGCTGGTTGCAGAAGTGTTGAGGCAGAGCGCAGATGTAGGCTTTGCCTTCGATGGCGATGGCGACCGGGTGATTGCCGTGGATGAAAAAGGAAATGTTCTCACCGGCGATCGGATGCTAGCCATTTGCTCAATTATTTTGAAAAGAGAAGGAAAGCTGAAAAATAATTTATCTGTCCGCACAGTCATGAGCAATCTGGGCTTGACAGTCACTTTTCAGAAACTCGGTATTGAATCCGTTTTTACTAACGTGGGCGACCGCTTCGTTCTGGAAGAAATGCTGGCGCGTGGCGCGATCATCGGTGGAGAAGATTCCGGCCATTTAATTTTTCTGCAACATCACACCACCGGCGACGGTTTGATTACCGCCCTGCAAGTGCTGGCCGCCATGAAAAAGGGAGACAAGTCGCTATCGGAACTGGCGGGCATCATGAAAGTGTTTCCGCAAATGCTCATTAACATTGACGTAAAAAGAAAACCGGAAATAGAAACCGTGCCGGAAATCATGGCTGCCATCAAAAAAGCGGAAAATGCGCTGGGTGATAAAGGCCGCGTGCTTGTGCGCTACTCCGGCACCCAGAACATGTGCCGCGTAATGGTGGAAGGCCCCACCAAAAAAGAAACAAAAAAATACTGCCAACTGATAGCGGATGTTGTGAAAAAAATTCTGAGGTGAATGGTTATCTTAACATATTACCACATGACAACGGCCTCGTTATAGATGGAGTATATACAATACTATATTGCATAGGTGTGTTTTTAGATTGAGGTCTATGACCGCCATCTGGTACAAGGAATTATTTTCTGCGCTGGAATTCTATTTTAAATTGTCACACGGTTGACGCATAAAGAGCCGGGCAGTCCTAAGATCGCCCGGTTCTTTCATGTTTTGAATTAACGGTATGCTACTTCTCTATTGTTAAAAATCCATTCGGGTGGAAATCATTTCCTGTAACCTTTTTCGAAATACCTTTTTGATCCAGGTACGGGGTAATACCGCTTCTATATCACCGGTTGTCGATGTAGAAAAGTTCGATCGTTTGGCTTCCAACATAGAAAAGATTTGATTTGAGATCGAAGAATTGTTGCTTTAACAGAAAATAGTTTTGGAAATCGCCCTATAGATAATATTGCTTTTTGTATTCAAATAAAAAACCTCCTCAAGCTACGTTGCCTTGAGGGGGTTTGTAACAAATAGATCATGTTCCTGTTGTAGTGGTTATATCTTCTTTACCATTTCTTGTTCTCTTTGCGTTTTGTGTTACCTATCAAGTTACAATCTGTTTCACAACTTCGATCACAGGATTGGTGAACAGCGCCATCAGCATGGTGTAAAGAGCAAAGGCACCGACCGCTTCAGTTGTGTAAATCTTTGAATACTTCTTCCTAAGTTGAATTATCAGCAACCCACCAACAATCAGGCAGCCCAGTTGAAAATATGGAAAATTGGTTGTTCCTGTTGCTGCATATTCGGCAAATCCGAATGTTGCCGTTAAAAGAATTACTGCCGCTGCTACAATCATTGTTCCTAATGTCTTTTTCATGATCTCTTACCTCCTTTGAGGTTAATTTGTTTATTTGCTTTTATACTAATGAAATTTGCGTGCCAGATTTTTAAGAAAGGAAAAGATTATTATATCTATATGATATAAATTATTATTTAGCTAAGATCGTTAACGGCAAGAGCAAGCTGCAAAATTCTTTTTTCATCTTTTTTTAATGAAATATTCAAAATAGTTAAACGAAATGTGGAAAAGTAATTATATAGCCTCAGGGTAGATTTCCGGTACTACTTATTGAATACAGGTGGAAGGTGCGAAGATTTACCAACTAATTTTTCGTTCGCATTAAATCTTTCTTCCTTGTGAACGGGGGATTTTGAGACGCAACTAACATAAAGGCTATTTCCCATCATTTTTAATCCGTTACATATTGACAGCTTACAAGGGCAAGTTGGTTTTTGTTGGTTTACGTTGGTTTATTTTTGGTTAAGACAGTTACAATTTAGTTACAGTCCAGCCATGCCGGGGGTAGTCGTCTGAGGGTGACTATCTCTAATAAGTACAGAGTTGCCTCCGAAATGCTCAGGTAATTTTTTGAAAGCCACTTTTAATAGTATTATAGCCATAATGTTTCTTTCTTCCTGAAATCCACAAATCGTAAATCTCGACAAAAATGCAAAAATTCAATCCTTAATAAACACAATTGACGCCCAAAAACAAATATCAACACTACACCTCTTTTATTGCCACGATTTCATTGACATACAAAAAATGATTTGATTAACGCAGTTTTTTCGCACTCTAATAAGATCTTTGTCCATTAGCAAAAATTATGATATATGTAACTTATAAAATAGTAAAAGAGAGTTATCATTCGTGCAAAGTCAGGAATGACTAAGCCTTATAAATTTTATCGTTCTTAAAGTAAGATGCAGTAAAAATTAATGGTAAAAGGAAAATGTACAGATTAAATTGGTGCAAAAACAAGATCTGTCTGCAACACAAATGCAACTATGCCGAAAAAACAGAGTTTAGAGGATAATAAATTATTATGGGCTCCGTATTGGGGTCGTTCTTATTATGGTACCGTCAAAGACTTGATGCAGATACCGTTTCTTATTTGGTTGGAGCGCAAAGGTGCAATAGGGCCGGTTGTTTTTGATATCGGCTGTGGCAGCTATCCTATTTCTGATTGTCTTTCAATAAACAACAAGATTATTCTTATTGATATTGCTGCAAAAGAGCAAGTTTGTGAAAATAAGATTTACATTCAATATGATATTAATAAACTGCAATATCCTAAAAACGCTGAGACACAAAAAATTGTTGCTAAAAGTAAAGCATTTTTAAAAAAAACACAAATCTTTGGTTCGGCCAACACCCTTATTATGTCAGATCTTCTGAACTATATAGATTATACTATAATTTTGCCTTTGTGTTATAAGTTACTGGCTAAGGATGGTCGCTTAGTGCTCTTTAATAATTTTTACCGTTTCTTAGAAGCAGATTTACTTTTTAAGAAACGTTTAACCAATGTTTTTAAGCTGCTGCTGTATCTTGAAAAGCTAGGCTTTGGAATAGATAGCCAATATTTTAGAATTACACAGGATAAAGTTAATTTTAACGCACATGAGGAACAATTTTATTACCAAAAAAATAAAAATTCAGATGATATAAGGAGTAATATTCACGCTAAGGATCTGATTATCGTTGCCCTGAAAAAGTAAGGATAAATATTTTTCTGTCAGCAAGCACCAATTGCACAATTCGGAACATATGCCATCGATTTACTAATTCATTGTACGTTTTCAAATGGTAATCTGCACTCTTGCTAATTCAAACAGGTTAAGACTTTTTAGGTGTAACACACAGAATTAAATATCTAGGAATGTGGATGCTTTCATGTCAGTTTTTTTATTGACGGCATAATGTTATGTAAAGTGAAACCCTAGGTGAAAAATAAAAATCGGGATAGAAGGGGGATAAAATGAACTTTACAAGAAAAATAAAAAAGCTTACAAATCATTAATAACTTGCTGAAAAGGCTAAGCTATTTTTTGCACCAGCATTCTAATATATTTTTGCACAAAAAAATAAAAAAGCCGCCGCCAAAAAAATTTAACAACTTAATATATTCTTAAAAACATTAACCTTTGTTTCCAACTCCCATCTCGATAAGTCCCAGCTAATCCCAGCTAGTCCTTGATGCAATAATAGCTTAGCCCTTTCACCTTTTGATTTCACTTGGTGCCGGAGCTCGGAATCGAACCGAGATGTCCTTGCGAACGGGGGATTTTGAGTTCTAATTAGAAAAAATTTAACCCCTTGATCTTAGGTCTGATTTCTCGTAAACACTTAAAAATAAACAAAAAAGTAATTCTATCTATTCCCGTCTGTTCTATCTACTCCTTTCATTTTCCTAGAATTCTATCACAATTTTATCACAGCTTAACCACGGATTAATGGTCCGATGTTCATTTTTTTAGTGGATTCAACATTAGGATCATCCTAAAAAGATGGAGGGGCATGTTATTGCGAGCCTTAATTTTTCCAGTTTGTATTTCCTTCACAAAAACACAACAGCTTGTGTGGAAGAAAACGCTTGACATACAAAAGGAATTTCTCTACATTTCGCCTGCAACAAAGCAGCATCTTTTTAAACAATAAGTAACAAAAGGTTTCCGTTTGTGGTCTTCAATGAAGATTGAAGTTGGACGGTTTCAATTCATTCTCAAGGCGACCGAGCCTATTTTGTTGCCTCCTTATAAAGGGTCGACGCTGCGGGGAGGTTTCGGCACGGCCTTCCGCCGGGTCGTCTGCGTGATGAAAGGCAAGGAATGCGCGCAGTGCATGCTCAAAGGTACCTGTGTTTATTCGTATGTGTTTGAAACTCCACCCCCGGAAGACACCAAAATCATGCGGAAATATAAAGCCGCGCCGCATCCCTTCATCATCGAACCACCCGCTGAAACGAAACGTGACTATCAACCCGGCGATACGATAACCTTTGGCCTGACTCTCATCGGCAAAGCCATTCATTATCTTCCATACTTCATCTACACCTTTGACGAGCTGGGCAAAACCGGACTAGGAAAAGGCCGGGGAAAAGGCCGGGGAAGCTTTGAGCTCAAGACGGTACTCAATCATGGTTCAGGTGTCGATGCTTCAGATGGCGGAAGCGCAATCTATGACTCAGCTACCAGAACACTTAATCGTTTTGATACCCATACCCTGACAATCGGACCGATCATATTTGATAATCCTGCGTCCACACCTTCCGCGATGACGCTCAATTTTCTCACCCCCACCCGGATTTCCTATAACAGCCGCATCACCGAGAACATTGAGTTCCATATGATTGTCAGAAATCTTCTAAGAAGGTTTTCGCTGCTCTCTTACTTTCATGGCAACGGGGAGGCAGGCCCGGAAATAGATTTTAAGAAAGTTATCGAAAAAGCCAAGACCGTTAAGATCGCCAGCAAGCGTTTGCATCGCTATGATTGGGAGCGCTATTCTGGCCGGCAGGAACAAAGGATCGATATGGGCGGCTTCGTGGGCAAGATATCTTTCGAAGGCCCTGTCACTCCCTTCGTCCCATTGCTCAAAGCGGGTGAAGTCCTGCACATCGGCAAAAGCACGGTGTTCGGGTTGGGGCGGTATGGAATTAAAGGAGCAGATAATGTTACGGTTTGAAATGAATGATGCCGAGAAAATTGAATATCAGTCTGTTGTTCTTGCCGCGTTGTTGCACGATATAGGGAAATTCCTGCATAGAAGAAACGATGTCACCTGCAAAATTGGCCACAACAGAGCAAGTGCATCGTTTATAGAAGATCATGACAAAAAATTAAGAAATAATCTGTATGATCTTGAACTGGTCAAATTTCTTGCATTGCATCATATGGAAGAAGATGGAGAAAGCAAAGACAGTGTCTTAAATGATGCAATTATAGAGTCGAAAAAAATCGAGAAAGAAAGACTATGGGCACTTCTCACGATAGTAAGAAACGCTGATATCTACTCATGTGCTGAAAGAGAACACACAAAGCAAACACGCTTTGCAGATCCGCTTGAACCACTTAATTCGATCTTCCAAAAGATAAGCCTGAATCGGGAAGAACCAACGCAAACAATACTCTATAATCACCATTTAAACATACTCGATCCTTTGAAATGTTTTCCCGATGTGTTTCAGAAACTGGGAAATCAAGAATTCGGACACCTAATAGAACACTTCGTGCAGAATTTACCGGACTTTTCGCAATACACGGAATTTAATCATCTTATAAATAAGTGGCTTGATACTCTACAGCAATATACCTGCAATGTAACCAGCGATACGCGCTATGATGCGCCTGATGTATCGCTTTATGATCACTCACGATCAACGGCCGCCTTTGCGGCTTGTCTCTACAAGCGCCATCTCGAATCAATCCGCAACAATAAAAGGTTTACACGACCCTATGAATTCATTCTTATCGGGGGGGATTATTCGGGAATTCAGGATTACATCTTTCACATCACCAACAGAGGTTCTGGTGGCGCATCAAAAAGACTCAGGGCGCGTTCGTTCTTTGTCCAGCTATTTGCCGATGCAACGATACACAAGATCCTGGATGCTTTGAATCTTCCTATGGTTTGCAATCTGTTTTCCGCAGGGGGGAAATTTCTAATCCTGGCCCCGAATATCGAAGGGATTGAGGAGACTTTAAAGCAAGTGAAGTCGCAGATGAATGCCGAGATAAGCAGGACGTATTTCAACCAGTTTTCATTTCTTATTTCATGGATGGATTTCAACGCGCATAAAGACAGTAATGACAGCAAACGCGGCCTCAAGAATCAGTTTGGCATCTACACGTTTTATCAATATGCGGAAACAATGTTTCATCGGTTGGAGGCGGAAAAAAACAGGAAGTTTTCCACTTGCCTGATCGATGCCGACACAAATAAATGGCAGACTGAAGCCTTTAAAGGCACGCAGATGTATAGTCAATATACAGAGACCGGGGACTGTAAAATATGCGGCGGGGGGCCGGCAACAAAAGAAGACCTTGATTACGAAACCAACGAAGTAACACCATGCTGTCCTGTCTGCTTCCGCGACAAATATCTAATCGGTGAGGCGCTTCCCAAAGCAAAGTTTATTGCCTTTGGAAAAGGCATGTTCGACGAAGGGAAAGACAAAGACAAGATCGTCCTCTTTCGCCCGAATGGTTCCCATGCCGGGTATTATGCGGAGCTTTTGAAAAGTGTCGATCAGAGAAGACCAGAACACTATCTTGTATACGGTTTGAATCCTGATAAACATAACGAAAAGTCAGATGAGCAAAGGCAGATTCTCAGAAAACACTATGCGAATCATGTCCCTATCGAAGGAAACAAGATACTGAGCTTCGAAGAGATTGCCAAGAAATCCTTGTGGAAAAATACTGACGGCAAATATTATGGGAGCATACTGCTTGGTGTTTTAAAGGTGGATATCGATAATCTCGGATTGATATTCAGTAAGGGGTTTGAGAAACCCAGCCAGTCGGAAAAAGATTTACCCGATATAGATCGAAAAACCGTTTCTCGGTTTTTAACCTTAAGCAGAATGATTGAGCTTTTCTTCTCGGGATGGGTCAAGGAAATAATGACTGCCGGCAAGGCTGTCATTATAAAGGACCTCTTGGCAATCCAGGGCATGGACAAGAAACATTTTGAAGACTATTTAAATTCGGATGCAGTAGATTTTCAAAACATCTATACCGTCTATTCCGGTGGCGACGATCTGTTGCTGGTCGGTCCCTGGGAAACGATGATTGTTTTTGCCGAGTATATGAACATCCAGTTCAGGAAATACACCTGCAATCATCTCAGTCTTTCCGCCGGTCTTGCGTTCATTAAGGAAGCGCACCCTATTGCTTCCGCCATCAAGCAGGCCGATGAGCTTCTTGAAAAATCCAAAAAGACTGGCAAGAATGCGATATCCCTTTTCCAAACAACGATCCAGTGGGATTACTTACCGGAACTTATAAACTTTTTCCTATTTTTAGATAAAGAAATGTCTAATTCTGAATCAAATATTAATACGTCATTTCTCCATAGACTCCTCGAATATCATCGAATGGCAATGCGCTTCATTGAAAATGGCAGAACAGAGGGTCTGAAATATATTTCTGCGTTGAGTTATGATATCGGACGCAACATACTGAAAAGAGACAAAGAAGGAAAACCAATTAAAGGTCAAGCAGAGAGTAATTTTCTTCACAAGAAATTAATCGATACGAATCCTCGTGAAGCAGATTCTCCAATTTATAGACTTAAGATACCGCTTTTTTGGTGTCTCTATAGAAACAGGAGAGCATTAGACATGAAAGAAGGAGGAAACATTAATGGCTAGTTATTTTTTCATTGACGATAAAAAAGAGTTAATTAAAGAGAACTTTCTAACGAATAGAGCAAAGACATGGGCTGAGAGTTTTATCAGACCTGACCCTCCTAAGGAACGCTCGCAACGCAACCCCAAATTGACATCAGCCCAGCTACGTAAGTTTCATGGTGAGGCAAAAGCATTAGAAGAACGAATCAAAACCACAGATGATTTTAAAAAGATCCGTCCATTGGTCAAGATGCTGAAATCCAAGGTTGCATATGCCTGTCCCGTTACGGGTTCGGATAGAAAAGTGCCGGAAGAATTCAGAAAGTACATCGAGGAAATGGTTGATAATATTGATGATGACAAGGACTTCAAGGCGTTTGCATTGTGCTTTGAAGCGGTAGTAGGTTTTTTCTATGGACAGGGGGGAAGATAATGAAACTGAAAGGGTATAAAAATATCGAGGGTATTATTGAGGTTGTGACAGGTCTGCATATCGGTGGAAGTACATCCATAATCGAAATAGGCGGAAAGGACAATCCGGTGATACGGCATCCAATCACCAAAGAACCATATATTCCCGGGTCATCACTGAAAGGCAAGATGCGATCGCTCTTGGAATGGCAGTTAGGCTTCGTTGATGCAAGACAAAAAGTCAATGGAGAAAATAATAAAGCCTTTGGGGATGTTCATAAATATGGAGGACTTAAATGCGATAAAGAGCAATGTCCTATCTGCGTTATTTTCGGAACATCCGCCGATGAAGCAGGTCTCGGACCAACAAGACTTATAATAAGAGATGCAATGCTCTGTGATGAATTTAAAAAAGAGCAAAAACAAAAAGATGAAGCATGGACCGTGCTTGATCTCACCGAGGATAAATTTGAAAACACGATCAACCGTATAACCGCACGGGCGAATCCGCGCAATTTCGAGAGGGTGGTCTCCGGCGTCAAGTTCCGGCTCAACATGAGCTATAGAGTATTCGGCAACGGAACCGGCAATGAAGGCCAGAATTTGGATGAGAGGCTTTTCAACCATGTGATAGATGGCCTCAAGCTTATCGAGAAGGATGCCTTAGGCGGCGCGGGCAGCCGCGGATGCGGCCAGGTGAGTTTTAAGATTAAAGTAAGCGAAAATAATTACAAGGATGTTTCCAGCATAACAGTCAATGAAATACCAACTCTGTTTCCAACCGAGACCGGAGAAGTTTAATGAGCGAGTACCAGGAATATACAATTACGCTTGGCTTTACCGCAGCCCTTGGTTCAAAACTCCAATCCGATACCATTTTCGGTCAGATATGCTGGGCTATAAGATATCTTATGGGTGAGGGTAATCTTAAGGACTTTCTCAATTCTTATGGAAAAGACATACAGTCGCCCCTCTTAGTGAGCAACGGGTTCCCTTCGGGCTGTCTTCCTAAACCGATCATGCCGCCGGTTACACAGGAAGAAATACAAGCCGTGGTCAGCGCAAATGGCGATGAAAGGGTGCACGCCTCCCACAAGATAACCACTATCAAAAAAATGGATATTGTGCCGAAGAAGGTCTTGCAAAAGTTTCAACAAACCCTGCTTAATCCCGCCGCTCTTTTCACAGCCCTATACGAGGATACAACGTATACTTCCATACTGAAAGCGGATGAAGGGCAGACAACCGCCGTTGTTCAGCATAATACCATTGACAGAGTATTAGGAAGCGTAAGGAGAGGCGGGCTTTATACGCAGGAAGATACTTTTTTCGATCCCGCATCAACCGTATTTGAGATCTATTTAAAAACCAGCCTCTTCTCAAAAGCAGAACTGATCAAGCTTTTTAGATTCATAAGTATTGAGGGTTTCGGGCGGGACGGTTCGACCGGCAAGGGTCATTTTGAATTCTCAATTGATGAAGGGATTAGCCTACCGGAAGCTGAGAAACCAAACGCCTTCATGACCCTCTCATCGTATATTCCCACCGTCAACGACCCGGTAAAAGGCTATTATGGCATTGTTCATAAGTATGGAAAGCTGGGCGGTCTTTATGCCAGAGGAATTGACGAGGTGCGTGGTAATCCATTCAAGGTTCCTATCATCATGTTCTCCGCCGGTTCCACCTTTTTCGATCAAAGTTATCACAAAGATAAAATATATGGCGGACTGATCGGAGCGGTTCATCAAAACGAACATATACGACATTATGCGTATGCCTTTCCCCTGGGCGTTAATATTGAGGAAAAATATGAGAACCTATAAACTTTCATGCGAGATATTATCGCCTATCCACATAGGGGCTGGTCATGAACTGAGCCCGTTAGATTATATTATCAAGGATTCGGTCCTGCATAAAATTTCATTCGAGAAATTTGTCCTTTCAATGGACGACAACCAAAGAGCAATGTTTGAAAAGCTCATTGAAAAAGGCAATCTGGTGGATATCAGAAAATATGTATCCGACCACTTCAAAGGCGATACGGATATGCTCTATTCGGTTAAAGTCTCCCCTCAAGTCGGTAAACTCTATAGCACCAAATTGGAAGACATTCAAAACCAGTTGATAATAAACCCATTTATTCGTACCCAAGGTGAGGTTGCCCCGCTCATTCCGGGCAGTTCCCTAAAAGGCGCCATCAGAACGGCTGTAGTGAGCGAACAGGCGAAACGGGATAGACCGCCAAAACCCACCACACCAAGGGAAGAGTATGAATTTGAGGCAAGGGTGTTACTCAACAAAGACGCCAAGGATGATCCGTTCAGGGCAATCAAGGTAAGAGATGTTCTGATGCAAAATGCACAATTTGTCGTGAGAGAAATAAAGAACATGTCACGGGCTAAGCAAGGCAGAGTCCTCAAGGCAAACTCAATCCAGATGATTTGTGAGGTATCAGGTTCCCGCATGACCGGGCAACCCATTGCCTTTGAGACCGGGTTTTTAATTGACGACGCCCTCATTTCAACACATTTTTTAAGCAAAGCCCTGTCGGTCAACGAGATAATACATGCCTGCAAAGTTTTCTACAGGGACAAAATGGAAAAAGAGCATAAAAAGTTTTACGCCGATACCGAGGCACAGGTCATTTCCCGGCAAATATTGGATATGCCCTTGGATGACAATTCTTTTTTTCTGCGCGTCGGAAGATTCTCCGGTGTAGAAAGCGTTACGATTGATGAATACCGCAATCCGCGGCCGCCGCAAGGCAAGGGATGGGGAGACACAAGAAACCTGGCCGAGGGTTTATATCCTATGGGGTGGATCAAAGCGACGCTGGTCAACCCGTAAATGTTCTTTGACAATTAAATAGTATGGTGAAATAAAATGCTTTCCTTGAAGAAAAAGGGATTGAGATTCCATAATCTTTACGGCGTCGTTGCCAATGTGAGAAACACTGCCTTAGAGAAAAAAGGATTGAAACGGAGTTGTAATCGCACCCGTTGTCGGGTCTATCGTGGTGTGAGAACCACTGCCTTAGAGAAAAAAGGATTGAAACACGGGAATTTTTTTAGGTTCGGCCGGCACGGTTTTTTCTGTTGCCGTGAGAACCACTGCCTTAGAGAAAAAAGGATTGAAAAGCCAGCCCAGCCTGAGTTGTAAATACTTTTGATCCGTGAGAACCACTGCCTTAGAGAAAAAAGGATTGAAACGAAGCCGGACAGTATGTGCCGTTTCCCGCTTGATCTGCGTGAGAACCACTGCCTTAGAGAAAAAAGGATTGAAACACCTCACCTCCCTCAATGGGGAGCGGATGCGCGTCCACCTCGTGAGAACCACTGCCTTGGAGAAAAAAGGATTGAAACGCTGATACCTTATTCCCATAAGGGTCACCTGTCCCGTGAGAACCACTGCCTTAGAGAAAAAAGGATTGAAACGTTAAAGCAACCCCGTTATCCGTAACTGAGGTTATCGGTGAGAAACACTGCCTTAGAGAAAAAAGGATTGAAACGCTGTATAAGTATCTGTCCCTGATACTGTGCCTAATCGTGAGAACCACTGCCTTAGAGAAAAAAGGATTGAAACCTATTTAAAGAATAACCTTCCGCTCCAGTGATATAAAAGTGAGAACCACTGCCTTAGAGAAAAAAGGATTGAAACTTAATAGTTATGTTGACCACGTTCGTTCCATCAGTCGCATTAGTGAGAACCACTGCCTTAGAGAAAAAAGGATTGAAACGCAAAAACTCTCCGTATACAGATATCGAAATGTTTTACCGTGAGAACCACTGCCTTAGAGAAAAAAGGATTGAAACCAATTGACCATTGTAGTTCTTTTCCTCCCCAAAAGATTGGGTGAGAACCACTGCCTTAGAGAAAAAAGGATTGAAACTTCCACTTTGCGAATCTTCTGATTGCGGTGACCATGAGCGTGAGAACCACTGCCTTAGAGAAAAAAGGATTGAAACGTACCACCTGACGGATTGATGCACTGGACGTAGAGTTGTTGTGAGAACCACTGCCTTAGAGAAAAAAGGATTGAAACGTTTTTTGGGTTGTGACTGTTGCGCTACGTTTCCCTGGTTTTTCTTTCGGACGACAATCTTTTTTAAAAATTAATTAAAATCTTAACGAGTATGAATAAAGCCAGCGAAGCGAGAGGCGCGGCAGAGCGACCGCAAGCTCTCGCTGGCGAAAGCTGGGGCGCAATCAATGGCGCATTTTTTTTGTTTTAGATTAATCATGGTCGCTTATTGTCAATTGTTGAGCAAAGGGCTTTTAGCCGAAGGGAATCCTTGACAGAAATGCTTACAGTGTTAAATACTATAGTGACTGAGGGCAATAATATTGACTGCTAAAGAAATCAAAACAGACAGAAAACATTTTAATGAATGGGCAAAAGGTAAAAGTCCATTGTTAATTATGGTATCTTTTGGATTAGTTGAAAATGCTGAACGATGTTTGGATATGCTTGAATTATTCAAATCACGTAATGTCGTAAGAAATTTTCCTTTGCCTTCAAAAATAGATCAATGGCTTAATCTTTATAGAAATCATCGTAAATTCAATAAAGTGTTGACTGATGCCTATAGTAAGCTCGGCAGTAAAGAGGCGGAAATGGTAGCTCTTTATGAATTTATGTTAGAATGTTTTAAGGAAATTAAAAAGCTTACATATGAAGAGAGAAAGAACCTATTTGAAAATTTGTCACCTGCGGAATCGCAAAATATTTTTACTACAAGTAAAAAGAAAGTTGCTGAAATGCAAGACGGAGTAATGAATTTGTTTAAAGATGATGACAAAGATATAAACTTAAATGAAGTCAGTGAGAGTGAAAAAAAGAAATACGAAAGGTTTTTGAAGAAACCGGAAATGATATTTTTTCTTCGCGTGTGGATTCCCTGTCTTCTGGTTTATCACACATATCCGCAAAAGCTGCTTTGGAAAGCTAGAAAAGGTAATGAAGAAGCTTTAGATAAACTAATAAGACTTGATAAGATGATTGTTTATGATCCTAAGATAAAAGAAATATTTTATAATGCGCAAAATGACAATGAAAAAAGTAAGCTCAATACTATTACAACTGCTATACAAAAAAAACCAAAAATAATAATGGATATTAAAAAAATGAAATATGCGATTGCTGGACTCATCTCTAGCATGTCAGAAGCTCTTGGGCAAAAATTGGCTCCTGCTGAAATCTTTGCATTATTCAAGGCTATCGCCAACGATGCAGGAGAAGAAACTGATGATGATATTGCAACAGCGGAAACCTTTGAAAGAGCAGTTAATAGATATAATAATTTATGGCAAATAATACCTATAAAAAGAGACAGTAAATAATTAATTTAGTGTCCGGGAATCTATATTCTTTGTGTGCTAATTTCCTAAACTATGAAGAGGAAATTATCACATAAAAATCCAGAAAAGCATGATGAAAGAGAATGTTTTGAAAATTCTGTTTCATCAAAAAATGAAACCACCTGTCCGTCTGCCGCCGCCGGAGAGCCGGCGGACGGACAGGTGGTAGATCATGTGTCAACAAAAATATACCATAATCAGAATAATGATAAAAGCATGGCGTTATCTGCAACGCGCCATGCTACAACCCCATCTATTCAAGAATTTCAACATCTGCTTAGCGGAATTGATTCTCTTGACCTTGGTCTATTCGTTACCTGGGGAGCAAACTGGAAACAACGCCTGAAGATACTGGACAAAAAGAAGCTACAAGCGAGAAAAAAAGGTGGTCTGCTTATCAGCCTGCCTTCGGGAAGAACCTGCATTTTCAAGCCAGGAGGCAAAGGAGAAAACTATCGCTTCCATCTCCAGTTTGAAGCTTATAATTTATTTATCGGCAAGGCTGCCAAGCCGGGATCATCTCCGAATGTTTACTTGTCTATCAACTCTAAGACACTCTGGCTAGACGGTATTGAAACTGCTTTGTCATGGATCGCTGAAGATATTAAGGCAATCGGCGGAGGAACAATTAAATTTATTCAAATCAGCCGTGTTGACCTGTGCTGCGACTTTTTTATTCCAGGCGGCATCTCTTATGAATTCATACGCTATCACAAAGTTACCCGAAATAAGAAGAGTAGAGCAATTTTTGGTAAGGACAAACTCGAAACCAATTATGTAGGTAGTGTAAAATCTCCAATTGAACTTCGCGTATACGACAAGGGGGTGGAAGTTGAAAAAGGAGGGACGAAACTTTGGTTCATTGATTTGTGGAAAAGCGAATCAACAGAAAATATCTGGAGAGTAGAAATTCAACTGCGACGTCCTGCATTGAAACAATTTGGTATAAATTGCATTGACGATCTGAAAACGAAAAAAAATGCTTTATGGCAAAATCTGACAACAAGGTGGTTTTCGTTACGCTTACCAGACAATGAAAAAGTTGAGAGAAGAACTATTCATCCTTTCTGGCAAGCCGTCCAGAACTGCTTCGGACAAAATACCGGAAACGAAATTGAACGTATCTATCGACCGGAAACAACTGCACCGGAGGATTGGTATCTTTCTCACATTGACGGCTGCCTTTCTTCCCTTGCTGCACTTCGGGGAATAAAAAACCGCGATACTGCCATCAACGAACTGCAAAAACTTTTGAATAAAAGAAATAATGAACAAGAGTTTGAAACAGCTTGCATAAAGAAAGCCATTCAAAGAGGAACTCTGTCCAAAGGAGATGAATTGTAATGGACACTTTCAACGATTCATCCCTGTCAGCATATTTCCCAGGACTCGTGGATGTCTGCATCAATGACGATGGAGAGCTGGTCTATGTCATTCTTAAAGACAGCAATCTTGTTTTGGCTCAGGAACATATCACGGAAAAGGAAAGTTTTTCCATTCCCGAAAGGAAACATTTTCCGTTTACTATTCCACGAGCTTCCGAAGTCCTGCGCTATTACGGTCAAGAAGATAATGCGCTTTATGATGATGTGCTGTCCTACCTGCAAAGATTTTCCGCCCTGGACGATAAACAGTGGGCCATAGTTACGCATTATGTATTTCTGACATATCTACATGATCATCCCGCAATCGATTACTGCCCTTATCTTCTATTCAACGCAGTACCGGAAAGAGGGAAAAGCAGAACCGGTAAGTCTGTCACCTATATTGCCTTTCGAGGTATCCATCTTGTTGAGCTACGGGAAGCAAACATTTTCCGTTATAGTCAAAATCTTCATGGAACACTTTTTTTCGACATGATGGACGTTTCCAAAAAAGCGGTACGCGGTAATTGCGATGACATTCTGCTTTCGCGGTATGAAAAGGGCGGTAATTGCGTCCGCGTTTTGTATCCGGATCAGGGAGCGTTCAACGATATCGTTTATTACGACATTTACGGTTCAACGGTTATAGCCAGCAATAAGCAACTGGACGACATACTGGAAACGCGTTGTCTGCCAATCACCATGCCCAATCGTCCCGGCAACTACGAAAATCCACGCAAGGAACTCGGTCTTGCACTGAAAGAAAGACTGACTGCATGGAGGGCAAAAAATCTTAACGTTCAATTTGCCGATATAAAACCGATAGAAGGTATATCCGGTAGATTATGGGACATTGCAAAACCGATGTTCCTTGTGAACTCGCTGCTGCCGGTTGATTCTCATATCCTGTTAGAGTCAATCCTTGCTATTGCCGGGGACAAAGATGAATCCAGAAAGGGAACAATTGAAGGACGACTGGTTGCCGTTATCCGGGATATTATCAATGAAGAAGGTCTTGATCGTTATGGAGGATGGAACATCAAGATCAAAGATATACGTACGAAATATAACGAGGGTAAGCCGGAAGACAGGCAAGTCTCATTTCAATGGATCGGCAAACGTCTCAAGAGTATGAGTTTTCGCAGCCGGATAGTTCACGGCAATTCTGAAATAAAGATTAACAATTATGAGTATGCCACGCTCCTTAAGCAATATGGATATGTTGCTGGAGAGTCTGCAAAGCCTGCCAACTCCCTACCTGAAACCCTACCTAAAAAAGATGAACATAATCAAGATGATTTGAGAGTGGTAGGGAGTGGTAGGGAGTTTTCACAGGTAGGCGAATCTTCTGCACACGAAAACCAAGAAGAAGGGGGTAATCAAGATGAAATACCCTTCTGAAAATGGTCTGCTTCTAACCGATGACAGTTTATGGGATATTAAAGACCTTTCCAGCTATCTTAAAATGAAAATAAAGACTCTCTATGCGATGCTCTCTGAAATTCCCCATTATCGTATGGGCAAACTTATTCGATTCAAGCAAGAAGAAGTAGACGCCTGGCTGAAAAGTAAAAAGAAAAATGTCCAGGATATTAAAATACAGAAAAGGGAAAAAAGAAAAACGTCGGATTCGGCGAATAATCATATTGAGAAGCTCATTCGGAAAACAATTGACCAGACCAAGCAGGAAGATTATAATCTCGACCACGGGAAATCAGACCGGATCGAGGGACCCAGAAAGGAGACAAACAATGGGTCTATATAAAAGAGGATCGGTCTGGTGGATGAGTTTTTCTCATCATGGCGAGCAGCTTCGGCGGTCAACGGAGACGGAAGACAAGAAGCTGGCCATAAGGATCTTTGACAAATTAAAAGGTGAAATAGCAGAAGGCAAATGGTTTGAAAGGCCACCTGGTGAAGGTTATACATTCAAGGATCTGATGGGAAAGTATATGGTGGAATATTCTGCTGTAAATAAAGCAGCCTCATCTCATAAGAGAGATAAAAGCCTGGTTAAACAATTAGTGAGTGTTTTTGGAGATCAGTATTTAACTGAAATTACTCCGGCAATGATCTCGGATTTCAAAGTAAAAAGAAGAGCTGACGGAGTTTCGCCACGAACCATTAATTACGAACTTACCACGATGAGTCATGCATTCAATATTGCTATACGTGAATGGGGATTGGCAAGCGATAATCCGGTCAAGAAGGTAAGAAAGGAAAGGGTCTCCAACAATATTGAACGCTGGCTAACATTGGAAGAAGAAAAGAAACTTCTCAAAGCATCCCCAAAGTGGCTTCAGGATATCATAGTTTTCGCCATCAACACGGGTATGCGTCAAAGCGAGATTCTTGATCTTAAGTGGTCCCAGGTGGATATGAACCGGAAAACAGTCACCATTTTTGAACAGAAGAATAGATGTGTTGATACCCTGCCCTTGAATGAAACGGTAATGCGGCTTTTGCAAATAAAACGATCTGTCTCTGTTGAGTCCGATGTTTATATTTTTCCGAATACACTCAATCAAAGGAAAGAAAATAGGGTGCTCTTAGCATCTTTTTATAAAGCGTTAGATCGAGCCGCTATTAAAAATTTCCGATTTCATGATCTGCGCCATACCTTTGCTACAAGGTTGGTTCAAAATGGTGTTGATCTCTATAGCGTTCAGAAATTGGGTCGCTGGAAGAATGTGACAATGGTTCAGAGATATGCACATCATTATCCGGAAAGTCTTAGGTCTGCTATTGAAATGATCGATGGGATCAAAAAGCCAATTATCACAATTTTATCACAGTCACAAAAAAATAGGATCAGCGTGTCCCCTTTGAGACTTGTAATCCCTTGAATTCATTTGGTGCCGGAGCTCGGAATCGAACCGAGATGTCCTTGCGAACGGGGGATTTTGAGTCCCCTGCGTCTACCAGTTTCACCACTCCGGCACGGTCAGCGATTATATAGACGGGGTGCAAAAAGTCAAGCTAAAAACTGTTGACAATCCATAAATGTACATGTTAAGTGGGCTGCTCAATTCAAGAAGTCTTATTGGGGCTGTAGCTCAGCTGGGAGAGCGCTTGAATGGCATTCAAGAGGCCAGCGGTTCGATCCCGCTCAGCTCCACCAAGAACATATCCAAGATAATCTGATGAAGTGCAAAAACCCGTTAGAAATAGCGGGTTTTTTGTTATTTTTTGTACAAAATAGTCCAACGTTGGACCTTTTTGGGTATTTGATGTAAACTGATGCAAATGATGTAACGAAGATGTAAACTTGAAGTAAGGTTGAAGTAAAAGTATAAGGTGGCACCGACGGGTACAGGGAGTCGAACTATTGATTTCACCTACTCAGTTATAATAGCGGGCAGTTGTCAGAATTGAGGATTACCATTTGAATTGTTGTATCCGACAGCGTTAATGAACCAAACAAAGATTTGATCCATCCTTCTATACTTTTCGATAATTTATAAATTGAAATAAAAAAAGCCGCTCTGGAAATAATGAGACGGTTCAAAATGAAAGTGAGAGTATTTGCCGTCGTAATTCTTTACAATTCAACGTATGCGTTGTATAAGGAAAACAATTCATCCCTATTATTGTAGTTTTCGAATAAAAAAAAGACAGTGATTGAGAGGCTTAACATCAATAACCAGCCGGAAATGATTAGTCAGGCACAGTTTATGCTTTTTATAGTTGAATTAGATATTTATTGAATATAAGGTGTCCTCATGAAAAAAGACAGCCTCATATGTTTTCGTGCCAGCAATGATTTGCATGAATCCCTGGCTCGAGTTGCAAAAGAAGACCGGCGGTCTTTATCGTCAATGATTGAAATGGCTCTGAAC
>JBEKRZ010000037.1:0-23659 GCA_049517435.1 Smithella sp. | reverse complement strand
TGGTGCTGATAAACAATTTGTGCCAACGGCCACGGGGATTCCACATCCTTCAGCATCTCGTACCCGACCCGGGAGTGCTCTTTTATCAGAGTAAACTCAAGGTCCGTCAATTTGGTAGGCTTGGACAATATCTCCGCAGGGACTGATAATTTTCCGATGTCATGGATGGAACCGGCCAGCCGGATTCCGTCAATTTGATCTTGGGATAATCCCATCTCCGTGGCAATGGCCCTGGCAAGATCCGCAGACCTGGTCTGATGACCTGATGTATAGGGATCTCTCAGCTCTACGGCGGACACCATGACCTGAATAGTCGTGCCAAAAGCTTTACGGAGACTTGCGAGGGTCAGCAGGAGTTTCTCCTCCGTTTGTTTGCGTTCGGTGATGTCACGTCCTATTCCCCGGAATCCTATGGATTTACCCTGTTTGTTCCTGATCAAGGAGACGATTATTTCAAAAAATCCCAGTTCCCCGTTCTTTTTCACTAGATTCCATAAAAACGGTTTACCCGTTTTGTCTGTTAGGAAAATTTCGCCAAAATATTGCGTGACCATTTCAATACCATCTGGCGCACTGATCTTCTTAAAAGACATCCCTATCAGTTCCTCCTCAGAGTATCCGCTCATTTTACAGGAAGAAGGATTAACGAACGTGATAATCCCCTTGATATCTACTTCAAAGTAAACGTCTTCTATATCTTCGAGGATGGTACGGTATTTCTTCTCGCTTTCACGAAGGGCATCCTCCGCCTGTTTGCGCTCAGTGATGTCGCGTGCAATTCCTCTAAACCCATTTGGTTTACCTGATGAATCTTTTCGTAACGATACAGATGCTTCAACATATCTTTTAGTCCCGTCTTTTCTTATAACCTGCCAATCGAATCCTTCGGTGGATTCCCCTGTTTTGTAAACTTTATTAAACGCTTGAAAAAGTTTTTTTGCGTTTTCTTTATCTGCATACTGCTGATCATTAAGACCTAACATTTCCTCTCTGGAGTATCCAAGGATTCGGCTCAATGAATCGTTAAAAAAGGTGAAGTTGCCGGTAAGATCAACTTCAAAATAGCCTTCCTGGATGGTTTCAAGAATGGTTCGATATTTCTCCTCGCTCTCCTGCAGCGCCGCCTCCGCCTGCTTGCGCTCGGTGACGTCACGTGCAATTCCTCTAAACCCTATTGGTTTTCCTGATGACTCTTTTTGTAACGATACAGATACTTCCACGTATCTTTTAGTCCCATCTTTTCTTATAATCTGCCTATCGAATCCTTCGATGGGTTCTCCTGTTTTGTAAACTTTATTATACGTTTGAATAACTTTTTTTAAGGATTTTTTATCTTCATACTGCCGGTAATTCATGCCCATCAATTCTTCTTTGGTGTAACCAGTGATTCGGCGCAACGAATCGTTGAAAAAGGTTAAGTTACCGGCAAGATCTATTTCATAATAACCATCTTCGATATTTTCAAGAATGTTTCGATATTTCTCCTCACTCCATTGAAGCGCTTCTTCCATCTTTTTGCGCTCGGTGATGTCTTCCATGTGTACCATGACCAGATCAGGGGGAACGAAAACGAACGTGATCACCACAAACTTGTCGGGCATAAAATGTTCTGATATGGATTCTATCCTGATGATTCTTTTTTCATCAAAACATTTTTTAAGGTTTCCTAATATTTCCTGCCGATTTTTATACATTTCGGAAGCCTGTTTCCCAAGGAAAGAGTTCCTTTGTCCGATTGTAAAGATCTTTGCGCTATTATTGAAGTCTTTCAGGATGAATTCATCTCCTTGTTTTTGCCAAGTATACGTCGGTATTGGGTTACCATTGTACTGTGCTCTTAAACTTTTTTCACTTTCCCTTAGCGCCTCTTCTACCAGCTTGCGGTCAGAAATGTCACGAGCGACCGAAATAATGCCGATAATCTTGCCTTTGCGCATCAGGGGGGATCCACTAACTTCACCATACTTTATGGTTCCATCCTTTGCGATAAACTGATAAATTGTCGCCGAAATTGTTTCACCCTTTAAGACGGAACTTATATCGACTATAGCCTGCTCAAAAGATTCCGGCGTAAGGATATTTCCTAAATTAAAAACAGGCTGCCCAATGAAATCTTGTGGCTTATATCCCAAGACTCTCTCCACGCTTGGAGACACACTTGAAATATTGAGATCATTGTCAATCGTATAAACAACATCAGTTACATTCTCAAAACTCAGGCGATATTTGTTTTCACTTTCCTTCAAATCCTTCTCCACATGCTTTTGCTTGTTTCTAACTTCTACCTCTTTTAATTCTCTGTCTATTGCCGGGCAAAGACGGGATAGGTTACCTTTCATGATATAATCATGAGCACCTAAACGCATACTCTCAACGGCTGCTTCTTCGCTCATAGCTCCGGACACAATTATGAGAGGAATGTCGATATTTGTTTCTTTTAATGCGGTTATGGCTGACGGGCCGCTGAATTTCGGCATTTTATAATCGCAAAGGATAATGTCCCATTGCTTCTCTTTGAGGGCTTTTTTCATGGCCGCGGCGGTTTCCACTCGTTCATACAACGGATTGTGGCCGCCTTTTTTCAGCTCACGGATTATAAGCAGCACATCGTCTTCTGAATCCTCAACCATTAACACCCGGAGTGATTGATCCTTCATCGGGTTACCCCCTGTGTGTTGATCGGTTCATAATATTTTGCGTCGATAACTCCTGTGCGGTCATGCTTCAGCGCCTGCGGTAGAAATTCCATAATATCCCTTGCCGTGATGCCGTCGGCGCCTTTTTTTGCCGATGCCAGATCTCCGGCATAACCGTGGAGAAATACTCCCTTGCGTGCCGCTTCATCAGGCTTTAATCCCAATCCATACATTGCCGCAATACAGCCGGTGAGGACATCGCCAGAACCGGCTGTCGCCATCCCGGCATTGCCGCTCAAATTGATATAAACGTTGCTACCTCTAGTGCCAATCAGTGAATGCGCGCCTTTTAAAACAATCGTGGCTTTAAGTCTTTCTGTCGCCTCCCGCAAAATCGCAATTTTATTGCGGCTGATTTCCGCGGTAGGCTTTCCGGTAAGCCGCGCCATTTCCCCCAAATGCGGAGTCAGGATTGTCGCGGCTTTCCGGCTTCTTAATACCCCCGTATTTTCCGCAATCGCAGTAAGGCCGTCACCATCAATGAGCAGAGGCACTTTGATTGCCACTGTCAATTCTTTGACGAGCTTTACCGTTTCTTCCTGCAGGGAAAGGCCGGGACCGATAACCACCATATCCACTTTTGCCGCCGCCTCCAGCAATCCTTTTTTGTTCTTAAAGGCAATGCTTCCCGCCGCTGTTTCTTCCTGCGGCAAATAAACAATCTCTCTACCCCGCTTCGCTACAACAGGCACAACTGAGCGCGGCGCGGCAAGCCGCGAGTAACCGCCGCCCGATTTTAAAAAGGACATGGCCGCGAAATACGGAGCGCCATAGTAATTAGCCGCTCCAGCAATAAAAAGAACATCACCCGTTGAACCTTTATAAGCTTCGATAGGCCGCTCGGGCAGAGCCACATAATCATTGGTTGCAATTTTGAGATCGTTGCCTTCAGTGAGCGATGGCGGAAAGGAAATGTGACTGATAAATAATTCCCCACCAAATTCACAGCCGGGATAAAGCATATTGCCGATTTTAGGCAAACCGAAAGTAACTGTATAATCCGCTTTAACTGCCGTTCCCATTACTTCGCCCGTGTTTCCGCTAACGCCGGAAGGAATATCGAGAGATAAAACTTTCTTTTTGCTTTTGTTGACGAGCGCGATTACTTCCGCGGCCAATCCCGCGACGGGACGATCAAGACCGGTGCCAAAAATTGCGTCAATAACAAAGTCACAATGAGCAATATCCTTTTTGGCAATCACCGCGCCTCCCAGTTTAATAACCTCTACCGGTAATCGCGCAATTATCGCCATATTTGTTTTCGCCGCTCCCTGATATTTGCTACCATCACCAAGTAAAAATACTTTTACGCGACCGCCGCTGGAATGAAGCAGGCGGGCAACGACCAGACCATCACCGCCATTATTGCCGGAACCGCAAAAGATGACAAATTTCTTATCATGTATGCCGGTTTTATTTTGCAGCACATTTACCGCGGCAATGCCGGCATTCTCCATCAGGATTTCTTCGGCAATACCTAGCTTTTCAATGGCATAGCGATCCATAAAGCGCATTTCATCGACACTGGCTATTTTCATAATCGGCTCTCCGCGAAGATTGAACAAGCTTTACAAAAAGATTTTTTTTTAATATGAATTAATAATACATTTATACAAGAATTTTGCCAACAACAATTTTGGAGGAAAATATATGCCGAAAATAACCGAAATAATCAAAAAGCGTATATCCTGTCGAACCTATTCGGAAAGGCCTATTGAAGATAAAGTTCTTCAGGAATTATCCGCCTCAATTAACGCTGTTCATACTGGGCCATTCGGCAATCAACCAAAATTTAAATTAATCAAGTTAACATCATTATCGCCTCAGGAATGGAAAAAATTGGGCACATACGGCGTAATTAAAAATGCTCAAGTTTTTCTTGTGGGCAGTATTCAGAATGGTCATCTGGCGCTGGAAGACTACGGCTATTGTAAGGAGAAATTAATTCTGCAGGCAACGAAATTGGGACTGGGAACTTGCTGGCTGGGTGGAACTTTCCAGATCAGCAGGTTTGCTCAAGCGATAGGTTTGCAGGAAGGTGCATTACTGCCCACAGTAAGCCCCGTCGGATATCCGGCTCAACAAAAATCATTTACAGAAAAAATGATGCGCTGGGGCGCGGGCTCCGACAATAGAAAACTATGGTCTGATATTTTCTTTGCCGGAAATTTTTTGCAATCATTGACGCAAGCACAAGCGGAAAAATACTCGGAAGCGCTGGAGAACATGCGGCTTGCCCCTTCAGCTGGCAACAAACAGCCCTGGCGTATTTTGCGGGATGCAAAACAAAATACTTTCCATTTCTACCTTTCACGCGCCTTCGGCTATAATTCGCTGTGGCATGTTTCTCTACAAAATATTGATATGGGCATTGCGATGTGTCATTTCGCGTTAACCGCGCAGGAGATCGGCATTAAGGGAAAATGGCAAGTTGATGCCGCTGCCCCAAAAGAAAAATCATTGGATTATATTGTCACCTGGCAGGATGAAAACTAAAAACAAGATCAACTGATTCTCAAAACTTTGGCGCCGCGGATATTGCCTTCTTTTATTTCTACGATAGCGCGATTGACTTCGTTAAGCGGATATTCTTCCACTTCCGGTATTATTGGTATTAGAGCAGCCAAAGTTAAAAATTCCTCAATATCACGGCGTGTCACATTGGCTACACTTTTTATTTCTTTTTCCAGCCAGAAATGATTACCATAGTCCAGTTGCAGAAGATAATTCTTATCCCTGTCTTCTTTGCGGATCGCATTAATGACCAATCTCCCGGCTGGTTCCAGATTTTTTAAAGCTTCTACAATCGTTTTCCACACAGGCGTAGTATCGATAATGGCATTAAGCTTTTTCGGTGATTCCGCACTTATATCCCCTGCCCAGACAGCGCCCAGATCACGGGCGAAATTCTGCTCATCTTTATTGCGGGCAAAAACGAATATTTCCGTATGAGGGTAACGGTAACGAACCATCTTCAAAACCAGATGAGCGGAAGCGCCAAATCCAGCCAGCCCAAGATGCTGTCCATCGGCTAAATTGGCCAATCGAAGAGAGCGATATCCTATAGCTCCGGCACACAGAAGAGGCGCGGCCTGAACATCGGAAAAAACCTTCGGAATGGCAAAAGCGAAACTCTCCGCTATCGCCAGATATTCGGCATAACCACCTTGGACATCCCTTCCGGTTGCTCTGAAATCGCTGCAGAGGTTTTCATTTTCGGAAATACAAGCCGGACACCAGCCACAGGCATAGTTAATCCAACCGATACCAACTCTGTCTCCAATTTTAAATTTTAGTGCCAGCTTCCCGCGATCAGCAACAATGCCTACCGCTTGATGTCCTGGAATAATCGGCAGTCTAGCTGGAGGAGTTCTCCCTTCAATCTCGTCTAATTCCGTATGACAAACGCCGCAGGCGGATATTTTAATCAGGATTTCCCCTGCCCCAAATACAGGGTTAGGAACTTCAACCATTTTCAGGGGCTGTTTGTTTTCTTCTAAACTAGTTATCTTCTCTAAAATTGCCGCTTTCATTTAGTCATTATTCCATCAACTAATTTAACTGGGCAGCAGGTAGCATTAAAGGCGATTTTATTTCAGCCCTTCAGGGCGGCAGGCAACTCCATTTGCACATCCACCGGCTGAACATATTGTTCAACGATTTTTTGTGTCGAAGTAACTTTGAGTTTGTCAAATAAAAATGTGAATTGCTTTTCCAGTTCAGCGCCCAGTTTATTGCGCGTCTGAGCAGGCAGATTCCACATTTCCAGTTTGAACGGACCGAATCCTTTTTTACGCGTCTTATAAATAAACTGTTCCTCAGTATCCTTTTCTTTCCATTCGTTTTTCATTTCATTTTTCAAATATTCGTAAATTTTTTCTTTCAAATCGGAAGAAAAATTTACGCTGTCGTAAATAATGTTCTGGAATCCGGTAGCGAGATGAATTTCGGCCGTGCCCATAGCCGGAAATCGGTCGAAGGCTTCATCGGGAAGAGTGGATGCGCCATGCTGGACGGCTCCGGAAAGGCCATATTGAGAGCGCGCCAGTTCAGATAACTTTTGTAAAACTTCAAAATCAATTTTAACTTTGGCCACGCTGCCGTCAGCCAGAGGAACGCCTCCATGCGTTGTTCCCGTCTGGACGCTGATTTTGCTTATACCTTTCAGTGATTCACCGCCCTTTTTGAGTTCTTCCAGATACCCTTCCATAAAAGCCTGAAGTTCTTCCACGGTGCTGTTTTTCCCGCCGACCTCGCCGATCTCTCCGCCGATGGAGACGGTAATTCCTTCAGGCTCCAAATCGCGAATCATAGTGGTAAGCTCAGCAGCTAGGCTGTAGTTTATCTTTTGTTGTTCTTTGACTCCTGCTTTTGTTAAATCCACCAGAGTGGAAGTGTCGATATCAATATTGTAAAATCCGGCTTCAATTGCTTCCCAAATTAAATTTTTTACCGCCTGCGTTTCTTTAGCCGCATCAGCGGCAAATTTCTTGGCATTTATCTGAAAATGATCTCCCTGCAGGAAAATCGGCCCGTGATACCCGGTCTTGATCGCGGCGGCAGTTACAGCACAAATATATTCAATCGGTCTCTGCAAAGTATAGTCAATTTCCGAACGGGCAATTTCGAAAATAACCGGGCCTACCTGCCCTTTTATTGCCGCGCGAAAAACAGCTTGAGCCGCATCGTAAGTCAGTCCCCGGATATTAATCGCCGGAACTGTGAAGCCCTTTAGCTCTCCCCTTCCCATCGCCTCATAAAGAGGCTGAATAGAAGCGGACATAATACCACATGCAACGCCGGCGCGCCGGATCAGCCAGCGGGCGGCTTCCTGAATTGCCTGATCGGGACTGAATACCGCCGTGTAAATCAAATCATCAATCAATTTGCTTTTTAGTTTTGTTTCATCCAGAATGCGAACATCATTGCCATCCAGTTCCACAATTTTCGCACATTCATTTAGTAATTGCCTCTTGTCTTCGTAAATCATAATTACTCCTCGCAATAGGTGCTATGATAAGAATTCTTTTGCCATTTGCACTTCTGTAACGCTGCCGATATAAACCGGTGAGATCTGATTAACATTTTCTACTTTTATAGACAAAATGTCTTGATTGCCGTCGGTCGCAAGGCCTCCGGCTTGTTCCATAATAAACGCCATGGGCTGCAATTCAAACAGCAGGCGCAATTTACCCTGGGGAGATTTTTTTAAAGCGGGATAAGTAAACACACCGCCTTTTTTTATCAGGATTTGATTGATGTCGGGAACAAAACCGCCGCTGTACCGCAATTTGTAACCATCTTTCTCCAGTTGTTCGACAAACTTAAGATGTTCCGGCGTCCAGTCACGGCGCAGTCCACCCGGCGAAAAGATAGAGCCCTTTTCCTTCATTCTGATATTTTCCTGAGATAAAACATATTCGCCTTCCCGATCGAGAACAAATTCATGAGCGCCTCTTCCTGCCGAATAAATCATCGTAATCAGCGGACCATAAGTAATGTAAAGCGCGGCTACCATTGTTTTTCGGCCAACATCCAGGATGGATTCTTTATGAATGCCTATAATCGTTCCGATAGCCAGATTGGTATCGACAAGCGATGAACCATCGAGCGGATCGGCCGTTACAATATACTTTTCTTTGCCGGTGCCGATCTTAACTATATCTTCCAACTCTTCCGAAGCGTATTCCCGCACGAAACCGGAAAATTGCAATTTGTTTCTCATTATATCATCGGAAATGCGATCCAGTGCCAGTTGCTCATCACCATAAACATTTTGGAACCCGGCAAGTTTTCTATTGGATTCATGAATTTTCGCGGAAATATATTTGCCCACAATGGCAATTTGCCAGATAAGGCGGCGCAATTCCACTTCCACGCCTTCCAGCCACATATGCCGCCTTAAATCAATCAAGTTCTTTGTGTAATCGCTGACTCCTTCTCCCATCTCACCCTCCTTTTTTGCAGAAAAATCTATGGGTTATGGTTATCATTACTTACATCAGCAAGCATATTTCAACCAGTTCTAACTAACGGCTCTGTTTAGCATTACCAACTGAGCAAGTTGCCCTTATTTATTAACCAATATTCATTATCATTACAAGCAAATATTTATAAAGATATTATTGCTTAGACAACTAAAAGCTGCGTTAAATTCATCCTGATTATTTCGGATAGCCTACCGTCTGCGACAGAACAATCTTTTGATTATCACGAAGTTGCATAGCCTTTGCCAGAACATCTCTGTCGATCGAACCTCTGACGACCGTTGCCAGACCTTCCGAAGCACAGTATAAATAAACATTCTGCGCGACGAACGCGGCATCCGCCGCCGAATAGGAATTTCTTTCCTCCGCGTTAGCTCCGCCCATTCTGGAATAATCGGCAACATATATTAAATTTACAGGCGCATCTTTTACAAACGTTTGCTTGCCCGTCAGCTCCCGGATATCCTGTTTGATAACCGGTTTCAAAACATGCTCTTTGGCATTGTAAAGATAGAGGCCGTCGGCCATGGAAACATAGATATCAACTTCCTGCCAATTCACGGCGGAAGGAGCCGTGCGCCGCCCTGATTCCGGCCTGTTAATCCCACAGGCGGCCCAGAGCAGATTGGAAAGAACCTCCACCGGCAATTTTTTTGCGCTGAAATCCCTTGATGATTTTCTTGCTTGCAGAGATTGCATCAACGATTTCCCGCTATTCAGATTCGGCGGCGGCAGTTTGATTGATGATAATTCCGCTGCCCATGATACTGTAATAAAAGAAACTATAATTAACACTACCGTGCCTGTTAAAAATGATTTCTTAAACATTATAAGCCCTCCTCTTCTAAATAATATCTGATGTTATTTTACCCCGTAATATCCTATGTTAATTTCTTGCCAAACTACTGATTATATGGTCTTCAAATTCATGATGTTTTCCTCTGAGTTTCGCGAATTATATCATAAAATATCTTGAAAAAAATTCTTTCTGAATCTTTCTAGTTGTTTCGAAGTCCACTGTTTTCGTGTCCTATGATTCCACATTAAAATTTTCAGATTTAAAATTACTATAATACCGACCATCCTGTGCTGTGAATTTAAGCACGCAATAATCAGGGTCTATTACGCCTTTGGAATAATATATTTCATCCCCATCTTTCCAGATCATTTTTTTTGATTTGCTGTCCTTCAGAACTTCCATGGTTCCTTTAAGCATAACACCGCGAAAAAATCTTTTGTCAAAGAAATATATACAAGCTTTCGGGTTTTCGGAATATTGTTTTACCCTCATTGAAGATGTATTAGTTGTAAAATAAATATGTTTAATGCCCTCTCGTTTACGCGGCGGAAGCATAGCTTTTGTATTAGGGAAACCCATTTCGTCAACGGAGCTTATAATGGAGACTGTTACTTTGTCTATCAAATTGCCGATTGTTTTTTCATGATCGCGCATTTTAATTCCCCTTCTTTCACATAATTGCTGATATATGGTCTTCAGATAAATCCCCTGTATTTCTTTCGGGAATAATTAAATGGGACAACCGCTCCGATATTTTCGATAAGTGATTAGCGATGATTATTTCTCCTTTAACGCTTCATCAATTACCTGATTGAGCACTTCTTCTGACCATCGCTTCTTTCCGATGCTTTTTGGCAAATGCACCATTACCGATGAAATGCGTTTTCCATATGAAATGGCTTTCTTCAAATCGCCAGATAAAGGCATTAAATCTATTTTTTGAGACATCTCTTGCTTGAGCGCGGAAGGTAATTCTTTCAGCTTTTTAACAATTCCCCCATGCACAAGACTCGTCAGCATTGAATTATCATACCCGCCGAAAGGAGCCCGGACATCATCTTTGAAAAGTACCAGCGGTTTACCGGCCCCATAGGAAAGGGAGGCTTCAACAATCATTCCTTCGTCTGGAACACGGCCATTCAAATTGCACACTATCGCGCTGCATCGTTCAATCAACTCGTACACATCCAAAGAGAATATGGCATAATCAATGCTTGTACGTATTGCAGAAATTGTTGACGGAAGCGATGAATTTCCGAAACGCATGACATACGCTTCCAACCCGTCACGATGCGGCAGAAATGTTTTAAAGCCTGCGTCTTCCAGCACTTTGGCAATTGCGTTCATGCCGCCAACTTCTTCCGCGCAAAATAGCGGGCCAGAACAGTAAATTCGATTTTTTTCCATATCAGATCTCCAAAATCACTAAAGAAAATATCACCGGATCGAAGAATTAGCATCAATATATCTGACTATATCTCAGGATGTAAGTATCCAACAATTAATACACGTAATCTTTAATATGCCGGGTTAAAAATACTGTTCGTTGAATTTTGAATCTTGTACGATACTATTTGATGAAAATCAAATAATTATCATTCCGATATTTTGTCTTTTAACTCACTTAATTTATTGAGCGCTTCCAGCGGTGACATTGAATGGATATCGATATCTTTAAGTTCAGTTATAATTTCCTTATCTTTATTTTCCAGGGCAATCGCGCTTTCTTTCCTCGTGAAAAGATTCAACTGGGGGTTTGTGTTTTTTCCGTCACGGGTTCCCCGAACAATGCGGGGCATGCCGATTTCGTCAAATTCCCCTTTTTCCAGATTGCGCAATATTTCTTTGGCGCGGGCAATCACTTCCTTCGGCACGCCGGCGATGCGCGCCACTTCGATGCCGTAACTGCGGCTGGTGCCGCCTTCCATAATCTTACGCAGAAAAATTATTTTTTCTCCCCACTCTTTCACCGCGATATTATAATTTTTCACCCCGGATTTTGTTACCACCAAATCCGTTAATTGATGGTAATGAGTGGCAAACAAAGCACGGACGCCGCGCCCCCGGAAATCATGAATGTATTCAGCAACCGCCCAGGCAATGCTCAAGCCGTCAAAGGTGGAAGTCCCGCGTCCCACTTCATCGAAAATGACCAGACTGCGGGATGTCGCGTTTTTTAAGATTTCCGCCGTTTCCGTCATCTCCACCATAAATGTGCTCTGTCCCTTAATCAAACTATCGGACGCGCCGACACGGGTGAATATTTTATCAACAATGCCTATCTTTGCCTTGGCCGCCGGGACAAAACTTCCCATCTGCGCCAGAAGAACAATCAAAGCCACCTGCCTAATATAAGTGGACTTGCCCGCCATATTCGGGCCGGTAATAATTAATAATTTATTGTTCAGCAAATCAATCAAACAATCGTTCGGCACAAAACCTTCTTTTTTCAATGCCGTCTCCACGACTGGATGGCGCCCGTCTTTGATCTCAATAGTGTCTTCATCATCTATTTCCGGACAGCAGTAATGATATTTTTCGGCAACCTCCGCCAGAGCGGCCAGTGCGTCAAGCTCGGCAACAAGATTTGAATTATTTTGAATGTCGGCAATATATTGATTAAGATCATCACGCAGGGAAAGAAACAGTTCCTGCTCCCGTTCCTTGATTCTTTCTTCCGCGTTTAAAACGGTTTGTTCGAATTCTTTCAACTCCTGATTAATATAACGCTCCGCGTTAACCAGCGTTTGTTTTCTTATGTAGGAATCAGGAACCAGCGCTGCATTGGCTTTGGTCACTTCAATGTAGTAACCGAAAATGTTATTGAAGCCGATCTTCAGGGTATTGATCCCTGTTTTTTTTCGCTCCTCCGCCTCTAAAGCGGCAATCCATTTTTTACCGTCGCGGCTGATAAATCTCAGTTTATCCAGTTCTTCATCGTAACCGGCGGCTATGAAACCGCCATCCTGCGTTCGTTGCGGCGGATCGTCAATAATCGCGCGGGTAATCAAATCTATAACAGCAGACATTTCGGTAAACCGCGCGCGGATCGCGGCAATTGCCGGAGCTGTAGAATCCAGCAGCATTGATTTGAGCTCCGGTATGGCCGCAAGAGAAATTCTCAACGCGATTAGATCGCGTGGGTTCGCCACCTTTAGCGCCACCCTTCCGGCCAGTCTTTCCAGATCATAAATGCGCGATAAAATTTTGCGCAGATTCGACCGCAGGATATGGTCATCTTTGATTTCGGCAACCGCGGCCAGTCTTGTTTTGATTTTTTCCGCGTTCACCAGCGGATAGTTCATCCACCAGCGCAGGCGTCTGGTTCCCATCGGCGTCAGCGTTTCATGGAAAAGAGAAAAAAGTGAGCCGGCTTTGGAGTTATCCTGAATGGTCGTAAATATCTCCAGATTGCGGCGGGCGGTGTCATCAAGAAGGAGAAAATTTTCCGTGGAGTACCATTTTATTTCGCTTACATGCTGAGGATTAATTTTTTGCGTCTGATTAACATAACTCAAAATGGCGCCGGAGGCTATCATTGCCGCCGGATGTTCATTTATTTTTGCCCTTTCCAAAACTTCGACGGAAAAATTCCGATTTAAAACAGCTTCCGCTTGCCCGGACTGAAAACCATCTTCTTCCAGATAATTAATCCGGATTGAAGGCATTTGAGCCTCCAGCGTTTTTAGCAATATCTTATCGGGAAAATCCCGCGACAGAATTAATTCTTTAAAATCCAGTCCGGAAATGGCGACGAAGAAAAATTCGCGGTCGGAAAATTCACTGATTTGAAATTCTCCCGTGGAAATATCTAAAAAAGCAAGACCAAGCGTATCCTTGCAGGCGCAAAGGCTGGCCAGATAATTATTTTCGCCCGCGGCAAGATTTTCTTCATCCAGAACAAGACCGGGAGTGATGACCCGGATCACTTCTCGTTTGACTATTCCCTTTGCTTTTTTTGGATCTTCGACTTGCTCACATATCGCCACTTTAAAACCCTTTTCCACAAGCTTGGTAATGTACGCGGAAGCGGCGTGATAGGGAAAGCCGCAAAGCGGCACACTGTCTTCCTTGCCTTTATTACGCGAGGTGAGAGTGATTTCCAGAACAGGAGCGGCGGTTACCGCATCTTCAAAAAACATCTCATAAAAATCACCCATGCGGTAGAACAAAATACAATCGGGGTATTTTTCCTTGATTTTCACATACTGCTTCATCGCCGGAGTCAAGTCGAGCGTCGCGTCTAGCGCCATTTGCCGTCGTCCCCTTTTTCCAGGTCAATATATTCTGACGATTTTTGTTTTTCAATCTTATGAGTGGCAATAAAAGAATTGGCCAGCCAACTGACAAAGCTGATAACGAGCGATCCTAAAAACGCGGAGAAAAAGCTTTTGACTTCAAACCCCGACACAAAATAAGCGGCAAGTTTCAGCATAAACGCGTTGATGAAAAAATAAAATATTCCCAGCGTCAATATGCTCAGGGGCAGAGTAAGCAAAACGAAAAAAGGTCTTACAAAAATATTGATAAGGCTTAAAACACAGGCGGCAATTACCGCCGTGGAAAGTGTATCCACTTTGATGCCCGGCACAAACTGCGAAGCAAGCAGAATTGCCACCGTTATTATCAACCATCTCGTTATTATAACTATCATCACTTCATCTCACTATTCTAAATCAAAGCGTTATTATGGAACGCCTGTCATTTATCGAAGGGTACAAACTGTTCTTTTTTAGCGCCGCAGATGGGACATTCATCAGGCAGAACGCCGTCGGCGACATACCCGCAAACTTTACAGACATAGTAAGTTGTTTCTCTTTCTTCCATGAAGTGCGACATGGCTTCTTTATAAAGTTTGGCGTGAGTTTCTTCCACATCCTTGCTTTGGCTGAAATGCAACACGGCTTCTTTATTGCCCGTTTCTTCCGCCAGTTTGACAAACTGATCATAGGCGACTTCGGCAACCTTCTGTTCCGATTCAAAACTGGCAGCCAGATTTTCTTCCGTGCCCTTGATTTCCCGGAGCACTCTTAAGGCTCTCGCGCCGTGAATTTCTTCCGAGAAAGAAATGACGCGGAAAAGACGCGCCATTTGTGTATAGCCTTCATCTTCAGCCTTCTGTGCGTAAACCTTAAGCCGCAGGGCCGCCTTTGCTTCACCGGCATACGCCTGATTCAACGCTTCTTGAATTTTATCCATATTTTTATCCTTTATTTAATATATTTTTTCCGGTCTCAAATCAAAGATGATATCAAGGCGGCAAGGAGGAGGCAACGAGGCGTATTATACATACGTTGAGGAAGCCGACGACGAAGCCAACACAGATAGCGCTTTGATTTGAAATTGGAAACTTTATTCTGGTGCAAATTCATCCTTAGCCGCCCCGCAAACAGGACAAGACCAGTCATCCGGCAATTTTTCAAACGGTGTACCGGCAGGAATACCGCCATCAGAATCGCCCTTGGCCGGATCGTAAATGTAACCGCATATTCCGCAAACATACTTCTTCATTTTTTTCTCCTCAATTTTCTTTTTCCTGCCGTTAATTATTACTCCGACAATTAAAAGTTTAAATATTATGACTGGATTTCCGCCTTCGCGGGAATGACAATGTTTATTTTTTCTTCCGCCGTTAATTTGAAGCTGTTTTCTTCTTCAACTCCGCCGCGATAGTCTTTCCCAACTCGTGACATTTTTCCAAAACACTGCTGTCGGGAACATTCTTTACTGAAATTGATTCAGCGGCAATTTCTACTTTCATTTCTTTGAGCATTGCTTCTAAATGCTTCACCGATTCCCCGCTCCAGCCGTAAGAGCCAAAAGCTGCGCCAATCTTATTGCCCGGTTTTAGTCCTTTTAAGTAAGTCATTACATCCGCCATTTGCGGCAGAATATTGTTATTTAGTGTCGGCGACCCGACAATCAGCGCTCCGGCGTCCAACACTTCATAAACAACCTCACTGCGGTGAGTTTCATTCATCGATAAAAGTTTTACCTTAACGCCTGCCTGTGCCAGAGCTTCGCTTATGGCACGCGCCATTTTCTCGGTGGAATGCCACATCGTCGCGTAAACCACAACCGCTTTCGCCGTTGGCTTTTGCGAAGCCCATTTTTTATACAGCTCAATAATCCGGCCGATATCTTTACGCCAGATAGGCCCGTGATCGGGAGCGATAATTTTGATTTTAAGGCCTGATACCGCAACCTTCTCCAATACCTTCAGAACAATCGGCGAATAGGGCAGAACAATATTGGCGTAGTATGTCGCCCCTTCATATTCCAGAGTCGCCGCCGGAATTTCATCGGCAAAACGCTCCAGCGTTGCCAGATGCATACCGAAAGCATCCTGCGAAAACAAAAGCTCATCTGCGGCCAGATATGTAAACATGCTGTCCGGCCAGTGAATCATGCGCGTCTCCATGAAAGTCAATTCCAGATTGCCAAGGCTCAGCGTTTCCCCATCCTTTACCGGGGTTATTTCATGCGTGTCATGGAACAGCTCTTTCAACGTTTTTACGCCGACCGTCGAAGCAAAAACTTTTTCAGGTTTGATTAAATCGATTACTTCGGACAGGCAGCCGGAATGATCCATCTCGGAATGGTTGGAAATAATATATTTTATTTTAGAGGGATCGACGACGGATTTAATGCGGGATAACATTTCATACATAAATGGTGCCTTGACTGTATCTATTAAGGTAATATCGTCCGCCATCACCAGATAGGCGTTATAAGTGCTGCCGTGGGGTGTTGTGTATCCATGAAAATCACGAATGGTCCAATCAATAGCTCCAACCCAGTAAACATTATCAGTTACTTTTATAGCCGAATAAATACCCTTCATCATTTCACCTCTTGGTTGATTTACGTTGGGAATAATATAAGTTCTAATAAGACTCTGTCAACCAATACTTACACCAATTCTAACTCAAAGCGCTATTTTTGTTGGCGTCGTTGTCTGCTTCCTCAACGTATTACTAATACGCCTCGTCGCCTCCGCCTAGCCGCCTCAATATCATCTTTGATTTAGAAATGGTATTATACTAATTTGCCTGTAATTTCTACCTTGTATAATTAACTGTCAATACAGCAACGAAAGTAAGGATTAAACAAGTGTTTTTATCTCATGGATTATAAAGAAATTTATCACGGGAAAATCTGTCCGTTACAAATTCTGAAAGCTAATTTTATTTTTTATAATGTTGACATGCCTTTCTTTTGTTCCTATAATTTCCATAGGATAGATATTGGTTATTAATTGTCATTGAAAATGAAATTAAACCTGTCCAGAATATTGTTCCGATCGGCGCATTTTAAAAAATTGGAGATGTTTCATATCGCCTTGCACAAAAATAAAAACAGAAATTTAAATACTGCGCATTTCCCCTGGCCTCTTGACCTTTCGTGGTTCTTCTTACAGCGAAAAATATTAGGCCGTAAAATTCCCCTGCTGGCCAGTTTCAAGGTCACCTACCGCTGCAACCTGACCTGCCGGGCCTGCCCGTTCCATCTGCGCTCTGGTGATGAAGACGCTCATATATCCTGGAATACGGCAATCGGGGCGCTGGAATCTCTGCGCCGGCTCGGTACCCGTATGGTCGTTTTTGAAGGCGGTGAACCGCTGCTGTGGCGCGATGGTTCTCATCGCCTTCACGATCTTGTCCTTTATGCCAGACAACATTTTCTGCGTGTGGCAGTGACGACCAATGGCACACTGCCTCTTGATGTTCCAGCCCATGCGCTCTGGGTAAGTATGGACGGCCTGAAGGAAACGCACGATGAGTTGAGGAGTAATTCCTTTGACTTTATTTGCTCAAACATTAAAGAAACGAAACATCCCCGCGTTTTTATTCACTGCACTTTGAATCGCCGCAATTGGCAGGATGTGGATTTTTTGGCAAAGTGGGTGCATGAAATGCCGACACTAAAAGGAATGACCGTTCAATTTTTCTATCCTTATAATCGGGGAGAAGATGACCTTTCTCTTTCATCGGAAGAACGCCGCGCCGCCATCAAGAAATTGCTGGAACTAAAAAAATCGGGTTTGCCCATTTTGAATTCGGCGGGCAGACTTCGGGCAATGCTTGACAATCGCCGGCACTGCCATGATGACATCCTTATTAATGTCGATCCGGATGGGACCATTACGAAAGGCTGCTATGTCAAAAACCGGGGCGAAATAAATTGCGACGCCTGCGGATTCACACCCGTAGCCGAAGCGTCAGGCGCTCTGGACTTTATTCCGGGCTCGCTGTATGCGGGATGGAGATTGTTTCTCAAAATATAAGCACAGCCCGAGGAAAATAGAATAATTAAATAGAACCGTCTTTTTATTCACAAATACCACTTGCCAAGAATAATTAGTATGGTGTCCCCATATTTCAGATTTATTCTGCCATTGCTTTAATTTCTTTATATTGATTAAGATCTGTATAAAGATCTCCTGTATAGGGATTGCGCTTTGTCGTGACAACCTTGTAAACCATGTAGCCGAATACGACAATATTAGAAAGTAAAGCAATCAAGCTTACAACGAACAATGCTGTTGTATCAGGTGTTGCAGATGCAACCGGGTACAAGCCTCCTTTTGTCAATGGAATTCCTTTTGCTGCCGATGCGATTGCTGCGCTGGCAGTTGAGTTTACAAAAAAGGAACCTTTGTCGATGAATGCAGGGAATGTTTGAGCGAACATACACCACAAAGCAAGTGTCTGGGCTCGATGTTGAAGCCAGGCACCCTTGCCGACTGTAAATGCGCAAAGTGTAGGAGCGAGCAATAATGCAAATCCGGCGTACCATGAGTGGCCCGGCAGGCAGTTGTATGTGTAGGCAAAGTTCCAAAGGTCATAAGCGATAATCCAGAACCAGAGCATATCCGGCCACAACATATCTTTGCTACCATCTGCGCTTGTCTTTTTACGGATGCAGATTCCGAACCAGCCCGTGATTGTGATTGTGTTAAGGATACCGGCAATTGCGTTCATGTAATTCCACGAACCACCGATGTAGTATTGAATCTGATTGTGCAAATACTCAATTGTAGGAATTGAGTAAGTTGCACCTACTTGAAAGTCACGCGTAACAGCTTCTAAGATGTTGATTGCAAGAATCAGCGGCGGGAAGCATAATGCCCATTTCTTTTCGCTTAATCTCCATTCTTTGCCGTCTTTGCCTACGCCGCGAATGTGTCTGATGCACCAGAAACCAATACATCCGGCTGTTGATGAGTAAACCTTTGCAAGATGGAACCAGTCCATATAAGCTGTATTACTCAATGTTGTAAGCCACAGAATTGTGAGAACGATTGGCAATACAACAAACATTGCAAAACCTGCCCATTTGAATCTACGACCAACCTCATTAGATACAAACAATGCAATGAATACTGCAATCCAAACAAGCCACACTAAAACGGAACTAACGTCTGTGTTGAAAGTAAACATATCATACCTCCGGGCGACATTAATTGGTTTTAATTGTAAAATTTAATTGATAAGAACTTTCTTTTTCTTTTTTTTGATAGAGTATAGGAGTCACAGTTTTGTGTGTCAAGAATAATCTTGACCACAAAAGATAAGGCGTAATGCCGATGTTTTTCGTCAAGTGTAAATTGTATTTATTACGGGTTGAAATATTGTGTGGATTAGTAAAATAAGAAAAATAACATTTCAGGAAGAAAGTAATAATTGACATTAAAGCATTTTCGCACCAGCATCAAAAGCCTTCAAATTTATTTCGCGTTTATCGGCAGACATATTTCTCGTTATTTCTTTATCAAAAGATTGGCGGTCAATCGGCAGTAAGGACGTACCCGCCAATGCTCCGATCATGACGATATTGCTAAGAACAGGATTGCCTAACTCAACTGCCACGGACGTGGCGTCAATCAGCCAGCTTTTTGCCGCCAATTTTGCAAACATTGATTTAACGTCATCAAAAGACGGATAAGTAAAATCTCCGGTTATGACACCCATGGGATAAACCATGCGTGAATTCGAGAGAACCGTGACGTAAGGATTGCCATATTTTGTAAGCACCCTTAGCGCTTCCACCGGCTCCAAGGCAATTATTATATCCGCCCTGCCCTGCGGAATTTGCGGACTTAATACAGACTTGGATGATATACGTAAATGACTCATCACCGACCCACCGCGCTGAGACATTCCAAAGGTTTCACCGATTGTGACTATATAGCCCACGCTCACCAGCATTCCGGCCAGCACGCGCGAAGCCATGACATTGCCCTGCCCGCCGACACCGGTGATGATAATGTTTGTTGGATCTTTAGCTAAGAACATTTTCATCAGCCCGTTGCCTCCGTTCTCGTTATCGATTTTTGCGGACAGATTGAATAACAGACGCCGCAGCCCGCACAGATTACTTCGTCAATTAACGCTTTCTTTTTTGTCCGATCCCAGGTCAGCGCCGGACAGCGAAAAATTCGCGTGCATAAACGGTTACAGCCGCAACTCTCTCCGAGGCAAAGTTCCTCCTTCACCTGCATTTGATATTTTTTCTTGCCTTTCCTTTCGGGACTCAAAGCGCATATCTGCCTCATAATCAGCACCTTCAATGAGCCGCGCTCGGCCATAAAAGATGTGAGGATTTTGCTTGTCCCTTCTAAATCGAAGGGATCGCTGACGGCAATCTTCGCTCCTATCGCTTGGCAGATAGCGGCAATGTCAACTGAAGGAAGCGGTTCGCCTATGGCGCTAATATCAAGACCGGGATGAGGCTGGAATCCGGTCATTGCCGTTCCGGCGTTATCCAAAACTATGAAGGTAATATCCGCCCGGTTATGCTGGGCGTTAATGAGCGCTGGAATTACCGCGTGATAAAAAGTGGAATCGCCGCAAACCGCCAGAATGGGTTTATCCAGACCGAAAGCTTCCAGTTTGGCAAACCCACTGGCCAGTCCCGTGCCCGAACCCATGGAATGAAGCGTGCGCACGGTATGGAAACCAATCGCTGGGAAAAGTGCCGCCATCGCGTAGCAGCCGATATCACCGCAGACAATGCCTTCGCGGCCATCCAGTTTCAGCGCCGTGTTAATATTCCAGAACGAAGCTCGGTGCGGACAACCCGGACAAAACGTCTGCTCCCGCGGGGGAATCAACGGCGTTACTTTTTGTATTTCTCGCACATAACCGGCAGACAATGATTTGGTTTTGACCTTCATCAACTTGCTTAAAGCGGCGACGACAATATCCGGATTTAACTCACCGACAGAAGGCAGGGTCTCATCCATTTTCCCGTAAAAAGTTTTAATGCCGATTTCCTTGAGCATTCCCATGGCGGCGACTTTGATATTTTCTTCAAGAAAAGGCAGAACTTCTTCCACAATCATAATTCTATTTGTCAGGCATAAATATTTTTTTAAAAGCTTCGGAGGCAGAGGCCAAGTGCAGCTGAGTTTTAAAATCCCGACCAGTTTTTGCAGGCCCAGCATTTCTATGGCTTCTCTGCTGTAAAGGAAACATGCACTGCTGGTAATTACAAGAAGCTCCGGACGCTTGGGTCCGAAGTAACTGTTAAAAGGACTTTTTTCAAAAAATTCCTGAGTTCTCTGCAATTTTTTCTGCTGAAGATTGTGTTTAACAACAACTGGAGTGCTGACTACCGGCCCTCTTAGCGGATCCATAAATGATCCGTCACAAACAAAACGGGCGGTTCTGGATTTCTCCGGCAACTTGCCGCAGATAACGTTGCCGCTGGCGTGAGACATGCGCGTCACCGAACGCAGGACAACAATATTTCTAATTTTTTCCGATAACTCAAACGCCCACTTGGTCAAATCCTTGGCTTCCTGAATACTGGCCGGTTCCAAAAGAGGAATTTCAAGCATGCGCGCGAAATATCGCGATTCTCCTTCATTGACGCTGGAAAGAGCGCCGGGGTCTTCGCAGGTGACAAGCACTATTCCGCCACGCGTGCCGGAAGAGGCCAGATGCAAAAGAAAATCAGAAGCGACATTGACGCCGTTTTGCTTCATCACGCACATCGAACGCAACCCGGCAAATGATGCGGCGGCGGCCACTTCCAGAGCCACTTTTTCATTGGTTGACCATTCCACGTAAAGATTTCTTTCGGGAGCAACTTCAGCCAAGTTCTCAATTACTTCTGATGAAGGCGTGCCGGGATAACCGGAAACGACACTGACGCCAGCCTCCAGCGCACCGCGCGCGATGGCTTCATTGCCCATGAATAAAACTTCTGTTTTGGCTGAACTAAGTAACTTGGACACTATTTTACCTTCTTTTTACTGGGGAGACTTCTTTTGTTAAATATTTCAGCACTACCGGATCACGGCTGTCTAAATACAAAAGGTTTTTTACCGAGCCGCTTTTCTGAATAATATTTCTCAGCGCTTCCTTTTTTTTCTTTACGGCAGTTTCTTTCAGTTCCTTGAAACTTTCCGTCGGGGCTTCACGAACTTCCAGAATGCCTCTTTTTACGGCAAGCCCGACTAATTCCCTACCTTTCGCTGTCCGCACGATCAACTGATTCCACTGCCGTACTTCTTCCCAACTACCAGCAAAGCGCGCTGAGCCGACTGAAACATCGGCGTATTCCGCCGTGCTGTCCATGCAATATTGACAGGCTTCCCTGATACAGCCCTGCACCTCGTCAAACGGAATAGAGTTAGCGCCATTCTTTGTAAAAAGCTCCAGAATATTTTTTCCCGCCGGAATATCCATTTTAATGATTGATTCCAGATCAATATTTTTTTCCAGCAGCAACTTAGTATATTTTTCCGCAGATAGCGTCCAACCGCAGTACAAACCAATAACCAATTTCAGTTGATCGATTTTGGGATTATCTTCTTTCACTAACTTCATTTTAGCCAACGCCAGTGCCTGACAGGGAGTTGCAACGACTCCTATATTCTCCGCATCTTGTGTGACCAGTTGATTGAAAGCCGCTACCGTAGGTGACACGGTAAACTTGCTGCCGGCATTTTTTCGCAGAGTTTCCCTATCATTTATAATAATGCCATTTTGCATAAATTCCTGATTTCGGGAAGAGACAATGCCGGAATCAATCAAACCTTCGGCCAGCGCCAATTCCATCAACGCTGTTACCGTTGCTCCATGCTGGGTAACCGCGCGCAATTCAGGATCAACCGCCTGAGAAAAATAATAACCTTTTACCGCACCGATTTCCGGCGTCAGATCTTCCTGCTCAAAAAGAAGTTTTCTCAACCCCGTCAAATCGGTTGCCGTTCTGGGACAAAAAGAGTAGCACTTGCCATCTTCAAGATCACAGCCATGCAACTGCACTGTCCGGTCATGATATATAACCTGATAAGGACAGAGGCCTACGCAGGCACCGCAACCAGTGCACAATCCTTCATCCAACACGTATTTTTTCAGAAAATTCTGACTTTTTGCTTTAACACCCAAACCTATTCCCATTCTCACTATTATAGAATTGTGCTTTTATATCCCATGATGATTTCTGAGGCAAGGAAATGATACTGCTCAATGGAAAATATTTTAGCTGTAAACTATGCAAATTTATTAGAACAATTTAGTTATTTTAGACAATAGCCAAGGTAATTTAACATTTTACATAAATATTTAAATGATGTTGACATCCGCTTCTTCTTGTATTATGTAGCGCCAGCAAAAAATAAATATTCCCCAGTAGCTCAGTCGGTAGAGCGGCTGGCTGTTAACCAGCATGTCCGTGGTTCGAGTCCGCGCTGGGGAGCCATTCTAGCAGAAAAGCCCTTTGGCGATTAAGTCAAAGGGCTTTCTGTATGTAGGGCTTACAGTTGCGTTATTTATTATCCCGTTCATAATTCAATCTTTCAAACTCTTATCTTCATGAATTTTAAAATCTAATGTTGAATGGTAGCGGTTTTTTAGTAATCACTTCTTCCTGAAAGTCTTATTTTTCAAATTTCTTATTTTATGCTAGATTACAATCCGTAATCATTAGCGTTTGAAATATTAGCACTGATCCATATAAACACTGTTCGAACGAAAATAAAGACATCCGAAAAATCGGAACACGAAAGGAGGCATATGATTATGATAGAAGCGTTAGAAGCAGCGTTAAGGATAGAAAAGGAAGCCGTGGAAAGATATAAACAGTTGGAAATCAAACATCCTGTGCTAAGAGATTTATTTTCTTCTCTGGCGGATGAAGAACGAAAACATGTAAAAGTGATT
>JBEKRZ010000036.1:0-25524 GCA_049517435.1 Smithella sp. | reverse complement strand
AAAGGAAAACTTCACCTCCGTCCACACGGTTGTCCCATCTTTTCGCCTCATTTCTAACTGAAGCGTCCGGGATTCGGTAATCTCTATCTGTTTGTTTTTTTCCAGCTCCATGACATCGGATAGGGTCTTCATGGCCAGATCCATGGAGGAGGGAGTCAATATATCAGTGTATGATTGTTTCAAAACCTCTTCCGGTTCATATCCCCTCAGGATTTTTATGGAAGGGCTGGCGTAGGTGTAATTCAGATTCATATCCAAAACGAAAATGACATCATTGACATTGTCGGCCAGCAGGCGATATTTGTTTTCACTTTCCTTCAGTGCTTCCTCCGCCTGCTTGCGCACGGTAATGTCCCTTGTTAACGTTAATATTCCGGTCAGTTTGAAATTGTTGTCCCTGAGAAATGATGCCGTAACCTCCACCCAAATAGTAGAACCATCTTTACAATACTCCTCAAGCTCCATCAAAACAGTTCTCGCCGGATCGGCGGTTCCGCTTGACTCCAATGCCATTTGATCGGCGAACATCTTACTTGCTAGTTGCAGAGAGTCGGGTGTTAGCATTTGATTCAACGTTTGTGTCATCGCTTCTTCAACCGTGTAGCCACGCAGATTTCGTATTACAGGACTGACATATGTTGTTATATTGAGGTTTAGGTCAAAAACGGCGATTGTATCTGCGATGTTTTCAGTAATGAGACGGTATCGTTCTTCGCTTTCGAGCAAAGCATCCGCCGCCTGCTTGCGGTCGGATTCCGATTTTTCCAGTTCCGTAATTTTCTCTCTTAAAGAAGCCAGTTCCTGAATCAATGATTGCTTTGTCTTGGATTGATTTTTCATCGGGTTGTTCCAGCGTATTGAGATGATCTGTCGTGTTGGGAGGTTAACCAGTGACTTACATGACCGTTTGATGGTTCTTAATCATAGTCATATGAATCCATCTAGCTGATATATGCGCTTATTTTTATATTATGTCAAGTGGACCGCTTCCGCTTTTGACCGACTGCTTGTAGCGAATGTAGAGAAGGGCGGCTTCGACGCGGTTGCGGATGTCTGTTTTATGGAAGATGTTTCGGAAATGCGTCTTGACGGTCTTGGCGCTCAGGAAAAGTTTTCGGGCAATTTCTTCGTTGGTCATGCTTTCGCTGACGAGTGCCATGACCTGCATTTCCCGCCGTGAAATGGCTTTCATTTTGGACAATTGATTGCGGGTGGAAGCTTTGAGCAGATACTTTTTATCGCATTCCCGGATGAATTCATCGCAAACCCGGGTGACCAGATCGCCGGTCAGCCATATCTCGCCCCAGGCGATGGTGTGGATGCATTTGATAATGTCGGCGTCAAGATGCTCTCTCAGTAAAAAACCGCGCACTCCTCTTTTCATCATGGCTATTACGGTTTGCTCGTAAAAGCGATCTCCTATGATGATGGCCCGCATAGAGGCGCATTTTCTCGTAAACTCCATGAGCTGCGGCAAATACAGGGCGGCTGCTGCACGCAGGAGGGTCGTGTCCAGAATAATAATATCCGGCTGCAACTCGATCATTTTATTCATGAAGTCCCGACCCTTGCCCCTGTCCGATTCATGGGCAACATTCTGAATAACGCCGAACCCGCTGACTATGATATCTTTTTCGCCGCGCAGGAAATTCAGCAATCGCACCTCGAGTGCTTCATCAGTGCAAATTAGAGCTATCTTGATCGTCTTCATCTTCTTCATCATCGGCTTTCTGTGATATTCACATGGAAATTAATTACCTTAGCATCTTCGACCTTCAGCCCTGGTCCTACTTGAACAATTTTACCACCCTCCACGAAAGCATCGGCTTGGGTAAAGTCCCCAAGTTTTGCGTCCATGGTTAGCACGCAAGCTCCTTTGATTAGTGTCCGCTCGATCATGAACCTCCTTATTAAAATCTATTGGTGAGACTGTTGCTCGTGTTATCCTAGATAATATTAAATTTCATAAAGTGCCACAACCCTTGACCAGCCGGCACTCCCCCCCGTAAGCTTTACGGGAAAACAGGACACTTTGAAACCAAATGGTTTGGGTAGGGCATCCAGATTCGCCAGTTTTTCTATATGGCAGTATTCATGTATGATACCTGTCTTGTGTGCTGTCCAGAGAATGCTTTTATCGTGGGTCCGCTCAAATTCCTCTTTGATGGCATTGAACGGCCTGTCCCACCCCCAGGCATCGATGCCCATTACCCGGCACCCCTGTTCAATCAACCAGCTGGTCGACGCTTCCGTCATGCCGCAACCCGTCGTAAAATACTCGGGCTTGCCCCAAGCTTTATCTGCTCCGGTTTGTATCAGAACGATATCCCACGGTTTGAGGGTATAAGATATTTTTTTAAGCGCTGCTTGCAGGTCATGTACACCAATACCAGAACCCTGCGGTTTGTGTCTGAAATCAAGGACGACGCCATCATGATAGAACCATTCAAGCGGCATTTCATCGATGGTGCGCGCCTTTTTATTTTCCGATAAAGGCGCATAATGCCAGGGGGCGTCAACGTGTGTGCCCGAGTGGGCATGTAAAGATACGGCATCATCCGCCCAGCCCAAACCGTCCGCCATGTCGCTCTGTTTCGCACCGAGCACAAATTCAATAATCGGCAGGGTAGTATCGTGCGTTTTATGTTCAACCTTCACCGGTTGTGGTTCACTCGGGCTGTCTTCCATGGGGATACTCAAATCATATAATTTTGTCATTAAAATTTACCTCATTTTTTAGTAGGTTGGGATAAAGTTAATGTTCGCATCCGCTGTATCTCATCAGCGTTTGGATGGTCCACGCCGTTCCTGGACCAGTGTAATGGAGATAATCAGTTCAGCATCTATTGATTCCATCACATCGCTCAATGTCACCTCGGAAGCCAGTTCTGTAAGGACCAGCCCCTCTGATCGTTTTTCCATTACGCACTTTTCCGTGATGATGAGATCCACCTGCCCTTTGGCGGTCAGGGGAAGCGGACACTTCCTCAGTATTTTGGGACGCCCATCTTTGGCGCAATGTTCCATGGCGACGATGAACCTTTTTGGCTCCGGTCACTAGATCCATTGCGCCGCCCATCCCCGTAAGTTTCCCGGGCATTTTCATAAGTTATCACCACCATACCAATCTCGCTTCTTCAAATTAATATTTTTTTCCATGGTATCTGCAACAATTCGGTTGTGGAGAATCCCAAGTTTTTCCACTTCAAGTTCTACCGTATCATCAGGTTTTAAAAACCTGTTCATTTCCAAGCCGCACCCTTTGCCTAAAGAACCTGAACATGTTCCGGAACCTATGAAATCACCGGGATAAAGAGTTTCTGCTCTTGACATATATGCGATCAGATCTTCAAATTTCCAGTGCATCTCTGCCGACGTCCCGCGTGACCATTCTTCGCCATTAACTCTTGCAATCATTGTCAGGTTATAGGGATCTCCTATTTCATCAGGCGTAACAAGGTATGGCCCCATGGCGTTTCCGGTATCAAAATCTTTCCCTTTTGCAGGCCCCAGAAACCCGCCTGTTTCAGCTGCCTGAATATCCCGGGCAGACCAATCATTAAATATCGTATACCCGCCAATGTATTCACTGGCTTTTTCACGAGGGATGTTAACTCCCTTTTTCCCTATGAAAATTCCAAATTCCAACTCATAATCAAACTTCTCCGTGTAATGGGGCATGGTCACTTCTGCTCCACTGGCTATTACACTGTGTCGGTTTCCGAAATAATAAATAGGTCGCTCATACCAGGATTTGTTAATTCGATAAGCCAGCGTTCTTTTTCTGCCGAATATCTTTTCAACTATTTCATCAATTCGCCCGAGAGTTTTCATTTTCATCCGGATAGCATTAATTATATGCTGTTCAAATGTCATTGTCTCTCTGATTGATTCCGGTAATGGTACGGGAGGCAACAGTTTAATACCGTCAAATGGGATAGTTACGCCTGATGGTTCTTTACTGGATACATACTCAATAATTACCTGCGCTTCATACCTGGCCTCGGCACCGCCCCTAAGGAACTCCAGCATATTGTCGAAAAACTTTAACGATTTTCCATCCCTGGCTATTGATGCTGCTTGAAGTTTAATAATTGTTGTATTAGCATCAACCAATGCTCCGATAATCTGTTCATTATTCTTTGTTTCAAATGTTACCAACTTCATTTATTGCATCCTGTTGTTTCAAAACATTAATTCCAAATTTTATTTATCAGTTTTTTTTAAACCGAAAATATCTCTTGCATCGTCAGGTGTTGCTACTTCGCGTCCCAGACATTCGGCGATTTTAACCGCTATTTCAACCAACTCCCAATTTCCTCTTGCCAACTCGCCGCTGGGCATGTGAACATTATCCTCAAGCCCTACGCGCATGTTTCCTCCAAGGATGCAGGACTGTGCAACAGCCGGGAATTGCTCATATCCGATACCGCATGCGGTGAAATTGGAGCCTTCCGGGAGCGCATGCAACATAGTTTCGAAGGCGGAAGCCCTAAAGGCCTGTCCACCCGCAGTACCCCAGACAAAATTGAAGTTCATCGGAGAACTGAAAAATCCCTGCTTCATGATGAGCAGGGTGTTATCAATGCCGCCGATATCATAGATCTCGATTTCGGGCTTAATTCCGTGCTCCTCCATCGCCTTCCCAAAATCCTGAAGCATGGTAAAGGTATTCGTAAAGACATTGTCGTAAACAATTTGGCCTGTTTTACGATTCATAATACTAAAATTCATGGTGTTAGTGTTCAAGGAGGCCATTTCCGGTTTTATCGCCATTATCTGGGCGATACGTTGTTCAGGGGTTGCGTCCGGTGAAGCGGCCGAACTGAGATTGACGATCAGTTCTGGCGTTTTTTGTTTTATGGCATCATATATCTGCCGTATCCGCTCGATCTCGTAGGTGGCAAAACCGTCATCCCGGCGCCCATGCACATGCACCATCGCAGCCCCCGCCTTGTATGCCTTATGGGCCTCCTCAGCGAATTCAATGGGCGTATACGGTACAGCGGGGTTGTTGTTTTTGAATGTCGCCGCGCCGGCGAGCGCCGCGGTAATTATCACTTTCTCTTTTCTTGCCATGGTTCCTCCCCTTTCATGCAATAAATTTCGCAGTCCCACCACATTCAGCGGAACGGTAATTAATCATTCAGATGGAGTTCTGCATTTCTTTTCGTAACATGACTTGCCATTGCCATTCAACTTTGATGATTCTGTATTACGATTATATGTTTAGTATTTATTTTAACAAATCTTCAATAACCTCACGAGCTTCATGCCGGCGACGTTTGAAGATCGTCCTACATGTTGAGCATGATCAAATTATTAGGCATTTGTCAACGAAAATATTTGAGCACGCTCAAATATTTGTTGATTTCGTGAATTTTCCCGCTAGTAATGAAGATTGTTGTTGTAATATTGCCTTGCAAATCAAGAAGCGCATGCAATTTTATCGCTCTCTTAAGCTTGCATAACGCCGCATATAGAAGGAGAGAAATGGTTGTAGCCCATGCGTAAATAGCTTGTTCCAGTTCTATGCTAGTGGTTACGGTGCTGCGTTTTCAGGACATTAGATGGTTTATTTATATCTCAAATCCATGAATTATAATTTTGTTCTTTTTGATGATATTATAAGACTTTTGTATCGCATTTTTTATTTCACTCATAGGAACATTGAATAGTGACAGTGACATTTCGAGTAAGGTTACGGTCTTATCTTGAAAAGATATATTCCCTCCGTAAATACGTTCGGCGAGAAAACCGTATATACATCCTTTTATCGCTATTGTTTTTTTATAATAACCTGAATCTGTGAGTTCAGGATTATATATTTTAAAAAGCGATTTATTTCGTTCCGAACCTTTTCGTGCTAGGATTTCAAAAATTGTCCAAGACTTATACGCTTCGTAAAATAATTCGGCCAGCCTGTCATCTTTTTCAACTGAGTAAAGTTCCATAGTCAATGTTATTGCATATTTTAGAGCAGGACTAATGTTATTTTTTGCTAATTTTTCGGCTACCAGTGCTCCTTCATCAAACAAATTAGATACTAAATATGCAAATATCTCTTCTTTATTTTTAAAGAAATGATAAAGACTACCGTTTTGTATACCCGCTTCAGCAACAATCTGTCTTGTTGTCGTATTCTTATATCCCTGCTTAAGAAACAAATCGCTAGATACGTTCAGTATTTTTTCTTTGACATTTTCCATATATAATCCCTTTCAAGTAATTCATAGAATCACTTTTTATCTAAACATTCCTGAAATTTATCCTTCTTCATTTCAAAATTTTAGGAATGTGTCCCTAATCTACCCCATAATACTTGTACCATATATTAAGTTAGAGTTCAGCCCCTAATTATTACTGATTGAAGGTTGTACGTTTACGAAGATTGACGATTTGAGGAAGAAACTGATTATTTGTTTCACAAACAAACGATTTTGAAAAGTTCTGATGTTGTGAATTACGATTTGAGCTAAACTTTAACTCAACATTATGAATCCTCTTACAGTTAGCTGTTATAGAATTGACGTACAGCTTTCACGGCTTCTATTCCGGTAAAGTTCATCACCTTACATATGGTTTGCATAGCAGGGTGATCTTCCGGCAGAAAATCATACTTCTTCTTGGTACTACCGATAACATAATCCAGTCCTTTGGGTACAGTCAGGGTCAGAAAAGCATTTTCAAGGGGTGTTTTAACTAACTGGCCTGATTTTGTCTTAGATGGCATCATAACCGTGAAGTTAGACAAACCCACCGACATATGACAGCCTTTAAAAAGTGGTGTGGAACCGATAGACTCCACGGCATTGACGGTCATTTTGGTAAGCCCTTTCATATCGCTGCTTATCGGTGCAATTGACGGATCGAAGATAATGTCGTCATTGCTTAGGTTGTATTTTTGCGCGTGCGCATACATCTGGTGCGCGGCTTCGACAACATGGGCAGATTCGGTACAGACAGTAGCCTTGCCATCATCCTTCTCGTTGACGATCATGATTACCTTGCAAGACTGTATTTTGAGCAAGTCAAACATCTGCAGACGCTTGGGTCCGATGGAGTTCAGAATTGGTTTTTCACCACCGGCCTTGGCTGGATCATAGGCTTTGAGCGCCAATTCTGCAATTTCATAAGAGGGCGTATCGATCGATAAAGGCAAGGTAATTTGGCCCTGAATGGACTTTACCAGTTCCACCATCAATCGGGGATCTCTGGGGCCGATGTTGACATCGATATATCGCGCGCCCTGCTCGGCTTGTTCCTTTGCAAGATTGACGATTTCATCGATCTTGCCCTGTTCAAATAGATCATGGGTAGATGGCACAGAATCATTGATCTTTTCCGCTATTATGTTTAATCTTCCATTCATCGCCATGGCTGTACTCCGTTTTTTATTTGATTTAGTTAGAATAATGCTTATAGGGCGCCCTGCGAGCGAAGCAGCGCTCCCTCGGGCAGAGTGAACAATTGCAAAAATCTTTTTCTGAAATAAAATAAATACCGGATATAGACTTCTGTGGACGGATAATCATGTTCTTTGTAAGCCGTATCCCCACCGCTACCGTGTTTTCACCAATAAGGGCAAATATTTTTGCCTGCTCTTCTATTGCCCATTCCGGCAGCGAGCCGGGGTTCATGGAAGACAAAGCCTCACTTCCGACCTTCTCCTTCAGGCAGATCTCCAAACGGCTGACTGCACAGCCAAGCGCCATAAGCATGATAGCGTCGGCCCAGAATGCATGCATGACATTATGCATTTTCTTTGACCACTCTTCGAGCTCAATGCCGCACGTGGCGGCAAAGGGAAAAACGGTTCCTGCCTTTTCCAGATTGACACAGAGAAGTGGACTTTGAAACCGAACACCGCTAATGTCAACAGCATCTCCTTCGAGTATATGCGCTTCAGTCATGGCATAGACGGCCTTAGGCACTGCTATCTGACGGGCATCTTTGAAGAGTACGGAAAATTTCGTTGCAATACGGCTGCCCGGGCGTATCCGCAGAATATCCATCAACGCTACCTCATCCACGTCAAAAGGAATCTGATCGAGAATGATACTATCCATCGTGCCCTGTACTTTCATTGGTAAAACCTAGTGAGCGAATAAAAACTTTCTGGAACTCCGGCTGATTCGAGAGAGTTACTTCACGGCATTTATCCCGTAGCGCCGCAGCGTGGTCGATGAAGCCGTGGTCAATACAGGATTTTTCCGCTGCGCGAAGACTCGAATTTCCAATGAATCTTTGATTACCATTTGGAAAGTCCGGAATGAATCCAAACCTTCTGAAGTGTTTCAGATCTACGTGTTCACCAAAGGCCCCGGCAATGATGACGTGTTCAATTTCCTCCAGTTTCAATCCGGACCCTTGCAGCAGAAAGTGCGAGGCCGTATAGGAGGCCGCCTTGGCGAGTTGGAGCTGTCGGATATCTTTCCGGGTCAGACCAACCTCGCCCCAAAGCTTAAGCTCCAGGGAATCTCCCGCATTATTGAAGTGCAGGGGCCGGGGAAGATGCAGTTTTTCCATATGTCGAGAAAAGGTCCCATTCTTTGAAATGACGCTCTTCTCAAGTAGGATGGCGGTCAGATCCATCAAGGCCGTGCCGGTTATGCCCACAGGATCTCCTTCACCGATCATGGTATAGGTGAGGCCGTCCGGGCCTTCTTTGATTCGGGTAATAGCACCGGTATGAGCCGTCATCCCCGATGAAATATTCATCCCCTCCAAGGCCGGTCCCATCGCGCAGGATGTTATAAATGGTGTTCCGGAGCCGTCCAGTACGAACAACTCGCCGTTAGTCCCCATGTCGATAAAAAATACATTGCGGGTCAGGCCAAGGGACTGACAAAGGGTTAGGCCGCCGATGAGGTCCCCTCCGGTGAAAGCACCGGAAACAGGCAAGGCTAGGACACGAGCCTCCCCAATGACATCAAGGCCAATCTTCCGAGCGAAGCAGGGCGGAAAGTCCTGTATGTGCGCCGCATAGGGGTGCTGGCCTAGCGGCATGACATCAAGGCCAAAGAGCAGATACAGCATTGTGGTGTTGCCCGAGAACACGATGCTTTTAATCCTGTCGCCGGGAAGCGCTGTTTCGCAAAGAACCTTCTTCAGACGGACATGGATGGCCTTCCGGATTAATCTACCCATGGCCTCCAAATTCTCCTGGTTAGCGCCCGCAGCAATCCGCGAAATGACGTCATGCCCGAACCTGCGCTGCGGGTTGAGGAATGATGCAATCTCGAAAGACCCTTTCGTTGCCGTGTCCACCAGGGACATACGCACCGAGGTCGTCCCGATGTCCACCGCAATACTATAAGTATGATCGTTTAACAAGCGTGGAATAGTTAATACATCAACAGGGATTTCCGGCGGCACATATACCGTAAGGTCATTCGTCATTCGATTTTGGCAGGCAAGAACCCAGACCGGTGAATCTAAGGCAGGTGATTGCCCGCTGTTTTGTTCCACTAGAAAATCTGAGATCCGGACCCTGCACTTGCTGCATGTTCCCTTACCGCCGCAAGGGGTATCAAAGGCAACGCCCATGTCTAGCAGGGCATCGGCAATCAGGGTGCCTTGAGGAAAAACTCTGCTTTCCCCTGATGGCGCAAGAGTCATGACGCATTCAGCCATTATGAATACCAGCCCCACTCCTGAACGGCTTCGTAGAGCGCCTTTACATTCTCCACTTTCGCGTTGTTCGGCAGCGAACAACCCGAGGACAGGATAAAACCACCGCCCTTACCCACGGTTTCGATCAGACGCCGGCAATACTCCAGGACCTCATCACGGGTTCCCGTTGCCAATAACGTGGCTGGAACATCGCCCATGATACACATATGCTCCCCCAGAATCTCCTTGGCCTTGAAGATATCGGATCTGCCATCCAGTTCCAGGATACAGCGCCGGGCGGGAAAGCGCTTGAAAAGATCGAAGAACTTGGTCCAGTTCGTGTCGCAGTGTAGGACCGGGATAATATTCGCGGCAACAAACCTGTTTACGGTATATTCCAGTTCGGGCAAAACCAGTTCTTCAAAATTCCGGCGCGAGATAAATTCCGGCGATGAACGCGACATACCGATGAAGACCCGCGGAACACCTATAAAGCGTGCCGACATGATCGCCATATCCGTCATGCCCTTAGACCAGACCTTACTGGCAGCAAGGATCGCGTTCCGGCGTTTAAAAGTATCGGCGCTCATGGCGGTGATCCCTCTCCCGAAGGAAAAGTAATCGTAGAGAGCCCCTGGGTGGATAAAGCCGACAGCCACCTCCATGCCCTTGGCGCGCACCATACTGACATGGCGCCGATACTCCCATAAGGTTTTCAGCAGAGGCGGGAGTCCCCTCAAACCTTTCCATTTGGGATTGAGCCTGCCCATGATGGCAAACATGAAGCGCATCACCCCTTTGCGTTCCAAGAGCGCATAATCCTCGGGGGTCAGGAACTCTGTTTCTTGGAATTGATGCGTCGAGTTAGCGGGCAGATCCCGTCCCGGGAGTTTGATGGGGATGGGAACCCCCAACTGTAGCAGGAAAGCGTTAGCCGTATCGGCCAAAAAGGTGATATCCCACGGTCCGAGCTCTGTAGCGGTCTTGATGACCGCAGCAATGCGTTTATTACCCTCCATCATGATTTCGGCGTTGGTGAAGCCAGAATAGGTGGCTGCATAGTGGTCCAACAGGGGGCCCACCGGCACCCGATCGGGCATCTGAAGCGCCACCACGGCTGCAATGCGCTGTTTGGCGTTCATGGATAAACCTCCCGGGCGATATCCACGGCCGCTGCCGCGTCCCTGCCCCAGAAATCGGCGCCTATGTCACGCCGCACATCCTCATTGGTGACACTGCCGCCGATCATGATCTTCACTTTATCGCGCAGGTTCGCTTGGGTGATCGCGGCGACCGTATCACGCGCGGCATCAAAAACGGTCGTTAACAACATGCTCATGCCAACGAGACTAGCCTTAGAGTCGACCACGGCCTCCACGAAGCGCTGGGCCGGGGCGTCCACCCCGATATCTACCACTTTGAATTCGGCACATTCCAGCATGGTGATGACGATGTTCTTGCCTAGATCATGGATGTCGCCCTGCACCGTACCCATAACGACCACAGTCTTGTCCTTCGCATCCACTGAGGCTTTACAGAGTGGCTGCAGTATGGCCATGGTGTTCTTGAAAATCTCACCGGAATAAATCAGCTCGCTTAGAAAATATTCCTCCCGGCGGAAACGTTCGCCCACCTCGGTTATGCCTGCTGAGAGTTCACTGATAATCTGTTCGGGCGGTATTTTTTGGTCCAGTCCCTTTTGGACCAGCATCTCCACGCCAGCCTCATCAAGCTCAGCCAACGCCCGTCCAAGTTCACTTAATCCGTTGTTTTGATCCATGTTTCCCTCCTATTTCAGATTGATAGGGTGCTATTTTCAGAATTAGCGTCTCCGCCAGCTTCTTATGCGCTGCTTCCGATTTTTCCAGTTCCGTAATTTTCTCTTTTAAAGAATTTAGTTCCTGAATCAATGATTGCTTTGTCTTGGATTGATCTTTCATCGGGTTATTCCAGCGTATTGAGATGATCATGTCTTGTTGGGAATTTTCTCCGAAACTCTACAGGACCGCAAATACTGACAAGTTTCATTTATCAAGCGGATATTTAGGATTCAAAACCGATTCCCTTTCGGGGACAGTTTGGTCACGTCCCGTATACATACGATAATATGGTGGTATGGTGTTCAAGAAAGCCAAGATTACTTTTCTTATTTCCCCCAATTTTAAAGGGTCTATTGGGGTAAGGTCGTCTTCAGTAAATTCACGCTTAATTCCCGCATTCTTCTTCCTGCCTTCGATGATATAGCGTATGTCATATCTTGAAGGATAAACCTCAATGACATCTTTATCAAGTTTTGTCAGCTTATAAACCGCGTCCATTGCCGTACGCACTGAAGTTTCGACAGTAAACACGGCATCGTCTTTAACTTCAACATACTGACCGATAAAGCCGAGATTAGTGCATCCATCCGGCACAACGAGCGGACGATCCTTAATCTTGCGCGGCATAAACTGGCTGGTGATGTATGGCATCATACACGTAGACACATAGCTATGTTTCAATAGTTCATCCTTCATGTCAAGCAAGTTAAGATGATAAAGAAATTCCGTCATGATTTCATTGCCGGTACAATCACACATCGGCTTCTTAATGTAATCCCCGATGCGTTCTCCAGATAGGCCATTGCCCCAAAACACTTCTTCATCGTCCGCCTGATCAGGATAAAACGGTTTATGATGCAAAATAAAACCTATTTCCCAGGACGAATCTTCTATCGAAATTGCCCCGCCTGTGCCCGCCTTGCTTCCGGTCAACTCTTCCAGTTTCCGGATAAATTGGGGATAGCCTTTGATGGTCGGGAAAAATGATATCCATTTTGTTCGGTCAATATCACTGATGAACTTTTCCGGATGGCCGAATTTTTCATGCTTTTTCGCCAGCTTCTCCCACAAAGTGAACAGGCCGCGATCTTCTGTTGTCTGGTCAGTGGCGGCAATGGTATTATTATCGCCGTAACAGCAGTTCTGTGTCATGGAACCGTTAGTGACAAATACCAGGTCATTCTCTTCCACCGGAATCAAAACCTCCCTGCCGGGCCGGCGTGCACGAATACCGTGTACAGTGTTACAGCCGGCATTCATATCCAGATCGGTAACCGAACAAACGGTTACTGTTTTTACTCCCTTGCCGTTAAGCCACAGCTTAATGGGCTTGATTACCGCGTCATACTCGTTGTATTTTGTATGTACAATGCCCTCAAGATACTCGATGCGATTGCCTAAGGCAAAACGATTTATATAGCGTTTCATTTCCATAACACTGTGGTAAGGTTTAAACGCCAGCATAGTGTGGAAACATAACCAAAAGTTACCATTAAACAGAGCGGAATCCTTGCCAAAATAATCTTCAATACTCATATCTTCGAAGTTTTCTTCCGGCATCGTCAAGAGAAATAAAAATTTTTCATCAACATCTTTGGGCATTCTGAAATCATGGATGTTACTAAGAATATGACCTTGTTTTACAAGAGCGCGGCACTCGGAATGTATGGGTTCGTCCTTATTAAAATCTACAACATCATCCAACACTGTGCGGCCGGGATTATCCAGTGAAGGCACCTTGCTACATAAATACCAGAGGCATTCCATATATGGTTCCAGTTCGCGTTCGCCGCGGCATTGGTAACCAAATTCTTTTTTTGTGCCGTCCATTGATCCGCCGATATCAGGAAGCTTTTCCAGAATGGTTATGTTTTCACCCGGCATTCTAGCATCATCCACTAGAAAAGCTGCAGCAGCCAGACCGGCAATGCCGCCGCCCACGATATAGGCTTTACGTTTTTCGATGCCCTCCGGTTTGGGGGCGTGATACATGGTTTTATAAATGTTCATATTTCCTCCTAATTATCTCGTTTCTTAAAATACACCTTTGGTAATTTTTAAATTTTCTTATTTTAATGAGGTATAGCATTTATAGCCCGGCAAGAAAATCCAAGGCTTCCTCTTTTAAGTTCTTTACAGTAATTTTCTTAGTTCGTGTGAACATTAAGATACTATTTAACATAATTGTCTGAAGACCTTCCAAATATGTTCTCCTCTTCTTCGATTAAAGCTTGTGTCTTCATGTCCGAAATGTATTTTTAACTCCTTTCTGTAGTTTTATTTCTAAAGTGTGAGTAGATCGATCCCGCCCGTAACCGGGATTACCGCCCCGGTGATGTATGAAGCCGCATCGGAGGCCAAAAAGGCCACCACTTGGGCCACTTCTTCCGGTCGGCCCAAGCGCTTCAGCGCAGTTTTTTTCTCGATCCGCTCTCTCATGCGCGCATCATAGAGTTGCACAGCCTCGGTGGTGATGAAACCCGGGCAGACCGTATTGACTGTGATACCGTACCGGCCAGCCTCGATGGCCAGTGATTTGCTCAACCCGATCAGCCCGGCTTTGGTAGCACCGTAGGACGGCTGCAATGAAGCTCCCATGAGGCCAGCCACGGATGAAATGTTGATAATGCGGCCCCATTCTTTCTTCACCATCCCAGGCCAGACCGCCTTGCTGCAATTATACGCGCCGGTGAGGTTGACGTTGAGATCGCGCTGCCAGCGCTCAGGCTGCTGTTCTTCGAATTTCCCCAGGTTATCCATGACCGCTGCATTGTTTATCAGAATATCGATTGTCCCCAGTTCAGCCTCTATGGCCTGCACTACCCGTCTAACCTCATCTAGATCCGTCACATCCATTTTGAAGGCGCAACTGCGCGAGCCCATGGACTGGATCTCCTCCGCCCCGGATCGGGTCTTCACCTCGCCCTGCTTTGCAAAATGTCCGGCCAGTACGCTGTATTGGCTGAGCCGTACCGGATCGTTTTTCTGCCCCTCGATCAGAATATCCGTGAGCGCCACACCTGCGCCGGCCTGTCCCAGAGCCAGCGCAATGGCCCGGCCCAGCCCGCGTGACGCCCCGGTTACCAGGGCAACTTTTCCCTTGAGGTTCATATGTATGTCTTTCCTTTCCGGTAGTAATTCATTGTTTTGCAACACCCTGAGATATGGCGTTACTGTTCATAGATGAAAGCTGGGAAACGACTTGGTCCGCAATCAGATCCACTGCCTCTCGACTGATAAGCGGTTCAGCAAAACAGAAACAAAAGTACAATGTGTTCTCAACCGTTGCTGTATGCAAAAGGATCATCCAATCGCCCCATTGGCGTCCTGTACAGAAAGAAAAGTAGTCAACCGAAAAAGGTTCGCTGTGTGCCTTAAGATTTACCCGTCCAATATTCGTCACACCAATGCCGTATTGAAAGACATTCTTCAACATGCCCTTTCCCATGTTGGAGAAGATGTTCATGGCTAAAGGTTTTGAATAATATGTCGGCATATGACCGCCGTATTCGATGCCGTCCATGAGTTGTTTCTTGTATGAGCGGGCTAATTCCCATAACGGGGTATCATTATCAAAAGCAAGTGTGGATTCTATAAAATCCACAAAACATCCTATGTGCTCCTTGTCCACGACAGGATTGCATCGCTCGCGCACATTGACGGGGGTGATCAGGAGTTGGACAGCTTTGGTATTACTATTTTTCTTCACATTGTAAACAGACTTGGTCAGTACTGCAGAAAGTAAACCGGTGAGCGTGGTATTGTTTTCCCGGCACAAAGTATTGAGATTGAGCGATTGAATATCATTGATTTCCCGGTAAATATTCCTGGGCCTTCTCTCATGCAGCGGGACGAACCGTTCATACCGGTTGAGGTGCTTTCTATATTTGATTAATTTTATTGAAGAACTGATCATGCTGAAAAGGAAGCCGCCCCAGCTGATCTTCTTAACGAGAAGTTCCTCCACGGAAGGGATCAATGGCAATGTATCTATCTCTGGTGTGGTGTCATTGAAGACCAACCTGCAGTATTCCAGGAACTGTCCGAAGAAAGATTCGATAGAAATCCCGTCCGCGATGGCATGATGAAACGTTACAATCATTTCATGGAGCCCGTTCGACACGCCGCTTCCTCCCAGAAAAACGACACGCCATAAATAACGATCCTTTTCGGAAAACATGTTCATGGAACTTTTTTCAATTACCTCTTTCCAGTGTTCTTCGCCTTCGTGCGGCAGGATTGTGAAAGGCAGTATGCCGGGTGTTTCATCTACCGCTAAATAATCTCCTTCTCTCGATGATTCGGTGAAATATGATCGAAGGACCGCGTGACGCTTCTGCATCATATGTAACGCCTTTTCAGCCAGAGCTGAAGAGAGCGGGCCCTGAACCCTGATCATGCCCGATAACAGCGTTGTACCGCCCGCATGGTCATGGCAGAATTTGGAATAGAATTCCGTCAAGCCCAACTTCCTTTTCAGCATAAAAAGATACCTCTATCATTCTTTTGCATTATGTCTCTCCTTTGCAATGCGACCGAACCATACTGAATTGACTATGAACTGACATTGCCCACCATCGGTGAAGTAGGTGATATGACCTGACAGGTTCGGCATGCATGAGGATGCATTGTCCGTAAATTGTCCTGATGCCTTTCGCGTGGCATATTCGTAATGCTTCGGGCGACTCTGCTCCATTTTGCATCCACACGTAAGAAATGATCGCAGGATTCAATTCCATAATTATTTGTTCAGTCAGGATAGGCGGCAGGACGATTAATATTCTGTCTATTCTATCGCCCAGTTCATTGATTGTGCGATGGCACCTCTCAGAACAAATCTCCTTCTCATGAGGATTGACTGGATAGACACGAAAGCCTCTGGCCTTCAATTCCCGGCAGACCAAATTGCCGAACTTACTCCTTGCATTAGATGCGCCAACTACCGCCATCGCCCGCGGGGATAGATATTCTCTCATCAAAACAGAATGTTTATATGACAATGACATAAAAGATCTTTCCAACTCTAGGTGTAGTATTTTGGAGCAAGGTCATAGCGGCCGGGCAGACGATAATCGTGACTGCCTACGATCTCCAGTTCCGGCTCGGAATTCATGAGATCATAAACTTTGTCAATGCTTGAACCGGCTTCCATCCCTTCACTCACCAGTGATTGCATGAGCTTGGATTTAGGCATCCTTTGTTCCAGTCCCTCCGGAAAGTAGAAAGTATCCGCACTAAATAAGAAACGCCTGCCCGAAGGCATGGTCAAAAACATACCCATGAGGCCAGGGCTGTGGCCTGGCAGATCCACCAGCACCATCGAACCGTCACCGAATATATCATGGGAAGCTGGAAAGTTCAGGAAGGGCTTGGACAGATCGGTCTCCATGAGCTCAATGTCCAACCCTGACTCACCGAACTGTTCTTTAATAAAAGCATTCTTGTAGAGTTGCACCCCCGTGAGTTGGGTAACAAAATTCCACTCCTTCCTATTGACGATAAAGTGTGCATGGGGAAAGTCGCGCATACCGCCGGCATGATCCCAGTGCAGGTGTGAGATGATGACTTTCTTTACATCCGAGGGTTGGAAGCCGAGCCGCGGCAGTTGGTGCACCAAGGCGTCACGCTGTGGCATGAATTGAGTGCGCATGACGCAGCGGTGGAAAAAAAGGTTGCCCCAATAGATTGGAGGCCGCATCTCTTCATTAATACGTGTGCCTATACCTGTATCGAAGAGCACCAAATCATGATTCCGTTCGATCAAAACACTGAGAATGGGAAAACGAACACTCTTGAAGCCTGCGCCCTGAACAAATAACCCTTTAGCAACATTCCCAAAACCGGTGGCAAGAAAATAAACCTTCATAACCTAGAATTCCTTGGCCATCAGTCGATCCAGGAGCGTATCGGGCAGAATTCTCACCAGCCGGTGCTGAATCGGGTGGTTAGTTACCAGGTAGCGGGGCTTGGGATTAGGCAAGGTCAAGGCCTGATAAATGGCTTCAGCCACTACTTCTGGCTGCACACCGTGCGTTTTGGCTTCGGCCGCTTCATGCTCAAGTTTTTTGCGGTTAGCGTTATAAAAAATGCTGCCGCGATACTGCTCTATCCTTCCTTCGATGTCCCGGTCCCACAACGGCGTGTTGATGAGAGCAGGTTCGATCACAATGACTTTGACTCCAAACGGCATGATCTCGCGCCGCAGGGCATTCGACCACCCTTCGATGGCATGCTTGCTTGCGGCATAGGGGCCGGAAAAAGGCGTGGCCACAAACCCGGCCACACTCGAAACGTTCACGATCCGGCCCCTGGATTTTAAGAGCAGGGGGAAAAGAGCCTTGGTCAACCGATGCGTTCCGAACATGTTGACATTGAATTGCTGCGCTAACCGTTCGACAGGGAGTTCCATGAGCGGACCGGGACTGAAAATGCCCGCGTTGTTGATCAAAGCAAGAAGTCCAGTTTCTTTCCTGTCAACGAAATCAACAGCATTCACGACATCAGCATCATCGGTTATATCGAGCTTGAAAGTCTCAATGCCACCTATCCGGCGAAGATTATCCAGTTCACCAACGGACATATCCGTAGCATAAACACCGAAGCCCCTTTCGGCGAGCAACAGCGCTGCAGCTCTGCCGATACCGGAGGCCGCGCCGGTGACAAGCACCCACTGCTTTGCAGGCATATGCATATCCCCCCTTACGTGGTCTTGATTCTCCGCTTAGTCGTATCGATACCTAAGAGGCGACCTAGGTTACCACCGAAGATCTTGGCCTTGTCCTCGTCCGTAATGGGCGGATAGCCATAGCCTTCCTGCATGTCCTCGGGTATCTGGAAATTTCGCAATCCCTCCACGGCACCTTTGATCTGTACGCCGTAGCCTGCATAGTCCGTTCCCCAGATGATCTTGTCAGGCCCTACCCACCGCAAGGCCTCGCCAATGATTGTAGCGAATTTTTTCGGAGCTGTTATTGCCCATGGAACCAGGAGGCTGAGGCAGACATACAGATTCGCATGTCCCATGGCCACCATGTTCAGCTGATCGCAATAGGGGTATCCCATATGAAACGCCACGATCTTCAGCTCCGGGAAATCACGGCACACATCGTCGAGGAAAACGGGGTTCGCGTATTTGCTCGCCTGTGGCGGACACCATGACATGCCCGTATGGATATCCAGCACGATGCCGAGCTCCTCGCATTTCTCATAAAAAGGCCACAGATCCGGATCATTGATATAGGTATCCTCGGTACATAGATATTTGAATATCTTGGCCTTCTTTTCCTTTACCCAGTACTCCAATTCCCTGATAGTGTTCTTTACGCCCTTGAACTTTATGGGAGACATATTGGGCTGATACATGAAGCGCTCAGGATTCGATTCCACGATCTCGGCCATTTCCCCGTTCGTGCAGAACCGGCCTGAATAGCCGCAGGTATCCATGCACGACTCGGGCAAGAGGCAGGCAATGTCCACACCGTACTTGTCCATGGCGCGCAGGATATTCGATGGGTCAGGATTCTTCTGCGTCTCCCACTCTTCCAAACCTTCCGCTGCCTTCACCAGGATGTTGGGGTGCGTGCCGGTGAAGAGTGGCCTTGAAATATTTTCGATTGCCTTCCACCACATCCGGTATCCGGGGAAATATTCATAGTAGGAACCATTTTTCCCAATAAGATGGGGCTCGGGATCGATCTTAAAATAACCATCATCAATCTTTTTTGTCATGATGAACTCCTCATTATCTTACCGCTGCATAATTTGGTCGAGTTCCCCTTCAGCATATTCCCAGGTCTTGGATAGATCCTTGCGAGCCCAATCACTGGCCGTCTGCCACACGCGATTCTTCAGCGGCACGATGGGGCGCCTGGCATATTCCTCGATATGCTCTTCCTGTCCTGTTCGCGGGTTTTTGATGCACCGCACCGGAAGCATTGCAATAAAGCGGATGATGCAGCCCAAGTTGCAGCGGGTGCATTTGATGATCTCCTTCTCTCTGCCTTCCCTCACCTTGTTTACCCAGTCGGGATCAGCAATCTGCTGTCTCCCCTGTGAAACCATGCTTGCTTTACCGTTCTTCAGCACAGCCACGACATTTTCCGGGTTATGCACGGACGGGCAGATGACCGGGATCTTTATCGCAGCCTGGATGATGGCGGACTTGTCCACGACCTGCCCCTCAGAGTTGGGCAGAAAATCGCTCATGGCCTCGTAGGAGCCGTCAGACAGATTGATGAAGTTCGCCCCTTCTTCTTCCGCCCGCTTCGCTATCATGGCGGCAACATGGGGATCATACCCGCCGGGCAGATCGTCGGAGGCCGAGAATCGCACCCCCACCGGATAATCAGGCCCGACATACCGACGCACCGACCGGATCAGCTCCAACAGAAAACGAATACGGTTCTCAAAACTGCCGCCGTATTCATCCTTCCGGTAATTGGACCGTTCGACAAGGAAGGAATGCACCAGATAGCCGTGGCAGGCATGGATCTCCACGCCGTCATATCCTGCCAATCTCGCCAGCCTGGCACCATTGCTTTCATCGATGACAAGCTGCTTGATCTCTTCTCGCGTGATTTCCCTGGGCTGCTGCCCCATCATATGCATCATAGGGATCTTATCCACTAAGGCGAGAAAGGCCTCGGGGTCTTTCTCTATATCAGGGATAGCGCCATAGTATCCCGCCATCCTGATCCCCCCCCTTAAGAGCTTCATATCCATTGAGCCGTTGATGCCCTTATGGAACTGCCAGCGCCAGGGAATAGCCGAGGCCGAGACCGGTTCGGCCGCACCGAGATCGCTTGTTCCCTGTCTGCCGGGTCCGGTGAAAAGCTGGGCGAAGATCCTGGCGCCAAAGGAATGCACATGTTCCACCAACTCGGATTGCAGTGGCACATAGCGATAATCGGTCAAATACGGATTGTTATACTTGCGGTAGGTGTCCGCACAGGGCAGAGTGGATACTGCCTGCGCCTCAGTGATGATGAGACCGGTCCCACCTTTTGCCCTTGCGGCGTAATATGCCATCTGCTGCTTGCTGATGTAGTGATCCGGCGCCGTGTAGTTGCAATTCATGGGTGCCATGACGATGCGGTTCTTGATCTCGCACCCATTGATGGTAATCGGCTCGAATATCGGTGCATATTCTTTATTAATCAAGCCTTCTTTCATTGTTACCTCCTCTTTATATTATTTATTTCAGAGAAGTGTTCAGATTTACTCTCTATTTAAGAGATACTGACGCACTATCCTCTGAATGTTCATACCATCTGGTTACTTCGATATCGAGATACGCCTTTTCGATGTATCGATGCCCAGGAGACGGCCGAGGTTCCCGCCGAAGATCTTGGCCTTGTCCTCGTCCGTGATGGGCTGATAGCCATACTGGACCTGCAGGTCCTCGGGGATCTGAAAATCAATGAACCCTTTTACGGCGCCGCATATCTGAGCGCCATACCCCGCATAGTCCGTGCCCCACGTGATTTTGTCCGGGCCGACCCACCGCATCGCCTCGCCCAGAAGCTTGGCAAATTTGCGCGGCGCCGTTGCAGCCCAAGGTACTAGCAAACTCATGCAAATATAAACATTGGGATGCGCCATGGCGACCATGTTCAAGTCGTCACTATAGGGGTAGCCCATATGAAAAGCGTTGATCTTGAGCTCGGGAAAATCGCGTGCCACATCGTCGAGCTGCACGGGCAGGGCGTACTTACTCTTGCCCGGCGGCACCCAACAGAATCCGGTATGGATATCGAGCACGATACCCAGTTCCTGTGCCTTTTCATAGAACGGCCATATCTCGGGATCGTTCATGTAGGTATCTTCCGGCGGGTAGAACTTGAAGATCTTGGCGCCTTTCTCCTTGACCCAGTAGGTCATTTCCTTGATGGTGTTCTGCACGCCCCTGTGCTTGATGGGTGAGACATTCGGCTCATACATGAAACGCTCCGGGTTGGTCTCCACGATTTTGGCCATCTGGCCATTGGTTACCCAGCGTGTCGTATAGCCTGTGGAGTCCATCATGGATTCAGGCAACAGGCAGGCGATATCGACCCCGTACTTGTCCATGGTCCAGATGATGTTCTCAGGGGTTGCGTTTTTGAGCATCTCGCGTTCTTCAATGTCCTCGATGTACTTTGCAAGCAAGGACATCGGCGCCCCGGTAAAGAGCGGACGCTTGATATTGTCGATGGCCCGCCACCACATCTGCACCCCGGGGAAATAGTTCAGGTGCTCCATGTCGCCGACCAGGTGGCATTCCGGGTCGATCTTGAAATAGTTGTCTGTTCTCTTGGCAACATTTGTCATAGATAATCCCTCCTTTTCTCTATGTTTTCTTCACGATCGCATCAACAGGGTATTAGTCATGCATTCAACTTCATTCCTTTTGAATGCATGACTATTCCGGCTTCCTAGCGTGGTGTACGTCCCTGTAATGGTCTCCAGCTCTTTTCGATATAGCCTAATTCGTTCCTCCACCATGGACGATCAAGTGATGGCATAGGCGCTCTCATCGCACCTTCAGGGATAAGTTGCTCATGTTTCTGCCACGGGCCGATTTTGTATTCATCCATGGCGTATTCCCTGCCCAGGTTCGGATTTTGCGTGCATGCGGGAGTAAGAGCAGTAAGAAAACGCAGGAGACAGGTATTGCATCGCGAGCACCGTACGATCTCTTTTGCTTTTCCGGCTTCAAGTTTGTTCACGTATTCCGGGTCGCAGTAAAGCTGTCTTCCCATGGCCTGAAGGTCGTACTTGCCTTCGGCGATGTTCTTTTCGATTTTGACCGGATCATGCTGAGAGGACACAATGACCGGGATCTTGAGCGCCTTCTTGAATGCCTCTCCATGCTCGGGAATATGCTTGGAACGGTCCATGTCCGTGATGAGGTGGCCGGATTCCTCGTAGCCGGCGCCGTCGGACAAACTGATATAATCCAGACCTAGAGCCTGCAAGTCCTTGGCCACATCGATCATCTCTTCCTCGGTCAGGCCGCCCTGCATATGCTCTTCCGCGCTGATCCGGCACCCGACGGCAATACCCGGGCAGGCATAACGGATCTGTTCGGCGACCTCCATGAGGAAACGCTTGCGGTTGCGCCATTCTCCGCCGTACATATCCGTGCGTTTATTGGAGAAAGGAGACAAGAACTGATGCTCGAGATACCCGTGCGGGCCATGAATCTCTATGGCATCGAACCCGCAGAGGACTGCGAGCTGGCAGCTAAGTGCGAATTCTTTCTGTTCGCTGCGGATCTCTTCTATGGACATCTCCCGTGTCATTTGCCCTGTCATATAGTATCTTGAAAATTCCATAACACTATAAAGATCCGTATGGTTTGGCGTTTTCTCAGCTGCTATCTCATAGGGCAGACCGGCTGTCGGAGCCGGGGCCAGCTTATGGTGATCATAGGAATGCCCTTGCCTGCCGAAACCAATCGTCATCTGAGCCGCCACCCTGGATCCGAAATAGTGAACCCTGTCGGTCAGGTTGTTCATTCCGAGCATGTGTCCCTGATGGTAGAGATACGGATTCCTGCCGGCGGGGAACTCTCCCGCCAGTTTGGTGCCCATGATCGCACCCGTCGTGATCAATCCGGTGCCGCCTTTTGCCCGAGCGCCAAAATAGGCAATATACTGCTCTCCAACTTCACCATTCGCCCCGGATAATGCCTCGTTCATCGGGGCCATGACGATCCTATTCTTCAGTTCAATTGGCCCGATTTTGATTGGTGATAAAATATGCGCAAATTCTTTCTTCCCTGACATAATACAACCTCCTCTTTATTATTTTTTATGGTTACTGAATAATATCAGCTGATCATTCTGTCCTTGCCTTCCCAAAATTTCCTTTTGATGTCTTTCTTGACAATCTTGCCGACTATGGTTTTGGGGATATCTGCCCAGAAGGCTACTGCCTTGGGGCACTTGTATCCCGCCAGGTTCTTCTTGCAGTATTCAATGATCTCCTCTGCCGTCGCCTGCTTGCCGGGACGAAGCACGACGACAGCCTGAACCACTTCACCCCATTTTGCATCGGGCGCTGAAACGACGGTGCATTCCCGCACCGCCGGATGCTGATAAATAATATCTTCCACTTCCTTGGGATAAACGTTCTCGCCGCCGGAAATAATCATGTCGGCCTTGCGGTCGGTCATGAAGATGTAGCCATCTTCATCTATGTAGCCCATATCACCGGTATGATACCAACCCCCTTTCAAGACCTCCGCAGTAAGCTTGGGATTCTTCCAGTACCCCTGCATGATATGCTTCCCTCTGGCGCATATTTCACCATACTCACCCGGACCCAGGGTCTTATCATTTTCATCCACAATTTTAACTCGTGAGTTGGGCATCGGTTTACCGGCGCTGACCAAGTACTTCGACAGCGGACCTTCCAGGTGATGATCCTTCCATGACAATCCGGATATGCCTGCTCCGGCTGTTTCTGTTGCGCCATATCCCTGGGCAAATTTATTCCCGAATTTTCGAATGCATTTTTTTAGAACTTCCGTGGGGAAGGGGCTTCCGGCATATGTTAGAAACTTTAAGCTGGAGAGATCGTAATTCACGACGCTTGGCCACTCCACCATCCAGCCGTAAATCGTGGGAACAAGGTTCATGTGGGAGCATTTTTCGTCCTCGATCAGTTTAAAGATCGTGTCCAGATCTGGTTTGCGATTGATGCATACCTTGCCCCCGACGAGTAATATCGCCAGAATCGGCCACCAGGACACATGAAAGATAGGAAGAACAAAACAGGTTGAATCGTCTTCTGTAAATCCGTTGGCCAAGGCAGACGTTATACCGGCTAAAACGACGCTGCGATGGGCAAGCATCACACCTTTTGGTATTCCCGTAGTTCCACCCGTGTACATCAGAATGGCCAGATCATTTTCCTCGATATCATATTTATCCAAATCCGGTTCCGACGGAGGTGATATCTCCAGCAACTTATCGTAATCAAGGAATCCACAAACAGGATTATCCAGGCTCACCCACGCTTTAATATTCTTAAAGCCATTTTTCATTTGTTTGACTTTTTCTTCATACCCGTCGCCGACAACAAAGAAAGTCGTTTCGCTGTCGTTGATGATAAATGCAATCTCTTCGTCACCCAGCCGAACATTGACCGGTGTAACCCGTACTCCTATCTTGGCCGCGGCAAAATAGACTTCCAGATACTTGGCGCAATTATCGGCCATGACGGCAAGTCCGTCACCCTTCCTGCAGCCCGCTTTGATAAGAAAGTTGGCAAATCTATTGATTCGCTCATTGAATTGTTTATAGTTATAATGTTTGCCTTCAAAAACCACGGCAATATTATCCGGGAATAATATGGCGCCGCAACGAGGGATATCTCCTAATGTGTACATGTCATATCTCCTTTGTCTTCGTTTACGGCCACGACTTGGGCAGGCCCTGGAACTGCATCAACATGTTCCGGCTCATCTCGTTGGAGATAGGCGAGAACTGGATCTGATAGGCATCGCGCAGGAACATGGAGACAGGGTACTCGTTGCAGATGCCGTACCCGCCGAAGATCTCGGCTCCAAAGGTACCGGCGTGACGCGCACCCTCGGCCGCCACCAGCTTGGCCATGGTCGCCTCCAGGTGATAGGGTTTGCCGTTATCGCAGAGCCACGCGGACTTGTAGGTCAGGTTGCGGGAATTCTCCAGATTGATGTACATGTCTGCCAGATAGTTCTGCAGGATCTGGAAGCGGCTGATAGGCCCGCCGAAGGCGTTTCGTTCCTGGACATACTTGAAGCTGAGATCATAGATGGCGACGATGATGCCGACACCCATCATGGCCACGCCGATGCGTTCCGGATTGAGCACAGTCATGATCTCGTAGAAGGCATTGCCGCGCGCGCCCAACATATTTTCCTTGGGAACTTCAACATTGTCATAGAATATCTCCACGCTTTCACAATGATGACAGCTGATTTTTCCAATCTTACGAATTGTTATGCCGGGCGTCTGGCGAGGGACCATTATTGTAGTCCATGATTTACTTTTTTTGGCATCTCTTTCCGTTTTACAGACGGTAATCAGGGAATCCGCCACATGAGCCCCGGTGATAAATA
>JBEKRZ010000035.1:0-25797 GCA_049517435.1 Smithella sp. | reverse complement strand
GCTTACCTTACAAGATGGCTGTACTGGCCACTGCTCATAAGTTGATCCGTGTCATCTATGCCATGCTGACACAACGGACAACTTTTTGTCCGCAAGTGAATTCATGATAGTTGACTGTAATCTTCAAAACGTCAATCTCAACAAAAATACAACAGTTCAATTAATAATCAATGATGTTGTGTATTTTTCTTTTAAAAAAAAAATGAATAGTGCTATTATTATATTCAATAAAAAACAATAGGAGGCGAATTATGGAATATAAGATTATTTCTAGTAGCGCATGGTCAGTAGAAGCTGCAGTTAATATATTAGAAAAAAAGGTTAATAATTTAATAAAAGAAGGATGGGAACCTGTGGGCGGTGTTATGATAGTTGCTTTCAATGACCATGTCTATCAATCACTTATAAAAAGATAGACAGTCGTTAATAAGTAATAATCGAAGTTCGGATATTAATTGTTCGGCTAACAAGAATTGGTGTCGAATAGGCTGGGAAAGATTACGGCCGGGGGAAAAGATTATGAACAAAGTTGTAGCACGGTTTGCTGGGGGTAACTTGATCAAGGGCACGACAAACGACTTCTTTTCGGGGACAGAGGTTTTTCATTTGAGCATTTTGGACGCACCGGCCGAGGAGAAGCCTTTCGAAATCTACACGAAGAATTTGAAAGCATTGTTCTTTGTGAAGGACTTCCTAGGTAATCCGCATTACGTCAATCGAAACGAATTCGATCCGAAACATCCTCCGATCGGACTCAAAATCAGGGTGGAGTTCAAGGACGGCGAAGTTCTTGTGGGATCCACAACAGAATACCAACCCGGACGTTCGGGGTTCTTCCTCTTACCAGCGGATAGTGGTACAAACAACGAGCTTTGCTATGTAGTCGTAGAGGCCATTAAAGAGATTAGAATACTATGACCTGAATAGCAGCAACCGACGCGGATTCTTACTCTCTTTCAATTGGTAATTTTCAGTTTTCCGGCTTCATAAATCTATTTCTTTGTAGGTGAAATATATAGTGGCAAGTGGTCATTTTTTCGGAGTGTAAATAATAATTTTATAAAAGAAATATAGAAACACGCATAACTCTTAATCATTAGGTTGTCGGTTCGATTCCGACAGGGCTCACCAAATATAATTAAAGGGGTTGGCAAGAAAATTGTCAGCCCCTTTTTTATTTAGAAGATTTGTGAATTACAGAAACATAGATGGAAATTTACGGCAAGCGCCGCCGGCTTGCAAGGCGAGGTCGCAGTACCAGTTTTTTAAATTGCAACCTCCTCATCTCATAGGATATAATTATTGCAAAGTTCACTGCCGCCAAAGAAATATTTATGTTCTAGCCAAGGATCATCAGAACCTGATCTGTCTTTACGGAGTCACCTTCTTTGATTTTTATTTCCTTGACTGTTCCATCAGCAGGCGCGTATACGGGAATTTCCATTTTCATGGCGTCCATAATGACGATTTCGTCATCAGCCTTGACCTGATCACCCAAATTAACAACTATACTGACGATTTTACCGGTCAAGGGGGCTTTTATTTCTGTGCTCATTTTTGTGAATCTCCTTTTCCAATCCTTTACATTTATCTTACTGAGTGACATTAATTATTTTATTGATAAATCAGCTTTTGATTAATACTCAAATTACAAAGCAAGGTCAATATAATTATGGCTGTTTTTTTAAATTAGAATAATTGGTAATAATTAGTCATTATTTATGATTATTTCCTTGAAATTTGGTATTATATTACCTATATATTTATTCGTGAAACTCTAATTCCGAAAGCGATATAACCTGATACCATGAAGGGTAGATTAAGATTGCGCGAAGTCACACTTAGGAATTGGTATGGTAATGAGACCCAAGCTTCAGAAATAAAGTACACGGATTATAACTTTACTAAATTCATTATTTAATTAATCAGAAAGGAAGGTGGAAAAAATGATTGGAGAAAGAATAAGAAACGCGATGAATGAACAGATCAAACATGAAATGGAATCGTTCTACATCTATTTATCGATGACTGCCTATTTCCATGCACAGAACCTTGACGGCATGGCACACTGGATGCGTTGTCAGGCGCATGAAGAAATGATTCACGCCATGAAGTTTTATGATCACATCCTGGATAGAGGCGGTCAGGTAATTCTTTTGGATTTAAAGCAGATTAAAACAACATGGAAGAAACCACTGGAAGCCTGGCAGGATGCCTATGAACATGAAAAGTTCATTACCGGAAAAATTAATAATTTAACCAAAATATCACGTGAAGAAAACGATTATACCTCAGAGCCGTTGCTCTCCTGGTTTCTAAATGAGCAGATTGAAGAAGAAAAAAATACGGAAAAAGTTTCCCGCGAACTGGCGATGGTGGAAACATCAAAAGAAGGCATTTTGATGCTGGATCGGGAATTGGCCACACGTATATTTGTAGCAGGTTCACCGCTTGATCCTGCGGCCTATAATGTTACTCCATAATACGGTTTGCGCGATAAAGGAGTCCAATCATTTTTAATTACGACGTTTATCTGGAAAAAATTAAGGAAGGCCAGAAGGGGATTAATCCCTTTCTGGATTTTTTCGGGATAACTATGATTGAATTGAAGGATGGCTATGCCCGTTTCAAGATGCCGGTGCGTCCGGAATATTTACAGGGGGCGAAAGCCATGCAGGGAGGTCTTATCGTTGCTCTGGCCGATGAGACAATTGCTCATGCGATGATGACTCAATTAAGTTCCGAAGAAGGTTTGACCACAATAGAATTAAAAAGTAATTTTCTGGCGGGAGTTAGCGAAGGAGATCTTATTGCCACTGCCACAGTATTTAAAAAAGGACAAAGTCTGGTTATCGGCGATTGTTTAGTTACTGATAATAAAGAAAAAAATGTCTGCCGTGTTTCGGCTACCTTTCTGCTTTTGAAGAAAAAGTGAAAATAATTAAATATTTATAATACGGTATATCCTTATTGACTCTCGGTTGTAAATTTGCTAAGTCAACGCTTGTTAATTGTTTTAAACAAATTTGAAATCAGGATATTTCAAGTGATTGATCTGCATACTCATTCCATTTTCAGTGATGGCGAGTTAATACCAGCTGAATTGGCGCAGCGCGCCTTTGCCGCCGGTTATAAAGCTTTAGCTATTACCGATCATGTTGATCATTCCAATATTGATTTCATTCTTCCCAGGATCATCAAAGTTTGTTCAAAGATAACGGAAGAAGGAAAAATAAAGGTTTTTCCCGGCGTTGAAATCACGCATGTCGCTCCCGCTCAGATAGCGAGTATGGCTGATGAAGCAAGAAAATTGGGAGCAAAGATAGTCGTTGTGCACGGGGAGACAATTGTTGAGCCTGTTCCCGCCGGGACAAATCTGGCGGCTCTTAAATCAGCCATAGATATTTTGGCCCATCCCGGACTTCTGACGGAAGAAGAGGCGCGTCTGGCAGCGGAAAGAGAAATTTTTCTGGAGATTACAACGCGCAGAGGTCATAGCTTCAGTAATGGACATGTCGCGCAGATGGCCAGAAAATTTAAGGTTAATCTCATTCTCAATAACGATGCCCACGCTCCCGCTGATTTCGTGAGTAGTAAAATGGCAACAAATATCGCCCGCAGCGCGGGACTGAACGATGACGAAACATCAGTCATGTTTGAAAATTCGCAAAGGATAGTGCAAAAAGTGAGCGTATGAAAGGTAAGTCAACTTCAAAGCCGCTGAAAATCTGTCTTTTAACCTATCGTGGCAACCCTACTTGCGGCGGACAGGGTGTTTACATTAAACATTTAAGCAAGGCGCTGAGCGATCTTGGCCACCAGGTTGATGTAATATCGGGTCAGCCTTATCCACAACTTGATTCCAAAGTGCGCCTGCACAAACTTCCCAGTCTCGATCTTTATAATCCCGAACATCTGTTTCGCCCGGAAAAATTAAGTGATCTGACCAGCCCGCTCAATATGTATGAATTTTTGAATGTCTGCACCGGCAGCTTTCCTGAACCTTTTACTTTCGGAGAACGTGTTTATTCATATCTAAAGAAACACAGAAAACATTACGATATAGTTCATGATAATCAGTGCCTTTCCTATGGTATCGGCAGGTTGGCCCAAAAGGTCATGCCGACCATAGTCACGATTCATCATCCAATCACGGTGGATCAGCAGGAAGATTATAAAGTGACCAAAACATTGTATCAAAAATACCGTGTTTTTCGCTGGTACTCGTTTATTCGCATGCAGATGAAAGTGGCGCGTAAGTTTTCCCATATCGTGACCGTATCTGAATTTACCAAAAAAGATATTGCCAAAGAGTTTTCTCTGGATGAAAATAGATTTCATGTCGTTCATAACGGCATCAATAATAAATATTTTTATCCGGTGCAAAATGGCCCAAGGCCTGATAATTCCATTATCGTAACCAACAGCGCGGACACGCCACTGAAGGGCCTAAAATTTCTTTTGCATGCAGTTGCGCAGGTTCGAAAGAAGCAACCTGTAAAATTAACGGTAATTGGCCAGCCCAAGAAAAACGGCATCATTGAAAATTTGGTGGACAAACTGGGCGTTGGCGACATTGTCCATTTCACCGGCCGCATTAAGAATGAAGAATTTGCCAGTTATTATTCAAATGCCACTATCGCTGTGGTTCCTTCTTTGTATGAAGGGTTTGGCCTGCCCGCAGTTGAAGCTATGGCTTGCGGCGTGCCTCTAATCAGCACCAGCGGCGGCGCGTTGCCGGAAGTTGTCGGAGATGCGGGAATTATAGTTCCTCCCGCCGATGCTGACGCTCTGGCTAAGGGAATAATATTTTTATTTAATAATCCGGATCAGAGGAAGAAAATGGCTCAGGCTGGTATAGAGCGGGTAAATTCTATTTTTAACTGGTCAAAAGCCGCTGGCGAAATGGTGGAAGTATACCGGGAGGCAATCGATGGTTACCGTGGATCTGCATGAGTTAAATTTAAAGCCGAACGACGTTGTTCTGGATGCTGGCTGTGGATTGGGCAGGCACCTGCGTCATCTGGCAAGGATGCCGGAACTGAAAATTTTCGGTATAGATCAAAACGCCTGGGCGTTGAGTGAAACGTCTAAATCTATGAAAACAATGCCCGACGCGTTGTCGAAAGATTATCTGGTTTCCATTGCCGATATCAACAGATTGCCGTTTGCTGATACCTCGTTTGATTGCGTGATTTGCTCGGAAGTTTTGGAACATATTCCCAAGCATGAAGAAGCGCTCAAAGAATTTGTTCGGATATTGAAGCCGCGGGGAACTCTTGTTGTCAGCGTGCCACGTTATTTTTCGGAGAGAATATGCTGGTTTATTTCACAAGATTATTATAATGAAAAAGGCGGTCACATACGCATTTACAAAAAAAAACATCTCCAGCAAATGTTAACGAAGCAGGGATTCAAGTGCTGGAAGATTAATTACAAGCACGCCCTTCATTCGCCTTATTGGTGGCTTAAGTGTTTGGTTGGCCTGAAAAATGAGGAACACCCGCTGGTCAAATATTACAGGAAATTTCTGGAATGGGATATAATGAAAAAACCTCGCTTGGTGCGGATGCTGGAAGAGTTTTTAAATCCGGTAATGGGCAAAAGTATCGTCTATTATCTTAAAAAAGGATAACTTTAATGGAACTGAAACTTTCCATATGTGAAGAATTAAAACCGATTTCAATTGAAAAAATAGTTTCTTTCATTGCTTCTATTCAGAAAGAAAACGGTGAAATTCCATGGTCGGCGGGAGGAAAGACTGATCCCTGGGATCATGTTGAAAGCGCTATGGGATTGAGTGTAGGCGGTTTTTACGCAGAATCGAGACGTGCATACGAATGGCTTGCCAATACTCAGCTTGCCGATGGCAGTTGGTGGTCGGAAACTCTTGATGGGAAGATTATTAATTCTATAAAAGAATCGAATTTTTCTTCCTATGTCGCTGTAGGCGCTTTCCATTATTATCTTATTACCCGTGATATACAATTTTTAAAAAAGATGTGGGATACGGTTTCACAAGGCATTCAGTACGCGATTAATTTGCAGGCTCCCGATGGTGAGATTTACTGGGCAAGGAATAAAAATGGCGCGATTGATAAGATGGCGTTGCTAACAGGGTCCAGTTCCATCTACATGAGCATAAAATGCGCTTTGGCTATTGCGGATATTTTGGGCAAGAAACGCATGCGCTGGCGAAAGGCAATGGATAAGCTTAGTCTGGCGATAAAAGACAGACCTGATCTATTTAACATGATTAAATCAAGGTATTCGATGGATTGGTATTATCCGGTTTTATGTGGCGCCATAACCGGTGAAGAAGCAAAAAGACGGATAACCCATTTGTGGGAGAAATTTGTAGTTCCAGAATGGGGAGTGCGCTGTGTTAGCGATAGGCCCTGGGTAACAATGGCGGAAACTGCGGAGTTTATTTTAACTCTGGCGGCAATTGAAGATAAATCCCGGGCTAAAACGATATTCAGTTGGTTAAATGATAAAAAATTTTCCGACGGGTCTTTCTGGATGGGGGTGACCTTTCCGGATGGAGTTATTTGGCCGGAAGAAAAAACAGGTTGGACGGCGGCGGCAGTGGTACTGGCTTGGGACGCTTTGAACGAGATAACCCCGGCGGGAAAACTTTTTAATCATAAATTCTGGGCTACATGGAATAAGTAACGATTCGTTTTGTGAGGCAATGTTTTCAGTTCGAACTCGTGATCAATTTTTCCGATAAAAATTTCTTCGCTAGAAAATCCACCTTAAAAAGGTAAGACATTGAGAAAAGATTATCGTCCATATTACGTTAAGCGCTTTTATAACAAGTTTCAGAAGTGGTATGCGCGATATTTTCTTGCTCCTCAATTCGAATATTTCGGCCGCGGGTTGGTTTTTATGAAACCATGGCATGTGGAAATATTTGGCGCAGGAGTTTTTTTGGGAGATTGCTCAACGATTATTGCCACTCCTGATAGAAAAGTAAGATTTACTGTCTGGCCGGTGTGGGAGGGTTCGGGAAAAATTGAAATCGGCCGGTGCTGTCTGATTTGTCCGGGCACAAGAATAATGTCTGCTACCTCAGTAACTCTTGGCGACGGCTGTATGACTGCTCAAAATGTCAGTATTTCCGATTCCGATTGGCACGATTTGTACGACCGCAGTTTACCGGTAGGCAATACGCAGGCAGTTACGATCGGCAATAATGTATGGATTGGGGACAGCGCTATTGTAGGCAAAGGAGTGACTATCGGAGATAACGCCATTATCGGCGCTGGTTCGATAGTCGTAAAAAACATTCCCGCCAATGCTATTGCCGCCGGCAATCCGGCCACGGTAATAAAATACCTTGATCCTAATAAATCTATAAAAACAAGAACACAATGGTTGTCTAATCCCGCCAAACTGGCCGGAGATTTTGAAATTCTTGATCGTACGCTGATGAAAGGCAATACTCTGGCAGGCTGGTTCAGATCATTGCTTTTCCCACGTAGGGGGGATTAAAAAATGCGTATAGCTATTATTGCTCCACCCTATCCATTGGAGGAAATCCCTTCGCCGCCGCTGGGTGTAACTTATGTAGCCGCGGCGTTTGAAGCTGCCGGTGCCGAAGTAAGAATATTCGATTATATTGTTTCCAACTACACCAAAGAAAATCTAAAAAAACAATTGGAGTCTTTCCGGCCTGACGCTGTGGGTGCCACTTCGGTAACGATGAATTTTTATGACGCGCAAAAGATTCTTCGCGATGTTAAGAATTACAATTCGGAAATAATAACGATGATGGGCGGACCGCATGTGTCCTTTACAGCGATGGACACGTTAAGGAAATATCCGGAAATAGATTTAATCGTTATCGGAGAGGGGGAGGATACTATCACCGAAATCACCCCCGTACTGAAGCAAAGAAGCAAATGGCATGATATCCGCGGAATTGCTTATCGGCATGATGGTGAAATCATCATTACAGGTAAGAGGGATTTTATTGCCGATATTGATAGAATTCCCTTGCCGGCACGTCATTTATTACCCATTTCACGTTACCGGGCGTTAGGATTTCCAGTTAGTATTATTACCGGCCGGGGTTGTCCCTATTCGTGCATTTTTTGTTTGGGGCGCAAGATGGTTGGTTCCAAGATTCGTAGAAGAAAATCAAATTTGGTTCTGGACGAAATTGAAAAAATAATCGGTTATGGTTTTGAACGAATTAATATCGCCGATGACCTTTTTACATCTGATAAAGAGCGGGTTAAGGAAATATGTACCGGAATCAAGGAGCGTTCGTTAAAAATCAAATGGAGCGCATTTGCTCGTGTGGATACTGTAAATCAAGAGATCTTTGATCAAATGGTCGAGGCGGGCTGCGACAGTGTCAGCTTCGGGGTGGAAACGGGAAATCCGGAGATGCTCAAACGAATAAAAAAAGGGATAAAACTGGAGCTAGTCTATTCGGCAGTGAAAATGTGTCAGCAGGCGGGTATGATTGCTCACGCGTCTTTTATTATTGGTTTGCCGGGAGAAACGAAAGATACGTTACAGGAAACGGAAAAGTTTGCCAAAAGTATGAATGCTATGTATGGCTACCATTATCTGGCGCCGTTTCCCGGCACAACTGTAAGAGAAAAAATTCAGGATTACGATCTGGAAATATTAACGGATAATTGGTCTCTTTACGATGCCAATGATGCTATTGTAAAAACTTCAGCATTGCTGCCGCAGGATATGCGCGACTTTGGCGCCCGTTATGATGAAGAAATGGAGACTGGTTGGCGCAAAAAGTTGCAAGGTTACCGCGAAGGCACAAATACTCCCGAGGATAATATGCACGTGGAAGGCCATTGGCGTATGAATTTAACCTATCAACTTTTGAAAGGCGATTTAATCGAAAAATGCGGATTTATTGAACCCGCTTTATTTCAAAGCACTAAAGACAGCGCCTTGCTGGAACTCTGTAAGAGAATAATAGGCTGCACAAAGGCTGATTCTAAAATAGTTAATAATACTATCCGTGATTTCGCGGGACGCGGATATCTCAGAGCGGATATTTCTGATAAAGGATGCCAGTGGGCGTGGTCAACTTAAGTTCTTTAATATTACTTTTTACGTATTAATATTCCCAGCGATTCGCACATAGGCATTTCTTCGTAGAGTCCGGAAGCCACAGCTTTTTTATAAACAAGATAAGGCGCCTGTCCGCCTTTTGCCGGATCGGAAAAGATATCGTGAAATAAAAGATAGCCGCCTGTGATCAAATTTTTCGCCCAAACATTATAATCGCTCAAGACTGATTCGTAAGCGTGACTTCCGTCAATAAAAATCAAGCTCAGAGGCGTTTTCCATACGTTGCCTATTACTGCCGAACGGCCGATAACGGGAATTACTATATCTTTTAGGTCAAAATCAGCAATTGTTTTACGGAAATGTTTTAAAGTGTCTATCTTCCCGGTTTCTTTATCCAGCAAGTCGGGGTCAAAATAGGCTTCGCCGGGCTGCTGTTCTTCTGAACCGCTATGATGATCAATGGAAAAAAGAACGGTGGAGTTTTCTTTACAGGCTGCTCCGAGATAAACAGATGATTTACCGCAGTAGCTGCCGATTTCCAGACAGGGGCCATTTTTGCCGGCTTTTAAGGCCAACTTATAAAGATAATTTGCTTCGCGCTCATCTAAAAATCCTTTTACCTTATCTATTTTCTCTTTGTTTATTATCATTCTAGTAACCCTGCTAAAGTAATTTGCCATTCCATAAACCTCATTGTCGCAAAAATCAAGGTCTATAAGAAATTGAGAGAAAGTAAAAATTTTATTATTGAAACTCCAATTCCGAAAGCGAAGCGTATAACCTGAAGGTCACAAGTCAGAATTGGTAAGTTGTAATGAGACTCGCTGAAAACGAACAGAGTGAAGTTTGAAGCGTAAGTCAAATTATCCCGCGCAGCGGAGGGTTTAATACCCCAAAGCTTGCCTTGGGGTATTAAACCCGTGATTCCTAGTGTTTTAATTTGCACGATGCGACTATTTACAGAAATTTAAATCGATAAATTCAAAAAAAACCGGCGGAGATCTTCTTTAATGAATATCTCCGCCGGTTTCATCTGCATCTAGTGGGAATAGATTTGCAAATCAATACTTGCGCAGAGTACGGCTTATTATGGGCTACATAATTTCTTTATATATCTTCCATTGGTTGCCTGTTTTTCTCAGTTCCAATGTTTTCTTGCCTTTATCTTGTAATATTGAAGAACTGTAAGATTGAGTAAATACTGCAGTGGCCATATTCTCATCCACTGATATTTGCAAATCATCAATGCTGATATTTATGTTTTTACTTTTTTGGAGGACATTGGTTTTATATGAGATCCATTCATTTAGATTCATTCCTTTTGACCGGAAATTTGATGCATAACAACCGCGATAAGTTTTCATATCGCCTGATTCCCAACTGGCTGCCCATATAAGTACCAAATTTCGGACATCTTCTTTGGGGATAGATTTTGTCTCGTTTTGTTTACTGGTAACTTGAGCTAAATCCTCATCGGTGGCAGCGGGAATGGGTGCGGTAGCGGCTACAGGGGCAACGGCGGGTTCAGCAGTGGGTGTGGTAACTGATGTGGTGACAGGTGCCACAACAGGTGTGGGCATTGCCGTTTTATTATCTAAGTTTAGTTTTCCTTCGAAAAGTTGTACTATTTCATTCCTGACATTCTCTGTATCAGATGTTTTCTTTACGGGGACATATTTAATAAAATCTTCATAAGCTTCTTTATTGGGATTCTTGTTTATAGCATTTGTGTAATCTACCAAAGATTTTCCATATTGTTCTATACCGTAATAAGCAAGTCCCCGGTTATAGTAAGATGCACTATCGTTCGGATTTTTTTCTATAGCATCATTGTAATCCACGATAGCTTTCTGAAGATTACCTTGAGTTTGATAAGCATTTCCACGATTACTATAAAATCCGGCAATTTCAGGATTAATTTCTATAGCCTTATTATAATCCGCAATAGCTTGTTGAAAATTGCCTTGAGTTTGATAGACGTTCCCGCGGTTGCTATAGGCTGCCGCATATTTAGGATTAATTTCTATAGCCTTATTGAAATCTGCGATAGCTTGTTGAAGATTGCCTTGGCTTTGATAGGCAATTCCACGGTTGCCATATGCTGCGGTATATTTAGAATCGATTTCGATTGCTTTGGTATAATCAGCGATGGCTTGGGTAAGATTACCTTGTTTTCCATAGGTGTTCCCACGGTTATAATAGGCGTCTTTATATTTAGAATCGATTTCAATTGCTTTGGTATAATCAGCGGTGGCTTGGGTAAGATTACCTTGTTTCCCATAGATGTTCCCACGGTTGTAATAGGCTTTTGCATGTTTAGAATCGATTTCAATTGCTTTTGTATAGTCAGCGATGGCTTGGGTAAGGTTACCTTGTTTTTTATAGGCATTCGCACGATTGTAATATTCGTCCGCCATTCCAGCAGAAATATCGGCGATTGTTTGTTTGGAAGTGTTAACAGTTTCGGCAAAAATTGATGGCGCATATAATAAAAATATTAGAGATAAGATTATAAATAATAATTTTTTATTCATACATTACCCTTCATTAAGTTTAATAATTTTATTATACTTTTCTTATTTCAAAAGGAGTGAGAAATAAAACAAAAAATATTAATATTGTCAAGTTAGTTCTTACCATTAAGAATATTGGAGCCGATATCAAAATCTATCACAAGTTTTGGTCTGCAATTTCCGGACAGAGTATGTCGCGCTCGGATCTTATGAAATCAGGCGAACGTATCCACATACTCGAGAGCTACATGAACACGCGCTAAGGAATCTCGGTTAAGGATGACACTTTGCCTGGGCGCCTTCTCAGGGAAGGCCGCAAGAACGATCCCAAGTCCGGGGTAGTGCCACTGGAAAAAATGCTGAAAAGTTATTATCGCATCAGATCCTATGACGATAGCGGCAAACCAACTGCAAAGATCATGAAATATCTTTCTATAGAGATCCGTTAGAAATCGTGAATTTACATGAATGAGAATAAACAGTTCCGGTAATTTGATTAGCACGAATAGCTGCCGGAACTGTACGGTACTTTTCCATGGAAGATTCTGTCCGGTAGGCCATCCTTAATCCACCAAAGCAGACCCTCAAAAAAAGAATGTTAAAGAGAAAATTATTTATGCAGCGTGCTATTATGGCTATATGATTTCTCGATATATTTTCCATTCGTTGTTTATTTTTCTTAGCTCCAATTTCTTCTTGCTTTTGCTGTTAATTATCGAAGAACTGTAATATTGAGTAAATACTGCCGTGGCAATATTTGCATCTTCCGATATTTGCAAATCATCAACGCGAATATTTATATTTTTACTGTTCTTACGCACATCGGCTTTATGAGAAATCCAGGCATCTAAGTTCATTCCTTTTGATTGGAAATTGGAAGCATAACAATCGCGATAAGTTTTCATATTGCCTGATTGCCAACTGGTTACCCATTTCTTCACTAAATTTCGGATATCTTCTTTGGAGATAGATTTTGTCTCTTTTTGTGTATTCTTATTAACTTGAGCTAATTGTTTACCGGATCCGGATGGTGCTGTAGCATTATCGACAACATACCATTTATTGTTAATCTTTTCTAAAATCAGTTTATTATAGAATCCCTGAAAAGAATTATTATTGACGGCAAAAATTTGATCAAAAATAATGACGGCGTTATTATCTTCCTGTAAAATTGATATGTCCCGTGGTTGTAAAATAAAATGCCTGTTTAGATTTTTTGAATATTTAACTTTATTATTGAGTTCTTCACGTCTTTGACCCTTAATTTCTGAACCTTGCAGGTATAAAGAATCAATTGTTTTAATATCATTTTCGATAAAAGCCTTATTCCATGATGTTAAAATTTTTTCCAATGCATTTTTTGTCGGTGAAGCATAACTTTGGGGAACCCATTTTAAAAACTCAGTAATAATGACAGGCGTTCTGTTTAAATAGATAAAATTGGCAAGGTGCTTGAGGTCGCTGTCGTGCAAAACAACACACCCTTTTGATTGTGTGGGTAATAGTGTTTTTGTAGTGCCATGAATCCAGATGTTATTACCGTCTTTGCCGGCTCTTTTATCGGAGATAGTTGGATAATCCAAAGGAAAGGCCATAGAACCGTAAGTTTCGGGAGGACCGGGATTGTACAGGATTTTTGTCACAAAGAAAATGCCGTTGGGAGTTCTTGCATCTCCGGCAACTTGTTTAGCCCCGGGATTTTTTCCTGTGGAACAGGAAGCTTCAAATACCTTAGAAAATGTTTCATCTTTGTGGAAAACATATATCTTTTGATATTTCTTATCAACAACGATAACATAACCGGAAGATAGAGAAACTATCAAATCTGGTATTTTCTCTAAGCCGGGGGAAATGTTCGGGAAAGCTTCTATTGGATAGAACAAAAATAAAAAAAATAATATAATAAAAAAAATAGAAAAATCTTTTTTAATCATTATGACGATCATTATCCTCAATATTTATTCTGAAAAAGCAGCGTTTCCATAGCAAAAACTTAATAATCATTCAAGCTCTTTAATAAAAAATCGGCAAGTTCTAAAAAATTATACATAGGTGTTAAGTAACACTTTTGAAAAATAAAATTTGAAGAAAAGAAATAAATATTGGGTGTTGTTTACTTGAGAAACCATCTTTCAACCTCCAATAATACAAAATATCACTACTGTCCCAATATTTTAGTTGGACTATGATGTAAAATATATAAAACAATAAAAATAAGCAATAAAAAGTTATTTATCGATTTGAAATATTTTTTTAGGATACCATAATCTCGCATTAAATTATGAGGAGAGGGTTGATGAATTCTGGAAGAACGATATTTTCACAGATCATGGATTACCCGTATGCATACGAATTCTGACAGTGCGTCGAGCAATATTCAGGCAATTATTAAATCAAAAGCTTTTCGTGTTGGGATTAATTTCTAAATACGGCCTTGCGCAGCTTACATACAGGTAAGGCCTGCGCGATATGCAAGCTTGCTTGTGCGCGGCAAAACAAAAAACTTATCACATAATGGGCAGTTGGGGAAAGATTTCCCGCGAAACACCGGCTCATGCCAATCAGACAAGAGACTGGCGAATTTACGCCGACTTCGCTCAGATCCTCATCAAGAAAGCCAGATTACTTTATGCTGACGATTCATTTAGCATATGGCTGGAACAAACCATCTGCAATATTTTACAAATCAGTACAGGCTGATTATGAAAAAATAATTAAAAATATTATTACATTATTGTATTGCAATAAATAAAAAAGCTTGATAATATATAAAAAATAAGGAGATTTTCTTTTACGGCGTTGTATTGCATAAAAAAGCTTGAAATATAAAAAATAAGGAGATTTTCTTGTCCAGCATAAATAACGATATAAACTCAACAGAAAAACTTCTTAATGTTATACGCGGAAAAGATAAAGAATCTTTCAGTACATTAGGAAAACAAAAAAATTATTTATCTGAAAAAAAGCCGGTAAAAAAAATCAAAGCTATTTTACCTAAGCGTTTTTTCGATAAAAAAGTTTATACTGTTGGAGTTGATATTGGCCGGGAATTTATTTGTTTGGTTAAGACTGCTAAAGATTCTAACGATAGGCCAATTTTAGTTGATCAAAAAGTTATCAAATATAGTCAACAGGCATCTAACACAGAATTCATTTCATTTTTGAAATCTTCTCTGGTTGCCTTTTGTGGTTCAGTTGACAGTTGCGCTATCTGGACAAAAATATCTTCGAGCGATGTTAACGTCTATTTCCTTAAAGTTCCGCGTGTGCCTAAAAAGCAACTGGAAAATGTTATCTTTTGGACAGCGAAAAAGGAAGGTTTCATTGACGAAACGAAATCAATTTTTGATTTTGAATTGCAAGGTGAAGTTCTAGATCAGGATAAACCCAAGTACTCGGTAATGGTCTATACAGCCACGAAAACTTCAATTGAAGAAAGGAAAACCTTATTTTCTGATATTGGAATAACTCTTGCCGGAATTACGACAGTTCCTTTCGCTATTCAGAATATTTTCCGATCAAAATGGATGCCGACTAGCGAGGGAATATTTGCCAGTTTGTTTATCGGTAGTAATTTTTCCCGAATTGATTTTTACAAGAAAGAAAATTTGGTAATGTCCCGCGGCATTAAGACTGGAAGCATCAACAGCATGCTGGAAGCAATTACAGCTTCTGTTTTGGAGAAAACGGGCAATCTAAAACTGAAAAATGATGAAGCAAAAAAAATTCTTTTAAGTCTCAGCTCTGATTCAGAGAAATTAAGAGATACAGACGCCGGTTACGATTTTAAAAAAGAAGAAATACTAACGATGATTTCTCCGGTATGGGAAAGATTAGCTCGTCAGGTTGAGTTGACTTTAAAAACATCCGCAATCGGATTCCAAAAAGTTGAAAAGATATACATTCTATCTTCAGTGAATGTCGATAATTCTATTTTGGATTTCATGAGTGATCAGTTAGGGGTAAAAACAGAATTCTTTGATCCCTTTAAACAGCATACGGCTTCCCACTCTACCGAGTCTATAAGACTTCCCGAGAGAATATTTCTGTCTCCGGCTTTGGGTTTTTCCTTATCTGATAACAGTCGCACACCTAACGCTATCTTTACTTATCTCGAAAAAAGCAGAGAACTAAATACAAAGCGAGTTAATAGATTTGTATTTTTATCCTTTGCTGCAGCTCTAATAATTTGCTTTATCACTTTAATTTATAAAGGTTTAGAAGTAAATACTAATAAAGAACAACAGGTGAGATTAGAAAAAGAATTAGCCCTTTGCGGTCCGCTTATATCGAAGGATGAAGTTTCGAAATTAGCTGAAGAAGTAAATACGAAAAAGAAAATGTACAGTCAATATGCACAGCGGTATTTGGGCGTTGCGGTGATTGGAGAAGTTTCGGATCTTACACCTCAAAATATACGTCTGATCAGTTTTAAAATAACTGAGGGAAATGTTTCGCTAAAGGCTACTGCGGATAAAACACCAAAAGAAACAAGCGATGGTGTTATAATAGAAGGAGTTATTTTGGGGGACAGAAATATGCTGGATTCACTTTTAGCGCAATATGTCATGAAACTGGAAAATTCACCAATGTTGAACCATGTATCGATACAAAAAAACAGCATTACCACTTTCAAAAAAAGTGAAGTCCTCCAATTTACTTTGAACGCTAAAATAGGTTAGCCGTGATGAAGAAATTTAACCTTAATATACACCAAGATAGTTTTTGGTATGTAGTAACTTACAGCGGAATCATATTCCTTTTTATGCTCGTGGGGATAATCCCTTTGTATCACTACAATTCCAATCTAATTGATGAGAATAAAAAATTAAAAAATCAAATCGAAGAGCAAAAGGAACAGAAACCTATCTATTTAAATTTGCTTAAGACTTTGAGTAATAAAGATTTGCGTGTTTTACCCAATCCCGAGAAACAAGCAATCCCTCGTGGAGAAGTTGGTAAGTTTCAAGATGACTTCCGTAATATAGCGGGAAGGGCCGGGTTATTGATGGTATCAAATACGCCGGATTTGAACTCCTCGGCGGGTTCTCCCTCATCGCTTTTATATAATGTTGTACTGAAAGGAGAATTTACTAATCTTCGAAAAATATTGATCGGATTGGGATCCGTTCCTTATTTGGATAGAATTGAGGAAATTAGTATACAACAATATCCCAGTTACATGGAATTTAAAATGAAAATTTGGATAGCACTTAAGTAGTTAATACGTAAAAGGTATTTATGGCTAAGTTTAAAAAAAGGGAAATTATTATTTTAGCAATAGCTGCTTTGTTTGTTTTATATGCTGGTTATGAATACTTAATTGCCGGTCCGGCGAGTAAAAAAGTTAAAACCAGTGCCCGTACTGATTCTGTGAAAGTGGACACTTTTACAAGTGGGATAACAAAAGATTTAGGTAAAGATAAAATCACTGATTTTGATGCATACGTGATCGGGCGAATGGAAACCAATTGGGTGAAAAATCCTTTCTGGAAAAAAGACTCTTATAGAGAATGGGCGAACAGAGAAGGAAATGCCAGCGGTAAAGATGCATCGGCTAAAATAATTTATTCCGGTTATGTAGATTCCGGGAAAAATAAAATGGCTGTTATTAACGGTCTTGAATATAGGATAGGGGAACAATTAGAAATAGAAGGTTATGTGTTAAAACAGATTACGCCTTCGAAGGTTTTGATTTTTAATAAAAATACGGGAAACGAAGATGAAATTCCCCTGCAAGAATAAAAATATCCATTGGAGGTTGTCGATTTGAAATACTCTGCAAAAAATATCGTGATGTTAGGTTTGGGTCTTTTCGTGCTGATATTTTTCTTCGGCTGTGCTGAGGGACTTAACAGCGAGAAAAAAGATCATTTTTTTGATAAATGGACTACTTTGGCTGAGAGTTCCCAAGGCCACTCCCCTGTTGCCGAACCTAAAAAAATTAATGTGTCGGCTTTAAAGGCAAAACAAGCTCCCGATACTTCATTGGTAGGACCAGAGATGAAAAAACTACCTACCGAACGAATTAATTTGACGATGCGCCAGGCGGATCTTAAAGCGGTGTTACGGTCAATGGCCAAAGTTGTTAATTTAAACATTCTGGTGAAAAATGAGTTGAAAAATGAAATTAGCGTAGATTTCCAGGGAGTTCCATGGGATACGGCATTTACCGGATTATTGCACACCTATAATTTGTCTTATGTCTGGGAAGGCAATATGATCCGAGTGATGACTGGCGATGACGTTAAACAGGACTTAGACCGAAAACAGCAAATGCGGGATACTCAATTGATAGAGCCGCTTTTAGATCCGGTAGTGATAAACGTAAATTACACCGATGCCGGAAAATTGGTGAAGACGCTTACGGAAATCCTGACTAAGGATAAGGATGGAAAACAGACTCGCGGATCGATTGTACTTGATGAATACAGTAATTCGCTGGTCATTTTCGCTACGCTTAATGACCTTAACAAGATACTTCCGATTATTGAAAAGCTGGATAAACCTACAGCCCAAATTTTAATTAAAGCCAATATCGTGGAAACAACGAAAACAGTAGCCCGGGACTTGGGAATTATGTGGGGAGGATATAATAAGGGGTCTAATATTTCTGGTAATAATGATCTTATTATATCAGGTGGTGGTACTCGCACAAGCTCGACTTCTGACATTATTCCAACAGCTAATGGTGCTATTGGTATAGGAGGCGTTGGTTTGGGAGCAAATTTCCCCGCCCAAAATTTATCATCCACTGCCTCTGCCTCTTTAGGTTTGTTATTTGGGAAGGTTGGCGGAAATTTATTGGAAGTGCAATTGCAGGCTTTGCAGAGTGATAGTAAGCTGAATATTCTCTCCAGTCCGTCAATAACAACTTTAGACAACCAGAAAGCATATACAGAAAATGGTGAAAAAGTTCCGTTTGTTACACTTCAATCTGGGACCGGCGGCGGCGCAGCTACTCAAACTACCACTTTTCAAGACGTTGTCTTGCGTCTGGAAATTACGCCGCATGTAATTGACGGTAAAAATTTAAAAATGACAATTTTAGTGAAAAAAGATGAAGTTGATACTACAAGAAAAGACAGTTTGGGAGATCCGTACATTATAAAGAAGCAAACGGAAACGGTGTTAGTTGTTCAAGATGGAGAGACAATTGTTATCTCCGGTTTAACCAAACAAACTAAATCAGATTCGGGTAACGGTGTGCCGTGGTTAAAGGATATTCCCCTTGTGGGTTGGGCGTTTAAGTCGGATAGTAAAAGTGACGAAAAAGATGAGGTTCTTATATTTATTACTCCTCATATATTGCAAGTCGCTAATAATAACCAAAACACATCTCCAGTTGGACAAAATATTATACAAAAAAATGAGACTAACCAGAACTAAAAGATTACCGGAATCGCACCGAAAAACAAAACGGGATTGGACTTTAAGCAATAGCCGATGTTTAAACAGCAAGATGGCATTTAAAAATGAATTATTACAATATTCTCAATTTTAAAAAAGAGCCATTTTCCAACTCACCGGAACCGGAATTTCTTTTTCAATTGCCACAGCATACCGATTGTTTACAAAGGATGGAATTAGCTGTTCGTCTGCGCCGCGGAATTAATGTTGTAATTGGAGACATCGGTACCGGAAAAACTACTTTATGTCGTAAGCTTATCCAGAACTTTTCTTCCACTTCAGCAGATTCTACGGAAATTGAAACTCATCTTTTGCTTGATCCGGCATTTAACAGTTCCGTTGAATTTTTGCAAACGGTCGCTTTGATGTTGGGAATTAAAGATTTAAATAAATGCGAAAGTGAATGGCATTTAAAAGAAAGAATTAAGGATTATCTTTTTGATAAAGGTGTTGATGAAAAAAGAATAGTTGTCCTGATCATTGACGAAGGCCAAAAAATTCCCGAGAATTGCCTGGAGATTTTGCGTGAATTTCTTAATTATGAAACAAATAATTTTAAGTTGCTGCAAATAATAATCTTTGCTCAAAAAGAATTCCAAAAAATCCTTAAAAAACGCGCCAATCTTTTTGACCGGGTTAACCTTCTCTATCATCTCCGTCCCTTCAATTTTAAACAAATGCGGGCAATGATCAATTATCGTCTCGATGTCGCCAGCGACTTTGAGATCAAGCCTTCTCTGTTCAGCTTTTGGGGGGTTACGGCTATTTATCTGGCTACCGGAGGCTATCCGCGCAAAGTTGTTTTTCTTTGCCATCAGGTAATTTTAACAATGATCATTCGCGGCAAGAAAAAAGCCGGTTGGTTTTTGGTCAGAAGCTGCGTAAGTGAAATGGCAACACCATTATTAAAAAGATTAACATGGGCGTTGGGGAGCGTTTTGATTATCATTGCTCTGGGTTTTTCGATAAGTACAGTTGTATTACAAATAAAACATGCTGATGCATATAAACAACCAAAGAAAGATAAAATTCAGGACATTAAAATGCCTGATTACTTGGGAAAGTTAACAATGACAAAAAAAAGAACTATGTGGTGGACACTGCATAATATCTATGGCGCTGTCAGTCCAGAGATTACCAATGCGGTGACTACAGCTAATCCTCATATTAAAAATAAAGACATAATTTCGGAAGGAGCTGTAATAGTTCTTCCGTCGATTCCCGCAGATATAAAACCGGTAAATAAAAACTATATTGTTGTTATTGTGGAAAAAGGAAAAAATCTAGAAACAGTGTATAATATTTTTCGTGAAAATAATGATCAGGAAAATATGCCTGATTTAGCTTTCTTTTCCTTCTGGAATAAAAAAGAAGGTATTGAATTTACGATAATTATCGATAAATGTTTTAAAAATATTCGTGCTGCGGAAGAAGCAGTTGGCAAATTACCACCCGTGATTGCCGCCAAAACAGAAATTTTATCTCAATGGGATGCAAGTACGGTTTTTTTCAATCGCCATGCGTTGCAACATTGAGGTGAGAGTTATTCGGAGGATAAATGAAAATAAAAAAACGTCTTGGTGAAATACTTGTAAAAGAAGGGCTTTTGACCGAAGAAATGCTCAAAAAAGTTCTAATTGATCAAAAGAAAACCGATTTAAAGTTTGGTCAGTATGTAATACGCCAGGGAATCGTTCAGGAGAAACAAATAATAGATTTATTAAGCGAACAGCTCAATATTAAGAAATACCATATAAACGATTTTCCGTTGGATCTGGAGTTAGTGCGATATATACCAATTGAAATTGCGCAAAAAAATAAAGTGGTTCCTCTAAAAATTAAAGGGAATCTGTTGATGGTCGCAATTGTTGATCCTCTGGAGATAACAATCCTGGATTCCATTGAAAAGTTAAACAACATGGAAGTTGAACCGGTAATTTGTTCGGAGTCGGAAATCAATCAGCTCATCAATAGTATGTATGGTGTGCAATCCGATTTGGGCGATATTATAGGAACAATGGAAGTAGAATCTAAGGTTGAAGAAGAGTCGGATAACAAAGATGAAGTCCAAGTAGCATCTCTACAGGATATGGCTGGAGAAGCGCTGGTTGTTCGTTTGACTAATTCTATTTTTGCTCAAGCTATCCGAGACAAAGCAAGCGATATCCATATCAGTCCACAACAAACCACTGTACAGTTGCGTTATCGCATTGATGGCAAGCTGATAGAAATGCCCTCACCTCCTAAATCTTTATTTTTGTCCGTCATTGCCCGTGTGAAGATTTTGGCCAATATGGACATTACTGTTTCCAGAATTCCTCAAGACGGCCGATTTACCCTCAAAATAGAAAAAAAAGAAATTAATGTCAGGGTCTCCTCAATTCCCACAATTTACGGAGAAAATATTGTCATGCGCCTGTTGGATATGGGCGCGGGTATTTATTCATTAGATCGTTTGGGCATGGATGCCGAAGATATGGCAAAAATCGAAAAGATGTGCAATAAGCCTTATGGGATGATTTTAAGTACCGGGCCCACGGGAAGCGGTAAAAGCACTAGTCTTTATGCAATCTTGAATTCAATAAACAAACCGGATATAAATATAATCACCTTGGAAGATCCCGTCGAATATAGAATCAATAATATTCGCCAAGTGCAGTTAAACCGTAAAGCAGGAATGACATTTGCCAGCGGTTTGCGTTCAATTCTTCGTCAGGACCCGGATGTCATTATGGTTGGTGAAATTAGAGATGCTGAAACTGCCGCAGTATCTGTGCAAGCGGCGCAAACGGGACATAGAGTTTTAAGCACTGTGCATACTAATGATGCCGCAGGAGTTATAACACGATTTATTGATATGGGCATTGAACCTTTCCTGATTTCATCTGTCTTGATTGTTTCTTTTGCTCAACGATTAGTGCGCACCGTTTGCCCCTATTGCAAAGAAAATTATAATCCGCCGGAGAATGCTCTTGTTACTTTCGGAATAACAAAGGCAGAAGCAAATAACGCTGATTTTCATCGTGGTAAAGGCTGTAGTCAATGCAAGAATACTGGTTACAAGGGAAGAACGGGTATTTTTGAAGTTTTAGTCATTGACGAGATGATTCAAGACATGATTATCAAGCAAAGGCCAAGCCCGGAAATTACACGCTCGGCAGTAGCTGCCGGAAAGTTAAAAACATTGAAAGAGGCTGCAGTACAAAAAGTAATTCAAGGGCTTACAACTCTGGAAGAAGCGGCTTCCGCCGTAATGGCTTAGGTTGAATTAAGGATAAAAAATGCCAAAATATATTTATGAAGCAATTGATGAAAATGGAATTACAGTTTCAGGGAATTTAGAGGCTGAATCCGTTGAAGTAGCAAATTTCATGTTGATCTCACGTAATCTTATACCATCAAAGATTAAGGACCAGAGTAAACCTGGAGATAATAATTGGTTGAAAGCTATTCTTGGCATGGGCACAGTTAAGGTGATGGATCTGGTCATGTTTACAAAGCAATTCCATTCTATGATTGTTGCCGGTATATCGATGTTAAGAATTCTTTCTATTTTAGAGGATCAGACAGAAAACAAAGGTTTAAAGGACGCAATATCAAAAATTATTCAAGATATCAATCACGGCTTGTCTCTTTCCGATGCATTAGAGAAACATCCCCAAATATTTTCACGTCTGTACTGCGATATGATTAAGGCAGGTGAAATGAGCGGAAATGTGCCCATCGTTTTAGATCGTTTAATCTATATTATTGAACATGAAGCAAAAGTCAAATCAGATATTAAATCGGCATTAAGATATCCTCTAATAGTTCTTGTCGCATTATGTGGTGCTTTTATTATTCTTTTAACTTTTGTAATACCTCAATTTGCCTCTATTTTCAGCACCGCTGGTTTAATTTTACCGTGGCCGACAAAATTTGCCATGTTGTTGTACTCTTTACTGTCTAATTACTGGTATTTGATTATTGGTGTAATAGTAATAACTGTTTTTGGCATGATTTTCTATTTTAAAACAAGTAATGGCAAGTTCGTCAGAGATTCTTTTTTATTAGAAATGCCTATAGTCGGGCCAGTATTCAAGAAGGCGGCCTTATCGCGCTTTGCCAGCATTTTTGCTATTCTGCAAACCAGCGGTGTGCCCATTATGCAATCATTGACAATCCTTTCTGCAACAATGGGCAATGAGGCTCTTACGCGATCTTTTGATCATATTCGTGAGCGTATTAAAGAAGGTGCCGGAATTTCGGCACCATTAAAATCGGCAAAATATTTTACTCCAATGATGGTTGATATGGTAGCGATTGGTGAAGAGTCAGGGAATATTGATGAGATGATGCGCGCAGTTGCCAAACACTATGATGATGAAGTTGAGTATGCGATTAAAGGTCTTTCCGACGCAATCGGCCCAATTCTTATTGTTGGTTTAGCCGCCATTGTCGGCTTCTTTGCCCTGGCTATATTTATGCCGATGTGGGATCTTACAAAGATAGCAACAAAGCATTGATGATGGAACCGTAAGAATTAGACAAGCGGTCAACTCTTTACACGGAAATTTAAAACAGGTAAAATTAGATTTTTTGTGAGTTAAGCATTGTAAAGAAATGAAGAAAAAATATATATATAAGTTTTTATATCTTGATTCCGGTAATTTACACGGGAATCTCAATGATTGGTGTTATTGTAACATATCAATTATTTAAACAGCCTGAAAAAATCAACCAGATATCTTTCCTGAATTTCGTTTATTTGATCGTAGTAATGGCGTTTTTTACTCTTTCTATAAGTTTCCTTCTCCTGCGTTTTTTTTTAAAACCATTCATGCTATTTGTCAATAAAACGCAGAAGATGTCCATTCTCACCAATTCATCATTAGGAAAACAAAAAATAATAGCGGATGATTTTGACCAAATTACAAAACTATTTGATAACGTAACGAATATTCTGAGTAATGTCGAAGCAAAAGAATTATTTCCCCATATTATTGGTTCCAGTGCTTCTATGCGCAATATTTTTACACAAATTATAAAAGTTGCTCCAACCGATTCCACCGTTCTTATTTCCGGTGAAAGTGGGACCGGTAAGGAATTGATTGCTTCAGGTATTTACGAACATAGCCTTAGAAAAGGCAAACCTTTTGTTAAGATTAATTGTGTGGCCATTCCGGAAGGATTGCTCGAGAGTGAACTTTTTGGCCACGAGAGGGGTTCATTTACCGGTGCCACCGAACAAAAAAAAGGAAAATTTGAAATAGCCAACAACGGTACGGTTTTTTTGGATGAAATTGGGGACATGCCCTTAGCTACACAGGCGAAACTCTTGCGTGTTTTACAGGAAAAAGAGTTTGAAAGGGTAGGTGGAACAAAACTGATTCGAGTGGACATCCGTTTTATTGCGGCTACGAATAAAAATTTATCCGCAATGATTAAGAATGGAACATTTAGAGAAGACCTTTATTTTCGTTTAAATGTTTTTTCAATATCCCTCCCTGCACTCAGAGAGAGAAAAGAGGATATTCCTCTAATAGCAAATTATTTTCTCGAGTCTTTGCCCAAGCCGGCAAAGTTGTCCACTTCAACACTGCAAGAATTAATTGGTTATCCCTGGCCGGGAAATATCAGAGAGCTGAGAAATATTTTGGAACAAGCTTCTATATTGAGTGAAAATGGAGTTATTGAATTGCATCATTTACCGGAAGCATTATTGAAGCAGAATTCGCGAAATGTGGTAAATAAATTAAGGGATGATGATATGGCTCTTGACGCTAAACTCGAGTTAATGGAAAAAGAGATAATTGTTGACGCTTTGAGAAAAACAAAAGGAATTCAAGTAAAGGCAGCGGATATTTTAGGAATAAATCAAAGAAGCCTTTGGCATAGAATTAAGAAGTATAATATTGAAATAAACACCTTTAGAAATCTACAATAATTGTAGATGATTCACCCCAAAAATGCATTTTGCTGGTAAGTCAGGTAAATTAGGTTGTAAAAATAGAATTGACAAAAAACAAAAGTTAAGTTAATTAAACACATTAGTAAAGACATAGGTTGAAATGAGGGAAAAATCTTTCTAGTCCTGATAATGGTATAGCTTTTGCTTTTAACCACATTCAAGATGGGGAAAAAATGTTAAGAAATGAAAAAGGTTTTACATTGATTGAAATCATAGCAGTATTGGTTATTTTGGGAATTTTAGCTGCGGTAGCTATTCCTAAGTACATCAGTATGATGGATCAATCAAGAATTAATGCCGCACAAACGGCAATTGCGGAAGTAAAAGTGCAATGCAATAATTTTTATACTTCACAAATGTTGACAGGAAACGGGACGACCACTGCTGCTCTTGTTCAGGCTTCCGTAACGAACACCCCATATCTTGGTCCCGATTATAATATTACGACGGCGACGGCTGCCTCTGGTGTTGGTATTACCGTAAACAGTGTGAAAGGAGTGGCTCCGGCAACTGCCGTAACAGAAAAAGGTTTTACATTGATTGAAATCATAGCAGTATTGGTTATTTTGGGAATTTTAGCTGCGGTAGCTATTCCTAAGTACATCAGTATGATGGATCAATCAAGAATTAGTGCCGCACAGACTGCAATTGCAGAAGTAAAAGCGCAATGCAGTAATTTTTATGCGTCAAAAATGTTGACAGGAAACGGAACGACCACTGCTGCCGCAGTACAGGCTTCAATAACGAACACCCCATATCTTGGTCCTGATTATAATATTACGACGGCGACGGCTGCCTCTGGTGTTGGTATTACTGTAAACAGTGTGAAAGGTGTGGCTCCGGCAACTGCAGTAACAGGAACGTGGTATT
>JBEKRZ010000034.1:0-25968 GCA_049517435.1 Smithella sp. | reverse complement strand
TAACCCACGAGCTCTTGTCTCCAGGGAGGTTCGGCCTGCCACAACCATAAACTTCTATGCCATCTACTACAAGTTGGTCATATGCACCATAAGATCATGGGTGAACATACAAGGGAGGATTTGAAATTTTGTACTCATTATCCCACATCCCTGCCAACTACGTTGGCGGGATAGTTCCACTTGCGCTTCAAATTTCGTTTTACTCATTTTCAGCGAGTGTCACTAAATCCCCCTCGTTCCCCCTTTAGGAAAGGGGGATGAAAAACATTGAATCCATCTTTTTTTTATTCCCCTCCTTTTTTTTAAAGGGGGGAAGAAAAAACTGTGTCCAACTCGTCCTGTTTCTTCCACTGCAAGGCGGAATATTCCAAGCAACGTGGTATATTATATCACTAAAAGTATCTGAATATCACACACATTTGTGTAGGTCGGACCCGTCTTGAAAAGATCCCCTGTATCGCGGAAGAAATGATACGAGTCGTTTTCTTCCAGATGTGTCGCGGCCTGAGCCGAGATTGTTTTCATCTTCTCCATGAGCGCAGGCGTTACAAAGGCGCCTGCCGCGTCCGTGGGCCCGTCGCTCCCGTCAGTGCCCGCGGACAGAAAAAAGATGTTTGGAGAACCAGGGGTTATCCGGTGCAGTTCAATGGCATAAGCAAGGGCCATCTCCTGATTCCTTCCGCCCTTTCCTTTGCCCCTGATAGTTACGGTAGTCTCTCCCCCGGCGATAATCGCGGCTGGTTTTGCAATTCCGGATTTGCCCGAGTCAATTACTTTGGCAAGCTGAGCAAAATAGGATCCTGCCTCGGATGCCTCACCGGCCAGAGTCGTGCTGAGTATTCGCGCGTTATATCCCAGCCGTTCTACGGTTTTCCGCGCCGCATTGCAGGCCAGCGTGTTATTCCCCAGGATGATATTGACGGTATTGCGAAATACGGGGTTGCCTGCTTTAGGCGTCTCAGGGATATTTCCCTGTGCACCTTGAACAAGATGGTCTCTCACGGCTTGCGGCAACTTGTCTTCAAGCGCGTATTTCCGAACAATCGAGAGGGCATCCTGAAACGTTGTGTGATCGGGGGCGGTAATACCTGACGCGATGGTGTCGATTCTGTCGCCAATCACATCCGATAAAATAAGGTTGATGAGTCTTGCGGGGCTGGCGATCTTTGCCAGGCCTCCGCCTTTTACTTTCGAAATATGCTTCCGGATGCAGTTCATCTCATCAATGTCCGCGCCGGATGCAAGCAGGACCCGGGTGGTTTGCCGCTTATCTTCCAGACTTATTCCGTCCGCCGGCAGGCACAATAATGACGATCCGCCGCCGGAAATGAGGTTAATAATGAGAGTGCGAACGTCTGCCGCGTCCGCCATTTGTGAAAGGATTCGCGCCCCTTCCACGCTGTTTTCATCGGGTACGGGATGGCCCGCTTCCATGACTTGAATTTTCCGGAGCTTACGTCCGTGGCCGTATTTTGTGATGACGAATCCCGCAAAGAGTTCGCCTTCCAGGATGCTCTCCATGACGGATGCCATACGGGCCGATGCCTTGCCGATGCCCAGGACGATCACCTGTTTATAGCGGGAAAGGTCTTCTGAAATATTTGTATCCTGGCCATGGATCAGCAATGTCCGGCCGTCCTTCTTTACGTGAGATTGAATAAGGCCTGCCGGATCAACCTCATGAACGGCATCCCGGTAAATATTTTCCAGATCTTTAACAGGGTTCACGGTATTCTATTTCACTCATTTATTTTATCAAGCTTCTTCAAGATCGGGTCGTCATGCCGGAATATATTTGTCGTTTCCGTCTCGTCATCATAAATAAGAACGGCCAATCCTTTTTCCAGCTTTTGTTTTACCTGTCTGATCTTTGTTTCCATTGCTGCCTCAAATTCACCATAATCAGTTCCGTTTCTGGAAATGAATTCTTTGATGACGCCGTTTAAGGCTTCGGCGCTGAGTTGATCAACTGGAATTATGTGGATCGGCATTTTAATCTTCTCTCTACGACAATGCATGTTTTGTACAACAGTTCACTGCAATTGCCAAGATAAAGAAAACTATTAATATTCCGGCGTCAAACCGTGTTCAAATAATTTTACTTTTATAAGGATATCCTCAACTTAAAAAAAATCTTGACAACGTATATGGATATAGGTATATATATACTCAAGTATATATACTAAACCGTCTATATAAAGGAGGCCGCCGTGTCGCTACCGCATGCGCTCTTGGGTTTAATCAATTATCAGCCGTCTACAGGATACGACCTGAAAAACAAATTTCAGAAGTCCATTCATTTTTTCTGGAATGCCGCCCTACCCCATATCTACCGTTCTCTGAAGCAGATGGAAAACCAGGGGTGGATTGCTTCGACCATAGAGCAGCAGTCGGGTAAACCGAACCGCAAAGTTTACAGGATAACCGGTGAAGGGAAAAAAGAACTTCTTCACTGGCTTGTCGAACCGCCGGAAGAACTTGAAATGCGCCACACGATGCTTGTAAAGGTTTTTTTCGGGAGGCAGTTGCCGCCCGAGAGGTTGGCGGAGCACCTGAAGAACTGGCGGGAATATAATGTAAATCTTCTCAAACAGTATGAAACGGTGGCAATGCCGGTTATTCAGCGGCAGTCGGAGAAAGCATCTTATGCGGAGGATTCACATTACTGGGGCCTGTCGCTTGATTACGGCATACGCCATGCCCGCATGGCCATTGAATGGTGCGATCAGGCGCTGAAAGGCATGGAAAAAGGAAAAATAACGAAACGGAAGGAGAAAAAGCATGGCAGATGAAATATATCATAAACTGGCGCGGGTACTCGATACCCTGCCCAATGGTTTTCCCGCAACCGAAAGCGGTGTGGAGATTAAACTTCTGAAGAAAATTTTTACGCCCGAGCAGGCCGATCTTTTTTGCGACCTTAGGCTGACTTTTGAAACAGCCCAGCAGGTTGCCGAAAGGACAGGCCGCCCTCTGGAAGGACTGAATAGACAGCTCAAAGATATGGGGAAAGCCGGACAACTTTTTTCTATAAATCTTGGAGGAATCCGGGTTTTCAGGATGCTGCCCTGGGTTTTCGGGATATATGAATTTCAGCTCGGCCGGTTGGATAAAGAACTCGCTTTGCTGGTTGAAGAATACGGGCCGTTTTTCGGACAGCAATTTTATTCCCAAACGCCTCAATTGATGCGGGTAGTGCCTGTTGAAAAAGAAATATCCGGCCAGCAGGAGGTTATATCTTATGAGAAGGTTTCCGGTCTTATTGACTCCAACCAGTCTTTTCTGGTCAACGACTGCATCTGTAAAAAAGAAAAGGAGTTGCTGGGACACCCCTGCGACCGTCCGGTGCAGGTTTGTCTGGCGATGGCACCCGTACCCAATGTTTTTGACAAGTACCCTACAGGCAGGGCGATTACAAAAGAAGAGGCGCATGACCTGATAAAAATGACAGAAGAGGCGGGGCTTGTCCACCTGACCTATAATGTGCAGGGAGGCGGCTTCTATATCTGCAACTGCTGCAAATGCTGCTGCGGTGTGTTGAGAGGCATCAATGAGCTGGGCATTCCTGCTTCAATGGTTATCAATTCCAATTATTATGCCGAAATCGATCCGGAAAAATGCATCTCCTGCGGAACATGTTCGGACGAACGGTGCCAAGTGGGAGCCGTCGAAGAGGGCACCGATGCCTACCGTATAATCCGGGAAAGATGCATCGGCTGCGGTCTGTGCGTCAGCACCTGTCCGAATGATGCCATCCGGCTGGCGCATAAAGGGACCGATAAGATAGCACAGCCTCCTATCAATGAAGACGCCTGGTTTGAAGAACGCGGCCGGATGAGGGGAGTTGATTTTTCACGGTATAAATAATGCCGGAATCCAGTCTCCGCTGTCCCTGCATATCGCTTCACGCGACTATGTTCTTGAGACCGGACGGATCGTCCTTTCAGGCACAGGCAAGGAATTGACAGGGAATCCGAGAGTGAAATAAGCGTACCTTGGTGGGTAGATATTCCTTTGTCATTCGTGCGCAGGCGGGAATCCGGTAAGTTTCTCATACACTTCTTTGAAGTATATTTTTTTAATTTTTTTCTCTTGACAGATAATTTTGTTTGTTATTTCATCACAAAATTGCGTAAATAACTATTATATTAAAAATAAGGAAGTGAATGGTCTATGGCTCTTAAAGTTGAAATTAATAACTATAAGTCGATTAGACATGCAAATATCAGCTTGCAACCAGGCATTACTATTCTTGTGGGGCCTAACGGTTCTGGAAAGACGTGCATTCTTTCCGCCCTACAATTTCTCAGGGATGTTTTCCGCGTCGGAGCAGCACAGGCATTGGCCCGACAAGGTGGCTATCGGCGAGTATACCATCATGGTCAATCAGAAATTTCGTTTTGTTTCGAGCAGACGTATGGAGAGCGAACCTACCGACTCCACAAAATTCCATGTATTTTCCGTTGGCAAATCACAATTTCGCAAGCAGGGCCTGACAAAATCGCTACAATTATCCATGAAAAAGTTGAAATAACTGGAAAGCAAGTTGAGAAAAACTTTACGCTGTTCTCCTTGGAGGTTAATCGAACAGAGGATAAGCCAAAGGTCAAATCATACTTATGCTCATCTTCAGAATTTGGTCATGATTTATTCAGCTCATGGTATGCAATGTTTGGCAACAAGAAAAAAAGTCAGATAGCTTCAGATTTCAGCAGCCAATTCTTACAACACATGATAAATCGTCTCCGGAAAAACTCGGATTTATCTTGTTTTCCGCGAATTTCTCAATTCGATGAAACTCTAGGTGACATTTATTCGAGTTTTATGTTTCTTAATGAATATAACATTCTTCCGGATGTGGCACGTGCTCCAACGGCGCAACTGCCGTTTGCACAGATGGCACCTAATGGTGAAGCTGTAAGTGAAGTCATAGATGCACTAGCGAATCAGCGATACCATAAATTAGAACAGCTTCGTTTCATGGATTTTGAAGAAAGTTACCCGCTAGGTCGACCTTATTGGAGGCATCACTCCTTCCATTACTCTGATGATTTTATTCGTTCTCGTCGATGGAGGCATGATAGAGAATCATACTCTGAGGCATTGGAGAATATCAACAAGCAGCTTTCTGCCGCTGTGCGGCTTATTACCGAAGTGACAGTTGAAATCGACCCTACGAGTGGAAAACGATTTGTGGTTTTTAAAGCCGGCCAAGATAAGTTCTATCCTGAAGAAGTCTCGGATGGAACAATCAAATGGTTATGTATCCTTGTGAGCCTTTTTGTACCATTTTCACGTGTTTATTTAATAGAAGAACCGGAGAATTTTCTGCATCCATGGATGCAGCAGCGTTTGATCGAAATTATGCGCGAACAAGCAAAGCAGAACAAAACGATTTTCCTTCTATCCTCCCACTCGGCAACAATCCTAAATGCTGCCCTGCCTGAGGAATTGCAGATCGTTAGACAATCTGAGGAAGGAACAACGCTATCAGCCATGACCAACATTAATGACATCCACAATGTACTCTCTAAGTCTGATTTCCATCTTGGTGACCTTTGGGTGAGTGGTGCTATTGGAGGAGTTCCCGCGGATGAGTAAATGTATTGGTATAATAGTTGATGGCGATGGTGATTTCGCTTCTCTAAGGAAGCGTTTTATTGATAGATATAGAATTCTAAAAACTGATGGGCCAAGGGGGCATGCAGCTAAAATAACAGATATCGCTAATAGGGCAAGGAAACAAATCAGCATTCTTCGTGCCTTTCAATGTAACCGAGTTATTATAGTTTTAGACTTTGAGAATCGATCGGGCTCCTATAAAAACTTTGTCGGGCAAATTCGACAGGCATTTAATTCTGTTGCGTTCGATGTTCCAGTAAACATAGCCGTGCCTAATATAATGATTGAGAACTGGTACCTTGCTGATATTGAGCATATTTCACGGAAGAAGTCATTCATACGTAATAATTTGAAACAAAAGAATTATGAAGGAAAAAACGGAAAGTCAGTAATTAAAAATTTTATGGTTCATGGAGTGTCTTATAGTGAAACCGATCATGGACCTAAGATGTTCTCTATTTTGAGATTTGATGTAGCAAAAAAAAATAGTTCTTCATTTGGCGAATTTCTGGAAATGGTAAAAGATAATTAATCAGGTGTAACTAATTGTAAATAATGGGAACAGTTGTACTGGCTCACTAATTCGGTAACTCTTTGTAGTTTATCAAAGAAGGAGCAAGGGGTCAAGTCTACTCTTAGCTCATGTTGTAAATATTTTCTTAAAATACAAAACCTCATTTTCTACATGTCACCCCCACGACCACGGATATAAAACTAGAAGCTTGCTTCGATTTATCATTCAGTGATATCAATAGTGCAATAGTTGACGTTCAGCAACTGGAGGTAAAACCATGAAAAAACCAATAAGCTATAAAGGCTATTGTGCAAAGATTGAATACAGCGACGAACATGGATGTCTGATTGGCCATGTTTCCGACATTCGCCGTAGCATAACTTTTCAAGGTGATTCGGTGGAGAAAATTAAACAAGCCTTTGAGGAAGCCGTTGACTTTTATCTTACTGATTGCGCCGAAAGAAACGAGGAACCGGAAAAGCCTTCTACTGCCCGCAAAATTGTACGCGTAAGTCCGGCACTTTATAGCGTGATGGCCTTAGCCGCCAGGCAAGAAAAAAAGAGTGTCAACGAATGGCTTGCCGAAACCTGCAAAAAGCCGAATGACACAGAGGATTAAGGTGCAGGGGGTCAAGTCTCGTCTTGGTTCATTAGCGATGTAGGATACAACAATTCAAGTTGATGGAAATTAATGTACTTAGATCAGAATCAAAATATTATGTGGATAGCGCCCCATACTACTTCGCTTCTTGGATATCAAGGGATGCTCGTTTTACCACGGCGCTGCGCGCCTGGTATAATTCGTCCAGCAAGCTTCAGTGCACTCTGTTTCTGAAGCTTGGGTCTCATGATCAGCGAGTGTCACTAAAAGGTAACTGTAATGCGTTCGAACAAACCTCGTGATGAAAACAGCCACTGCTTCCTCTGTTACCAACGCCGGGAAATCTGCATCTGTCCGATCCTGCCCACTGTAACAACGCGAACGGAATTTTTGATCCTGCGGCATATTTATGAAGCCGAGCGCCCCAGCAACACCGGCCGGTTAGTAGCACTGGCAATGCCAAATTCCCGAATTATCCCCTGTGGGGGCGGAACCCGCATCGGGCTTTCGCCCATTGATGATGAATTTCTGCGGGCTCCCGGAACCTGGCTGTTATGGCCGGATGGAACCGGCACACAGTCGAATATGTCGGATCTGACACCACCTGATCGAGTAGTGGTTATCGACGCAACTTGGCAACAGGCTCGCTGATTGTATAGCAGCATGCCTGTTCTGTGGACGCTGCCCCGGTTGGTTCTGCCGGAGCCAATTCGAAGTAGAGACCGGCTGCGGGAGCAACATCGTTCAGACGGGATGTCAACGCTCGAAGCGGTAGCTGCCGCAGTCTCTAAGCTCGAAGGGGTCGAAACAGCCAAGCCGCTGGAAAAACTTTATGATGAAGTGGTTAGACGAACAATCTCTTTACGATGGGGGCTCAAACCGACCTGACCGTAAGTTTCTTCTAATCCGGGGACACCATATTAGTTTTCAAAAATCTCCCCTCACCCCTCTTTACAAAAGAGGGGAATAGAATATTTGGTAATTAGGGACAGCAATGTCTTATCATGATTTTTTTCTTGACTTTTTATTCAATTAGGACTATTTGAGTCCTGTATGTTCAAGATAAGCCGAAAAACGGAATATGCAATAAGAGGTATGATTTATCTGGCAAAGCAGCCCAGGGATCAATTCGTGATGATTAAAGAAATAACCAAAGCCACAAAAACGTCTCCCGTATTTCTGGTGAAAATATTCCAGGCACTCAGCAGCGCCAATTTGGTGGTATCGTCCAGAGGTGCGGTTGGAGGTTTCAAATTAAGCAGGAAACCGGAACACATTACACTAAGAGATATTTTAGAAGCAACTGAAGGTGCCGTAATCATGAATCTGTGCGTACTAGACAACAGGTCATGCGGCTTTTCCAATACCTGTTCGGCACATTCAGCCTGGAAAAGATTAAGGGATTCCATGAACGGGATGCTGGAAAATGTCACTTTGAAAGAGATTGCATCCGACTCCAAGTAATAAAAAATTTTAATTACTAACAGGACTAAGTTAGTCCTGTTTAAAAAACTAAATGGATAATAATTGATAGGAGGATATTAAGATGGATGTATTGACTTTGAGCAGGCTTCAGTTTGCCATCACCAGCGCTTTTCATTTTATATTTGTGCCGCTGACACTGGGACTATCTATTCTCATCGCATACATGGAATGGCAATACGTAAGGACGGACGATGACATATGGCTTAGAATGTCAAAATTCTGGGGCAGGTTATTCCTGATTAATTTTGCGTTGGGGATTGTCACCGGCATTACACTGGAGTTCCAATTCGGAATGAATTGGGCGGAGTATTCAAAATACGTGGGAGACATTTTCGGCGCGCCGCTGGCTATTGAAGCGACGGTTGCCTTCTTTCTGGAATCCGTGTTTATCGGCGTATGGATTTTCGGATGGAATAAGATTTCCAAGAAAATGCACGCCTGGGCTATTACAATCGTCGCATTCGCGACCAATATTTCCGCCCTGTGGATTCTACTCGCCAATGGCTGGATGCAAAATCCCGTTGGCGCAAAATTAACGCAAATCGTCAATAATCCTCTGATAACTCAGAGGGCGGAAATGGCTGATTTTCTGGCTGTACTGACAAATCCATCCGGCTGGCTAAAGTTTTTCCATACCACTGTGTCGGGATATGTGGTTGCCGCTTTCTTTGTCATGGGCATTTCCGCCTGGCACATTCTGAGAAACAATGAATTAAAATTTTTTAAATTGTCATTCAAAGCGGCTGCGGTATTCGGGCTTTCGGCCTGCCTGCTTATAATAGTCACCGGGGATCTTCACGGCGTCAACATTGCAAAAACTCAACCGACAAAATTAGCCGCCATCGAAGCTATCTGGGAGACGCAAAAGGGAGCCGGTGTTTCTGTAATTACTATCACGGATGAGGCCAACCGGCGCAACGCGGTGGAAATGCTAACCATCCCGAAGCTGGCAAGTTTACTTTCTTACAGAGATCCGAATGCTGTATTTAAAGGATTGAACGACTTCCCCAAAGACGAAATCCCGCCTGTCAGCATAACCTTTTACAGTTACAGACTCATGGCGGTTCTGGGCTTTGCGATGCTGTTTTTCTCCGCCGCTGCCGCCTATATCTCCAGAGAAGAAAACCTCGAGAAATATAGAGGTCTTCTCAAAATTGCAGTCTGGTCTATACCTCTGCCATATTTGGCGGGGCAATTAGGATGGATTGTTGCGGAGGTCGGCCGTCAACCGTGGATAGTTTACGGCATGCTTAAAACAAAAGATGCCGTGTCAAGATCCATTGATGTAACGCAAGTGTTGATATCGCTTATCTGCTTTACATTGTTATATGGCTCGTTGGGCGTGGTGGATATTTATCTGTTATCCAAATATGCCAAACAGGGGCCAATGGAACTAATTGTGAAAAAGGAGGCATAAAATGGAATATCTGCAAATAATATGGTTTGCGCTATGGGGATTGCTCTGGGCCGTATATTTCATGCTGGACGGTTTTGTCCTCGGTACGGGCATCCTCCACAACTTTATCGGCAAAAACGACAATGAAAAAAGGGTGATTATCAATACGGTGGGGCCGATCTGGAATGGCAATGAAGTCTGGCTCATAACCGCGGGAGGCGTTACGTTCGCGGCGTTCCCGACGACCTATGCCCTCATGTTCAGCTACCTGTATACCGCGCTTTTATTGCTGCTTTTCGCTTTGATTATCCGCGGTGTATCCTTTGAATTCAGGAGCAAGAGTGATAATCCCCGCTGGAAATCATTATGGGACAAAGCGATTTTTGTCGGCAGTTTTCTGCCCGCGCTCCTCTTCGGCGTGGCCTTCGGAAATATCTTCAGCGGACTTCCCATGGATGCCGGCGGATATCATGGAAACCTGTTTACACTTCTCAATCCTTACGGATTAGTGACGGGGATATTATTTGTTTGCCTGTTTACAATGCACGGCGCATTATATCTATCCTTGAAGACAACCGACAATCTCAGAGAGAAAGCCATATCTATAGCCGGGATAATATGGGGAATTCTCTTCGTCGTCGCCGTTATCTTTCTTGTTTATACTTATTTTGCGACCAAACTTTTCGTCAATTACATCTCCTCTCCCCTTCTCTTTGTGCTGCCTCTGATTGCCATCGCCGGATTGGTGGGAATAAAAGTTTTTCATTCCAAAGGATATCTGTTCAGTTCTTTTATCGCTTCCTGCGTTACAATAGTATTTGTATGCTTTACCGGAATAGCCGGGCTGTTTCCCAACCTGATTCCATCTAGTCTGGACACAAATTACAGTATGACGATTTATAATTCGTCTTCAAGTTATTTGACGCTTTCTTTAATGATGGTTGTGGCTCTGATATTCGTTCCCATAGTCATAGCGTATAAAATTTGGGTTTACCGGGTATTTAGAAAACCAGTGACCATAAAAGAAATCCTTGCGGATACCGAAGCATATTAGAATTTTGCAAATATCCGTTACGGATTGCACAATAGGGGGTACGGCCTTTGATCCTGACCGGAAGCACAACGTCCCGCACCCTTTCGATAATCCCCGCCCTGTGGGCGGGGAGCTTCACATTTCATGGACTGCCGTTCATTCATTTATATTATGTTTTTGACAAAAAGAAATTCTTCATATATTTTCCCCTCAAATAACCACAATCCAATAATTAGAAACCCGGCCCGGCTCAAGTATAAATTGTTTGCTTTGCCGATTAAAAAAAAGGAGGGAAGACATGAAAAAAAGACTTTGCCTTACATTGATAATTATAATGATTGCCGGTTTTTCGTCGGCAACGTTTGGAAAGGATTCTGCCATGCCAATCGTCATTGACGTCAGAACAGTTCAGGAGTGGGATGACGGCCATCTTGAAAGCGCCGTCCTGGTCCCCTATGATCAGATCGGTGAAAAAATTGGTACTGTTGTCAAAGACAAGTCACAGAAGATCTATCTGTACTGCAGGACCGGACATCGAGCAAGCATTGCCAAAAAAGCCCTTGAAAAACTGGGATACAAAGATATCATTAACCTTGGATCTCTTGAAGATGCCGCCAAAACTCTGAAGCGCAAAGTTATTAATAATAAGGACAGCGCCCCCGTTCGCGATTAACGAAAAGCCGGTTTATTTGGAGCAAGGGTTCAAGTTTCTTCTTGGCTCATTTGAATATTCCAAACAAAAAAAGAGGAACTAGTAACGGGGAATAATTTGTACGTAGGACTACTGACGCCGCTGTGACTCGCGGATCTTTGCCCCGGACAATGGGCCGCCCAAGATCGCACTGACATAGCAGACGTCGAACGCCCCAGCACTCAACGGAAGAACGCTGAACGCCATGGAGATCACGCCGAGTGTGTAATCTCGGAACAAATAACCAACTACGAGAAATCCCGTACCTACGACCAGGCGAAAAACGCGGCCTGCCGGGCTGTTGATGAATCGTGAAAACCCGGAACAATTGAAAGCTTCAGCAATGTTCATGGCACACCTCCTGTGATGTATCACTTAGTCAATTATCTTATATTAACACCAATTCTAAATCAAAGCGCTATTTTTGTTGGCGTCGTTGTCGGCTTCCTAAACGTATCATTAATACGCCTAGCCGCCTCAATATCATCTTTGATTTAGACTTGGTATAATAATAATGCGTTGTTCTTAAAATGAACATGGTAGAAGATATAATGGTATTCCATATGCAAATACTCTTATTCCTCTGCTTCGACGGAGAATATGATTATCAATTGAAATATGGCTCTATTTAATATTTTTAAGTTTCTTGGATTTACTCTGAAGGAAAAGAAAAGGGGTCACGTCTGCCTTTGACCTTTGCAACAGTCAAGGACATATCTGACCCTTCACCTCACCTATTTTGATGTTATTTAATCAAATATATTATTGACGTAAATTACTTCTCGATGCTAAATATAGTTCGTGTAATAAAAATAATGAAGGTGGTATTGATATGAAAGCAAAGCATGGAATTATAGTTGTGCTGTTTTCCGTACTAATCATTCTTCCCGGTAAGCAAGCTCTAAGCGCTGATACCTCTACCGGGAAAATCATCTTTAAAAACAACTGTCAGGTTTGCCACATGATCGAGGGTGATGGGAATTACCCATCTACCTATTACAGGCAATACCGCCCCAAAGATTTCTCCAAATCAATTGCCTGGGAAAAACTGACCGAAAAAAAAATTAGACTTGTCCTGGTGAAAGGTCAAGGGGTAATGCGCCCGGTCCCCCTGAACGCCGCAGATACCAAGGCTTTGATTGATTACATGATGAATGATTTTAAAAAATAGAATTCCTTTGTAAACATTCGGGGGACAGTATACTTAATTATTCTCATTGCCAATAAACAGGCGAGACATCCTAGGACACCATACTAATTTTCTCTCTTAACGTTTGGATAATTAAGTACAGCGCCCTATTTCCCAATTAATAAAAAGCCGGCTTAGCAAGGGGTCAAGTCTGCCTCTTAATATTTACATGTCCCGCGTCCCTGCCAACTACGTTGGCGGGATTGTTCCTCTTGCGCTTCGAGCTTCACTCCATTCGCTCTACCACGGCGCTGCGCGCCTGGTATAATTCGTCCAGCAAGCTTCAGTGCACTCTGTTTCTGAAGCTTGGGTCTCATTATCAGCTTGGCTCACTAAAAGCCGGATTGAAGGTCCAGCACCCGGGTTGCTTGTTCGAAGCTTTCAGGGTCCCAATGCGGGCGGTCATCTTTGTCGATGAGCCGGGCGCGTACGCCTTCGCGGAAATCGTGTTGGGTCATGAGAAAGCGGGCAACCGACAGGTCGGATTCATAGACCTCAGCCAAATCTTTGTGTTCATCACGGCGAAGACATTTCAAAGTGGTCACTACAGCCAGAGGTGAGCGTTCCGAAAGCCTGGCGAATATCCCCTCGCACAAATTGTTTTCGTCGCTGCAAGCCTTCAAATCCTTAAGCAGTTCAAGCACCGAGGTCTTATCGGCGAAGTACGTCTCAATCCAGCGGTCCATTTCTTTTTTGGCAGGAATATCTGATTGCATAAAAGGGCTGAGAATTTCCGTCAGTACTGCGGCGGCAGCTGTGCGGCCGTTTGGCAATTCTGAGGAACGTTCAATTACAGCATCGAGTGCCTTATTAAAGCGCGTGGAAGGAATCAGACAATCGGCCAGGCCTATGCGCACACATTCCGAACCCAGAAGCTCATATCCGGTAAGTCCCAGAAATTCGGGATAACCTCGTCCACATTTTTGGAACAGCCAACCGGTGGATCCTACATCAGGGAAAAAACCAATCCTGGTCTCCGGCATGGCCATGCGAGTGGTTTCGTTTGCCGCCACGATATCCGCGCCGGCCGACAGACCGAGCCCGCCGCCCATGGTAATCCCGTGGGCAAAGACTACAACCGGTTTATGGAAACGATGAATGGCCAGGTCAAGCTCGTTTTCGACTTTTAAAAAACGCATTGCCGGTTCGATATCATTTTCCCTAACAGCCTGTGCCATAATTTTTATGTCGCCGCCCGCGCAAAAACCTTTTGCGCCGCTTCCGCTGAAGATGACAAGCTTTACGGTATTATCAGATGCGGCCTTATCAATTTCGGCGGCAATAATCCGTAACATTTCCAATGTCAGGCTGTTAATCGCTTCGGGGCGATTGAGAATAAGATGAAGCGCTGCATTTGTGCGCCGGATGAGCACCACCGGCGTCTTTGAGTCGTTCTCTATATCCATTTACGTTTCCCCCATCTGCAATGTCTAATATTACGAACAGCGCCCTATTTTCCCATTAACGCAAAACCTTTTAGAGCGTCCCGTCAAGAACTGAGGCGACCTCCGCTTTGCATGCCCGGCATTTTTTAGCGCCCCTGAATAGCGGCTTCCCGCAGGCAGGACAGTGATAGCGCTCCAACTCCGCACGGGCCCATTCCACACTACCCTTTTCATCTCCGAGTTCGGCAACCTTGGCGCGCCATAGGGGAATCGTCCTTTTCATCACTCGCAATCCCGTAGCCAGACCGAAATTTTCTATCATATCGCATGGCCATTGGTCGCATTGATGACAGGAATAATAATCTTTTCCGCGGACACAATTTCTGATCGCGCACATGGCGCAATAGCCATATAGTTTCTTCGGCGGATCGGTCTGCATGCAACCATAACATTGTGTGTCTTGGGCCTTTGTCCCGTAGAGGTTGCCCATGACCTCCATTAATTTTTCATTCTTGTCCCTTGTTGCAATGTAGACCCCGCAGGCGCCGCAATAAAGGCCGCAGGGCGCCATCAAGTTCTTATCCCTTATTTCTTCTTCCGTCCAACCTTCCATTTCCGTCGTTCCTCCTTCCTTAAGATTAAAGAAAGTAACAAATTTATTGTTGAAACTCCAATTTAGTGAGTCCCAAGTTTCAGAAGCGAAGCGCACTGAAATTTGCTGGACGAACTATCCCACGTGCGAAGCTAAGTGGGACTAATATGATACGCAAACACTTGCTTTGGGGTTCATACCCGTGATTTCTCAAGCCGACAGTTGGTGAGCAGATTCTCCCTCTCTCAGCGAACAATAAGGAATTTTGTAAACGCCTTCTCTTTAGAAAATATTCTACCATCAATTTACGGGTATGAACACAAAATTAAGCTTTGAGTTTCATAACCTCAGCCAAGGGAGGGATGTTTTTTTTCTGAATTGCCGAGGATTTCATTGACATGCAAGAAATTTACTTTTATTCTAACAAAACAAGAAAACAGCATCGGTAAATAAGGAGAAAGTATATGGACCAAGTACTATACCGTCGCGAGGGAGCTGTGGAGGTGGTAACCCTCAATCGTCCGGAGAGCAAGAACTCTTTCAGCTTCGCCATGATTAAGGAACTGGGAGATCATTTCCAGAGCTTGACCCTAGAGGACAATGTCCGCGCGGTAATCATAACCGGAGCGGGAAAGGGCTTCTGCACTGGGGCGGACCTCAACAGTCCGGACAACCGCCCCGATATCGCCACGCCGGTGGGCATGCGGCTCACCACCCAATGGTACAGCCGGGTTATCGGGGGCATTATGAATCTGGAGAAACCGGTGATCGGCGCCATCAACGGTGTAGCGGCGGGAGCTGGGTGCAACCTGGCGCTCTCCTGCGACATCCTCATCGCTTCCGAGGCGGCTCGCTTCATCCAGGTCTTCCTGCGCCGTGGATTGATCGCGGACATGGGAGGAACTTTTTTCCTGCCCCGCCTCATCGGTCTGGCACGTGCCAAGGAACTCATGTTCTCGGCGAATGAAGTCGACGCGCGACGGGCACTGGAACTGGGTTTCGTAAATAAGGTTGTGCCGGAAAATGAGCTGATGTCTGCCGCTATGGAATTGGCGCAGCGAATGGCCCACGGACCAACCAGAGCCATCGGGATGATGAAGAATATGCTCAACCGCTCCTTCGAGAGCGACCTGGAGAGCGCGCTGGAAAGGGAAGCGGCTATGCAGGGTATCGCAGTCAGCACCGGCGACGTGAAGGAAGGCGTCATGTCCTTTTTCGAGAAGAGGCCGCCGAACTTCACAGGAAGCTGAAGGAGCGCGTAATCAAAGTGGAGCCCCCCGGCAGGAGCCGGAGGCTCCTTTCCAAAATGCGACATCCCGCGATTGGCAGAAAGCTCCCAGCGGAAGGTGGCGGCTTTCTGCAGCGGGGTAAACATAAGGAGACGTTTCTATTGATTAATAATTAGAGACATAACTCTTAATTATTTTGACCAAAATAATGAGTTATGTGTTATATCCCCTGCGTCCATCAAAAGGAGCATAAGCCTTAAGGAAAAAGTTAGCAGTGTCCCTTTATTCTAATGCTTCTGGAAAACTACGAGCATGAAGCCCAAAGCAAGCTTTGGGGTATTATTAATTGTAACAGTCCCTCTGTGCTTTGCACAAGGGATAGTTTCCAATAGCCTTTGGCTATTGGATAATTCGACTTGCAAATTTCACAACGCTATGCTTGTGAAATTTGAGTCTCATTACGTCCAGCAAATTTCAGTCGCAGATGACCTTTAGGTTATGCGCTTCGCTTCTGAAACTTGGGTCTCATTATATTAAAACAAAAGAGAGGTATAAAAATGAGTGATACAGTTTTGAAAGAGTTAAATGACGGTGTCCTGTTATTGACATTAAACCGTCCCAACACAAAGAACTCGTTTAACCTGGAACAGTGGACGGCTTTTGCCGCAGAGCTGGATGCAGCCCGTGAAAATGATGAAGTTACGGTGGTTGTCATCACAGGTGCGGGCAATGATTTCTCGGCAGGCCAGGACTTGAAGGATTACGGAGTTTCCGGCGCGGCGCATAGTTATAGAATTACGGAACGCGCGGTTGTTGACTTTGATAAACCGCTTGTCGCCGCGGCCAAGGGGGTCGCCGTTGGAGGAGGAGCGACTATTCTGTTTCATAGCGATATACTCTATGTCGGTGAAAGTCTGCGTATGCGTCTGCCCTTCAATAGCCTTGGAATGGCGCCTGAGTTCGCAAGCAGTTATATGTTACAAGCTCTCATTGGACCGCAGCGGGCGGCAGAGCTCCTTTTTACCACTGAATGGATTGACGCCGATAAAGCGTTGGAAACGGGCATAGCCTCCCGCAAATTCAAGGATGATGAGCTTTTGCAAAACGCGATGGCGAAAGCCGCCGAAATAGCACTGTTGCCTTTGACTTCCCTGCTGGAAACGAAAAGGTGCCTCAAACTGGCGCATAAAGCGGGTATTGAAGCTGCCTTAAAGATTGAGCAGGGGGCCATGGACAGACTGGCGGGCGGGCCGGCAAGTATGGAGGCCATGATGGCATTCATGGAAAAGCGAAAACCAGATTTCCGCAAACTAAGAAAAAAACCACTTTAAACTTTTCCTACTTCTGTGGAGGATGGTCTATGAAGAAGGCGGTATCCGTTTCCGGCAGAGATATACCTGTTCTGGCGGACGCTGACGTTGTAGTCGCGGGCGGCGGTCCTTCGGGATTTGCTGCGGCAGTCACGGCAGCACGAACCGGACTGCAAGTGATCCTCATCGAACGCTACGGTTTTCTCGGCGGGCTCGCCACTGCCGGTGCCGTGGGCACGCTTTGCGGTTTATACCTCCATCATCCCGAGCGAATAGAACCGATCATCGGAGGCTTTGCCGCAGAACTGACCAGTGCCCTGACCGCCCGTGGGGGTGCTTTCGGCCCCATCATCCGCGAAGGATTTACGGCCCTCCTGTACAACCCCTGGCATATGAAGCGTCTATGTGACGATTGGGTCGAGAGAGAAAAGAACATAAACTTGCTGCTTCACAGCACAGTCGCCGATGCCGTTATATCCGACTGCGCCATCCGGGCGCTGTTGATTGCCGGCCCTGAAGGTCTTAGAGCCGTAACGGGGCGCGTCTTCGTCGATGCGACAGGCGATGCCGCTTTGGCAGCGGCTGCTGGCGTGCAGACGACCAAAGGTGATGATGCCGGCGCTGTAATGAATCCCACAATGATGTTTTTCGCCCAGGGGATGGATTTTGCGCTTTATCAGGAAAAGGGAATGCCGGTGCTTAATGACCGCATCAAAGAGGCCATCAGGGAGGGGAAATATCCGCTGACGGTCAGCCAGGGATTAGTGATACCGACATTTCGTCCCGGCGAAGCCATCATCAAACTGTCCTCTCTTGCCAGAAACGGCCGCGCCCTCGACGGAAGCCTGATTGCCGATATAACTTATGCTGAATTGAAGGGCAGGAAGGACGCAGAGATCGCCATGGAGTTTCTCACTAAAGAGATCCCCGGCTTTGCGGGTGCTTTCCTATCCGACACGGCCGTCCAAGTCGGCATACGTGAGACAAGACGCATCGTGGGCCGGTATGTGCTCACGCAAGATGATGTACTCGCCGGCCGTATCTTCGACGATGTCGTATGCTTATGCAGTTGGCCCCTGGAACTTTGGGAAGGCGGCACGGAACCTCGCATGGTATTTCTCCCTGAGGGACGTTACTACGGCATCCCTTACCGGTCGCTCCTTTGCCGGGAAATCAATAACCTTCTCGTCACCGGCAGGGCCATTTCCATGGATCATGGAGCGCTTGCTTCCGCGCGTGTTATGGGCCCCTGCCTTGCAGAAGGACAGGCAGCGGGAAAGGCATGCACTCTGTCTCTGGCGTCGGGACGACCGCTGGACGAGATCTCCATCGGCAAACTCCATGAAGTTCTTACAAAGGATGGCGCAAGGCTTTGCTGAACTCATACATTGAGGAAACTGACGACGACCCAGGCATATGTCGGGCCTTGCTGCCAACAAAGGTAGCGCTTGATTTGAAATGGAATAATTTCTGTTTTTGAAAGTTTATGATGATCAGTCCAGCAAAAATCTTATTTTATCTCATTGAATTAATCAACTGTTACGCCGCCGTTTACTATTCCAATTTTCTCTTTTTTTACCTGCGGCGTACATTCGGTTTCGGTGAGGTAGAGAATCTGCTGACGGCGGCACTCGGCGGCTTTGTCTATATTTTCGCAGCCTGGCAGGGCGGCAAATTGGCGCAGCGCTGTGGTTGCATCAGGCTGATTTACATGGGCTGCTGCTGCATGATTTTGTCGCTTACCCTGGGCATGGTATTCACTACCGCAGCGGCGCAGGTCATGGTGTTTTGTCTGTGGACAGTGGGGGTTTGTTTTATCTGGCCGGCTTTGGAAGCGTTAATCAGTGACAGAGCAGGCGCGGAGCTCGCGAAGATGGTCGGCATCTATAATGTCACCTGGGCTGCCGGCGCTGCGTTAGGATACTTCACGGCTGGTATCCTTATTGATAAATTGGGCATGGCAAGCTTGTTCTGGCTTCCCCTTGGGCTTATAGTTGTCGAGTTGGCCATAGTGCCATTCGCCGCAAGATGGCTGAAAAAAGAAAATAATCGTCAATGTACTCAGGAGCCCCTAACCCCGGCGGTCTGCGAGGCTGACGCCAAATGGTTCTTGCGGATGGCCTGGATCGCCAATCCTTTTTCCTATGTGGCGATCAACACCGTCATCCCGTTGATTCCCTCCATTGCGGAAAAACTTGACCTTTCAACGGGCATGGCGGGCATTGTCTGTTCCCTCTGGATGTTTGTCAGGCTGGCTGCTTTTGCGGCCTTTTGGCAATGGACTGGTTGGCATTACCGTTTCCGGTGGCTGGCGGGGTCTTTTCTACTGATGATCGTCTGCTTTTTTGGATTTCTCATGGCGCACTCGATTGGATTACTTTTGGCCGCGCAAGTCGGCTTTGGCCTGTCGATCGGGCTCATCTATTACTCATCCCTCTACTATTCCATGAACGTAACGGAGAATCAGGGTTCAAACGCCGGCCTTCATGAGGCAATGATCGGGGCGGGCTTGTTTATCGGTCCAGCCTGCGGCGCCGCCACTCTCTATCTCGTTCCCACCGCCATCGGCATCGGCGCCTGGTCTGTGGGCGGCCTGCTTTGTGTAGGATTTTCCGGGATGCTCTTTGTGAGAAATTACCGGAAAAAGTCATAAAGCGGAACAAAGTGACGCTTAATAACTAGCATAGTGTCCCCGGAATACATGATTTCAGGTGATCTGATCTTTTCCTTAGCAATAATTATTTCATTGACATACAACGCTATTCTTCGTATCTTTTCACTATCGGAAAAACAGAATCATTTGATTGGTTTAACAGAAGGCATCTATGCGTGAGTCTGCAGACAAATTATTGAAGAATGAATATCGATCCCGTCTGAATCGTACAATCGATTATATTCAAAATCATTACGATGAGGATTTGAATCTGACGAAACTCGCTGAAATCGCCTGTTTTTCCAAATTTCATTTTCATCGAATATTTCGCGCCATGGTTGGTGAGACGCTCAATGATTTTGTCCAGCGTATTCGTCTGGAAAAATCGGTTCAGAAACTGACGACCGACTTGAACAAATCCATTACAGAAATCGCCCTGGATTGTGGATTTTCCAGTTCGCAAAATTTCGCCAAAATATTCAAATCACATTACGGCATAACACCTTCGATTATGCGTAAAGAATTTAATTGGGATGATTGGATAATAAAAATGCGAAATTTAAAGGGGAAAAATAAAGATACTCTGCAACCGGGAGAGGCATATGTTTATGATTACTATCACAATAAACGTCAACTGCCTATCGATAAAATATTGGATAAACGATGTGTTTTACAGGTAAAAATAGAGAATCTGCCTGATTTGCATGTTGCCTACATTAGAAGTAGGGGACCTTACAATTATAAAACAATCGAACCGGTCTTTAGACAACTATCGCAATGGGCATACCCAAGAGGAATGAACGAAAATAACTCAATGGTTTTGGGTGTTGTTCGGAGTAATACAGTGATCACGCCAGAAGATAAGTTGATCTATGATGTCTGCATTACCGTGCCTGAATCCATCAAGGCGGACAGATGGGTGGGTATTCAAGTTCTTCCTGGAGGTAAATTTGCCATTCATCATTGTGAAATAGAAACAGATCGTGATGAAGAGGCCTGGCTGAACTTGGTTTTAAATTGGCTGGCATCAAGTGACTATCAGCCGGATGACCGCCCCCTGTATCAAATCTACTATAATGATCCCGATACCCACCCCTTGAAACATCAGATATTGGATCTTTGCCTGCCGATTAAACCGTTGTATGAATAAGATAGACTGAACTATATTTCTTCGGCAAGTTCAAAAAAAAAGCAAGATTAACCACAATGAAAGCAATACCTGCCAAGAAGTTAATCTTCAATAAATGTATATTGCAGTCAACACAGCAAAGGAGGTAATTTTATGGGCTTTGTAAAATCATTTCAGGAAATCATGGCCAATGTAAAAACGACCGCGGATTTTTACGATGCGGAGATGCTCAGTGTCTTTTGGGAAACCAAGCCGGAGATCGTCGCCAGGCTCCTGCCGCCGCCGTTGAAACCGGCTGAATATCCGATGGCGATGACGTTTGTGGCCAATTATCCCAGAACAAATTTCGACGTCACTTACAGGGAAACCGCTTTATTCTTAAGAGCCGTTTATGAGGGAGAAGAAGGGAATTATTGTCTGGCCATGCCGGTGACCAATGATATGGCGATGGTTGGCGGACGTGAATTCTACGGCTTCCCCAAAAAAATGGCTGACATTCATTTTCAGAAGAACGGAGACTCCATGGAAGGCTGGACCGAACGCCGTGGTGTCCGCTATATGGAGATTCGCGCCAAACTCACCGGCAAGTGCAATGATCCCGAGGCGGAAAAAATACTGACGAGCCAGATTAAAGAAGATGGCTCCCTGACAGGTTTATCCTATACATATCGATTCTATCCGACGCCGCAAGGAGGCCCCATGGAATATAACCCCTGGCTCATCAGGCAGGAAACTGTGTTAAGGCCCAAAACTATCCAGTTTGGCGAGGCAGAAATTACCCTTAAGCATTCGGACTATGATCCTTGGGCCGAAGTCGAAGTTGTGAAGATGCTGGGCGCCGTTTACATGGTGGGAGATAATTCCATGCAGCCCGGGAAAGCGGTTGCCGGAGTCGACCCGATGGAATTTGCCCCGTATGCGTTCATCAAAATGGATGTGAAGTAATACCAAGTCGCATTTTTTGGCTAACTTTGTTGGCTGCGTCGTCGGTTTCCTCGACGTATAACCTAAAGGTCACACGTCAATAATACGCCTGCGGAGCCTCCTCCTTGCCACAGCTAGCGCAGGATAATTCGGCTTGCCAATTTCAATGCACTTCGTTTTTGAAATTGGTGCCTCATTACCGCCGCGTTATCCTTTGAATGCAACTTGTTATAATTACAAGGAAAGGATTTTACTATGACACCTCGGAATATCGATAGCAACATCAGCAAAAACTCGGAAGCGATGCTGGATCTTGTAACGAAATTCAGCATGGACATTATGCGGAAGGCGGGCATCGAACTGGATAAAATGCCCAGGCCTGAAGATGTGATCGCGCCGGATTCCGTCCTGTGGGATGTTCACAGAAAATTTCAGGAACTGGGGATGCATACCGCGCAAATTCCAAAACATCTTGGCGGCACGGCCGGAGAAGCAGATCCACTGGCCAGTGTATTGATGATTGAGCAGCTTGGCTATGCCGATGCCGGCCTGGCCATCAGCCTGGGAGTGTCTCGCGGAACATTCCATCTGGCGTCCCAGTTTCCCCATCCGGACATGCAGCAACTGGCCCGCGATTATTGTGAGGACAAAGAGGCGAAAATGATTGGCTGCTGGGCGATTACCGAACCTGATCACGGGTCGGATTGGATCATTTGTGGAAGTGATCCGCAGTGCGGCCCTTCGGTCAAAGCTGTTCTTAAGGGCGATGAATATATTTTGAATGGAGAAAAGTCGGCATGGGTTTCCAACGGAACAATCGCCACCCATGCGACTCTTCAGGTCAGCCTTGATCCGTCCAGAGGAATGCAGGGGCAGGGACTGGCAATTATTCCGCTGAATCTGCCCGGCATATCCCGCGGCAAACCGCTGGACAAAATGGGACAGCGACCGCTCAACCAGGGATCAATCATCTTTGAGGATGTCGTCATCCCGAAAAAGTATATGGTCGTCCCGCTACCGGACTTCATGAATGCCACATTCGGACAGGGATTGGCCGATGTCAATGGTGGCATGGCCATCCTCTTTGCCGGTCTGGCCAGGGCTGCCTTTGATGAGGCACTCCGTTACGCGAAAGAAAGGATTCAGGGCGGCGTGCCGATATTCGAGCATGCGACTATCAAACATAAACTGATGAAGATGTTTGCCATGACGGAAGCAGCCAGGGCAGGCGCGCGCAGAATGGCCATCTACAATCTGAAAAATCCGGTCTCTCCATCCGTCGCGCATGCGGTTGCGGCAAAATGTTTTTCCACGGAAACGGCGACATTTGTTGCCAGTGAAGCTATTCAGATTTTCGGAGGGTACGGACTAGCCAAAGAATATCCGGTGGAAAAAATGTTTCGCGATGCTAGGGCTGGCATGATCGAGGATGGCTGCAATGACGCTCTGGCGATTAAGGCCGCAGAGTTTTTGTAGGAAATGAGGCTGTTGAAAAACGCTCATCTGCTGTGTTGCGCAAAAAACCGCACCGCTCAACGTATATTTCTATACGCCTTGCATCTAAACATTTTTGAACAGCTCCCCAATATGTGATTATTAATGACTTGAAAATACAATAACTTATACTGGGTGGATACTTATGGAAGCAAAAAAAGAACTTCGTATTTATAACGGCGCGACCGCGATTATTACCGGCGGCGCGGCGGGAATCGGCCAGGCAATTGCCGAAGAATTGGCAAAGAGAGGCTGTGAAGTGGTTCTGGCCGATCGTCAGATCGAACTTGCCCAAGAAGTTGTCGCCGGGATCACAAATGCCGGAGGAAAGGCCACGGCGGTAAAACTGGATGTGACGGATTATCCCGCTGTGGAGCAGGTTGTCCGAGATACAGTCGTGCGCACCGGGAGACTGGACTATATGTTCAACAATGCCGGAATATTTATCAACGGCGGTGTCCATCTATTCAGCATTACCGACTGGGAGCACATCGTCAATGTCAATATTCGGGGCGTCATTCATGGCGTTCACGCCGCATATCCGGTCATGCTCATGCAGGGTTTTGGACATATTGTCAATACAGGTTCGATTGCCGGACTGATTCCCAGCCCGGGGGAAGTTTCCTATGCGATGACTAAACATGCGGTTGTCGGGCTTTCCAACTCGCTGCGCGCCCAGGCGGGCCTGATGGGGATACGCGTGAGTGTTCTTTGTCCCGGTATCATCCTCACGCCGATGGCGGAAAATGGCGGAAAATTCGGCAAATCCTATGTCAATATTTCCCCCGAATTACGCAGGGAGATGCTGGAGAAAGTAAGGCCGATGCCGGCCGATCTTTTTGCAAAAAAGGTTTTGGATGCCGTTGCTAAAAACCGCGCTATCATCATCGAGCCATCCTGGTGGAAATGGTTCTGGCGCATGAATCGCTTATTTCCGGAATACAGCATTACCCTGACTCAAAAGTTTTTTAAAACGACCCTGATCAAACTGGGACTATGGCCGAAGTAACTTATATAATTAGATAGATAATCAGGGATGTGGGATAATTCGACTTGCGAATTTCAGTCGCAGATGACCTTCAGGTTATTCACTGCGTTTCTGATAGCGGTGTCATTAATCCCGCTCAGCTTCCCTGCCAACTATGTTGGCGGGATTGTTCCTCTTACGCTTCGAGCTTCACTCCTTTTGCTCTCAGCGAGAGTCACAATCGCTTCGGGGATAAGTGAGACTAAGATTTTTGTTTCGCTTGAAGCTTGCAAAAATCAAGTCTCACTAAATATTTTATTTACAACATCAACATAATTATCCCGGTGATGAGTTTTCCATATTCTTTTTTTTATTTTCTTCCCGTTTTCAAAAAAGTCTCCCATATAAGTCCAGATTTCTTTCATTTTATTTGTAATATGCGAGGGGCCAGACAAAATTTTCGAATATTCATTGAATAAATTATCATGAAAAGATTTCATGATTTTTATTTTTTCATGATAAGTCTTTTCAGTATTGAATTTAATTTTTTCCGCGAGGAATGGGTTTGCAAGCAGGCCCCTGCCGATCATCCACCGCTCTATTGATCCGAACCGTTTTGAGAGTATCTTCAGTTTTTCCAGAGAATCTATGTCCCCGTTATAGACAATCGTGTGTTTCGATAAGCCAAGACACTGCTCAAACATCTCGAGGTCAATTTCACCTTCGTACATTTGCACACCAGTCCTCGGATGAATGATCAATTCCTCAATCGGATACTGATTGAAAGTTGGAATAAGCTGCAATATCTCGTCGGGATATTTTAACCCTATCCTGAGTTTGATTGATAATTTCGGTTTTACAGCAGGTATGGTTTTTTCAAGAAAAGATTCGACCCTGTCCGGATAACAAAGCATACCAGCCCCCCTGCCCTTCTTCACAACCATACGGAACGGACAACCGAGATTCCAGTTTACCGTGCCGTATCCAATGTCGTATAAAGCATTGGCGAGTTTGGTGAAGTCACCCGGTTCAGAACTCATTATCTGCGGTATCGTGGGAATACCCGTATTTTTATCAGGATAAAATTCGCGCAGAAGGTTATTCTCCGCTTTCATTTTCTTCGATGTGGAGATAAATGGCGCAATAGCCATATCAACTCCCTTAAAATAAACAGGGAAAAGGTTGCGATAAATCCTGTCGGTTATCCCCTGGACTGGCGCGAGGTATATCATCATGGGTAATCTCTAAATCCTTTGGCTATTATTATACCAAGTCGCATTCAAACGCTAACTTTGTTGGCAGCGTTGTCGGCTTCCTCAACGTATAAATATACGCCTCGTCGCCTCCTTCTTGCCGTCGCGTTATCCTTTGAATGCAACATGGTATTATAATAATCATAGGGATTACTTTTTTCTGATAGAAGACGGTTTGTCAAGAATTATAGTTGATAGGTATATTCTGGGGACAATCTCCAAGCCAGGCAATGGCAGCGGATAAAAAAGGTGGCAAAAGCGGGATGGGTGTTTTCCGGGCGTAAGAGGGGAACACTGGTAAAAAAGTAAGTGCTGGAGAATCAACTGAAATTGAAACCGTGAATTATTTACTTATTTACCAGCGTCCCCACATCCATACCTACTCCCTCAAGGATTTGCATTTAAGACTAATGTCCGCGGATCTTGCGTTTTATCCAGGCCATATGCAAGCATTCTCTTATCAGTAAATTCTACTTTCTTGCCGACATTTTGTTCTATTAA
>JBEKRZ010000033.1:0-26041 GCA_049517435.1 Smithella sp. | reverse complement strand
TTACGGACTTGGAGGGTATGACGGGGTTGCCCATTGGCGAAGTCTGCAAGATCCGATACTTCTGGAAACGGGAAAAGAAACGGGAAGGGCAGAGATATGGCACTTGTCAAGTCATTGGAAAAATCAAAGATACATTACTGAAGTGCAGACCACACCCATAACTGTTCAGTGTCGGATAGGTGTCAGAATTGAGGACAATGCAGGGTTTTTGTTTTTAGATGAAAAATAATGGAGGGAGAATCTGGATTGTACCAAGTGATTATTATAAAGGGAGGAATAAAATGAATATACACATAATTGAGCCATTGAATAATTTTGTAAAGTTACCAGACAGCAAATGGGAAAGCGGTTGGTGGAATATAGATGAAAGTAAGGCTAAGAAACTGGTTGGTGGTGAAATTTATTTTCACAAAAAACGACTTGAACCATCTTTTTTCGGAGGTTCAATAACAGGCTATCGCATTGATCAAGATGCACAAAACCAGGGGAATATTGTTTTCACACTCCAATATAATGCAACCTGCAGAAATGTTAAGACAGATAAGAATGGATGGTCAAAAAAGATGAAGATAACCAGCCATGAATGAAGATTTGCTTGATTACTGGCTGAGGATTATAAAGCCGCTATTACCCATGAATGCCTGGGTTGATTCAAGACTCTCCAGAGGCGATTATTTAATACAAATCGACTGGAAACTCGAAAACGACCCACACCAACAAAACAAGCGATCTAGGAAGATCGAGATAATCATCAAGGAGGAAGTCATTGACGATTATCTTAGCAAGAGCATGGGCGAACGGGTATTATCCGACATCAAAATGAAACAATGGATTTCCGAACGGTATAATAATTTCAGACTTGATCAAGATGACAACACATCCCATCCCATATTTCCTGATAGATGGCGCATCTCTAAGGGTGTGCTCAGTTGATTAGACTGCGAAACATCACGTCAATTTCCGCACTGTAATCTTTTATCAAGGCTTTCTTTTGGGCTGCTTGTCAAACTTGTCTTTTGACTTTTGTTTCTGTTTCTCGGCGTTCTGTTTCTGACCCTTTTCTTTATCTTTCTTGCCGCCCTTGTCTCCCATTACGTCTCTCCTTTCTTTAAAGGTAAATATTATTTGTCTTTGACTTCACCATAGACAGCCTTGCCCATAGTACCTAGAAGAGATAATTCCAAAAAAACAGTCACAATATACCCGTAAGTCCGACAGGAACTCATAAACGAGTTTGCTTCTATAAACTTGAACATGCTATTGAGAAGGTTACCTGCTTCACAAGCAATATTATACATTTTTAATATCCCTTTTTTTAAAGGACTTTCGTCTTTGTTTTAAATGGTTCCTTATACACTTTCCATTTATGATTTGGGTCACCCACAAAATTTTGTTCCACCGCACTACCATACTCATCTGTTTTAAATGTTCTGACAATCCATCCTCCAAGGACTTCTTGTCTGTCACTTTTAATATTGCTACCGATAGCTGTTACGACCTCCCACATTTTAACTCACCTCTATTTATAAATCGTTTACGATGCCATTTCTAGAATAGACATAGAATCAAAGCAGCAATGATGTCCACCACCCGGCTCTATTAGGTTGTAGCTGGGTCTTCGTTCTGTGTGTTCGACTTTATATTAGCCTTACTCTGCTTAGCAATCCGGCGCTTTAAAGCTTTATCCATTTGTTTCTGCTGTTGTGCTTTTACGTTGGCGGTTTTACCAAAGTTGTACATAGGCTTCCCCATTTTCAAACTCCTTTGTTATCTTTTTTCCAAACTTTACAAATTGTGCTGAAAAAAAAAGAGGCCCTCCCCAAAATAAATTTCTGAAGGAATGCCCCCTTCTTTACCCAAGTTTAAATTACAGAGATTTCACGTTTTCTGCGGCTGGACCTTTCTTGCCCTCAGTGATGTCGAAACTGACACGCTGGCCTTCATTTAACGTTTTGAAGCCGCCGGCCTGAATAGCGCTGAAATGAACAAACAAATCACCACCGTCATCTTTTTCGATAAACCCGAAGCCTTTACCTTCATTAAACCATTTTACTTTACCTTCTGACATTGCTTTCATCCCCCTTTCTTAAAATTGCCTTAAGTCGGATTTCCGCTTTGATAGAAAGAAAAAACCACCAATATTCCAAAGAACATGGTGGTCAACCTTTGCGCCTCAAAATGTTTTAATCCAAACTTATATGCTTGAATGTAATATATGCTGCCCTTTATCGAATGTCAAGGATTATTCTTCAATTATTTCAATATTTTCCCCTACGCTCTAAAAACAAGATCAAATAAACAATTTCTTTTTTGAGTCGAATACACCGATTTCAATAATGAATCCCCATCGAAAGGGTGGATGTCAGTCTACATTACCGCATGCTCTCTTACGGGAAGAAGTGCTTGTTGAGTTTACCTACACCAATTATTTATTTTTCATCTCATCCAGTCTTGACTGAGCCTCTGCGTCTCCTTGATCAGCCGCCATACAATACCATTTGACAGCCTCGGCATAATCCTGTGGAACGCCTGTACCGGTTCCATACATCCAACCAAGATTATACTGGGCAAATACTTCACCTTGCTCAGCAGCCTTGCGAAACCACTTCACGGCCTCGGCATAATCCTGTGGAATACCTTCACCGTTATAGTATATTCCTCCCAAAACGTACTGCGAATATGCGAGTCCTTGTTCAGCCGCTTTGCGAATATCTGTCAAAGATAATGTATTATTTTTCATATGAATATTCTCTTTGAGTTAAACATCATAATAGCACTAATAATTATTTTTTAAAGGGGAAATGCACAGCCGCATTCATTGCAGAAAGAAGTCAATTATTTGTTTCACCTACTACTGTTCAATTGAAGGCAGTTATCTGAATTGAGGATTACTATTTGAAACTTGTTAAATAGGGGCTTTTACAAATATTCCTTTAGTAACGTTAAATTATTAACAGGCATTAATTTAACATCACTAAAAGTATCTCTAGGTTTCTTGACGCTAAAACCCCAAGCAAGTCTGGATCGATTTACGTTTGTTTCTCGTTCTGTTAATCCCAAAGACGTTCCATAAATTTTCTTAGTACCATAATCAACAGTCCCGATCCCTAAAGCTTGCAGGTTTTCTTCGGCATATCCAAATCCAAGAAAGAGAATTCTTTCAGCATTTTTAATAATTTCTTGCACTTCATTATTCATTTCTAAAGTTTCATGTACGATTTTGATATTTTGGGAACATCGATTTATATCTGATGAGTTATATTTGGCTCCGAATCTTTTTCCGCCATAGGATGGCAATTTGTCTATACATCCATAAACATGATGCATTTTTATTTTTTCAAATTGATCTCTCTTCTTTTGAGGATCTGCCGATAAGAAAGAATGTAGTAAGCTATCTTCTATAAAGTATTCAAGAGATCTATCATAATTAAATGTTATAAAGGTAATTTTGTTATCACCAAATTGATTATAACTTTCTGGAGTAATTAATTTTTCAGTCATGCGTTTATATAAATAAGAATACCAATCCTGAGTAGAAGGATCTTTTATATTTTCACGATAACGGCTTATTTTTTCATGTTCCATTATGCTTACTGCAATTGCTTTTTTCCCAAAAACAGATAAGTCTTTATTCCTTGCCAAAAAAAGATCAATTGATGGCGTGGATGATTTATGAAAACTGGATGCGAATTCTTCTGCTTTTTCTAATACGTACGCTCGTTGTTGAGGTCCGGCTTCAATTGCGACATGTTCTACAAACTGTTTCGGGAAAGACCTAAAAATATAATCACGCAATTCAGCACCAGTGGGAAACCCGTATGGGTTACTTGCTCCCGCACCTAAAATTAATACTGTTTGTTTATCAATCATTTCTGCATTTGCCCTTCATAGAATTAAAATAATTATAATTTGATGAAATTAATAACGCCCACTACTTAGTTAAGTATTAATTGCATCAATATATACTATATTTATTAATGTTGTAACCTAGCATAAAATTAGAAATTTGAGAATTAAGGATTACAGGAAGAAATCCTTACTAAAAGTATCTGACGGAATATTATGAACCGTATTGCTCTTCAATCCACTTCTGGTAAGCGCCGGTTTTGATATTCTCCACCCATTTTTTCTGATCTAAATACCACTCGACAGTTTTTCGCAGGCCGGATTTGAAGGATTCTTGTGGAGACCAGCCAAGCTCGGTGTTTAGTTTGGCAAAATCAATCGCGTAACGGCGGTCATGGCCGGGCCGGTCCTGAACGAAGGTAATCAACTTGCGCCGCGGCTTTCCATCCGCCGCAGGTTTGATTTCATCGAGAATATCGCAGATCATTTGCACGATTAAAATATTTTCTATTTCCGCGTTGCCGCCGACGTTGTATGTTTCTCCTACACTGCCGTAATTCATGATTGTCCAGATGGCTTCACAATGATCTTCGACATAAAGCCAGTCGCGGACGTTTTTCCCGTCGCCGTAAACCGGCAGCGGCTTTCCCTCCAGAGCATTGAGGACAATCAACGGAATGAGTTTTTCCGGAAACTGGTAAGGACCATAATTATTAGAACAATTGGAAATTGTCGTGGGCAGGCTGAAAGTTTTATGATAAGCGCGCACCAGATGATCGGAAGCCGCCTTGGACGCGGAATAGGGACTGTTGGGATGATACGGCGTATCTTCGCGGAAAAGGCCTTCTGCGCCGAGACTGCCGTAAACCTCGTCGGTGCTTACATGGTGAAAGAGTTTGAATTTATCTCCGCGGGCTTTGGCTGTTTCCAAAAGGTTGAAAGTTCCGACAATATTGGTCTGGATAAAATCACCCGGAGTTTTTATGGAGCGGTCAACATGCGATTCCGCGGCAAAATGGCAAACGGCATCGACATCATATTTTAAAAATACCTCTTCCAGTTTAGCGGCGTCACAAATATCAATCTTTTGGAAAATATATCTAGAAGCAAAATCAGCGGCGATGTCAGTCAGATTTTCCGGATTACCCGCATAGGTTAATTTATCCACGTTAATTATTCTGCCGGAGAAATTATTATTGTTAATTAAATAACGGATAAAATTACTGCCGATAAATCCGCAGCCGCCGGTTACCAATAGATTCCTGAATCCAACCCGGCTTTTGTTTTTTGTTGTCATCTTTAACTGCTCCTTAACTCTGGAATTCAAAATGAATATTAAATCATGATCAAAAATAATTTGTAAATTTATTTCAGGAAGCCTTGAATAATTCGATTGACCGCCTGATCGTAAGTAAGTCCGAGGCTCATAAGCTTGGTTAACTGATCGTTGGCGATTTTACCGATCGAGGCTTCATGGGTAAGTTCGGCATCGGGGTGCAGCGCCTTGAGCGCGGGCATGGTTTCATTTGTGCCGTTATCCATAATAATGGCATCGCATTCAATATGCCCGAAGCATTTGTTCCTGGCTTCCATGTTGGCGTGAAATATTTGTTTGGAGTTGCCCTTCATTACCGAACGCGAGATCATATTGGCTCTGCTTCCGGAACCCTGCAGGATTATGTTGTTGGTTGATTCCGCTCTTTGCTCTCCTTCGGTCAAAACTCTTTCCGTAATCAACAGAAGGCTGCCGGAACCGAGAGTCGCTTCGTTTAACCGGTCGGCTTCATCGACACCGCTGATTTGGGTCAATTCCATTTCCGCCGTTGCCCCTTCGTCGAGAAATACTTTCGTTGTCGGATTAAGCGTGCGGCGGCCCCTGCCATCTCCCATAGCGAAATGCTTTTCCACATAAGTTACCTTTGCCTTTTTCCCCACCTGAAAATCGTGGATGCCTGCATGGCCTTCGGGCTCAGACGATCCGCAGTGGATGCCGCAGCCGGCAACTATCGTTACTTCCGCGCCTTCGCCGATAATAAACGAATTGTATACGACATCAAAAAGACCGGCCTGACTCAAAATAACAGGTATATGGACGGATTCGTTTTTTGTGCCCGGCTTAATGGTGACAATAATGCCGGTTCCTTCGGCATTGGTTTCGATATCAATATTGGCCGATATTTGCCTTTGAAGGAGCTTGCCGTTTTTTCGTATGTTGTAAGCGCCTTTGGGCAATCCTTCCAGATCGGCGACTGTTTTTAATAATTTTTTATCTAAGGCATCCAGCATCTTGGTCTCCCTCGCATTCGTGATGATAAGCGCAAATACTCAAATCAGTTAACAGCGGCAACGCTTTTTTTAAATCGCCGGTGTAAACAATCCGTCCCCCGTCGATAATTATCACTACATCCGCCACGTCCAGGAAGGCCTTGTTGTGGCTGACAACAATTGTTGTAGTTTTCGGGGTAAGTTCTTTTTTCAAAAGGCTGACCATCGGACCGATTGTCCATAAATCAATACCCGTATCCGGCTCATCGTAAATGGCCAGCTTCGGATTGGCGGCAATCGTCGTAGCCAGTTCTATTTTTTTAATCTCTCCGCCGGAAAGTGTGGCATCAACTTCTTTATCCAGGAAAGACAGCGGACAGATGCCCACCCGGCCTACCATTTCCAGAAATTTCTTCTCGTCATCAAATCCGGTGACAATAGAGAGCAAATCACGAAAAGTAATTCCCTTAAAACGCGCGGGTTGTTGAAAACTGTAAGCAATGCCCAGTTTGGCGCGTTCTGTAATGGAAAGTTTGGAAATATCTTTGCCCTCAAAAATAATGGAACCACTGGAAATGGGATTAATGCCCATAATCAATTTGGCCAGAGTGGTTTTTCCGCTGCCGTTCGGTCCGGTAATAACGTAAAACTTTCCTTTTTCGAAAGTGAAATCTATGCCGTCAATGATATTACGCTGGGCACCATTGCCGACATCATCATCCTGTATGGTAAAATACAACTTTTTTAATTCCAGCATGAGTCTCATCCGCCCTTATCTTTAAAATATATAAAAGTTTAATAACCGATTTGCTTCCTAAATTATGAATATTTATCCGAGATATATAGACCAATTCATTATAAAAATCAATGGCTGAAGATTAGGTGATAACTGTATGAATAGAAAAATATTTTTACTAAAAGTTTATTTATGGGAGGCAGATATAAAATAATGGCGGTAACCGTTAGAAAACAGTTACCGCCATGATATTTGAGGCACGGTGTAAATAATTAATTACGTCTCGTTTAACCTCAACCGCTTAAAACTTAAAACAACGAAAATTTATTTATTTCTTTTTTGCTACTTTTTTCTTCGGAGCTGCTTTCTTCTTTACAACTTTCTTTACTACTTTTTTCTTTGGAGCTACTTTCTTCTTTACAACTTTTTTCTTTGCTGTTGCCATTAGGTGAAGCCTCCTTTGTCAAATTTGTTTGATTAAAATAATTCATACACCGTTTTATGATTCAATTTTACTTTATTTTTTTTACTACGTCAACAAAAAACTATAAAAAAATATCAAATATTTTTAATTTATTATTTGCAGCATACAGATTCATATTTTTTTAACAGTGATAAAATGATCAGCGATGAAACATCTGATGTTCGTTGCGTTGTCATAACAGACGCTGTAACTCCCGTCATTACTGGATTATCCTGATATTTAAAAAATAGATGCCATAAATAAGAGGGATAAGATCGCAAGTGAATGACGATTAAATCTTTAAAATGTTCCTGAATTTCTATGAATTATTTTTTCTTGGTTTTACCCGATAAAAAAATTATTTTTCTAAAATTTTACAAAATATTATATAAAAAATAAAAAAATTGAAGTTTGAGTCGCGTGAATAAAACAGAAAAGAAAACAGGGGAAAATATTTTTTAATCAGAGGTAAGTTTTCCCACCAATATAGTGTTTAGTAAAGTAAGCCATCGATAGGGAGTCAATGCGGATTTTTTTACCATGAGATGAAGCATGAATGAATTGACCATTTCCGATGTAAATTCCCACATGCGAAACACCGTTTTTCCATCTAGCTGAAAAAAACACTAAATCGCCTTTTTGTAAATCGCCGATGCTCTCTACGGAACTGCCAGCCTCAAATTGCCTTGCTGAATTACGGGGCAAATTCAAACCATTTAATTGATACACAGTCATTGTCAATCCACTGCAATCAAATCCGTCATCGAAAGAAGCGCCTCCCCAAAGGTAAGGAACGCCGATAAAATCATGAGCGGTTTTAACCAACGCCTCGCGAAGGTAATTCGTACCGTATTGCTTTTGCTTGGCGACAGTGTAATCTTCCGGCTGAACAATGTAAAATTCTTCAATTACTCCTGCTTCTTTCAGGTTCTGAGCTCTTTGTCTGGCCTTTTCCTTTGTGGGGAAATTGCCGAAACGAACCTTGAAGAGCTTATCATGCGCAACGAAATATGTGGCGTCCAGACCATGATCTTTCAGCGTTTCAGTTAAGCGTACCGCGTTTTCCACCTTTTTAAACGCGCCGGCTTGAATAGTATATTTCATCAACTCCAGTGCCGGTTTTTGCCTTACCGGCGGAGGCGACGATAGCGGTGTCCAACGCGAAGTCCTGTGAGAATGAGAGCATGACAATACGAGCAGAGGAATAAAAAACAAAATAATATTCAACCGATAATTTTTCATTGTTTCATCTTCCAGTTCGCGCGCACATAATCTTCGGCTTCTTCCGTTGTCTTGATTCTGCCTTCCAATTGTTCATCTTCTAAAGATTGCAGAATTTCCCCGATAATTTTTCCCGGAGTAAATCCAAGAGCAATCAAATCATCGCCGGTTAGTAAGCGCGGCGGGTGTAAATCTTCCTGAGCTAAATGCTGAAGCTGATCGCGGCAAAATTCGTAATTGTCCAACATGCCGTGACTGGCAAGACAATCTAGACGATGCAATTCCAAATGTAAATTAAAATCCGGCATGCGCAAGAATCGTTTGAGCCGGCCCGAACGCATTTTTTGGACATTCATAAAAACCATATGATAATGGATGAGGCTGAGCACCGTTTCCCTCTGAGCGCGGGAAAATTTGAGACGTTGCATTATATCATCGGCGATTTCTTCTCCCTGTTGAACATGCCCGTAAAAATGCACACCGTTTTCATCTTCGTTGCGCGTGACAGCTTTGCCGACATCATGTAAAAGTGTTCCCCACGCCAGACATAGATTTGCATTGGTCTCTCCATCTTCAGGTAACAGCTCCAGCATCATCAAGGTATGCTGCCAGACATCACCTTCAGGATGAAAACGCGGCGGTTGTTCCACTCCTTTCAATTTATCTATTTCGGGCAGAATTTCCCTCAAGATACCAGTGTCGATCATCAATTCAAAGCCGCGGCGGGAGCCGCCGCGCGTGAGAATTTTACCAAGTTCTTCCTGCACGCGCTCAGCACTGACCTGTTTTATCTTCACTGCGTTTTTTTCAATTGCTCTTTGCGTGGCAGGCTCTACAACAAAACCCAAATTAGCGGCAAAACGAATAGCCCTCAGCATCCGCAGAAAGTCTTCATTAAAGCGGCTGTCGGGATCACCAATGGTGCGGATTATTTTTTTCTCAATATCAGCGCGGCCATTTACATAATCGACTATTTCATTCGTTCTCGGATCCATTAAAAGTCCATTGACCGTGAAATCGCGCCGGAATACATCTTCTCTGGCTGAAGAAAAATGAACCTGGGAAGGATGCCTGCCGTCCTCGTAAATATCATCACTCCGAAATGTAGCCACTTCATAAGAGTGGTGTTCCACAATGACGGCGACAACACCGAACTTTGCGCCAATGGCTACGGTGTGAGGAAACATTGCCAAAACTTCGTCGGGATGTGCCGAAGTTACAATATCGTAATCACCGGGAACATCACCACGAATAAAGTCACGCACGCAGCCGCCGACAAAATACGCTTCATAACCTGATTGTTTCAGCCGGCGGACGATTCCTTCCGCGTTCCGGCGATTGTTTCTTATTGTGTTATCCTTCTCCTCAGGCAAGGATTTCTCCTCTTAAAACAGATACGTGATTATTTTTTGCCTAATTTAATAGCGCAGAATTCACCGCACATGGTGCAGCCTTCATCCTGCGCGCTTTTGCTTTTTTCCAAAAGCGCAACCGTTTTTTCCGGATCGATGGATAAATCCACCTGTCCCTGCCAGTCAAAATTCTTCCGGCACTGTGACATTTTCCTGTCTCTTTCGCGCGCGCCGGGCAATCCTTTGGCGATATCGGCAATATGCGCGGCAATGCGCGCGGCAATAACCCCTTCATGGACATCAGCCAAAGTCGGCAGACGCAAATGTTCCGCGGGCGTGACATAACACAAGAAATCCGCTCCGGCAGCGCCGGCGATTGCTCCGCCGATGGCGGAAGTGATGTGATCATAGCCCGGCGCGATATCCGTAGGCAACGGCCCCAGAACATAAAATGGAGCACCCTGACAGATTTTCTTTTGCAGCTTAATGTTGGCCACAATCTCGGTCAGGGGAACATGGCCGGGACCTTCAATCATCACCTGCACTCCGGCGGCACGCGCCCGCAGGGCCAGTTGACCGAGAATGATCAGCTCCTGCAATTGTCCCTGATCCGTGGCATCTTCTATAGAACCGGGTCGAAGTCCGTCGCCGAGGCTCAAAACCATATCGTAGCGATGAGCTATTTCCAGAAGCCGGTCATATTGCTCATAAAGCGGATTCTCACGTTTATTGCAATACATCCAATTGGCAGTCATGGCGCCGCCGCGGCTGACAATTCCTAAAATTCTTCCCTGTTCTTCCACCGCGGCAACACTCATTCTGGTCACACCGCAGTGAACAGTAATAAAATCCACTCCGTCTTTGCCGTTTTCTTCGATTACGGCGAATATATCCTCCGCGGTCATTTTCGATATCGCTTTTTTCTCCTGTAAAATCTTTACCGCCGCCTGATAAATCGGCACCGTACCGATAGCTACGGTTGCTTTCTCCATGACTGCTTTGCGGATTTGCGCCAAATCGCCGCCAGTGGAAAGATCCATCACGGCGTCGGCACCCGCCGCTTCCGCGATCTTTAATTTTTTCAACTCCAGAGTCAAATCATTATTATCTTTGGAGGTGCCGATATTGGCATTCACTTTGGTGCGCAAACCCTTGCCTATCGCCAAAGGTTTGATGGCCGTATGATTTACATTGCGGCAAATAACGATCGTGCCTTCGACCAGCCCCTGCCGGATATACTCTGCTTCTACGCCTTCGGTTGCGGCGGCAATTTTCATTTCTTCTGTAATCAATCCTTTTCGGGCTTTTTCTAATTGTGTCATTTCTTCCTCCAAAATATTAAAGCAGCTTATTCAGCTCACATATTTTTTACTGTGTGTATTTTAGTTATACCAAGTTGCATTCAAAGGATAACGCGACGGCAAGGAGAAGGCTCCGCAGGCGTATTACTAATACGTTGAGGAAGCCGACAACGAAGCCAACAAAGTTAGCCAAAGAATGCGACTTGGTATTAAAACATTTTCCCAAAGACGTTAACCGATCCATATCCCTTCCCCAGACTGAAAGCATTCTCAATAGCGACAGTAACCATAATTTTGGCCTGCCAGGCGGCATCAAAGATGCTTTCTTCTTTAGCGATGCCTGCTGCCAGTGCCGACGCATATGTGCAACCGGTACCGTGAGTATTTTTCATATCAATCCAGGGAGAGGAAAATTCATAATAATGATCACCGTCAAAAAGAATATCCAAGGCACCCAATCTCTTACTTCCCGGCAGGTGCCCTCCCTTAATCAGCACATTTTTTGCGCCCAGTCTATTAATTATAACCGCCGCTTTTTTCATCGCGGCAATTGATCTAATCTTCATTTGTGCCAATGTTTCCGCCTCGGGAATATTCGGCGTCAGAACAAAAGCCAGCGGCAACAATTTTTTGATAAGTACATCCTTTGATCCATCCTGCATTAAAGAATGACCGCCCTTGGCGACCATCACGGGGTCAACTATTAATTTTTCCAGGCGATATTCTTTGACCTTTTTAACAACAGATTCGACCGCTCCCACTGTTAAAAGCATCCCCGTTTTAACGGCATCAGCACCAATATCGCTCAGCACTGAATCTAATTGAGCCAGAATAAATTTTTGCGGAACAGGATGTATAAACTGAACGCCTTGAGTGTTTTGCGCGGTCACTGCCGTGATTACGCTCATCCCATAACAGCCGCAGGCGCTGACAGCCTTCAAATCCGCCTGGATTCCGGCGCCGCCGCTGGAATCGGAACCACCTATACATAATACTTTAACCTGCCCCATAAATCAAAGCGCCTCCGGGAAAATATCTTTCTGCCAATATTTAACGATAAGTAGTTTTCCCTGCCGGACACTAATGCTTGCGCGAGCGTCAGTAATAATATTGCTGATGCCCCGGGACTCACCCATTATTAATGTTCCTTCTTTTAGAGGATAAAGAAAACCGGAGAGAGTTATTCCTGTAACTTCGGGACTGAGCGCGAGAAGAGAAATAGTTTTTCCTGTTTCGTTTACGAAGGTCGCCTCTTTATCCAGTACAAAAGCTTCGCCATACTCGTCAAGCAGATATGTCCTGATTCCTTTTTCCTGTCCCTTACAAAGCAAGAACACATTGGCCAGTGTGTGATCAATTCTGCCACCAAGAGCGCCCCAGATAAATATAGACTCCGGTTTCAAACCAAGCGCGTAATCGAGCGCCAGTTCCGTATCGGTAAAATCTTTGTTTGCCGGATATTTTATAATTTTTATTCCCTGGATAGAGTAATTTGCCAGCAAAGCAGGATCAATCGAATCCATATCGCCAATTATTACATCAGGTTTAATTCCTAAATATTGAAAATGACGCGCACCGCCATCACAGCAAATAATCAGGCAATTTTCCATTCGGGCAATTTTTTCCTGAAAAAAAGACTGATTGCCCACGCACCCGCCACTGACGATATTTACTATTTTTGACATGTTCACTTTTCTAAATAAACTTTATATTTTTAGTTTTTGAAAAATCGGGACAATAAAAACAATGGGAGTCTCTGATCCCGCTTCGCTTGCACAATTGGATTCTCACTAAAAAAGCCATACCCTTTTGCCTTCATAGGATATGGCTCTGATAATAGTTTTTTGTGTCGCCACTCCCTACGCCGGCATTATCCGTGTCAGGTTCAAAGGGTATAATCTCAGCCATCAAGCACCCCTAGTATAAAATTTATTACATTAACCAGCAAAAAGCAAATTGTTTAATTATACAGGCTGGCAGTAGTGCTGAAGTAACAATTAAGATATGTAAGCGGATTTTATTGTTGAGACTTCAATTTCGAAAGCGAATAACCTAAAGGTCACTATAGGCACAGCGGAATTGGTGAGTTGAACAATCCCGCGAAGCGGAGGGTTTAATACCCCGCAGCTTGCTGCGGAATCTGTTTCCAAAGCTTGCTTTGGGGTTTATACCCGTGATAAGGGCAAGCATCGCCAAACAGGACAACCCTGAATCAGTGGCAGAATCCCTTGCCTTTAGCCCATTCTAACGCTTTGCAGTTTTCCAATGCACAAGCTTTTTGAGCATCAGGGCAGCCAAGTTCATTATTGCCCTGCAATAAATAAGCAACTCCCCTGTTGTTGTAGGCCTTGGCATAATCTTGTTTCAAGTAGATGGCCTTATTGAAATCTTCAATGGCACGCTGATACTGGCCAAGTTTAAGGTAAGCAAAACCCCAGTTGTAGTAGGCCTCTGCATGATTCGGGTTCAGACGTATGGCCTCGCTGTAGTCCTCGATGGCCCGCTGATACTGACCTATGTTAGCGTAAGCGAGCCCCCGGTTGATGTAACCCGGAGCAGAATTAGGTTGCAGGCGGATAGTTTCGGTATAGTCCTCGATGGCCCGCTGATACTGTCCGAGGTTATCGTAAGAAGTTCCCCTGTTGTTATAGGCCTCGGCATAATCCGGTTTCAGGCGTATGGCCTCGTTGTAATCTTCGATGGCATGTTGATACTGGCCGGACTTAACGTAAGCATTGCCGCGGTTATTAAAGGGGAGGCTATAATCCGGTGTTATGCGGATGGCCTGTTTATAATGATCTATCGCCTCATCGATTTTTCCTTCGTTAAAAAGGGCAAGACCGAAAGCGACATGCGCTCTTGCCTTATCCGGAGATTTTTTTACGCAATCGGCCCATAAGGTATATTCGTTCTTCCAGATTTTGTTGCGCTGATAAGTTAATACAGTGTTTATCGAAGCAATCATCAGGATGATAATCACTGCAATTTTGAGGTAACTTTCCTTGAAAAAATAAAAAAATGCGCTGGTAAACGCCAGAAAGAAACCAAAACCGGGCAGATAGGTGCGATGCTCGAAAATCACGTTTTGAGAAATCGGAATGATGCTTGATTCCACGGACATGGTGAGAAAAAACCAGAATATCCCGAAAGAAATTAACCGGTATCTTTTAAACAGCAAAACACCCGTTGCTAAAATACCCAGCAACAGAGAAAAACTGAAAAACGTTTTTAGCTGAAAGAAACCGGTGGCGAGTGGATAATTGTAATCCAGATTCTGATTAAACGGTAGAATGAACAGGCGAATATAGGTCAGAATGACTCTGAACTGGGTAAGAAAATATTCTTTCATCGATATGTAATAGGTGTATCCCTGATCAGGTGGTACAGGACTGAATAAACTCAAGGGACTCACTTGTGAAGTGCTGAGAAACAAGAGGATAAGGATTACCAGCATAATAAAAGAAATGAGGAGACTAGCATCCTTTGTTTCGAACTTCCAGGGAGCGGTCTTAAGAAAACAGTAATCGTACAAAAGTATAGCGAAGGGCAATGTAAAGACAATCTCCTTGGTCAGCATACCTAACACAGCGCAGGCAATCGAACCGCCAAATAAAAACCACGGGATATTATCCCCGTCTCCCGGCCAGAGCTTGCCATGAACAAATAGAATCAGAGATAAAAGGTAAAATAATGTGGCCAGAGAGGCAAAACGTTGGACTATATATGTTACTGATTGTGTAGCCAGGGGATGGGTTACGAAAAGCATAGCGGTTAAAAAGGCCACCATTGTTTTATATCTGCTGATCGAGGTGTCTTTCATAACCGGGGTGGACAGGGTTAACCAGGTCAGCCACCAGACCAGAAACGCATTGGTCAGGTGAATAATCAAATTCACCAAATGGTATCCCCAGAGATCAAGCTTATGGATGTTATAATTAATGGCAAACGTCAATATACCGATGGGGCGGCTTGGAAAAAGACGAAGCCAGTCCCCGATGCTCGTTGAACCAGTTGTAACACTGCTGAGGAAAACATTGCTGTCGTCAAAATGAAATGAACAGTCAAAGGAATTAGAATAAGCGATAATGCCAGTAATTAAGGTAGCGAAGATAAATAAAAGATTATATTTTTTACTTATTGCAAGTTTTCTTTCTTCCTGGTCAATAGATTGATAAAGTTTTTGCGGTACATGAACATTCTCTTGTTTATTTTTTTGACGTTCTTTCTTTGATTTTTTCTGTTTCATGCTTTAGTTATAAGAAGAAGATTTAAATATTATCGTTCTCCTTGTTGATTAAATACTTGGCAATTACGGCTTTTGTCGAAATATTCTGTTTTTTCCCCTCATTAAGCTGTCTCAGCAATTTCAAATCGGATTTCCAGACGATATCTCCGGGAGCTATAAAGCAAAAACTTCCCGGTGTGTAGGCTGAACTTATGGCGTTGTTCTTAAGGTAAAAATATTCTTTGCTTGTTTCCGTGGTGAAGTAGCGCATTGTGGGCGGAATATCAGTAGGGATAAACCAGAGTTTGATTTCACGCTCTGCGTCCTGGGGGTTTGCCGAGGCGTGAATCAGATTATCTGATCTTTCTCCGATAAATTTACCTTTTTCGTCATACAGCGGAATTACTGTTCCCAGCGCGCGAATGCAGCCGGGCCTTTGCGCTCTTGCCTCGTGCGGATTTGTATTTCCGCAGATTTCCCGAATGTTCTTGATGGCGTTTGGTCCCCGATACAATATCGCTATGACTCTGCGTTTTGAGGGATCATCCGGATAATGCAGATAACCGCGTATGTATTGCAGAAGCGACGGATAAAAAAACTTTCCTTTATGCTCAGCGTAATGTTCTTCGGCCAGCGCGAGATTTACGGAAACAACCTTCAGCGCTGCGAAACGCAGTCCGGTATGAAATTCAGAAAATTGCGAAAGTATATATCCGGTTAATGAATTTTTAAGAGCATCAGGTTTTATTAGAACGAGCGAACTCTCCAATTTCTTTGTTGCCATGTAAATCCTCCTTAACGATGAAACATATTATGGTTTGACAAAGTTGTCGTTTGATAAAAACTTGCTTTTGTGTGAAATGAGTATAAGAGAAGTCGTCCTGGGTGTCAATAGAATATGTATTAATCAAAGTTGTATCTTGTAATCCAATCATTCAAAGCTTGCAGAGCTTGACTTACATGACGAATGTTTCTTTCTTTCTTTTTGGTTTTTTTTTCAGGTAATGTATCCAGCAAGCCAAAATTAATATTCATTGGCTGAAAGCGATCAGCAGATTCAGCAGAAACAATATAATGAAGCAACGCTCCGATGGCGGTTTGGGCAGGCGGCGGTTGCAGTTTTTTACCTTCGATGATGAAGGCGGCATTTAATCCGGCCAGCAGTCCCATGGCTGCTGATTCCGTGTAGCCTTCAACGCCGGTAATCTGACCAGCAAAAAAAACATTTTCATTTTTTTTGAGTTGCAGTGAAGGAAGCAGAAGGGAAGGGGAGTGAATAAAGGTATTACGGTGGATGCTGCCATAGCGGGCAAATTGAGCGTTTTCGAGGCCGGGAATCAGGCGAAAGATGCGCCGTTGTTCCGGCCAGGTCAGTTTTGTCTGAAATCCGACCAGATTAAAAAGAGTTCCGGCCATGTTTTCCCGGCGTAATTGAACTACAGCATAAGGAATGGAACCTGTTTTTGGATTAATAAGGCCTACGGGTTTCATAGGTCCGAAAGCCAGACTCTTTTCGCCGCGGGAAGCCAATACTTCTATCGGCAAGCAGCTTTCAAAATGGCGTACTTCTTCAAAAGGCTTTGCGGCAACCTTTTCTCCCTCCAGTAATTCCTGTCGGAAGTATTCATATTCTTCTTTGCTTAGTGGACAATTCAGATAATCCGGAGTTCCTTTTTCATAACGCGATGCCCGGAAAACATTGTCCATATTGATAGAATCCGCTTCGACTATCGGCGCTATGGCATCATAAAAATATAAATAATAACTGTCCAGCATTCTAGTGATTTCCTGCGCCAGCGTGTCGGAAGTTAGAGGTCCCGTGGCGATGATCGTTGGTGAATCTTGCGGAATTTTAGTAACCTCAACACGACTCAGGGTGAAGTTTCTTTGCAGCTGGAGTTGCGCTTCTACCTCCTTGGCAAATTGAGTGCGGTCAACTGCCAGAGCGGAACCTGCGGCAACCGCTGTGCGATCCGCCGTTTTTATTATTATTGAGTTGAGGCGGCGCATTTCTTCTTTAAGTAATCCGGGAGCATTATCGAGACTGTTGGATTTAAGAGAATTGCTGCAGACTAATTCCGCCAGATGTTCCATTTTATGAGCGGGAGAAAATTTTTGCGGCTTCATTTCATAGAGATGAACGGTATGACCGCGCCGCAAGAGCTGCCACGCCGCCTCACAGCCGGCAAGTCCACCGCCAATTATTATAACAGAAGATGTTTTCATTTGTGAAACTCCAATTCCGAAAGTGAAACGCATCGGAATTGGTAAGTTGAACAATCCCGCATAGCGGAGGGTATGATACCAAAACTTGCTTTTGGTATCATACCTATGATGCTCCAGATGTTGTTTTAGGCATTTTCTGGATGTTCTTGCATTCTGGATAGCCAGTGCAACCGAGAAATTTTCCGAATCGTCCACGCTTGACGGCCATGGGTTTTCCGCATTTTTCGCATGTTTCGTCCGACAATATGCTTTCCTGCTTTGTTACTTTGCCATCCTTGCCCATCTTCTTGATGTTTTTGCATTCAGGATAACCGGTGCAGCCCATGAACTGGCCGTAGCGGCCGCGCTTTACAGCCATCGGCTTGCCGCACAGTTCGCAAACCTCTTCGGTTGTTGGCGCTTCCTGCGCGATGATTTCACCGTTTTCATTGGTGGCTGCGTTCATGGTGTTCTTGCATTCCGGATAGCCGGAGCAGGCCAGAAACTGTCCAAAACGCCCTTCCTTAACCAGCATGGGTTTACCGCATTTATTGCATTTGATATTTGTTGTTTGAGTCTCCACGTGTTTTACCTTGCCATTTTCATCATGGGTGAAATTCATGGTGTTTTTACATTCGGGATAGTTGGAGCAACACAGAAAGCGTCCATTTTTCCCCCATTTGATCACCATAGGTGATTTGCATTTTTCACAAACCAAGTCGGTTGGGATTTCTTCCCGCTTGACGTTGCGCATCTCGTCTTTTGCTTTTGTCAACTCCTGGGCAAAGGGACTGTAAAAATCTTTAAGGGTTTTTACGCGCTTGCTTTTACCGTCTTCAATCATATCCAGTTTGTTTTCCATGTCCGCGGTGAAAGCAATGTCGAGAACCGTGGGAAAACTTTTAACCAATAGCCCGGTGACAACAACACCTAATTCTGTCGGAAAGAATTTTCCTTTATCCCGGCGCACATATTCCCGATCCTGAATTGTGGAGAGAATATTGGCGTAGGTACTCGGCCGTCCAATTCCCTTTTCTTCGAGTTCACGAACCAGAGATGCTTCCGAGAAACGGGGTGGAGGCTGCGTGAACTTTTGCTCTGTATTCAAATTGATCAGTTTTAATTTTTCTTTTTCTTTTACATCGGGAAGAAGTTTATCCATCCCATTCTCTTCTTCTTTTTCGTCTTTGCCTTCAGTGTAAACGATGGTAAAGCCGGGGAACTTGAGAACCTGTCCCTGAGCGCGGAAGATACAATTGGCTCCGGCAATATCAATAGTTGTTTGATCGAAAATGGCTGGATTCATCTGGCTGGCGACAAAGCGGTTCCATATAAGTTGATAGAGCTTAAATTCATCATTGGATAAATATTCTTTTATGTCCTGCGGCTTGTAAGCCATGGCCGATGGCCGAATGGCTTCATGAGCGTCTTGCGCTTTTTGCGCGTTTTTGTAAGTGTGCGGCTTGGCCGGAAGATAATCGGGTGAATAATTTTTCTGGATATAATCGCGCACTTCTTTAAGCGCTTCTTCGGCAATGCGGTAAGAGTCGGTGCGCATATAAGTAATTAAACCGACGGAGCCGTCTTTGCCCAGTTCGATACCTTCATATAATTTTTGAGCGACCATCATCGTCTTTTTCGCGGAAAAGCGCAGCCAGCGGGATGCTTCCTGCTGTAATTTACTGGTGGTAAAAGGTGGCAACGCCGAGCGTTTTAATTCTTTTTTCTCCAGCTTTTCCACAATAAAAGAAGCTTTTTTTAAGGTGTCCGCAAGTTTGGCTGCTTGTTCACCATTGATGACTTTTGCTTTTTTGCCGTCTACCTTGAGTAATTTGGCATCAAAAGGAGGTGGATTGTTTCCCTCAAATTGAGCCAGAAGATTCCAGTATTCTTCCGGGACAAATTTGTTGATTTCTTCTTCTCTTTCGCAGATCATTCTCACCGCGACGGACTGAACCCGGCCGGCGCTCAGTCCTCTCTTGACTTTATCCCAGAGGATAGGGCTGATTTGATAACCAACCAATCTATCCAGAATGCGGCGGGTCTGCTGTGCTTCATACTTATTGAAGTCCAATTCCAGAGGATTATTAATTGCTTCTAATACGGTTTTTTTAGTAAGATCATTAAAAAGGACGCGATATATATTTTTATTTTTAGCATTGACTACTTCGGATATATGCCAGGCAATGGCTTCGCCTTCGCGGTCGGGATCGGGGGCAAGATAAATATTTTCCACATTTTTAGCGGCTTTTTTTAATTCATCAATAGTCTTCTTTTTGGCTTCAATTACATTATAAGTTGGTTCGAAATTCTTTTCCAGATCAATACCCAGAGTACTTTTTGGAAGATCTTTAATATGTCCCATCGAAGCTACAACATCAAAGCCACTGCCAAGAAATTTTTTTATTGTTTTAACTTTTGTGGGAGATTCCACAACAATTAATGACTTCGCCATAACCACTCCTGATAATTGCTCGAGGTGAAATTGCCGCTAAAATTTTGACAAATCTTCCGCGAGATAAGATTAATTTTTTGCCCCCTATAAATGGAAGAAGATATTTTGTAAAGACATATTTATTAAATGACGCAGTGAAAAGTATAGTTCATAATTGATCATCTGGAGATTATTTGTGCGGTAATCATTTTTTCTTGGAAAAAAATTTTCCCGTATGTTGCTGAACTATCCCCTTTAATTCCAATGTTGTCAATGCGCTTAAAATATCGGCAGACGATAAGCCGGTGGAAGAAATTAAATCGTCAATATGAACACGATCGCCGGAAATAAAACCAATGATTTTTTGATCAACAGCACTCAATATTTCGGATGATTTAGCGGCAATGACTTTGGAGTTGACGATAGAATGCGGTTTCAATACAATTGTTCTTTCGATTTGGGGCAAAATTTCTTCCAGGATATCATCGGTATTTTCAATTAATTTTGCGCCTTGCTTGATCAATTTATTTGTTCCGCGCGAACCTGCGGCATCGATACTTCCGGGCACGGCAAAGACTTCTCTTCCTTGTTCCAGCGCGAGCCTGGCTGTAATGAGAGAACCGCTTTTTTCTCCCGCTTCTACAATTACAACGCCGTAGGACATACCGCTGATGATACGATTGCGTGTCGGGAAATTGGTTGAACGTGGCGGTGTGCCCAGCGGGAATTCAGAAATAACCGCGCCATTTTCAATGATCTCAGCAAACAATTTTTTGTTTTCCGGTGGATAAATAACATCCAATCCACTGCCGAGGACGGCTATAGTTCTACCCTGTGCGGTCAATGCTCCGCGGTGTGCTGTGGAATCAATGCCTCTAGCCATGCCGCTGACTATAGTTAAACCTTTGAGGGCAAGTTCGCGGCAGATTCTTTCCGTTGTGTATTTACCATAAGTGCTGGCCAGACGGGAGCCGACTACAGCAATATTTACATCATTTTTATTCAGGTTGCCGCGAACATAAAGAAAAGGAGGCCGGTCATAAATATTCATTAATTTTGCTGGATAAAGCTCATCTTGATAAGTAGTTATATTAATTTTATTTTTGTCAATGAGTTCAAGTTCTTCTTTAACTTTATCCCAATCTCTAAAACCAGTAATAGCTTTGGCTATTTCTTTGGAGATTCCCCGAATTTCTTTTAATTGTGACACCGGTGCGGTAAAAATAGCAGGTAGAGAACCAAATTTATCCATTAATGCCGGGAAAGTAATATTGCCGATGCCCGCAATAGATTTTAGCGCAATCCAGTATTTTAATTTATCGGAATTCATAGTCGTTTAATCAGGAACACAATCCCACGGTTTATAATTCCCCGGCTTCAGCCGAAGGAAGAATGTGGTTTAACCCGCGGAAGGTCACGTTATCCTCCGCTTCGCGGGATAATTCGACCTGCAAGCTTCAGTGCGCTTTGTTTCTGAAGCTTGGGTCTCATTATTGTAGGGAGTCTCTTGATCCTGCCGGAGTAGACTCCACTCAGTAATCTCCGCTTTGTAAATGTGATCTTTACGAAAAATTGAATGAACGCTACATCTTGTTTGCCAGTTATGTCAAGTATTTTGAATTCGATGGCTTCAAAAGAGTTGCTTAAATTTAAGCTTTGAGTTAGGAACTCATCATTCATTATTGTGAAACTCCAATTTCGAAAGCGTAGCGTATAACCTTAAGGTCACGTGTCGGAATTGGTAAGTTAATGAGACCCAAGCTTCAGAAACAAAGTGCACTGAAGCTTGCAGGTCGAATTATCCCGCGAAGCGGAGAGTTTAATATACCGCAGCTTGCTGCGGAATCTGTTTCCAAAGCTTGCTTTGGGGTTCATACCCGTAATTATTTTTAAAAGAGGTATTTATGTTGAAGATAAAGAATGATTTTATCTTTATTATTTTTGCGCTGATTATTTATCCATTTATAGCTGTTGCTCAAAGTAATATAAATACAGTACAGGATCAAACTGTTGTTAAGCAGAATGTTAAAAGCTCTATAAGCGAGGAGGGAGAGCTTTTACATCCGGTCATGGCAATAACGCCGCAGGAAATTAATTTAGGAACAATCACTCCTGGCGAGGCCGTAAGAGGAATATTTACGTTAAAGAATACGGGTTCCAGCGTCATTGATTGGTCAACAAATGGGCCGGAAGGATGGGAGAAATTAGAAAACCAGCGATTATCAAGTGCGGTAAAAAGTAACGCTGCTGACTCTCTTCAAATAGAAGTCCAATTATTGTCCGGTAAATCATTGTTGAATGATAATAATTCCCCCAATGTGTTTCATACTGTAGAGATGAAACTCGAGACCGGAAGTAGGAAAATTGTCTGCCATAAGGAATTCTCGACAGGCACACATAAAGAAATGATTAAAGTTATATCCGCGGGCGAATCAAAAACAATCTTTTTCACTTTTATAATAGTATCCACTCAAAAATCTCCTTTGATTAATTTGAATCCTTTAAGGTTGGATATGGGCAGTATTTTGCCGGAGAAAATTGTTTCTAAAAAGATAATGGTGACCAACAGTGGTAAAGAAATGTTGGCATGGTCGGTAGCGGTTCAGAAACATGGAACAAAAGACGCCACTACCAATATCAATAATGGCAGATATATATCGTTTGTCAATGAAGAAGCGCGGGAAAGCAGAGTTTACACTGTGCCAGGATATTTGAAAGAAACGATGGAATTAATGGGCAAATGGAGGGAAAGTAATGGTTATCCCTTGGGTGCGGAAAGAGAAAATTCTCTTAAGATTAACTTCAGTGGAACAGGAATAATCTTTTATTTATTAACTTATCCTGACGAAGTCAATTTAACCGTATATCTTGATGCAAATCTAATTGATGATCATAAGTTGTTTGCCGGTCTTAAAGAAAAAAGGGGAGAATTATTGATTGCGGAAGGACTTACTGACGGGCCTCATGTACTTACGATCATAAGCAATGATAATCTTCTGGTTTTTGAAGGCGCGAAGATACTGGGAAAAAACACGGGTTATCTTCCTGCCGGTAGCATAAACATTGTGCCTAATTCCGGCGCAACAACCAGTCAAACCAATTATCTTAAAATTACTTTAAATACAGGACAAATGACGCCGGGTTATTATTTGGATAAGATTGTGTTCGATACCAATGGCGGTGAAGCAATCGTTGAAGTCTTTGCGGAAGTGATTCCCGATAATACATTGAAGATAATTGATATTTATAGATATTACAATGGAACGGATTATTTATTTACGGCCAATCCTCAAGCGGAAACAAAGAGATTAAGTCAAAATAAATACGTGAAAGAAGGCATTGCTTTTCGGCTTTTTAAGCAGGAAACACCTGGGACGACTAGTTTCTATCGTTGGTACAATCCGCAAAAAAAGGATCACTTTTACCATTATAATATAACGGGCGGCGGCAAGAATCTTCAGGGATACATATTTGAAGGCTCGATAGGCAACATCGCGACATCCAGACTGACAAATACCAGAGAGCTTTACCGGTGGTATAATTCGAAAACGGAACATTATTTCTATTCAACAGATCCCCAGGGAGGAAAGATTAATAAAAAAAGATACCGGTTTGAAGGTATTGCCGGTTATGTTAAATAATAGGTGATTTTTCAGTTGGATCTTTTTATACAGTTGTCCGGTAAATGCAAGTTTAAAATTGTTTGCAATTTCATCAGCATTAGGTCTTGACAAAAGAAGGCGGAGGCGATAAAACGCTGAATCTTTTTGGCACATGGTTAAAAAATGCGCCTGTAGCTCAGTTGGATAGAGCAACGGACTTCTAATCCGTGGGCCGAGAGTTCGAATCCCTCCAGGCGCACCAAAGCGAAAAATGGTGGGTGTAGCTCAGCTGGTTAGAGTGCCGGGTTGTGGCCCCGGAGGTCGAGGGTTCGAACCCCTTCACTCACCCCATTATATTGATAATGAGCGCCCGTAGCTCAGCTGGATAGAGTCGCAGACTTCGAATCTGTTGGTCGTAGGTTCGAATCCTACCGGGCGTACCAGAACATAAAGAGAGGAAAAGGGCCCTTAGCTCAACTGGCAGAGCAAATGACTCTTAATCATTAGGTTGTCGGTTCGATTCCGACAGGGCTCACCAAAATAGAAGGCGTTTCGTGTAGTTAGCGGAACGCCTTTTTTCTTGAAATTGTCAAAATATCTAAAATAGTGACCACCAGTGACCACATTACTTTTTTCTGACTTTTACTTGATAAGTGTTCAATGAAGACATTTCTCGGTTATTGATAAAATCTACAAAGTCTCAATGACAGGCAGTTATCAGAATTGATGATTACCATTTGAATTGTTGTATCCAACATAATTTTAATCATAGCACTAATCATAAAATTATCATGCCGCAATACGGACAAAAACTGTCCCCTTTATTTTAACCCTATACTTGCGGAATTGGAGGATGGCCGAAAATAAAAAAGGGCGCCCAAAAGCGCTCTTTGAAAATAATTCTGTCTAATAAAAAATTCTAATAATGTGCAGGTGTCACGGTTAAAACACCAGCGGTAACAGCATAGGTTGCGTGATCAGTAGTCAAACCTGCCGTAGGGTTTGTTGAAGTTATTGTATAGTTATCCATATTAGCCCCGGCCGTCACGGTAGTGGTGACTCCGGTCGTGGGTGCGAAGCCTGCAGACACCAGGTTAGCTGTAGTTTCAGACGTGACATTCAGATTATCTAAGAAAAATGCATTGGCTGCAGTGTAGGCGTTTTTGGCATCAGCATTAATAGCGGCAGCATAGCCTCTTTTTCTATATTGAATGAACTGCGGAATAGCAATGGCAGCCAATATACCGATAATCGCGATAACGATCATCAACTCAATCAACGTAAAACCTTTCTGTCCTTCTTTAAGGAAAATCTTCAACATAAAGTCTCTCCTTATTAACTTATTCTTTGTTCATATTGATTGTAGCAACTTATATGCCAAATGCAGAAATCATTTATCTCCAGTAAATAAAATTGAAAATTATCATGTAAAATCAAAGACAAGCGTTTATTAAACACTGCGTAACAATATACATAGATAGATAACCTCGCCTGCAAAAGAAATGGTTATTTTCGCCACAATACTGTGGGTTTCGCCACGCACTAATTAATTACTACCGATTGAAATGTTGTATGAATTGGGAAAATAAGAAAATCAACATCACAGGAAAAAATAAATAAAATTGAAATTGTCAAAATAGCTATAATATAGTGACTACCAGTGACCACATCACTTTATTATTGGCATTGTCCTTTTCCGGATCCGCGTTCAACGGTATCAATTTTAATTATTATTCCATTATATATAGAAATTAAATAAATAAAATCATTTTCTCCGTAGTTATAAAACAGTTTTTCAACATATTGGATGGTTCCTTCAATATTTTCATATCCCGAACCGATTTGAAAAGGACGTCCACATTTAGCTTGAGCGCTGGCGGCAGTGTCCCCGCAGCTTACAATTTCATTTCCGCAGCGGAAAGCATAGCTTTTTGTCATGCTAATAGGGATTAAACAGATTACCCAAAATGTAAATAAAGTAAGTTTCATGATCATCTCCTTTTTACGTTTTGAAGACTCTCTTAATCGTTTTTGTCATGTGTTCAGGATTGACCTTTGTATAAATCTGCGTAGTGCCTATATCCTCATGCCCCATTGTCGCTTGAATTGTTTTTAAGTCAGCTCTTTCTTCAAGCATGTGTGTAGCAAATGAATGTCTAAACATGTGCGGTGTAATCCTTCTTTCTATACCGGCTTTCTTCATAGCTGTTTTAAGCGGTGTGCGTACGAGCTTGGCGACAGCCCATTCTTGCCGGGACCGCTTTGTTTGTTTCTTCCTCCTACCACGAATTCGTATATAGAATGATGTATAATTAATTTGTAATATTAATTAGGAAGGCAGGAGGACTCATTTCTTCCTGGGCATTATAGCCCTTATTTCAGTATGTCCCA
>JBEKRZ010000032.1:0-27009 GCA_049517435.1 Smithella sp. | reverse complement strand
TCTCTCAGGAAACATGATTGTCCCGCAGGCAATTAAATTAATGAAAAAACCTATCAGAACAATTGAAACTACAAACTTCACTTTTCTTTTCAAAAAAATTTTCATGATTACGTACCTCCAATGGTTATTTTGATATGACCTGTCATCAATAATTATACCACTTGTTAAGTTAGATTGCAGCCGTTTTTTGATTATTTTTGCAATCTTCACTTAAGACAAAGACCAAACACTGAACAATTGCAGGTGTAAGCTGCAAACACTTATTCCTTGTTTATACTCTTGATATATTTCCATGAATATTATAGATTTCAACACGCATTTTATAGAGTCTAAGGAGTTTCAAACATATGACCCAAGTTACAACCTCAAACCCAACTGATTTTATCCGCAATATCATTGATGACGATTTACAGACGAACAAAAACGATGGACGTGTCGCCACCCGTTTTCCACCCGAGCCAAACGGCTATATCCATATTGGCCATGCAAAATCCGTATGCCTCAACTTCGGAATTGCCGCGCAATATCAGGGAACTTGCAATCTCCGGCTGGATGATACTGACCCGCTGGGCGAATCCATGGAATACGTGGAATCGATCATTCGCGATATTCGCTGGCTGGGGTTTGACTGGGGTGAGCGTTTGTTTTATGCCTCCGACTATTTCGAAAAGCTTTATCAGTTCGCCGTTTTGCTTATTAAATCCGGCAGCGCCTATGTATGCAGTTTGAACGCCGATGAAGTGCGGGAGCAACGAGGAACGTTCACCGAACCGGGCAAGGAAAGTCCGTATCGCAACCGCTCTGTGGAGGAAAATCTGGACATGTTTCAACGTATGCGCGCCGGCGAATTTGCGGATGGCGCCCATACTCTGCGCGCAAAAATTGACATGGCATCGCCTAACATTGTCATGCGCGATCCCGTCATCTACCGCATCAAACGGGAACCTCACTACAGAACGGCAACAAAATGGGTCATTTACCCCATGTACGATTTTGCCCATTGCCTCTCTGATGCCTTGGAAGGAATCACCTACTCCATCTGCACCCTTGAGTTCGAAAACAACCGCCCACTGTACGACTGGATCGTAGAGCGGCTGATCACCGACTCGCGCCCGCGGCAGATCGAATTCGCCCGGCTCAATTTGAGTTATACTGTTCTCAGTAAGCGGCGGCTCATTGAATTGGTGAAAAAAAACTATGTGCAGGGATGGGATGATCCGCGCATGCCCACCGTTACGGGAATGCGGCGCCGGGGCTACTCGCCCGAGGCCATTAGAAATTTCTGCGCCCAAATCGGCGTAGCGAAAAATGATAATCTAATTGACGTAGCCCTGCTTGAGCATTGCGTGCGCGAGAATCTAAACGAACACGCACCGCGGGCAATGTGCGTTTTGCGTCCCCTGCGCGTTGTAATCGACAACTATCCTGAAAATCAGGTAGAGCAATTCGAGTGCGCCAACCATCCGCAAAATCCAGTCATGGGAACTAGAGAGGTCCCCTTTTCCAAAGCGCTGTATATCGAGCGTGACGATTTTATGGAAAATCCGCCTAAAAAATATCATCGTCTTGGCCCGGGACGTGAAGTCCGCCTGAGAAACGCTTATGTCATAAAATTTGAAAACATGGTGAAGGATGAGAGCACCGGAGAGGTGGTTGAACTGCACTGCACCTATGATCTCCAAACCCGCAACGCGCCGCCGGCGGACGGACGCAAAGTGCCGGGCGTTATTCACTGGATCTCAGCCCAGCATAGTGTGCCAGCGGAAGCACGATTGTACGACCGGCTGTTCAGCATCGAGGATCCGGGAAGCGAAGGAGATGATTTTGTTAATCATCTGAACCCGAATTCTCTGGAGACACTGACGGCTTGCTATGTTGAAACAAACCTGAAAAACGCCGCCCCGGGAAGCCAATACCAGTTTGAAAGACTGGGGTATTTTTGTGTTGATATGGATACTGTCGCGGGAAAACCAGTTTTCAATCGGGTTGTGCCGCTGCGGGATTCATGGACTAAAATTGCAAAAGACTAATGAAAAACGTTCATACCCTGAAGGGCACGTGTCTGCTTCGTTGCGCTTCGGCTCTCGCTGTTCACGTACGCTAAAAGTATGCTCCGCTACTCGATCCTCGCGAGCCTTGCATCTAAGTATTTTTGAATAGTCTATAAATAGTTGAATTTTTGTTATAATTAGAATGAAAATTGGCTGGGGAATAAGGATTCGAACCTTAATAAACGGAGTCAGAGTCCGTTGTCCTACCATTGAACGATTCCCCAGTAAGGAATGTTAAAAAACGCCGTCCGTCCGGTTCTTTTTGTGGAACCAGTTTTCAGGCGGCGTGAATATAATGCGATTGACATCCCATGTCAACAAATTTTCTTCATAAGAACCTGTAAAAGGGAAGCTAGGCTATGAAATCAATATACAAGGCAATATGCGTTGCCTGGCTTGGTTTTTGGGCAACAGTTGCGACCGTTATCCTGGGTATCCCCGTCATGGTTGCAGGCCTGTTAAGCCGTACCGGTAATCTCGCGTTCTCCATTTCAAAGCTCTGGGCATACACCATGCTTGCCGTATCTTTTGTCCGCACGGAAATAGAAAACAAGAATAAGATTATGAAGGGAACATCGTATATCATTATTTCCAACCATCAATCGCACTATGACATTATTACGCTGGTTACTACTCTGGGTATTCAATACCGATGGATCATCAAAAAGGAAATTCTCAAACTCCCGATTTTCGGTTACGCGCTATACGCCTCACGGAATATCTTCATTGACCGCTCCAATACCACCAGCGCAATTGAAAGCATCAACAAGGGATTTGATCGTTTACCCAAGGGCGTGAGCGTAATGGTGTTTGCCGAAGGAACCAGGTCACTTGATGGGCAGATTCATGAATTCAAAAAGGGAGGATTTGTAACAGCCGTCCGGCGGAAGATTCCCATCCTACCGGTTACGATCAATGGAAGCAGGCGCATCATGCGTAAGGGGAGCTTTACCTTGAAGCCGGGAAAAATCCAGATCGTCATCGGGGACCCCATCGATACCAGCAGCTATACCACCGATACAGTTCAAGACCTTATCAACAAGACGCGTCAGACGATCATAACGAATTTTGATCCCGAGTATATACCATGATGACCTGAAAAACCTGAATACCCTAAAGGGCACCATGGGGTAATGCGGGGTAACGCGGAGGACGGTGAACTTTTTCTTTTTGAGGCATATATACAATCATGTGTGTATCAACGCGGTTTGTTCTGATTTTCCGGATCCCACAGGAACCGATCGGTGAATCTTTTTCTTCTTTTTTGCGAATCGGTATCTGAGAAAAATGATGAACCGGATCACATTCAACATAATACATTCAGATGTACTGAATTCACCCATGTTAACACCCTCTTGTATTCATAGTTGGTAACCCCCGCTATGCGCGGATTTAGAGATCGAATGTTTGACATTTCTAAGTTTATGATGGTATCAACAAGGCAAAGAAGAAACGATGCAACCATCATGAGGAGTATGAGCGATGCAAAACTTTGTATTTCATAACCCGACCCGGATTTATTTCGGCAAAGGCCGTATCAAGGTTATTGCCAAGGAAATCCCGAAGGAAGCCAATGTTCTGATTACCTACGGCGGCGGCAGCATTAAACGCAACGGTGTGCTTGACGAGGTTAAGAAAGCTCTGGAGGGTTACCACCAAACCGAATTCGGCGGTATCGAACCCAACCCCTCCTATGAAACTTTGATGCAAGGTGTAAAACAGGCGCGCGCCGAAAGTATCGATTTCCTGTTAGCCGTGGGTGGCGGCTCCGTGATCGACGGCACCAAGTTCATGGCCGCGGCCATACCCTATCAGGGCGATCCGGCCGATATCCTGGCAGCGTTCGGAACCAATATTACTCAAGCCCTGCCCTTCGGCTGCGTGTTGACACTGCCGGCCACCGGTTCGGAAATGAACAACGGTAGTGTCATCACACGCCGTTCCATCAATGCCAAACTGCCCTTCTTAAGCCCTTTGATCTTCCCGAAATTTTCTGTGCTGGATCCCACTAAAACCTTCAGCCTGCCGGCCAGTCAGATCGGCAACGGAGTGGTGGATACCTTTGTGCATATCCTGGAGCAGTATCTTACCTATCCGGCAGGCGGCAAGATTCAGGACCGTTTTGCCGAAGGTTTGCTCCTGACCTTGATCGAGGACGGACCTACAGCTCTGGCCGAACCGGAGAATTACGATGTGCGCGCAAACCTCATGTGGTGCGCCACTCTGGGGCTTAACGGACTCATTGGCGCGGGCGTTCCCCAAGACTGGGCTACGCACATGGTGGGCCACGAATTGACGGCCCTATATGGTTTGGATCACGCCAAAACTCTGGCCGTGGTATTGCCAGGTATGCTCAAGACGCGTTTGGGTGACAAACGCCAAAAACTCTTGCAGTATGGGAAGCGCGTGTGGGGCATCACAGAGGGAGATGAAGAAACACGCATCGATGCCGCCATCGAAAAAACCCGCGCCTTTTTTGAGAGCATGCAGTTACCCACACGCCTGAAAGCTTATGGCCTTACGGCAGCGTGCATTCCGCCGGTGGTGGAACAGCTTAAGGCGCACGGCATGGTCAAGCTGGGTGAACGCTCCGACGTTACCCCAGAATTGGTTCAAAAGATCCTGGAACAGTGTTTGTAATTTACAATAATAGGTACATTTATGTTTCACTATTTTTCAGTATGCACAAATATGTGCACCACCGTCTTTTTATAAATTTCATAACTCGCTGTATTTAATAACAAATATATTGTGGCAGGATAATTGCTATCATATGACCTAACATACAAAAATGGGAGGGATACGATGGTTGCACAAATCAGCGCAGGCGATACGGCCTGGATATTAGTGTGTTGTGCTCTTGTTCTTTTGATGACGCCGGCACTGGCGTTTTTTTATGGCGGCATGGTGCGGAGGAAAAATGTTCTCTCCACTTTAACTTTGAGCTATATCTTCATGTCTCTGATCGGAGTGCAGTGGGTGCTTTACGGATATTCTCTTGCCTTCGGTTCGGACATCGGCGGATTGATCGGAGGCTTGAACTTTCTGGGTTTTCAGGGAGTCGGAGCCCAGCCTAACGCCGCTTACGCTAAAACCATCCCTCATGAACTTTTTGCTTCCTTTCAGATGATGTTTGCAGTCATCACGCCCGCATTGATTACAGGCGCTTTCGTGGAACGAATTAAATTCAAGAGTTTCCTGCTTTTCAGTCTTCTCTGGGCGACATTGGTATACGATCCTCTTTGCCACTGGGTCTGGGGACAAGGAGGTTGGCTGAAAGAGATGGGTGTTCTTGATTTTGCCGGCGGAACGGTTGTACATATCGCCGCTGGTTTTTCGGCTTTGGCGTTTGCTTTAGTCATCGGTCCGCGCAAAGGTCACGGCAATGTTCCGATGGAACCAAACAATATTCCGCTTACCGTATTAGGAACCGGATTGCTGTGGGTCGGTTGGTTCGGCTTTAATGCCGGCAGCGCCCTTGCGGCAAACGGCGTGGCGGTAAACGCTTTGGTGACGACCAACACCTCGGCAGCAACCGCCGGTCTGGTATGGATGCTGCTTTCCTGGCTGGACGGCAGACCCAGCACGCTGGGAATTGCAACAGGAATGGTTGTAGGTCTGGCAGCGGTGACCCCGGCTTCCGGTTATATTACCCCTTTGGGTGCTATGGTTGTCGGCGCCGTAGCCGCGCCCCTTTCTTATTATGCTATGCGTTTCCGGGAGCGACGCAAACTGGATGAGTCGCTCGATGTCTGGGCCTGTCACGGCATGGCCAGTTCCTGGGGCACTATAGCCACAGGATTATTTGCTACTGTAGCCGTTAACGCCGATGGAGCCAACGGTTTGTTTTTCGGTAATGCTTCCCAACTTGGCATTCAAATTATTGCCGTCATTGTCACCATCATTTTTTCTTTCGGGATGACCTATGTGCTGGCCAAGGCGCTTAATATGAGTATCGGATTGCGGGTAAGTCCAGTGGAAGAAGAAGTGGGGCTGGATATCAGTTCCCATGGAGAAAGATCATACTCATAGACCACTGTCTTTATAGACAGTTAAACAAAGTATTATTTAATAAATTGGAGATTTTACCATGCTGAAAAAAATCGAAGCGATCATTCGCGAAGATAAAGTAAATGATGTCAGAGACGCCCTTAATGAAATAGGGATTGTGGGCATGAATATGTTTGAGGTGCGGGGTCATGGCCGCCAGGGAGGAATTCAACTGGTCGGACGCGCCGGAACCTATCAGGTCAACATGCTTCCTAAAATACAAATCAATATTGTCTTGAACAACCGCAACCTTGACGCTGCACTCGAAGCGATTCTCAAATCGGCTTATACGGGCGAGACGGGCGACGGCATTATTTTTATTACGCCTGTGGAGGATGTCATTAGAGTCCGCACGCGCGAGCGTGGACCGGCTGCAATGATGTATCCAGGCGATATTGATGAAAAGAAAAACAAGTGAACCCCTAAAGAACCAGTCCGGTTTGCCCCAATGTTAGCCATCTTTTCGTAGCAGGAAAGAAAGTATGCTGCCCATCAGCTGATTTATTGATTTATATGTCTCATGCTTAGCTGACAGGATTTCTTCCTTCGTCTGTATATATCGCGATGGAACCAATTCATCTCGACAATGGGAGACAATTTCCCGAACCGCTTTTGGTGTGGTTTCCAAGTGAAACTGCAAACCGATAACCGAATTGCCGATTTGAAACGCCTGGTTTTCGCATCCATCACTTTTCGCGAGGCGGGTTGCTCCTGATGGCAAGTCAAATGTTTCACCGTGCCAATGGAATACTTCCACCGCCGGCGGGAAACTAAAAATAGACCCGTCTTTTGATGAAATCCCGCATATCGGAAACCAGCCGATCTCCTTCACGGAATTGCGATAAACCTTAACACCTGTGGCACTGGCAATAAGCTGCGCACCAAGACAAATACCCAAGACTGGCTTTCCTGAATTGATGGCTTCACGAATGAACTGTTTTTCAGAGACAAGCCAAGGGAAATCATCTTCATCATTTACACTCATCGGACCTCCCATGACCACGAGCAGGTCTATCTTTTTTAGATCAGGGAACTTTGCTGACTCAAAAAACTTGGTATTTGTTATTTCGTGCCCGGCTGCTTCCAGCCAATGTGCGATGCTGCCAAGCCCTTCAAACGGAACATGTTGAAAGTAATGAGTCCGCATATAATCCCCTTTTCCGTCCACCAATATTTTTAAGAAGAAAATAATTCATTTTCGATACTACTGATATCACCCATCGCCAACAGCCGCAGCGTCAGCTCCTCGGCTTTCGCCATATCGTGGAACCTTTCTGTGCCGACCGCTAGTGTTGCTTTCGCGTAGGCATAACCCCGGGACGCCGCTTTACCTTTGAGGAATATGCCGTCGAGTTGTTCCTTCTTAACGCGTATAATCTCTCCAGGCGCCGCACCTTGTAAAGAAATAATAATCTTAACATTGTCGAACACTGTGGCAAGCTGGGAGGCAACTATTTGCAGCGCCTTGATATCGCTATCTTTAAAACGGTTGTTTTGCTGCCGCTGCAGCATGATTACTCCCACGGGCACCGCGCCGCTGACTATCGGTACGGACAGAAATAATTTATAGCGTTCTTCCCCGGTTCCCTTAAAATAGCGGAAGTTGGGATGAGTAAAGCCGTCGGTGACGCAGACCGGATCGTTTTTCTCAAAGACCGTGCCGGCGATACCCTCGCCGCGCTTGAGCTTTATTTTCCCGATGATCTCCGGATTAAAACCGGTGTTTGCCCGCAGAACCAGTTCGCCTTTTACGTCATCGTAAATATAAATAGAACAGACATCGGCACGCATATACCGGCCATCATGACTACGATATTATCCAGCAATTTTTCAATGCTGGAGCTGCCTTTAAAGACCCAATCAAGTTGGCCGATGTTAAGCAGTAAATTCAAATGGTCCATAATTGTACCTTTACCTAAAATATTTCGTCCGCATCGAATTCATTATATGATTTCTGGCTACCGGATGCAAATGAATAACAATATTTTTTCAGTTCTTTTTTTGTCTTCGTAGTTTTTATTTGGAAAGCGGATGCCAATTCCGCCGTGATGAGTATTTCTCAAAGCCGGAAAAAACAGGTGACGGTTCTAATTACCTGACAGAGGAGGATTTTAAAAGAATAAATAGAACCATCACCAATAAAGGCTAGTGTCTACTATTAACAGCTTGAGCGGGACAGCACGCTCAAGCGGCGATTGTTAGATCAATTCCATTTACGTTTTAAATATCGCACCGGCGCGTAGAATAGCCCTGACCCGCGGGGTAAAGAGGTCCTGACACCCAGATTAAATGTGCATATTATTCAGATATACCTCGTATCCTTTAATACCCTTTTTAAAGGCAGGAATTCGAGTAGGTTGGGTTTTGTATTTATAAATGGGTTTGAATTCCAGTGTAAAGGTTTTTCCTTCCTGGAGCTTTATTTCTAATTCTTTGAAATAGTCATCATTGGAAAGTCCAAGAAATACTTTGTGTGTTCCGGCACGCAGTTGTATCTTTTTCTCCAGGACATATTTTATACCCTCTCCGGCCTCAGGATCATGGCTTGTCATCCCGTCCTTATCGTAGCTAGGCAGGATTTCTTTTCCCCCATCAACTTTCCATACCGCTGCCTGTCCGTCGATATTAATTACAAATGGATAACTAGGCTTCCCGAACATCGAATCCTTTGACTCAAACAAATAATATCCTTCAAGAGGAGTCTTGATGGTCGCCTTGATCGCCAGAGTGACAAAGCCCTGTGCAGGGGAATCATTATTCTTCATTTCTGTAAAAACATCCGTTCTTGCGTTTTGTGTTTTTTGATTAATGATGTTTGTCGTAACACCACACCCTATCAAAACAATACTCATTACTCCTATAAACACACCTGCTATTACTTTTCGCATTTCTTCTCCTTTTGCTACACGGCTTCATTGCTTCGTGGTTTTATCTAAATCCTGACGTTATCTCTGGCGTCATAAATGAATATTTTATTGTCACAAATATTATGCCCATATCGGCACACTGCTAATTAGCACCACCTATCATTACCAATTACTCTAACTAACAACATCAAGAAGTAGAGGATGCTCAGCGATGCCACGATTAGCGGCGCTGTGGGTAAATCCCACTTATATGAAGCAAACAATCCAAAAGAGCTGAAAAGAAAACCGAGCAGCCAACCGCCTATTAATACTTTCGATGGTTCTCTGGTAAATAATTTCCCGATCAACGCTGGAACAATGAGAAAAGTGAAGACCTGAAGAATTCCTGCCATCTGTACCGATTTAACCAACACCAGGGCAAAGCTCAGAAAAAACAGGAATTCCCAGAGATAGCTACCTTCACCAGTACTGGAGAGGCTAAAAAACTTCTTTCTGAAGATGAAGTGAAAGATGCCTATAACAGCATAGAGGATAAAAGTATAAAATAAATCTGTCCCGGTGGTCCAAATGATATTGCCATTGAGGATAGTTTTAAATTCTTCTGTTCCGTGAGGCGAACGATCAAGAATCAGCATGCCGATGCCCAGAGAGAAAATATAGAGCACGCCAATAAAAGCTTCAAGGTTTGTGTGTTTCGCTATTCGGCGTGAAAGAGCAAGAATTAGGGCACCTAAAATGGCAAAGCAAACCGAAAAGACATACTTTAGTGCTCCATCGTGGCTGAAAAGAACGGAACACGCAAGGCCTATTCCAATGAACTGTGCCAGTGAAAGGTCAACAAAGACAATCCCTCTCTCCAGGATATGAATGCCGAAATAGGCATGAATCAGGATTAAAAGAATGCATGCTGCCAGCGGATATAAGAAAAAGCTAAACGCTTCCATATGAAACTCCTTATTGTAATGATTTTAGAACTGTATCCATCAAAGAAAACCAGTCATTGGTACCGAGTACGGAACCGACGTCATGGGGAATGACTATGCTTTTAACTCCGGTTTTTTCAGAGAGAGCATTAATCTCGTTTTTACCATAATATGTTGTAGTAATAATACCATCCGGCTTCGATCTTCTCATGGATTCAATGAGCTTTTCGATGTATCCGGCAGATGGAGGAATTCCAGGCTTTTCTTCAACGTAACCTACAATCTGAAAACCAAATTCCTGCGCCAAATACTCAAAGAATCGGTGATAAGCAACAAACCTTTTCCCCTTTAATGGTATTTTTGCCCACTGCGTTTTTTTGTCTTTAAGCTTTGCTTCAAAGACTGTTAAGTTTGTTTTATAAAAGGATGCGTGCTCCTGATCTAAATTACTAAGGGCCTGTGCCATGCCGCGAGCAACACCCAAAATATTTTGTGCCGAAAGGTGATAGTGAGGATTCCCTAAAGGATGCACGTCCCCCATGCTGCGATCCACTGTCTCATGCTTTTCGATGACTTTGATGAATTGAGAACAATCAAGATTGCCTGCTTGACCCGGTTGGATTTTGGGGTTTCTCGATGATTCAATTAGTAAAGGCAAATAGCCGATTTCCAGATCAAGACCGTTATAGATAAGGATGTCAGCACTCCTCACCGCCAGAATCATGCTCGGTTTTGCCTCTATCTGGTGGGGATCCTGGCTAGGTTTTACCAGAACTTTTACAGCGACTTTGTCCTGGCCTATATCTGATGCCAAGTTGCCGATCCAGGGAAGTGTGGCTACTACATTGACCTTGGCCAAAGCAGGCGTCGAAAAAGTAAACATGATTAAAAACGTAATTAGAAATTTTTTCATAATCTGATCTCCTTAAAATTGGTGGGCGGGGTGAGCGCCAATGGTGAAAATAAATTGCAGGAATAATTCGTCGTTGGGTTTTCCTGTTACAGATGATTCATCATGGTTATATTGCAATCGCAAAAGACTGAATTCAGAGAAAGTATAATCAGCCATTCCCGTTATCCTCCAAGGACTGCGGCCTTGATCTTGTTGCGCACCAGCCAGAATATAATCATTCTTGAACAGGCTAAGAGCATCGTAACGTGCACCAAACTCCCAGCGGTCCCACAGATAAACTCCCTGAATATAAAGACCGTCTTGATTTCTATCGAGACGTTGAGTGGAGCCCAGTGTCAAATCAGTCAAATTGCCGAATTGGGTTCGATAAAGATATTCGCTTTGTAATTTGAAACCTTGATATTTTGTCGGTTTCCATTTGTATGTCAATTCCAGATCATACAATGTGGTATCACCTGTAAAATCGGAATTCGCTACTATGGTATCTGTTTTCGTTTTGCCGGTAACAACTGACGAACCGAAAAGGATTGTTGAGTTATCACTTACATCCAAAGATGCTTTGGCAAAAGCCGTATATGCATGAGCTCCACTTGCCGCATCGGAACCGAATAAAGTTTTATTATCTCCTTGCAAAATTTCGACACCTAAAATTGTATAGAAAGGCAATGGAGCCAGATAAGTATATTGAATGCCTTTCTCATCAATTCCTTCATCACCGGAACTGATAAAAGCCCGGTAAGGAAGAGGGTTATCGACGAAATCCCAGACATGACTATGTTGCGAATTAAGCCTTCCAAAGCCGCTCTTAAATAGACCGGCTTTGATCTGATGGCCTTCTGGCAGAGAAGTGGTTACAAAATAGGCTTCTTCAACTTGCGCGCCATCTTCGGTTACGGGAATCGTTGCATATAAATTAAAGTACGGATCTACCGGAGCATAAAAGGCAAGCTCTGCCGAATCTAAATTAAAGCCGTTATGCCGGTCAAATCCCTCTGTTGTATATCCGGATATTCCCCTGTTCTTGAGTTCATCAGTTGTCAGGTTTGATGAAGAGGCATAAGTATTGAGTACCAGAGAGATATTAGGATTGGACATGGCCGATCCCCCAAACATACCAGTAGGCTTAGTTTCTTTCTTTATTTCCGGAGGCATTTCTTTAGTTTCCGGTATAATTGCAATCTCATCCCTCTTAACTTGTTCTTTCAGCTCATTAAGCATTATCTGCTGCGTTTTGATCGTTTCTTCCTGTTTTTTTAATGTCTCCTCCAGTGTGCGAATTCGTGATTCAATTTCACTTTCAGCAAATACAGGCACTGGCAGCGCCGGGAGACAAAGAAGAATAAACAGTATTATTATTCCTTGTTTCATACACACATCTCCTTCATCTTGACAAAGGATGCTTGTCAGTAATAAGTTTTTTTATTGATATTGATTTGAACTAGACAGGTATTGAAACTGGCGGAGCCCGGTCAGAATATACGGGAAATTTGGATAAAGCCTGATGAAAGGATTCTTCAGGCTGGTGAAGGTAAGTAGTTGTTGGATAGAAAACAAAAGTTTCGTGAATTTCTAAATTGCCGGAGGAAAATGAAGTTGCGGCAACACATAATGGACATTCATGATGTTCACACCCATCATCATGATGATGGAACGTAATTGCCAGAGAGGCAAATAGAAACATGATCGCAAAGAAGAAAAAAAGATATTTACGATTTAATCGGAGAATGGTCATCATTTTTATACACTGGATAAACAAATTATTCTTTAGCGAAAGTGTATATGAAATGAATGATCGCTTGTCAAGATGGAAAGCATAACGTTGTTCATGATTTCCTGTTACCCGACGCAAATAAATAGTAGAGAAAAATGTGACGGTTCTAATTACCTGACAGAGGAGGATTTTAAAAGAATAAATAGAACCGCCACCAATAAAGCACACAGTTTGAACGGGATATCACCGCTTAAACTGCACTCGATGGATAGCTATGCGTCACTTCGTTCATGGGATCAATTCGACTAACAGATATTGCTGCACCGCATTTGTAATATCTGATTCCCATTGATTTGAATAATGCTTCCTATAGTCAGCGAGTCTCACTAAAATCCCCGGGAGGTTTTGCCCACTCTCCCGGGGGGTAAATTGACAGTTAAACAACAAAGCTCTTGCTCTTAGAAAGTAAAAACCAATTTGTTGATGAGCAAGTAGTCGTCAACAGTTTTATAGCTTTGGCCGGACCAATCGTAACCTTTAAAGAAATCACCGGTGAATAAATAACCGATACCCAGCATATAAGACAGGTTATCGGTGATTTTGTAAGTGCCGGTTGCATCAACTTCCAAACCGTAACCGCCGTTGGGGTAGGTTGTTCCATAATCTTTCGGATCCGGGTTCTTGTCGGCTGTCGCGTAAGAAACTGAAAGCATGGCATCCAACTTGGGCATGGGTTTCACGCCAACTCTGCCTTGGAAGAACCACGCATTGGACATCTGGCCGTTGGCCAGGGAATCACTGTGACCATAAATAGGTGGTAACCAGTAATTCAAATCAGTATTGAACAGAATCAAGCAGGGTTGCCAATCCAAACCGGCGGTGTTAATACCACCCTCTACTTTATCTTTAGTGTTGGGATCATCTCCGGAGAGGTAAGCAAATGTGCCGCCTACATTAAACATGCCGAAAGTGGCAGTGGCATCAAGGAATGCGCTCAGAGCGTTGATGGATTCATTGGGTGAAGCAGATGTCCAGGGACTTCCATATTTAGTGGTTTCCCATTTCTTTGCGTCGCCGAAAAAGTACATCACTTCTGCCTGCAGAGCGACGGGGCCGATCTTAGCTTTGACATAAGGATCCAACGTATAAATGTTTGTCATGTAAGGACCGCTTGCAGAACCTCTGTTGGTCGCATCACGATCATAAAGGAAAAGGATACCGGCTTCGCCATCCTTGAAATTATAAATACCGCCAAGTCTGTAAGAGTCTGCATCTCGGTCTGTTCTCGTTGAATTGATAGTGCCGGCACTGACAACACTCATACTGTTGTCCACTTCTTTGGCATAACCGACGAAAATAGTGGCCGGTCCGACATTTTTCCAATACTGAATCTGGCCGGCGGGAGGTCCACTGCTTCTATCTCCGAAAACTGTTCCCCAAACATAATCGGGCTGATAACCAACTTTGAACTCACCGATAGGTGAAGTATAGTCAATATAGGCCAGATCGAAAGCGATGTTTTCATTTTCCGCCCTGGTTCCCGCAGAGGTACCACTCGCATTAACATCAGCACCGGCAGGGGTTCTCGCACCGCCCCATATTCTTTCCATTACATTGAAGCGCGTGTCCAGCTTCAGGCTCGGAGATACGATGAATTCCGTCCCGACTTGCAGTTTCTGATAAAAGAAGGCTGTGCTTGGGTTTGTGCGATCATAACTTGGCCCACCATCATAAGATGCTCTTGATGAATTTAATGTGGTTTTATCTAAATACAATCCGCCGACATCAAATTCGCCGCTAACTTTTACATCGACCGCAAAGGCCGATACACTGAAGGCCATGACAAGCCCCAATAACAACAAAACTAACCAAAATCTCTTCATTTCTTCCTCCTTGATAACATAGGGTAAATAATTTCCGCCTTTAAAAAAATATATTTTCTAAAAACGACTCCAACTTCACCAATACTCTGCACTCGACGTAAACTGTTTCCCCGCACCATATGTAAAATATATTGTGTCAGCAAACATCCGTTATAAAACTTGTCAATTTAGAAAAATGTAACTTAAACAACTCCGCCATAAAGATTAGTTACTATCCCTCATATCTGAATTGTTCAAAGTTAATTCCATATTTATGGACCTTGTATGACAGGATGCGTTTTGTAGTTCCCAAAAGCCTTGCTGCGGCTGATAGGTTGCCTTTAGCCCTTGCCAAAGCATGACTTATGACTGCTCTTTCGCAATCAAAAACACACCGCTTCAATATATTATCACTGATATTTAATTTGTCTTTCTCCATAAGACAACCTCAACCTATGGCCACATCGCCTCGTTCGGCGGTTCGTATCCGCAAAGCATCATCCACGGGATGAATGAATATTTTCCCGTCACCAATTTGGCCGGTATAAGCGGCAGCGGCAATGGCTTTGGTGATCCTGTCGGTTTCACTATCCTTCACGATCACTTCCACCCTTGCTTTGGTCAGCAAACTCACTTTATATGATTTACCTCGCACTTCTTGCTCCAAACCCTTTTGCTTGCCGTGGCCTTCGATTTCGGTAATCATGACGCCATGGTGACCAACAAGTTCCAAAGCCTCACATACATCGCCAACTTTTCCCGGTCGCACAATTGCTTCTATTCTTTTCATTTTAATCACCTCTACTACTGTTTTTAAGTTTAATAATTACTATTGAATATGTAATCTATTGACTTCCTTTAATACTTATACTGCGCAGACGCCTTTTTCCCCAGTACTGACCCGCATGGCATCTATGGCATCGAATACAAAAATCTTGCCATCGCCGACACTGCCGGTAAAGAGGGTGTCCTGTATGATTTCCATGATACTGGGAACATCCCAATCGTTTACGACCAGATCAACCCGGACCTTGGGAATAAAGGAAATTTTGTCGTTAATCGGTTCCGCATCTTTTTCCAGATGTCCTTTCTGACGACCGAATCCACGGACCTTTGTAACGGTCATGCCCAAAATGAGATCTTCATCCTTCAAGACATCCACGAGAATATTGAGTGATTCGGGACGGATCATTGCCGAAACCATTTTTAAGCTATAGGATCTTTTTACACTCGTTATAGTCACATAAGCGATGCTTACCAGCGCCCACCCACCTGCGATTAAAAAGCAGATATCCGCTTCGGCTTTGGCATCAGCATTTCCGATTGAGTAGAGGTAAATAATAGCCCCCAGCATGATGACGTTGGTGATCACACCGAGCACAGGTATAATGCCATGCTTAAGCAGGCTAAAATCTTTTCTTTGTTTGAAAGCAATGATGGTCCAGACACAGGTCAGGCCATAAAGTACAAATGTCCCAAAGTTAGATGCTAAGGCGATACCAGTTAGACCCACTACCGACCGGACGCCTATGGCCGCAATTACTGTAGTAACAAGGATGAGAGCTCCCAGCGCTATGTGAGGTGTGCTGAAACGAGTGTGGATGAAACCTATCATGCTCGGCAATTCCCTGTCCGCTGCCATACCGGCGCTGATCCGCATAGCGGTGTTCATACAACTCAGAGTTGTTCCTATGATGGCGATGGCCACCGTAACCGCCATGGTGATCATCAAGCCGAAACCTATACCGTGCAGCAGGTTGTCGCCGATGAGTTTTGCCAGATCGCCAATAGGTGCGCCTGACTGGGCGGCGGCGGCCATACCGGTAAGGACAGGGGCTCCGGCTTTCGCGGCTGCCGCTGTCAACTTTTCACTGATCATGGAGCCGGCTGCAAAATACTCCAAGAGATACGCGAATAGCCCTTGAATCAATAAGGAGATGATAATTGCCTTGGGAATATTTTTTCCCGGTTCCTTGGTTTCGGCAGATAGCGCTGTACAGCTTTCAAAACCGACCAATATTAAAATAGCCAATGTTGACTGGATCAAAACACCATTGAGTGAATGGGGTTTAATAATGTCCCAGGCGCCGCTGAATGCCCAGGTGGTTGCCATTTGCGGGTTACTAAGGCGATACCATATGGCCAGGCCGCTGAAAATGACGAGCGTAACGAGCTGTATTACGTTTATCCAGATGGATGTTTTTGTCGAGCCGGTCACCCCGCGATAGCCAATGTAACCGGTCACGACAGCGAATATCGCTCCGATAACCGTTAAACCTATGGGAGAGAACTCTCTGCCAGTAAATTGTGTGAAGATATACCCAATCAGGAGCGCCATCATGGCCACCATAACACCGGGGTAGACCCAGTAGAACAGGTGTGCGGACCATCCGGTGACGAGTTTCGCCAGACGAGCAAGAGAATTGGGCGCGGCCTTTTTGCTGGCGCCTTTTTGATCCAGAAAAGCCTTCTCGGCAAAATAAGTGACACTGGCGAAGCCTGCTTCAGGATATATCTTTGCTAATTGCGAGTATGAAAGAGCGGTGAGCAAGGCGACAATTAACGCCACCACGATACCCGCCCAGATATCGGTAGCGACCGACACCCCGCTGGGATCGGCAGCCGCAGCCTGCATTTGGTACGTAATCCATAAAAATGCACCTGGTGCAATGAGTGCCATCGCGTTCATGGTCGCACCCAATAGTCCCAGAGTTGGCTTTACTGAAATCGAACTTTTTTCTTTAACCATTGTCTTCCCTCCTTTATAGAGTTGAAATATCATTGGCTTTAGATAGCGCATACATCGTGCCAATTCCTAAAACCTAGTTCGGTGGAGGTCATAAACGATTATTATGAAAGGTAAAATTACTGACCTAATGTTGGGCAGAAGTGATCTGTCTTACCATATAATTTGATACAGTCCTGTATTTAATATGATGGTGGAATGACAAAGGTGTATTTATGTGATGCTTAAAATGGCAACAGACAAAGATTTATTTTATTTGTGATTAATGTATCAGTAATTTGTTTTTTAAAAGCTGTCGCGGACATGCAGGTGGTCGAGAGCGTGTAATGATGCCAGGCAAGGTTTGAGGCTGTTCTAAAATTATTTACTGAGGATCGTTCCAACGGGAAGTCACCCAGAATCTTAGTGTACCTATACCTACACTTATTGCTTTTTCATAAAGCTGTTGCTCTTCTTTATAGTTTCCATTTCTCCCCAATATGAAGCCATACAAACAAGAATATCCACGGCATCACGCATTGAACTTGTAGCAAATTTTCTGGCAATGGATACCGACTCACTATATGCGTTTCCAAGGTTGCGCAACTCTTCTCCCTTGCCTCGTTTTAATAAATCTTTATATCCCCGTTGAATTTGCATCATAATGCATTCTTCCAATAACCAGAGATTCGATGGATTCGCCTGATGGGCTTTTTCAATTTTTTCAATGTCATCTGCCGATGGTTCATATATTCTCATCTTGGAGGATTTGTTTGTTTCATCTGCCCAATCTGTTTGAAGAAAATGATGCTTTACCTCAAATACATTAATTCCCAGGGGGATGCCTTTAGGTTTGATTAAATGCGGGAGATCAAAAGTATATGGCGTTTTATCTATTAGAGGATATAGTTTTTCATACGCAGCTTCGCTGAGAAAAATGTGCGTAAAAGCTCCTTCCCGCGAATGACTTTCGATTCCTTTAGCTAGATTGATTGAATATCCTTCAGGTTGATATTCATTATTGCCCTTTTTATTAATCCAAACTTGCCCAAAATGAATTCCAACGGCAATATCAGAAGTATTTTCCCCAGCGCTGATTCTTTCTTTATTGTATTCGCTCAAAAGCCATCTCCGCTTAAGATCCAATGCAATAGTTATCGCAGCATCAATATCATCTGCCCATAAATCAGGGTTTACTTCTTCCGGAGCTTTCCTGAAGATCATTAAATGCCCTTCATTGCCTCTAACCCTGGATTTGAAATCAATGTTGCCATGGGAGTCATATAATTCCTGTTTGTACTTATTGGTTATTTTTTCAAACAATAATTTAAATTGTCGTAATATTTTATTGTATTTTTCGAGTGGCTCATAATTGGACATTTCTGAGCATTCAACAATACCTGCGAATAGTATAACGATTTGTCCTTCCCAACCAACTGATTCAATAATCGGTTGGTTTTTTATCGCAGTTGCGCTTTTTCCGATACGCCGTTCAAACATATTTATAATCCCCTTTTGCCAAGTTCGTTCCTGAGCTCAAAATTAATCATATTTACTATTTTTTTATTTTAACTAACTCCTTGAGTAGTCCCAAGGGATCAGGAAAATAGATGACGGTTCTATTCACTTGACAGAAGAAGGAGGGTAACAATACAAATAGAACCGTCACCAAAAAAGTTAATTACATAAAAAGCCGCTGCAATTTATCTGAAATAAAATTACAGCGGCTGCAATACAAACATCTCCCCTTAGAAAGTGTAATTTAAAGTTACTCTACTATAAGGATAGGTACTATCCCCCACGTCTTAATTGTTCACAGTCAATACCGTATTTATGGATTTTGTAATCCAGAATGCGTCTTGTGGTTCCTAAAAGTCTGGCCGCTGCGGTTTGGTTGCCTTTAGTTCTTACCAAAGCATGAATGATGACTGTTTTCTCGCAGTCGACAACACAACGCTCCAATACATTTTCTCCAGTATTTAATTTTTCAGTATACATAAGACAACCTCACCCAATGGCGCCGCCGCCTCGTTCGCCGCTACTGATGCGGATACATTCAGCAAGATTAACGACAAATATTTTGCCGTCGCCGACATCTCCCGTATGAGCTCCTTTAGTAATTGCCTTAATCGTCGGCTCCGCAAAATCCTCATTTACGACGATATCCAATCTGACCTTATTGAGCAGACCGCCGGCTTCTTTCGCCCCTCTGTATATTTCCGTATGGCCTTTTTGCCTGCCCTGTCCCAGAACATTGGTAACAGTCATCAAATTTACTCCCACGGCCTCCAGTTCTCTTTTAACCACCTCCAGCTTGTGCGGCTGGATAATAGCAATGATTAGTTTCATGATTATTTCCTCCTATTCAATCACAGTGTAAGCGGCTTCGCTTTGTTGAGTCAAATCCAGACCGACGATTTCATTTTTCTCTTCGACCCTCATGCCGATAAGAGCATCGACAATCTTAAAGATAATAAAGGTCATGATTACAGCAAAGGCAACCGTGGCTAAAAGCGATAAAGATTGAACCAGAAGCTGATGCGCATTGCCGAAAAGAAGACCGTTCGCGCCTGCCGCATTGACGGCTTTTTCCGCGAATAGTCCTGTGGCTATTGTCCCGACAGTTCCACCCACTCCGTGCACGCCGAAAGCGTCCAGAGAGTCGTCGTAGCCCAGTTTGCCTTTAATGACAGCAACAGCGAGATAGCAGACCACTGCGACCATAATGCCGATAAACAAAGCGTTCATCGGATTGACAAAACCGCAGGCTGGAGTGATCGCGACAAGTCCTGCCACAGCTCCTGTAACCGTTCCCAGAATTGTCGGTGATCCATTGTGCCACCATTCAATGAGCGCCCAGGTTAGTCCGGCAGCGGCTGTTGCCGTATTGGTAGTGACAAAAGCGTTGGCTGCTAAGCCATCGGCAGCAAGGGCACTGCCCGCATTAAAACCAAACCAGCCAAACCATAAGAGTGCTCCACCCAGAACAGCAAAAGGCAAATTATGTGGACGAATAGGCCCGTGATTTAATCCAACTCTCTTTCCCAACAACAGAGCCAGTACCAGAGCTGAAACTCCCGAACTGATATGAACAACCATCCCGCCGGCAAAATCGAGCGCGCCCAGATTTTTCAACCAGCCGCCGGTTCCCCAAACCCAATGTGCCAGAGGATCATAAACAAATGTCGCCCATAGAATGGTAAAGAGCAGGAAGGCCGGAAATTTCACCCTTTCCGCGTAAGCGCCGATAATCAAAGCCGGAGTAATAACGGCAAACATCATTTGAAAGGCCATAAAAACACTGTGCGGAATAGTGGCGGCATAATCCTTATTCGGTAAAGCGCCTACACCGTGCAGTCCTGCCCAATTCAAATTGCCGATTATTCCGTGAAAATCCGGGCCGAAGGCCAGAGAATAACCGAACAAAACCCACTGTAAGCTGATTACGCACAAAATAATAAAGCACTGCATTAAAATAGAAAGAACGTTTTTACGGCGAACAAGCCCTCCATAAAAGAATGCCAGTCCTGGCATTGTCATCAGCAATACCAGCGCAGTGGACATCAAAACCCATGCTGTATCTCCAGAATTCATTTTAATACCTCCTTTGAAATTTTTTTTGTGAGACTCAAATTTAATGAGACTCGCTGCAAACGAATCCCGACGAGGCGGGATGAAGTCTGAAACGTTAGTCGAACAATCCCGCCAAAGGCGGAGGGTTGAATACCCCAAAGCTTGCTTTGGGGTTTCATACCCGTGGCTTCGACTATATTTAGGGCAAGGATAGTGCCAGAATAAAACTTATCGCCTAAATTACCGAAATAACTGATAGATTGATTACATATCAAGTTGCACAATTAGAACAATTTTGTGTAAAGAGAAAAAATAGCAAACCAAAATGTAAAGCAATACTTCCTTTATACTCTCTACAAAGCTAAGATGACATTGAGGCGGCAAGAGGGAAGCGACGAGGCGCAATATAGAATTAAAAGTGAAGAATCGGAACTAAAATACGGTGGAACAGCGATTACTACGAATGCAAAAAAAGCTACCTGCGTTTTTTCCCGGAATATGGTAAAATTTTTAAAAACAAAAAAGAGGAACAATTCTTTACAATGGATACGTTATGATCGATTACATGAAAAGGCATGAAAGTTATGTAAAAGAGATGCTCGAAAAAAATCCGGACAAGGAAAAATTAAGAGAGCTTCTCGCGTATCATGACAAGCAGATTCAATGGATGCAGCACGAAAGATTGGTACATCTTATTGTCATGCTCTTTGTTTGTCTTTTTACTCTGCTTTCTTTCGGATTCACTGTTATAAGAACTTCCACGCCGTCTATTATTCTCTTTGTGCTTCTCTTAATCTTATCGGTCGCTTATGTTATCCATTATTACCAGCTCGAAAACGGCATACAAAAATGGTATTTAATTTCCAACCAAATTAAGCAGCGGCTTTAATCCCGCGACTTGGAATCCCCCGGCTGCAGCAATGGAACTAACAACAGCGCCTATTTTTTATAAGTTGGCAAAGTCATTGTTTCTTTAAAAGAAATAATTTAATTTAATTAAACAAAAAAAGTGCTATAATAAAAAATAATTTTTATCAGAACAATACACATAACCTACGAACGGAGAAAACAAACCATGATTAATAAAATTTTTGAAAAAACAAATTATTCAGCAAAATATTGGACAAAGTTTTTGATTCTCCCGGCAATTTTGTTATTGAGTTCCTGTTATTACTATCCGCAGGAACAGATTGTTACTCAACCGGCGCAGAATGACAATGTTACCGCCATTACGCAAATTTATTTTTATCCGAACCAGGGACAATCCACGGAACAACAATCGCGCGATCATTATGAGTGTTATAACTGGGCTGTGGAACAGACCGGTCTTGATCCGAGCGTGTCATCTATTGTTCCCGAACAACGCGTCCGTGTTGTTCCCATGCCACCGCCGGGTCAGGATACCATCGCCATGTCCATTGCCGGAGCGGTGCTGGGTGCATTAATCGCCGGGCCGCGGCATGCCGGGGGAGGAGCTTTAATCGGAGCAGCCAGCGGCGCTATTGCTGGAGCAGCCTCTGATATTTCCCGTCAGGAATCAGCAAGGCAGATGGAGGAAGCTTACAATAACCGCAATCAAGGACGGGACCTTCACAAGGAAAAAAAGGCTTTGGCATTCCGCAGGGCCATGTCGGCCTGTCTTGAAGGCCGCGGATACACGGTGAAGTAGGTTTTATTATTAGTAAATAAGGAGACAATTATCATGTCATATATTATTCTAAAACGATATTTTGCCATTGCGCTGTCAATAGTTATGTTATTGGGAATAAGCGTTTTCGGTTTTGCGCAACAGGCGCAGGCGGAAGGTTCCAAACGAGGACAGGCGCAGACCGCTAAACAGACATCATCGGCAAGACAAGGGACAACGCATGCTGTTACAAGAGGCACAGCGACTCAGCAAAGAAGCTTTATGGATTCCCGTTACCAGCACAACCATTCATACCCTACCCGCGGTCAGTCCGTTAGAGCTATCCCCAGAGACCACAGAACGGTAATGCATGACCACTCCCGTTATTACTCTTCTCACGGAGTTTGGTATAGACATTCCCACGGACGATATGCTGTGGTTGCCCCGCCCATCGGACTGTTTGTTTCATTTTTACCTCTTGCTTATACTACGATCTGGATAAGTGGAATACCTTACTATTATGCTAATGAAACATATTACACGGAAACCGCTGGAGGCTATGTGGTTGTTGAACCGCCTCAAGATCAGGGTGAAGTCAGTGAAACACCTCCTGACACACAGCAAGGCACGGAGAGCACGGAAAACAAAATGTTTATCTATCCCCGTAAAGGCCAAAGTGAAAAGCAACAGGCCAATGATCGTTATGAATGCCACACCTGGGCAGTGGGCCAGACAAACTATGATCCGACTAGAATTCCTTCCGGAATACCCGCCGATCAGATCATGCAAAAGCGGTCGGATTATCAACGGGCCATGGGATCATGCCTTGACAGCCGCGGTTATACTGCAAGATAAAAGTTGTTAAATTATAGGCCGCGCTTGATCGATCACAAGCGCGGCCTATAATCGCGTGTTCGCAATTGGTGCACCGGTAATTACTACCTGCAAGACCACTTTTAAATCAGAGATGATATCGAGGCGGCTAGGAGGAGGCGACGAGGCGTATTATGAATACGTTGAGGAAGCCGACAACGACGCCAACAAAGATAGCGCTTTGATTTAGAAGTGGTGAATTATTTAGGCGACATTCTCAGAGCCCCGTCCAGCCTTATACAGCATCCGTTGAGCATTGTGTTTTCAATTATGTGCATAGCAAGCTTGGCAAATTCCGCGGGCTTGCCCAGGCGTTTGGGAAAAGGAACTGTCTTTGCCAAATCTTCTTTAACTGCTGGCGGCAAACCGGCCATCATTGGCGTCTCAAAAAGTCCCGGGGCAATGGTTGCCACTCTTATCCCATAATCAGCACATTCGCGGGCGATAGGCAGCGTCATACCCACTACACCTGCCTTGGAAGCGCTATAAGCCGCTTGACCTATCTGTCCATCAAACGCGGCGACTGATGCTGTATTGATGATTACACCCTTTTCGCCTTCTTCATTGGGCGTGTTGTTAACCATTTGCTCGACTGCCAGCCTGATCACGTTAAGTGTTCCTATAAGATTAATTTGCACTACTTTATTGAAAGCATCTAATGGCAATGGACCCTTCCTGCCTATAATCTTTCCCGGATTAGCAACACCTGCGCAATTGATCACCACGTTTATTTTCCCGAAAGTACCAACGGCCTTTTGTATGGTCTGCCTGACATCAACCTCACTGGTCACATCGGTTTTTATAAATATTGCATTGGCTCCTATATCAGTTGCCAGTTTTTCGCCTTTGACCGAATCAAAATCAACAATAACGGCTTTGGCGCCTTTTTTCACCAGTTCCATAATACTGGCCTCGCCCAGTCCCGACGCGCCGCCGGTAACTAATGCCACAACATCCTTATGATTCATATTCCCTCCTAATGAGATCCAAACTTCAGAAACGAAGTGAACTGAAGTTTGTTGATCGAATTATCCCGCCAAAGGCAGGGGTAATGAGACTCGAATTTTAATAACGAAGTGCATTAAAATTTGCAAGTTGAATTATCCCGCCAAAGGCAGGGGTAATGAAACTCAAATATTATAAAAGCAGTGCAGATTATGATTTGCGAAATAATTGCAGCATGAGCGCCAGATCGCCGCTGACCTTGTATTTTTGCTCCATCAGCATCTGCGCTCCGTCGGCTTTGCGAGTTATAATATCCATCCAGATGTTGAAGGGCGTTTCAATCGTAAGGTCAGGTTTTTCGTAGGTGCCCTGTTTCGCGTCAACTCTTCCTTTTTCAATCGTGAAATAGCATGAATCATTAACATCCCCGGAAAATTTAATCTGCAGCCGCACATTCCTGTCTCCCACTGCCTTGGCATCGATCCCGAAAGGAAAAATAAACATGAAGTCCTCAAGAGATGCCGGACGCGGAACCATTTTTTTGTCGTCGAACTCTTTCGGAGTCACTCCTTCGGCTATGCAGGTTTTCCAGTAGACGTTTCCCACTTTTCCGAAGGACTGAATATTGCCAAGTGGCTGGGTGATCCGCGCCATAGTTTCCGGAGCAATTTTCATTGTCTTGATCAATTCCCGTCCTGCCTGTTTGGTAGCGTCCAAGACATCTTTGGCTTTATCCTCAAGCAACGGAATGGACAAAAGGGAAGCGCCGGCGCGGCAGATGGCTGCCAGGGAGTTTGAGTCCTTATGGCTGGTGTGCATAAAAAATTCCAGCATGGCATTAAATTCCGATGCTTCGGGAAATCCACAAACAGTGAGCAAAACACTCGGGGGAATTTTGTATCGCAACGGATGGAATGTCTTTCCGTCAGCACCCTCCTCAAAGAAAGGGAGAGCCGCCGGAAGTGTGCGTTCCATGAAAGTGCTCATGGCGGCGTTGATGGTGTGATAGTAAAGAGGCGTGGCATAAATGGCCATGTCGCATGCCAGCCACTTGGGAAATAGCTCATTAGACATATCATCTTTATGAACACACTTGCCGGGAGTCTTTGTCCAACAAGTGAAACAGCCGATGCAATATTTTATTTTCTTTTTGCGCAGATTCACAACTTCAACTTCGGCGCCTGCTTCGCGCATGCCTTCAACCAGGGGATTAAGCATCATTGCGGTATAGCTTTCTTTCTCGCTGCGGGGGCTGGAATTCAGTGCAAATACTTTCATGTTGTCTCCTTTATTTTTCTTGAATCAGAGGAAGTTTAAGTTAAGTAATTTGGTTGCATCTATATTTTAAGTAATCTTATACTTATTGGTTATTTTGTCAATATCAGCCATGAAATGGGAAAATGGGGACTGCTCAAAAATGTTCAGATGCAAGGCGTGCAAAAAACCGAACCGCGAGGCGTATATAAATATACATTGAGCGGTGCGGTTTGCAGCGCAACACAGCAGATGAGCGTTTTTCAACAGCCCCACTACTATGTTTCGTAACAGGCTACTATCTCGCCAAAGTAAAGAGTGTGGTAATCTTTTTGCGGATAGATGGCCTTATCATAATTTTTATTCAGAAAAGCCTCGTTCATGGCGGACTTGTAAACTATTTTGCACTCATAATGAATCCCCGGCACCTTGATGATCGGCGACGCGATTTTCTGACCGTCTGCTGTTTCCAGATTGCACTTTTTGAGCTTATCCACATCCCTGCCCGATTTCGATCCGCAAAAAGCGATTGCCTTGCTCATATCGTTTGCAGGTATTGTAACTGTAAAGTCTTGAGCCTTTTCCATAATACCAAAAGTATGACGGGTAGGACGCACTGCCACCATCATGACCGGCTTTTGCCAGATGAATCCGAAAGTGGCCCAGCCGATTGTCATGGTGTTGATTGCGTCCGCAGCCTTAACGGTTAAGAAAGCTCCTTTTTTGATTTTACTAATGGCATCTTCAGCAATGTTCATATAATTTAGATTTTTCATGATAACCTCCCTCCTCACCGTCATTCCCGTCGTGGATGACCTTTAGGTTACGAAGGCGGGAATCCAGATATTTTAATTGAACTTTCCCCGTTTTTGGTCTTGCATAATAGTCACTTCCGTCTTTTTTATTTACTTTCCGCCACTACACAGACAGGGTTGATAAGTAACATAAATAGAACCATCACCGATTATAGTGAATCCCAAGTTTCAGAAGCGAAGCGTACTGAAATTTGTTGGACGAACTATCCCTTGTGCGAAGCACATAGGGATACATCCGCTACTTCGGCGGCAGGGTTCGCACAAAAGATACGGCCCGTTGCATCCAATCGTTTAGCACTTTATCAGAGTCCAGCGCCGCGGATAAAACCATCACCCAGCCTTTCATCGGCCGGCCGGTGATGTCAAATTTTCTTGTGTGCGGCATCTTCAGCATCTCCGCATATTTGTCCACACCGACCCGTACAATCAAGTCTTCCTTGATAATGCCGCAGACCATGTTGCCGAAAAGTAAAAAGCAAAGTCCTCCGAACATTTTCTTCTCATCAAATCCCGGTTCTTCTTCCAGTATTTCTCGAACTCTCTGTGCCAATCCCTTATCGTAGGCCATTGTTAACACCCCTCTATGAAACTTAGTGAGACTCGCTGAAATCGAGTCCCGACGAGTCGGGACGAAGATTGAAGCGTTAGTCGAACTATCCCCGAAGCGAAGTGTAGCGGGATAATAAGTACAAAACATTAAATCCTCCCTTGTATGTTCACCCATGATCTTATGGTGCATATGACCAACTTGTAGTAGATGGCATAGAAGTTTATGGTTGTGGCAGGCCGAACCTCCCTGGAGACAAGAGCTCGTGGGTTA
>JBEKRZ010000031.1:0-29043 GCA_049517435.1 Smithella sp. | reverse complement strand
GCTCAAAAAGAATTGGCAAAGTGCATTGCGAAACCGAGCCATAGCCGATAATTAAAATTTTGTGGTCAAATTTTTTCTTAGTCATTTTTTTGATCCGTATCCGCCAAATAATAGTGTTCGAGCTTGTTTTGTTTTTTTGATAAAATATTATTTTTACATGGTTGAACTATAGGAATTACGATCTTGTGTCAAGGAAATCTTGGCCACAAAATGTAGGTGCGAATTGTGTTTATTACTGATTGAAATGTAGTGTGAATTGGGAAAATAAGAAAAACAACATTACAGGAAGAAAGAAACAAAAATCCGATTTGCGAACCGTCAGAATTATTTCTTTCACCTACAAAGTTGCACGTGGCTTCATCTCTTAGAATCAATGATAACCGTTTGAAAGTTAGCATCGTAGCCCTTAGCAGACTAAAATGCACCCTACAGGTTTACGATTCGTTAAGCACTTAATAGTTGACATTCTGTGAATACTACTTTATGCGTATACAAGATGATATATCTTAAGCGATAGCGTTTCTGTGGATTGAGTTTTGCCGAAGGCATTCCAGCAAAGTGAATATTGTCAGGAGGTTGAGAATGAAGATGATCAAGCTGGCCGTAGTCACTCGTGATGAGAAGTATTTGAAGCAACTTACAAATCGCCTGCACAGGGAGAAAGATATCAGTCTCCTCAGCACCATCATCATCAAAAATCTCGAGAGCGAGGTGAAACAGGCTATTGCCTTCGCGGAGCAAATGGTCGAGCAGCAGCCGGATATTCTCCTCTTGGATCAGATCATTTTGTTAGAGGTGGCGTCCCTGGATTTAGAAAGAACCCTCGACTATAGAAATAAATTGTCTACCATTAAGACGATCATCGTCGGCAAACGCTATAATGAGGAAAACGTTATGGCGATGATGCAGGCGGGTGCGCAGGGGTTTTTCCGAACCGAACTGGGTGAAGAACAACTTATTAAATGCATTCGCGTGGTGGATCGGGGAGAGATTTGGCTCGACGCTGAGATGACCACGCGTGTTTTGAAGGAATGCATCAAAGAATTCACGAAGAAAAAAGATCTTCTTGCATCTCTCATCCACCTGAGTTCGGCAAAACTGGACATGCTTTCCTCGCGGGAGATGGAGGTTCTGGAACTGATCAGCAAAAGCATGACCAATGAAGAGATCGCCGAGAAGCTTTTCATAAGCCCCAAGACTGTCAAGACCCATCTGCGCAACATTTTCGTGAAGGCCAGGATACGGAATCGGGTCGAGGCCGCGCTTCTGTATACGCGTCATGCCCTAATGTCGCATTAGTAATTTTCGCCTAACTCATAAATAAGTCAAAAGTATGTTTCATTGATTATGACTTGAAAGGGTGGATAACCATCAAGATTACCTGATACTCGCTTACAGGAAGAAAGAAATTTTAGTCAAGTACGCTTAAACCGGATTAAGACTTTTAAAATTATTATTTCTCCAAGATGTAATTTGCCAGTTGCTGAATCGTTTCGCTAGATGTATTAACGAATTCCACGCCCGCCTCATAAGAATTAATTCCAAAAAGGCTTTTGATCCATTTTACTTTTCCGAGGGCGGTTATCGTTTGACGGGGATTCTTTAACGTTACATCTATCTTGAGTAGAGTATCGATGGGAAGAAAGTTATTGGTCTGAATTTTTGTGCCATACACAGAAATATCTTTGCTTATATGATAGATTAATTTCTCTTTAGGATCCTTTTTTACTCCGGAGATGATAGTTATGGTGATCTCTTTATCCGCTTTAAGTCGTTCTATCCTCCTTTTTTCGTCCATAACGATCTATTCCTCGTTTTTACATTCACTTAAAATTATGTTTATTCACTTTTAATCTATAAGAAATTTAGTTTTATGTGTCAATCAAATATTGATCAAAAAAAGTAATGTGGAGCTTCGATGTTTGTGGTCAGGTATGAATTAATTATTACGGATTGAAAGGTTGTATGTTTATGAAGATTGACGATTTGTGGACTACAGGAAGTTATCAATATCGATCCAGACCATCTTTATTTACCATCCACCATCTTCTTCAATTCCCTTCCCACCTTGAAAAACGGTAATCTTTTCGGTTTTACATCCACAGTATTTCCAGTTTTAGGATTCCTTCCTTTATAAGATTTATACTTTCGTACGCTGAAGCTCCCAAATCCTCTGATCTCAATTCTGCCACCTTTTTTAAGTTCATTTATAAATCCTTTAAAAATCAAATTAACTATGTCCATTGCCTGTTTTTCCGTTAGATTTTTCTTATCAACAAGAGCTGCTACTAAATCCGATTTCTTCATATCAAACTCCTTAGATGAATGTTTTACAATGTTTGTTTTCCCGATTGATCAAACCGTTCTCTTATGCACACCACCAGCGTTTCCAAATCATTTTCCGGCAGATTCATTAAAAAGTCCAGATCTGCTTCCGTCTTTAGTAATTTTTTGATTATCTCCAATAACTCTGTTTTTTTCATAAAATTCTTTCTGTATTTCACCTCTCTTTTTCATTCATTGATTTAATAATAAAATTACCCTGAAGCATCAAAACATTGTAGAGCGTCGATCGATACAGGACAGGTCCTTATCGGGGACTAGACTTTCGCCGGTATCAGGAAACCATTTCTTCGATGATATCTTTGACGGGCTTGACTCTCTTGATCAGGGCGCTTACTTGGCCTGCACCGGCTGGAAACAAATCGAAGTCCCCTTTTTGCCATGCCTGGCCGGCGTTCATCATGTTATATTCCTTGTTGAGGTCAGCACCTGAGGCAAGGAGTTGTCCCATCTTGGGATTGATGATTGTCCGCATGGCCAGGCCGCCCATGGGCAGTAGCGTCGTGCTGGCATCGCCACAAGCAATAATGGCTTCTTTCCAAGTCCGTGAAGCTGGACTTTCTTCGGAAGCCAAAAGAGCGGTCCCAATCTGCACGCCCTGAGCACCGAGAGCCAAGGCCGCCTGGTATCCGCGGCGGTCGGCAATCCCGCCGGCGGCCACAACCGGCACATTGACCATGTCGCAAACAAGAGGGATCAAGATCATGTTCGTGGATTCAGGCCCGGTAGTACGCAGACCGCCTGATTCTGTTCCGGATACGATCACTCCGTCCGCACCCGCTTCCGCTGCCTTGACGGCCAATGGTGCTGCCAAGGTAACATGGAGTACCTTCAGGCCCAGCTCTTTGATCTTGTGATAGATTTTTTTCGGCGAACCGGCCGAGGTAGTCACGGTTTTGATGCCCTCTTTGGCCAGAACCTCGAGGATAACCTCGTTGATGGGGTTCATGGCGATCATTAGATTGGCACCAAAAGGTTTGTCTGTCAGCGCCTTGACCTCGGCAACCAACTGCTTGACTTTAGTTAAGTCAGTGACAAAACCCAGGGCCAACATTCCAAATGCGCCGGCCTCGGACACGGTGGCCACCATTTTCGGATCATTCAATTCACCGATGGGCCCCTGAATAATGGGATACTTACTGCCAAGGATATCCAGAAGTTGAGACATAGTAATAACCTCCTTTGGTATTAGTATTGATGGATGTTACTTGCCGCATGATACCTGTACCACATGTTAAGTTGGGATTCAGCCATTTTTTGATGATTTCCGATTGAAAGGTTGTATGTTTACGAAGATTGACGATTTGAGGACTACAGGAAGAAAGAAATTATTTAGCTAATATTAAGTTTGAATTATAAGTTAATATTAGCCTAGTAATAAGAACTGCTCAATCCAGAGACATAAGAATGCTTTCCTTGTGTCGTGATGCAATAAATAGTTCTGGATTTAGGTCTTTTTTCAGCTTGATGAAATTATTATATGTGTGGAATGCAAGTTCTAGAATCATCTATTATTTTACTTTACGCGGTTCTTGAATAATTTTTATTAACTTTCCGCTTTTTTTATCTAGAACATAACCAATCCCGGGCAAAGGATTTTTCGAGTTATCATTTAACTCTACAAATTTTAAAAATTGTTCATCATTCATAGACCTTATTTGGTTATAAGGGTTTGCAGATGTAGTAGAATCATGCTGGGGACCAATAGGAGGATGTACAAATGCTGCAGAAATTTGGTCTTCGGTTGCGTTTCCCGAAGACGGGTTAACTGACAGTTGGTTTTCACTCTGTGAAAGTCTATAAAAACTTGAAAGCACAATAAGTATAAATAATATTGCAGAGATATAGTAGACATATTGGGCGCCAATATGTTTCGGATAAATCATGCAAACGATGTATGCTACTGACGGAACAAGAAAGGCACCAATCATAAGGGCTATGTTCTTCGGAATACCTATTCCTGTAAACAAGCCATACTTGTAATTGTAGATAAATACCACAATATAAAGAACCACCAAAACGACTGTCGCTATTACTCTCATTATTTTTATTTTCACATTTTTTTCATCTGCAACGCTCGTTATAAGCGGTTCAAGTTGTTTTGATGATGTTGAAATATTGTCAAAATAAACAACATTATTTAAAGCTGTATCCTTCTCTTTATCAAACCATGAAACGCAACCGCAGTATCTGCATTTTACATCTGTATCTTGAATCTCTTCCTGACAAAAAGGGCATTTTTTCATAGCCGTTCCTTTAAAATACAAAAACCCCGCTCTCTTTTCAGAAACAGGGTTTCAATAATCTCTCCATGGCATCATCCATACGAAAAAGGTTCAGATTAGTTGTTAACCGATTGACAATGCCTTGTTCACATATGCTTATTTTTGGCCTTAATGAGTTGAGAAGTCAAGAAAATATTTATTGATAACCACTTGAAATCCAGCATATTCGTTGAGCTAGGCGGTTTGAGGATTACCATTTGTAAGAGCACAAAAATCCCCTTCAGCCACTACAGTGCTGAGTCGAGTATTAACGATAATACTCCTTCTGCTTAACAAAATCTATTTCCTGCTATTATTCTGCAGGATATTTATTCGCCTGAAACGATAACTTTGTAAGAGCCGTAGATTCCAAGAATGTTATTGGCATCCCAATCAACATTGTTCACCTTCGTGATACCGCCGTTTTTCTTGGCTGCCTCAATACTGCAGTCGCCAATAGCAACCCAGGAAAGTATGCTTATGCACTCCGCTTCTCCTGTCTTAGAGGAAGCGCTGCTGTTGCTAGTTGCTGTTACTGGAAATTTTACTCGCGTGTATAAGGTTCCAATCGGTACCGGAGTTGCACAACCCAGAAGCATAAACACACCAACTGCACCAAGAGCAAAAACAAATCCAAATTTTTTCATAATAACCTCCCAAGAGCTTGAATTAAATTAATAAGACTTCATTTGTTTATGGTTAAATTATAAAATTGTTGGCCTTTTATGTCAATGAAATAACTGACCGCAAAATGTGAGGTGGCTATACCAACGTTTGTTGCTTGGCGCAAATTGTATTTATTACTGGTTGAAATGTTGCATTTTAATCATGTTTGACGATTTGTGGAGTACAGGAAGTAAGAAATTATTTCGCTAATATTAAGTATCCATGAAAAGTTAATATTAGCCCTGCTCATACCCGCAGGCGAGTGCGGGTGATGATCTCCGCTTTAGCGGAATCGGGAAGGTCGTCAAAGTATGCGCAGTATCCGGCCACGCGCACGATGAGCCCCGGATACTTGCCCGGATTTCTTCGCGCGTCCTCCATCATCTCCGGATCAAGAACGTTGAGCTGCATCTCCATGCCCCCTTGGGAGAAGAAGCCCTTCACGAGCGATGAGAGGATGTTCACTCCCTTTTCTCCGGCGACGGTTTCGGGATCGAAACGGAGGTTGAGGGCGTAGCCGTTCATGGCGAGCCGGGAGTCCACCTTAGCAACTGAGTTGAGCAATGCCGTTGGTCCCAGGCGGTCTTTGCCGTTGGACGGTCCTAGGCTGGGTGCTAGGGGTTCTCCGGCTACTCTCCCGCTGGGGAGGGCAGGCGTTCGTTTCCCAAAGGCTACATGGCACGTTACCGAATAGAATCCGGGGACATAGGCCCCGCCGCGGATGTTTTTGTGTTTGCCCAGGGCGTCATGGTAAATCTTTGCCGTGAGATTCGCGTAGCCGTCGGGCAGAGGATTGTCGTTTCCGAATTTGGGCGCCTTTTGCAGCTCTGCCTTCAGCATGGGCGCCTTCTCGAAGTTGGTAAAGAGGGCATGAAGCAACTCCTCCATTTTGTACTTTTTCTGCTGGAAGACGACTTCATCGAGCGCAGCCAGAGAGTCGGCCACATCGGCCACCCCCACTCCCTGTACACCGCTGGAATTGTAGAGTGCGCCCCCGGCAGTGACGTCTTTCCCCGATTCAATACATCCGTCTACCAGCATGGAGGAGAACGGCGTGGGGTGATAATCGCGGTTTCCCTTTTCCATCATCTGAAGGTCGCCGATCATTCGGGCGACCATGAAATCAATCTGCGCACGGAAGGCCTCGATTACTTGATCTATATTTGTGAAAGTCTTAGGATCGGCCGTGGCTGCTCCCAAGCGCCATAGTTTTCCGAACCTTTTGCCGCGATTCAGCGCCAGTTCCAGGCAGAGCGGCAGGTTGAAAAGTCCCGCGTCGGTGGAAAAGAAGCTCTTCCCCGGCAGGGAGAGTTCCACGCAGCCGACAACAGCGTAGTTTCTCGCCTCCTCCAGGGGATAGCCATGGGAGGTGAGAGCGCCGATGGAGGCCTCGTCGTTGAAAAGCGCCGGGACGCCGTTTCCCTGCCTGGCCACGTCGACGACCCGCCGTAGGTAAGGCTGGGGGCAATCCTTGTGGACCCGCGCCTGGTAGTTGGGATCCCGGAGGCCGAACTGTTTCATCACATCCAGGAAGAGGTAGGTCAGATCATTTACGGCGTCGTTTCCCTCTCTGTCGATACCGCCCACGATGGCGGCCTGGACGACGAGGTAGCCGCCGTGATACTGGCTGGTGCGCTCGGATAGAAGAAATACGTGCTCCACCGCCTTGGCGGAGAAAAGCAGGAGCAGTTCCCTTGCTTTGTCGGGAGTTATCCTGCCCGCTTCCAAGTCAGCTTTATAGTAGGGGTAGAGGTACTGATCTACCCTGCCGAAGGAGATGGCGGAGTTCAGCCCCTCCATATTAGCTGCCATGTGTGTGAACCACAGCGACTGGAGTGCCTCCTGAAAGGTCGCGGCCGGTTGTCTGGGCACCTTGCGGCAGATATGGGCGATCTCGTTCAGCTCCGCTGCACGCCTTGGGTCTTTCTCTTGAGCGGCTGATCTTTCCGCTTCACCGGCGAAGCGGTCAGCTAAGATCAAAAGCGCTTCACAGGCGATACGAGAGGCGGCATGGAAATCGCCATTTTTGCTTTCCATCTCTTTTAAGTAACCTTTGACGCCTAACTTGATCATCTTTTCATAGTTGGGCAGGAAGTGCCCGATGCCGCCCGCCTCGTTGACAAGGTAGTAAGTGGCGTTGAGCTGTTCGGTCAAATAGCGCAACAATTTGAGAAAATGCGGGAAAAAGGCCTTAATAGCCATGTTGCGTGTGAGCCAGTAGGGATAGATCCTCAAGAGGAGCTTCAGCCGCTCGGACCAGGGCATCTGGAAAGGGGTGGTCTTTCTCTTGTCTATCCAAAGCAGGTCCTCGCTCATGAAGACACTAGCCAACTCCGGTTGAAGTATGGCTGAGATACGTTCACTACCCATGTTGCCGACGATCAGCTCTCTTGTATGGATCCGCACCGTTTTATGCTCTAAAAGGTGCCGGAGTGCCTTGGCCCGTCGGATAATTACGGAGTCCTTCCTGTCAGCGTGATGTTTGAAATAATCGGTTATGAGATAGGCCCGCTCCGGGCAGAGTCGAACCTTGGAGGTGAGCAGTTCCCTTTTGATGCCTTCGAAACGTGCTGAAGTTTTCTTTTCGTCGGTGACCGTTGCTAAAGCCTGTGCCTGCATGGTATTCCTCCTTTAAGACGATAGAGGGCCTATAAATAGGCATGGCTGAACTATAAGAAGTCCGGTATTGTATGTCAAGGAAATATAGCATCTTTGTTGAGATTGACGATTTGAGGCTTAGGGGAATAATTGAATAAAAAGCCTCTTGCCGATTTTTTAAAATCACGAAACCGTACCAATCCTAAGAGCTTATGCTTCCTCACGAACGAAATTGGGTTGTTATGCCTAAGTATGCAAGCGGCGATGTGCGGGTATGAGGTCCTCCACGGATTTGTCCAGCCGGCGTATGGCGATCCGGCAGGTGGTGGCGCCTGGTTCAGCCTGGGAACGAAGTACGATAAAGCGCCCTCCCATGGTCTCTAGCAGACAACGATCGAACTCCATAACAGTATGGCAAGCCTGCACATCCTGAGTACCCCTCAACGGGCAGTAGCCATGGGTCTCAGCATAGACGGTATCATCATCTGCATCTATGATTTCCTGCCGGACAGAAGTGGGAAACATGCGTTGCCATTCCTTGGCCACAGCCACGATGTCGGGCTGCGGCAAACCCTTACGCATAAGCAGCACCACTTTGGCATTAAAGCGCATCAACACTTTGTTGAAGGCGTTCAGTCTCATTCGCGCGAGCATTGCTCCCATACGCAACCCGAATCGGAAGACCGTATCATAACACAAATTGTCAGCCCACATAATTAACCTTCGCATACATCCTCCTGACAGAGACAAGAATAAAAGCCCCCAAAGACCGACTAATAAGCCCGCGAGGGTACCTTCGGCAAAATTACTTCATAACACATTTAATGAAGAAGGATTGTTCAACGATTACTGATTATAACCTAGCATAAAATCAGAAATATGGGAAATAAGGATTACGGAAAGTATGATTTACAGTAGATCTTTACACCTGCCGTTCAGATAATTTCGTTCTACAGCATGTAATTATATAATACCCTTTCGTATTTATCCAAAGGCCACCATTATTAACCACCTTTTTCAATGTGTTTCACTTTGTATAAATATTATATTTTATAGTGTGACTATGAAATAAAATAATACTTGACAGTGTGACTACGATGATGTAGCTTAAAACTGAAATCACCATAAGGTATGATTATGGCAGACAAGAGCAGACCAAAAACCAGAAAAGACCGCATCATGGATGCAGCTCTGCGTATATTTGCCGAAAAAGGTTTCCAGAACGCGACGATCACCGAAATCAGTAAAGAGGCCGGGGTTTCGGAAGCTACAATCTATGAGTATTTCGGAACAAAAGAAGATCTTCTTTTCGCCATTCCCGAAAAAATATCCAATGAGACCTTTGAAAAATCGTCAAAGGTCATACCCTATATTAAAGGAGTGGAAGAAAAAATAAGGGCCATATTGCTGTTCTATGTACAGCTTTATCAATCGAACCCCCATTATTCTGCCTTGGTTTTGCTTCAACTCATGTCGAACAAGAGATTTCGCCATACTCCAGCCCATGCCTTAATTCGCCGGTCGTCTCATGTACTCTTGGACTGTATCAGAGAGGGAATCGAAGAAGGCACGTTCAAAAAGGATTCCAATCCCTATTTGATCCGCTCAATGTTGATGGGCGCCATCGAACACTTATTCATTCACTGGCATATGCAGGGAATGCCGAAGCGAAAAACGAGCATCGCGGACATGCTCGACCCTTTAATCGAAATTATTTTGGACGGTATTCGCGCCAAGAAAGAAGAGTCCGGCCTGACGTTATACCTGAAACTGGAAGATGCCCCGGCATTAGGGAAACTTCTTCAGAAAATAAATAATGAAAATACAGGGGAACATGTCCTGAAAAGAAAACAAATAACTAAATAACCATTTAACAAAAAAGGGGTATTACCATGAGAACAAAAGAAGATTTCATAAAAGCTCTGGCAAAGATGAAGCGGAATATTTATTTTGACGGGAAATTAATTGACCGGACGGACGAGATTCAGATGGATTGTATTAACACCATCGGCACAACTTATGATGAGGCGGCCAAGCCGGAAAATGAAGAATTGATGACAGCGATTTCGCATCTCACCGGTGAGCGGATTAACCGCTTTACCCACATCCATCAAAATACGACTGATTTACATCGTAAACAGGATATGACCCGCATGCTCTGCCAGAAGGTTTGTGGATGCATTCAGCGCTGCATGGGCATCGACGGCACGAACGCCATTTACAATGTTTCGTTCGAAGCGGACAAAGTGAAACCAGGCGAGACCAATTATCATGAAAACTTTAAAAAATGGCTGACGCGTTTCCAGCAAGAAGATTTAATCGCCGCCTGCGCGCAGACCGATACGAAGGGCGATCGGATGCTGCGTCCTGCCGAACAACCCAATCCCGGTTCTTATGTGTATATTAAAGAAAGAACCAAGGACGGCATCATTGTGGAAGGTTGCAAGGTTCATATCTCTGAAGCCTCCGTTGCCGACGAAATTCTCGTTCTGCCCACACGCGCGCTCAGATCAGAAGACAAGGACTACGCCGTGGCTTTTGCTGTTCCCGCCGATTACGAAGGCGTTAAACAAGTTCTTACCATTCATAACCTTCGTCCGCGTGAACGTTACAAGCGCGGTTTCACGCCGGGGTTGACCGATTCCTATCTCATTTTTGAAAACTGTTTCGTACCCTGGGAGAGAGTATTCCTGGCCGGTGAACATCAGCATGGAGGCATTCTGGCTCTGCTTTTCGCTTTATTCCATCGTCATTCCTATTCCGGCTGCAAACCGGCAATCGGTGACGTGGTTCTGGGGACGGCAGCCCTTGCCGCCGAAGTCAATAACATTCATAAAGAACCCCATGTTCGTGAAAAACTCGCCGAGATCATCATGACCATTGAGCTGGGTTATGCCGCAGGCTACACGGCGTCTGACCTGGCTAAACCGGAAGTGTATATTCCCGGTATGGGTTTTGTGCCCTTCGGTCCCGGTTCCTATATTCCGCATTCCATTTACTGCAATGTCGGACGCTGTCTTTCCGGCGAAGCGGTTTTTCGTGAGTCGGAAATTCTGTGTGATATTTCCGGCGGTGTTACGGCGACCTTCCCCCACGAAGGGGACTTTGCTAATCCGGAGGTCGGCGAAGCGCTTCTGAAATACACCAAGCGCAATCCGAAGATGTCTGCTGAAGACCAGGCCCAGTTCTGGCGCTTTCTGGGCGATGAACTGTGCTCGGCCACAGGTGGCTGCAAATTGATTGGAAATTACCACGGCGGCGGCTCTCCGATAATGGAGCAAATTGCCATCACGACGCAGTACGACATTGAGTCCCGCAAGAAGCTGGTGAGATACATGGCCGGAATGAGCGGTGGCGACAGGGATGTCTTTAGTAAAAAAATGAAAACTGCAAAATAAAATATGCCGGCAAAGAAGACTGTTTAAATTAAAATACCCACATCTTATTCCCACTTTGCGGGTGGGAATAAGATGTATTTCCCATATTTTAAGGAGAATTAAATTATGTTCGATATATCTCAGTTTTCATTAAAAGGAAAAATAGCCGTGATCACCGGCGGTGGTCGCGGTATCGGTCAGGCCATAGCGTTTGCTTTTGCCAAGGCCGGAGCTAAAGTGGCCATCACCAGCCGCAAGGTACAGGATCTGGAAGCAACGGCAAACGAAATTAAAGCTTTTGGCGGCGAGGCGTTGCCGATCTCGGCTCACTTGGGCAAAGCGGAAGAGATAAAAAAAATGGTCAACACGGTAATGGAAAAATTCGGACGAATAGATATTCTGGTAAATAATGCGGGCGCGAGCCCAGCCCTGGGTTCCGTCCTTGAATGTGATGAACGCCTCTGGGATACGATCATGAACTTGAACTTGAAAGGGGCTTATTTCGTCAGCCAGGCCGTGGCCAATATTATGGTAAAGCAAGGCGGCGGAAAAATAATCAATATCGCTTCCGTTGACGGGTTCAATCCCGAACCCGGTGTAAGCATCTATTCTGTCTCTAAGGCAGGTATGCGGATGATTACGAGGGCCTTTGCCAGTGAACTGAACTCCTTTAATATTCAGGTGAACACCATCGCTCCGGGGCCAATCAGCACCAAGATGATGAATTCCCACTGGGGACACCTTTCGCCGGAAGAAGCTCAAAAAGCGAAAGAAGCTTTGGAAAAAATGTTGCCCTCCGGCCGCATCGGCAATCCCGATGAAATCGCGGGCGCCGCTCTCTACCTGGCATCTAATGCCTCCAACTATACGACAGGAGCGGAGATTATCATCGACGGCGGTTTACTGCTGGGAAATTATTTGTCCAAGTAATACCAATTCTAAAGAAAGTTTTCGCTATGTTGGTGAAAATTATCGGCAATATAAGGTTCTATTTATTATGCGTTCTCCTAAGGGATAGCGCTTTAGATCAAAGCGTTCTCCTTAATGTTCTCCTTAAGAGATAGCGCTTCCGATCAAAGCGCTATCCCTGTTGGTAACGTCGTCGCCTCCTCTATACCCCGCTGAAGCGGGACAAAAATTTATCTTGACGTTTGCCCTCTTTTGCAGGAAATAATCACCAACAAAAAAGCCGGCACTTTTCTGCGCCGACTTAACTGTTAAGCACAAAGATACCACTAATCACGGGTATGAAGCTTTGGAAACAGATTCCGCAGCAAGCTGCGGGGTATTAAATGTAGTCCCACTTAGCTTCGCACGTGGGATAATTCAACTTACAGATATTACTTCGCTGTGCTTGTAATATCTGAGTTTCATTAAATTGGAGTTTCAACAATAAAAAGGAGCCGATTAGAATGCTCAGCCGCACCAACGCAGTATTAATAATTATTGATATTCAGGGCAATCTTGCTCAGGCAATGTATGATAAGGAAAATCTTTTTGCCAACAGCGTAAAATTGATTCAGGGCATTAAGGCTCTCAATCTTCCGATCATTGTCACTGAGCAAATTCCACAAAAGCTGGGGCAAACAATACCGCAAATAGCCGCACAATTAGAGGGCATTAATCCTATCGCCAAAGAAACCTTCAGCTGCTGGGATGATCTAAATTTCATCAAGCAACTGAAAGCATTAAGCCACAAACATATAGTTATTGCCGGCATTGAATGCCATGTTTGCGTTTATCAAACCGCCCTTGATTTAATTTCCAACGGCTGTACTGTTTACCTGGTTGCCGATGCCGTTTCCTCGCGCACGCCGGAAAACCGTCAGATCGGAATAGACGCGATGAAAAGCGCTGGGGCGCATATCACTTCCACGGAAATGGTTTTATTTGAACTACTGCGCACCGCCGCCGATCCGAAATTCAAAGAGATTTTCAAGATTGTGAAATGAACTGCTGCCAGTTGAAGTTAATCCCGCAAGTTACAAAGCATTTCTCCCCCCGGCTTGTGCCGGGGTATTACAAATCGCGGGATTAATGATTAATCTTCAGTTGGAAATCGTCCCGTTCTTCTTCCAACTCCCGCAACAACTGCACAACCCGATCAAAATCCTTGCCCATCAACTTCCGGGAATTATCCGCGTGCATCCAGCTGATCTCGAACGGACCTTCAACATCTGTGGCAAAAACATCCCAGAGCGCATCGAGATTGCGCCCGAAGTGCGCAGGCAGCTTCAGGAGACTCGAAATCCGGTCATATAAATCAGCAAGCGACCCTATTTTGTTCCCATCCAGGGTGTATTGTTTTACCGGCATGGCGGCACCTCCGTAAATGTTCTGTAGTGATCCACTGTCACAAACCGCGCCCCGTCGGTGGAAAAGATCAGACGTTTACCGCCCCGGTGCCCACCCTGATAATCAAGATCAGCCTCGCGCCATTTATTATTCGGCAAGCGGCCCTCCATGTTTTTGAAATGATCGCCGCCCATGCTCGATCCCTTTAGTGTGCTCACAGACCATAGATCTCTGCCTGGTTTCCATCCCTGTGACCGGGCCTCCTTCTTGTTGACGAACTTCGGCGGCAGCTTTTTGTTGTTCGTCTTGTTGAGGCTGTGGAATATTTCGACCAGTTCCTGTTCGTCGATTCCCGGGGATAACCGCGTATTGACTGCATGGACGACTTTCTCACAGGATTCGGCGTATGCCTGCGCCGCTAGGAAGATGCCGATGAATAAGATAAGGAGGAAAATAACCGGTATGGTTAAGATTCGTTGTTTCATTGTATTAACTCCCACTGATTTATGAAGTAATATGTGAAAATTATTTTTTTAAATCAACAAATAAATAGTTGAACAATTTTTTATTTGATTTTGCTCATGAATATTTATGAATAGTGAATTGCCAGCCAAACCGTCAGATTATTTGGGTCTGTCCAGGTAACTTTGTGTCTTGTGTGCGCGGGAATATTCAAATAGTCACCATTTTTCAGAGTAACCTCTTCTCCGCTTTCAAAGAGAATTGATCCGGAGCCTTCCAGAACAATAACCCACTCGTTCTCCTCCTGATCATACCAACATTTTTCAGGAGAGGCATGTCCCTTAGAAACAATTTTTTCGATCTTTATATTTTTGTGACGAAGCAATTCTTCGAACAATTCATGCTCTAATTTGTCTGGCAATGAAGAAAATATGTTCCCCATAGTTGATGCTCACATTTCTTTGAAATTGACATAACGTACCGATAAACGTCTGCCTAAGGCCGTAAGTTGTATTAGCTGGTTATGTTTTTAATTCATTTGGAGATATTGTTATACAAATATAAGAACCTATAAATACTTCCAGCAAACTCAGTGGAACAGCATAAATAAGAATAGCACTTGGGAGTATGTTCAGATTCAATGTAACGACCCACATCAAAACAAATGCCATAAGCCAACTGATGAGTGCCGTTTGTATCAAATTGAATTTTCTGGAGATTAAATAAATAGCTATGGCGAATAAAAACCCCCACGCAACCCATATCATCCCATTCCTTAATTCAGAGGGGAAAGTCATTCCTAGCGATTGATAATGGTCAACCCAATATGTTTTTAGAAGGACCTCATTTCTAAAAAATTCAGATGCGTTCACCCAAATGCCGGTGAGTACTACCGAAAGGATGCTTCGTGATTGTGCATTCATTGAGACCCCCTAAGTATTCTGTAATGAAACATAATGATATAGATCAGTGGCGCGGCTTCGCCTCATCCGCCGGGTGCAATTGTCAGGCGCCCTGGCGCTACTTCATCTTTGATTTTAGTTTGATCCTATCGCCGGCAACCATAAAGTTGCCGCTTCCCAGATGATGAATCGTCCGCGGGTTTTTCACCGTGGGATCAATCCAAGCTTTCACGACTTCAAGGATAAAAAAACAATATTTGGCTACCATCTTTGTGTCAACAACCCGGCATTCGAGATTTGCATAACACTCATCAATGAGAGGCGCCCCGACTTGCGAAGCAGATTTTGGCGTGAGACCAAATATTTTTAACTTGTCTATGTTTACACCCGACATATTGCCGCAGCCCACGACCTTTTCAGCTATCTCCACTGTAGGAATGTTGATCACACATTCTTTGGTTGCCTTCAGCGAGTCGAAAGAATAGTTGCGATTGCTGATGACGCATCCCACCATCGGCGGCTCAAATTCCATCATCGTGTGCCATGACATAGGCATGACGTTTTGTTTTCCCTTCCGGGCAGTCGTGACTAAGACAACCGGCCCCGGTTCGAGCAAGCCATAGACCTTGGAAAGAGGAAAGGATTTCTTTGCCATTTTAATACCTCCTTTCAATGTTGATTGACATTGAGTTGCTTTTATTATTTTCTAATTAAAATAGAAGAGTTGCCCTTTCCGTCCTCTATTAATTTCCCTCTTGACTCCTCGACTTCCCTATATTGTCCTCTGCATCAACCAATGGCTTTATCCAAGATAACAATTCATCAAATTTAGCATTAAATGGAAAGGGATTTTCCTCAACAAATAGACCATAGCGAGTTTGATCTAATAACGCTTCACATGTTCTTCTAGGAAATTTTGCTATCCGAGATTGATAAAAGTTGTCAGAGCAATCAAAATAAGTTCTTATTATAAAAGGCTCCCACTGTGCCCTCAGAACATCTTTATCCTTTATATCAATGATCTCCGTTCGTTCGATAAACCGATTATCCTTATCCCATGCGCTTTTCATAATATCAACTGCTTCTTTATCCGTAGTAGGTGCCCCATAGCCAAAAATTGTTAAGGTCATCGCCTGACGCAAACCTTTCCTTAGAATTTCCCATTCTGTCTTGATAAAGAGGTCGTTGGCATAGTTCTTAATTCTAATTGGGTATAGTAGGCGAGAGGGTGTAAGGTCTCTATCGCATTCCGGACAATACATGCCGCGTTCACCATAAACAGGGTGGTCTGGACAATGTGTCACTCGAACATTGCCGTGGAGATGTAAAATTATTGGCAAGGGAACTTTATCCTTGTTCCGATTCCAAGCATCAAAGAGGAAAGGGTCCCAGTTAAAAGTTGCAACAATATCCTTTGGCCTAAGAGATAACAATAAATGATCATACATAGTTGGAAATGCTGGAAGGCTTAGACCTTCAAAATAAGCATAAACGATCTTCTCAATTTCTCTGAGTAATGGTGAGCTAGGATCATTTTCATGCAACTCACCGTAAATATCTTCAAAATTGCGCCGCCTATTCTTAATCCCTCCCAGTTCTAATATTGGTTCGAGATCAAGCATCTCAATTAAGTTATCCATAGTCGGTAGTTTCTTCCCATTAATGTCTCCTTCCGGAAACGCTGCGATACTTGCTCCAGTCCCAAGTATAACGATATGAGGTCGTAATTTTGCTGGCTTATTTACAAGTTGAGATTTTGTGATTAGCATTTTTTCTTCTAACGGAGCCGCGTCTGCGGTTGGCTGAACAATGTTTATATAGATCCTTGCTCTACAGGTCTTAGATCATCCTCTTTTCTGAAAACTTTAAAAGAATTGCAATGATAAAAACACCATTCACCATTATTTGTCAATATCCCTTGTAAAACGAATTGTCAAACAGTCCCATTTTAGATATATAGTTACAGCATAAGGGCGAGTTCATGAGGAGTCACTATGAGCGTTGAAAGTACCGTCAATCAACACGGGTTCTGGGGGGAAACAACCGCTTTTCTTGCTCTGTTTCTTGATAATGTCGGAGTGCTGATATTTTTCAGCGCGATTCTCGTTTTCACTTTCAACTATCCGGCGGACATCATTCTGACGCGCATGATTCCCGGAACGGCTGTCGGGGTTTGCATCGGCGACCTTGTCTATACGTGGCTCGCCATCCGCTTGAGAAGAAAAACCGGACGCGCCGATGTCACGGCAATGCCTCTGGGCAGACATTGGTTGAAAGGCGAACTGATGCGGTATCGTGCCAACATTTTTTTGTTGGCTATTATCAGCATTATTTCCGCACTGATTTGATGCTGTTCCTCGGTTGAATTTTTATCCGGCTATATGCGTCTCAGCCCAGGAATCGCCGGATAAAGGAACCAGAGATAGCGCTGATGAAACTGTGCTCTGGATTTGATAATCGGCTTAAATATAAAACGCTGGCTGTAGGGGTGCGTTGCATTAAAAAATTTCTTTCCAAGATAGCACAGCCGCCACCAGCGGTTCATGCGCCGGAATTCCTGTAAGGCTTGGTCCCTGTCTTTTACCGCGAGCGCAGCTATTTTCCCGGACACGAGTGCGCCATGAACGCCTATCACCCAGGAGGGGTCCTGAACGCCCGCCAGTGTTCCCGTGAGAATAAACCGATCATGAAAAAGCCGCGGATTGAATAATGAATAGGTAGGCGTACCCACATAATCATCGATTGCTCTCCAATCGGTAAAATCTAATTTTTCATCTTCTTTCAGCCGCCTTGGAAACCATTCTTGGGCCTCTGCGGTAATTCTCGTCCCCCGCTGAAAGAGAACCGCGACCCCCATGCCGTTTATAATGGTGAAATAGCCGTAGTCTTTCGTAAATTTATCCAGATATACTATTGTTTCAGGCCCTTGATATTTCTTGAATTCTTTAATGGCAAAATACGCGTACGCTGGCACGAACGGCACATCAAGAGCGATAAAAGACTTTCGGAACATGCCGGTCGCGATAATGCTTCCCGACGGAAGTTCGGAAAAATCTTTCTTGGACTCCACTGGCACATTGAATTTGAATTTTACTCCAGCATTGTAGGCAGTATGATACAAATGAGAATCTAGCGAGGATGACCGCGGACCGCGCTCGACGAGTTTCATATGCAAATCATCCGGAAAATGCATTTCGCATTTTGTACCCGATATATAAAAGCGCGCAGAGGAAAGCGTGGTAAAATAGTCAATCTGATCACTTTTTTCTTTTTGGGGTTTAAGATCAAAACCAAGATATTGCGAAAGACGATCGATGTCGAATGGCGTCATGTCGGCAATCGCAAATGGTTTCTTCATTTTTTCTTCCTGGTCCAGAGCAACCCCGCCGATAGCATTCCCCCTGTCCCAGATTTCAACTTCATAACCATCACTGGCCAAATTGATTCCAGCGGTCATCCCTGAGAGACCGGCGCCGACGATAATTATTTTACTCATAATTCTTCACCTCTTTGTTGATTCTTGAATATAGATGTAATAATGTCCAATCCACTCAACAGCTTTTTTGTAGATGAAATTTAATCTGGAAAGATGAAAAGAATTTTAGTTATAAAAGCACCTTTCGTTATTATTTGTCAATATTTTTTGATTCTGAAAACAAAGACTAATAGAACTGGATTCCCGCCTTCGCGGGAATGACATCTAAAGAAAACGAATTGTCAAACAGCACGTTTTTGTTTATATAGTTAAGGTACAAGGGCAAGTTTATGAGGAAGAACAATGAACACTGAAACCACTGTCAGTCAACACAGATTCTGGGGAGAAACAACCGCTTTTCTTGCCCTGTTTTTCGACAATGTCGGAGTGCTGATATTTTTCAGCGCGATTCTCGTCTTTACTTTCAACTATCCGGCAGACATCATTCTGACACGCATGATCCCCGGCACGGCCGTTGGAATCTGTGTGGGCGATCTTGTCTATACGTGGCTTGCCATACGTTTGAGACAGAGAACAGGACGCACCGATGTCACGGCAATGCCTCTGGGTATTGATACGCCTTCAACCATCGGCATTGCCTACGCTGTAATGGGCCCAGCTTATATCGCCACTCATGACGCGCAACTCACCTGGCATATCGGTATGGCTACTCTCTTCATGATTGGCGTCGTTAAAATTTTCGCCTCTTTTTTCGGTGGATGGGTTCAGCGCATCATTCCCACTGCGGGACTTTTAGGGCCGCTCGCCGGAATCGGACTTTTGCTGCTTGGATTTCTGCCGATGATCGAAGTATTCAATGAGGCTGTCGTAGGCATGGTTGCGCTGGGGCTTATCTTTACGGCGCTCATGAGCAAACTGCAACTGCCGGGACGGCTGCCCGGTGTTCTTGCAGCAGTCATCCTCGGCACTGGTATTCATTTCGCACTGGGCTATGGAGGATACCTGCCGGAATTTACCGCACCTTCACTGCAAATGATTTTTTCTTTACCCGCATTCTCTATTGATTTTCTCAAAACACTACCGCGGAGTATCCAGTATTTACCCATAGCCATTCCCTTCGGCATTCTGACGATCATCGGCGGCATCAACAATACGGAAAGCGCCCGTCTGGCAGGCGACGATTACCGTGCGCGAGATATTCTGCTCACGGAGGCATTCACATCTCTGATTGCGGCTTTCTTCGGCGGTGTGGCGCAAACCACGCCCTACATCGGCCATCCGGCATACAAAAAGATGGGCGCGACCTGGTGGTACACGTTGCTGACCGGTCTGCTGATCGGCGTCGGTTCCGTGGTCGGCTTGCTTTCACTTTTTGTCAGTCTCATCCCGCGGGCGGTCATAGCGCCGATTTTCATCTTTATCGGTTTTGAAATCATCCATCAGGCCTACAAAGATTCACCGCCGGCTCATTCTCTAGCGGTAAGTTTAAGCATACTGCCGGTTGTCGCCAGTCTCGTGCTGATAATTCTGGGCCAGTTCATGGGCGCGATGGGTGCCACGCCGGACAAACTGCCGCTACGTTTGCAAATCATGTATCAAACATTAACGATGCTCAGTAACGGGTTTATTCTTACGGGGCTTCTCTGGGGCAGTATGCTGGCCTTTCTGATTGACCACAAAGCGCGCCTCGCTGCTCTATGCTCTGCCATTTGCGCAGTGTTGACACTCCTTGGTATTATCCATTCAGTGATGCCCAGCGGTGAACTTTACCTGCCCTGGCAGATTCACTCCCACGCTCACTACATGCTTGCTATGGCCTATCTAGCGCTGAGCTGCATCCTGCTGTTGTTGACCGGAAAAACGGATAAACCACGGGCAGTTCAAAACGAGCCGTGAATATTAGACCATTTCTAAATCAAAGATGATATCGAGGTTACAGTGAAACTAGAATTACAGTTACGTAGTGAACAGGGATTCGTTAGTTGAACTGTCCCGCTTCAGCGGGGCATGGGGAAGGATCAAGGCATCAGAAGAGCGTATGGAAATTAAGATCGTTGAGATTGGCGTCAGGAACAAATGCGCTTTTAAAATGTTTAAAAAACTACCCAATTATGCTTTTAAACCTTTTATAAAAATATTCAAACTATCCTGAACAGTAGAATGAATTCTCTCCGTGCGTTTCGTTGGATTACCTGTGAAAAGATAAAGGGAAATAACGCCATTTAACATACCCCAAATTCCATTTTGCATCTGCCGGATATTGTCAATTGGAGAAAATTCACCGGAATCAATACCTTTTTGAATGATCTCGGAAATTATCTTAATATTTTCATTGGTCGATTGAATGAGTTCCTTATTTTGCTTTTCTGCTAGATTCATCTGATCTGTGTGCATCATGAAAGTCATAAGAATTCTAAATAGTTCATTATTATTTAAGAAATAATCAACATAAATCTTGGCAAATTCCAGTAAGAGTTGCGCAGCTGGTTCTTCTGTGGCTGAAAAATTCTTTATTTTTTCATAAAGCGTGATATTATCGGAAATCAGGATTTGGGCGTATATTTCGTCCTTACTCTCGAAGCAAAGGTAAATCGATCCTTTGCTGATTTCAGATTTGGCAGCAATATTATCAACCGTTACGGCTTTGAAGCCTTGATCAAAGAAAAGCCTTCGTGCTGCTCTCAAAATTGTATTTTTTCGATTTTCTTTTCCTTTTTTTCTTTTCTTCTTTTCTTCCAAGGTCAAACCAGTTATCCTTATAAATATTTATTCCGATACAAACTAATGTTAAAATTAAATTATGACCAGCGGTCTTAATTCATAAATTAATATAAGTATTGTGTCAAGAAAAATCAAAGAGCGGATAAGCTATAATATAAGGCATGAAAAAGAATAAACCAGGTAACCTTAATAAATTTGCCGTTTCTATTGTGAAAGTTAAATTTTGGACCATTGTGTTGCTCTGACAGATTTGGTTTTGCAAAGATTGTGTCGTAATTTACTTTAGTAGTTGAAAATATGCAATTTTGCAGAGGTTTTATAAGGTGACCTTTTAACGAAGTATCTCGTTTAATGATTTGTAAATAGTAAAAAAGTTGAAGAACTATACAATTAAATATGCTACAAACTTGCATCAATTCGAGTTTTCTAGTTGATGATATGAACATGGGCAAGCCTTACCACTTATTTAAGTATAACCTCCGTGACGGTGATAACTTTACCGCTATCGCCCATCGCGGAGCGTCGGCCTATTTTCCCGAAAATACTATTCCCTCATTTGAAGGTGCTATTGCCATGGGCGCGGATATGGTCGAACTCGACGTTCAGTTTACCTCGGATAAAGAGGTTGTTGTCTTTCACGATGAAAAACTATCACGCTGCACGGATGGCCGGGGCAGAATTGCCGATCACACTCTTGCGCAATTAAAAAAACTGGACGCGGGAATCTGGTATGATAAAAATTTTCAAAACACAAGAATACCAAATCTGGCTGAAGTTTTAGGCGTCTGTAAAAATAAAATTGCGGTGAATATTGAAATCAAAACTGAAGCGGTCAGCAAAATGTTCTTCGGTGGCATTGAAGAAAAGTGTCTGAAAATTGTCGAACAAAGCGGCATGAATGGTCACGTTGTTTTTTCCAGTTTTGATACGCGTGCCATTATGCATCTGAAGCAAATCGATAACAAAGTAACTGTTGCCGTGTTGTTTGAAAAAAAACATTATGGTTCTAAGCTGCCTTCAGATATAATTAATTCGTTGGGAGCCGATGCCTTTAATTGTTCTATTTCTAATTTTAAAAAGGAGTGGCTTACAAATATAAAATTAAATAATATTCCTGTAAATATTTATACCGTAAATGACGCAGAAAATATGCGGCGGTTTCTGGATATGGGTATCAGCGGGATTTTTACTAATAACCCGGATATATTGAAAAGAGTGGCGGCGGATGTAAAAAAGAAACAGGAAAGCGAAGGCCGGTAATAATGAATATATCAAACTCTTTGATTAAAATAATTGAGGTCGCTCTTAATACCTTAATTAAGGTATCAGGGACGGACATACGCCTGCATGGGGTTGAGAACGTGCCTGATCAGCCTGTACTTTATGTCATCAATCACTTTACGCGTTTAGAAACCATTTTAATGCCATATATCATCATAAAGAACATTAAAAAATACCCCATCTCTCTGGCCGACCATTCCTTTTTCAGCGGTGGAATGAGCACTTTTATGGATAAGGTGGGCGCAATTTCAACCACTGATCCAAACAGGGACACTATCTTGATCAACGCGCTTCTTACCGATTGTCACCCGGTCGTTATTTTTCCGGAAGGCCAGATAATAAAGGATAAGAAAATAATCGAGAAAGGCAAATATATAGTTTACAATGCAGGTCTCCGGCGGCCGCCTCACTTGGGAGCAGCGCAAATAGCCTTACGAACCCAGTTTATACGTGAAAAATTGCGAGTATTCCGTGCCAGGGGCGATGATTCATCCATTTCCCGGATTGCGACACATTTTGGTTTTGATCCTGCGGATGTAGATAAAATTATAAATAAAGAAACTTATATTATACCCGTAAACATAACCTATTATCCTGTCCGCGCGCAAGAGAATGCTCTCAGTAAATTTGCCAACAGATTTATCAATAATATTTCAACACGGCTTCAAGAAGAGATAGAGGTTGAGGGTCCGATGCTAATGGGCCGTGTGGATATCGATATTAACTTCGGAAAACCGATACAGATAAAAGAATATATTACTCCAAGCACAGGACTCAACAAGATGCTGGCGGATAATAATATTTATCTTGACAACGAGGATTTAAAAAAATTTGTCCCGTTCAAAAAAATATGCGTCAGCATGATGTATGATTATATGAATGCCATATACGGTATGACGACCGTTAATCATGATCATCTGTTCTCTTATATTTTGATAAAATATTGGAAAAACAGTTTCCGTGAAGACGACTTCAAAAACCGTGTTTTTCTTGCCATCGAATATTTACGTGCAATTGGCATATCCAATTGCCACACATCCCTCTACAAAAAGCAGTTTTATCTTCTTACCGATGATTATCATGAAAAATACGAAAATTTTATAAAAGAAGCCGTAGCCAACAATTTCATTACTCTGGAAAACGGGATAATCACTAAGAACAGTGAACGATTCAGCAGGAAGTCAGATTTTCATACCATCAGGAGAGATAATATCCTTGAGGTTTTCAAAAATGAGATAGAGCCTCTCCGTGGTTTCATCAAAGCCATGAACATACTGATGATCCTTCCAGCTTTTTTTGTCCGATGGAAGATAAAGAATCACTTTGTCAGGCTGGATAAGAATCTCTTTGAACAGGATTATCAGGAGTATTATATAAAAGATGAGAGCAAGCCCCAAAATATCGGAGAGCCTTTTTTTCTGAAACGTTTTTTCAGCAGGAAGGGAGTTATTCTGGTTCATGGATATATGGCGGCGCCGGAAGAGATCAGACCGCTGGCGGATTATCTCTATAAGAATGGCTATAATGTTTACGGCGTCAGGTTGCGGGGGCATGGCACGGCGCCTGAGGATCTTGCTTGCCGAAACTGGGAAAAGTGGTACGATTCAGCGAGCAGGGCTTACATCATCATGAAAAACAGCGTCAAGACCTTTTCCATCGGCGGATTTTCCATGGGCGCCGGAATTGCTCTGCTGCATGCCGCCAATAAACCCGGCAAATTCGCCGGAGTCATATCCATTAACGCTCCCGTTAAGCTGAAAGGCATAGCTTCCAAATTCGCGTCTATTGTTGTCGCGTGGAATAAATTACTTTCGAAAATTCATGTGAATAAAGGCAAAATGGAATTTGTGGAAAATGTGCCGGAAAATCCGGAGATAAACTATCTGCGAAATCCCGTGAGCGGTGGGAATGAACTGGAAAAGCTCATGAAGCAAGTCGAAAATCAATTGAAAAATGTGAAGGGACCTGTGCTTATCATACAGGGTTCAGATGATCCCGTGGTGAATGCGGCAAGCGGACAGGAAATCTTTGAAAAGCTTGGCACAAAAGATAAACAGATTCTCCAGATTTACGCCAATCACCATGGCATCTTGCGGGGAGGAGAAGCCGGCAAAGTAAATGCGATGGTTTTGATGTTTTTAGAAAAATTATCTTCTAATAACTTTTTAGTCGAATAAACTCTTATTGCGGCGATACCAGTAATTAGGAAGAATACGGTACATAAGTCTTGATATCAGGTCGATATATTCTTTCGTTCGTTTATCATACTGACAGGCTTGGATGATCATATCTTTGATGGCGCTTTTGTTGCCCGCTTCGTTAAATATCTGATAAGCGCAGGAAAAAAGCGGGCTATACATATTTTTCTTTTCTAAATACTTATAAACATTTCTGATCGTATTGGGACCTTCGGGAGTTCCATCAATCTGTTCCAGCACGCGCAAGTTGGTTTCAATGGGATTGCCGGTATAGAGTTCATAAAAATATTTTCCGTAGCGGTAATTTTTACTGGCCAGGGATGAAACAGTCACATACATGTCGCCAACGCCCGCCTGACTGTGAAAAGCCTGAAAACTTCCACCCAAAAGACGGGATAACGAACGAATTTCCACGCCGGAACGGGCGAATATAGTTCCAGGAATTGAATCGCCCAGCGCCAGCGAATCCGCTAGCCCCTTAATATTCGCTACAATATTTTTTAAAGCGCCACAGGCTTCCACCCCGACAACGTCAAAATTATAATATGAATTTATTTCGTTGCGATTGAATTTAAGCAGATCTTCCCTGATAATATTGGCAATGCGTTTTTTGCCGGCAACTGTTAAACAGACAGGATTGCCCAACGCTATATCCATGTCAAAAAACGGTCCTCCAATACACCCAAGTTGATACTTGTGTTTTAAATTGTATAGATTGCTGTTGATTAGTTGTGAGGGTGTTATCAGTTCCTTGGAAATTTCATCGGAGATCAAACCCTTTATCGGGGAGATAATACATGTATCACCTGCTTTTTTATCAATCATTGGTTTGAGATAATTGAGCAATTCCGGCAGACGGTTCATGGTTATGGCCAGAATAATAAAATCATTATTTTCGACGATGTGTTCCAAATCGTTTGTGGCGTATACTTTGGGCGATAGACGGGGAACGTTTTCCATCCCACCCAATCGTTTAGCTAAATCTTCCGTTAAGTGCAGGGGATTTAAATGATCTCTGTTTATCGCTTTGCAGACTTCCGAGTCATGGTAATAAATGGCTACACGTTTGTTATCACGGCCAAATTTATACGCAAAAGATGTACCCAGGCGTCCCGGACCAATAATGGCCACTCTTGTCGTATCTAAATTAGAAGTTATCATTAATTGTACTCTTTATCATATTTTTAAAGCCTTATTATAGGAAATAATGTATCCGGCGTCAAATTTTAATAGCTTTTTCCCGAAAATAATTAAATAATAATTCATTAACAAGTGGAGACTCCTCCGGCAGGAGCCGGGCAATTTCAAGTCGCAGGATTTAATTCTTTTTAGTTGCATTATCATAAATGATTGTTTAAAAAAAGCAATGTCTTGATCATTTCCATAAGGCGCTTCGGAAACGCTTGATTGTACTAACACCTGGCTTCAGATTTTAAATTGGTTAAAGAAAGTTAAAAATTTTAAAAGAGATCATATTTTTATGGCCAAAAAAGACGCGGTTTCCAAGGAAAAGACATTGCTTTTTCCCGATGAAAAAATAAAGGAAAGAAAATTTATCCTGGAAGGCAAACTGGAAGGAGAATATACTTCCTACTACCACAGCGGTCAGGTACTGGCGCAGATTAATTTTGTCCGCGGCAAGAAAAATGGCGCGGCGGTGATTTATTATCACGATGGCCATGTTAGGGAAAAGGCAAACTTCATAAACGACCAGATGAACGGCGAATATATTTCTTATTATGAAAACGGGAATATCAGAGAGCAGGAATATTACAAAAACGGCAAGCTCGACGGCAAATATCAGATTTATTATAAAACCGGACAATTAAAGGAAGAAGAAAATTTCAGAAACGGTAAATTTGAAGGCGAGTATATTTGTTACTATAAAAGCGGGCAAATCAAGGAAAGAGGTTATTTTAAAAACGACAAGCGGGAAAGCGAATATCTTGCGTATTTCAAAAGCGGGCAGATAAAAGAAAAGGCCTCTTATGAAAATGGAAATTGTATCGGCAAATTTCTAGTTTTCAATGAAGATGGTTCCGATTCCTCTGAAGCGGATACTGATGATAATAGCGGTTCGAGTAATTGGGAAGAAAAAGATATTGCTAATTTGCTCCAGAACTTGAAACACTTCGACGAAAAACAAAAGTAACCATGCCTCTAACTTTATAGGGGAATAATCATGATAAAAAATATTCTTATTCCTACCGATGGTTCCGCTAATAGCCTTACAGCTTTGGAGTACGGAATTTATGTTGCCCGTAAACTCGAAGCCTCTTTAATCGGCCTTTATGTTCTGGATGTAAATTTAATTCGGGGGCCGATGCTTACCGACATTTCCGGTTCGGTCGGAATGCCGCCTTACGACGGTTTTTTTGATGCCATTGAAACATCTCTTAATGAAAAAGGTGATTTTATCCTGAAAGAATTTCAAGAACGCTGTCAGAAATCTGGTATCCATGCTGAAGTAAAAAAGACGATAGGTAAAATCAGCCAAGTAATCATCGAAGAAGCCCAAAACGCCGATTTAATTCTGATGGCGAAAAAGGGAGAGCACTTTCACTTAAAGGAAGGCGGCCTTCTTGGTTCGGTCACCGAAGCTGTTATCCGCAATTCGGGCAAACCGGTACTGGTCACTCCTGAGAAATTTCTGGAAATAGAAAGCATGGGGCTTGCTTACGACGGCAGTGGTTCGGCGTTAAAAGCTTTAAAGCTTTCTTTGGAATTATCGAAAAATGCCGTCTGGCCTATAACAATTATCATCATCACATCGGATGCGAAAAAAGCCGCTGCTTTATCCGCGCAGGTAGAAGAGATGAATCAAAAAGACCCTGATGAACCCCCGACAGCTGATTGCGCAATAATAAACTTGTCTGGCAAGGAGCAGGATGAAATTATCAAGTTCATCAGGGAAGGCTCTGTGGAATTAATGGTCATGGGAGCCTATGGGCACAACCGTCTGCGCGAATTACTCTTAGGCAGCACTACATCTCACGTTATCCGCAAAAGTCCGATGCCTGTTTTGCTTATCCGTTAATTTAATTAACTACTGGCGTAGCGGGACGACAGTAATTATATCGGAATCAAAATCCCCCACTCGCAAGGGCATCTCGGTTCGATTCCGAGCTCCGGCACCAATTATAAAAAAAGTGATAATTCAAGATATATTCACTAATTTCCGTACAGATTAGTAAGAACTCAGAGGCATAAGAAAGATACCTTGCATCATGAATTTAGAGAAGCTCCTTTGGAAAAACTAAGGAATTTTCAATACGTACTGAATTAATCTTTTTCATGTCATCAGACTATTCAAAACAAGAAATTTTATGAAATGTTGATATTTCTCTTATAGGGATTGTTTTCTTTAACAATTCTTCAGGAGAATTATTTTTTAAACAATAAGATTGCTCCAAATAAATAAAGACCGGGAACATTTTTGAATTGAATATTTTTGATTCAATCAACATTTCATTAAAAGATTCAAAAATTCCTAAATCTTCTTTAATAAATCCTCTTATCTCCAGAATGGGAATCTTATCCTCTGTAAAACTGTTCACTATTTCAATATATCCAATGTAGTTTTTATATTTTTCTACGTCTAAACTCGCTACTGGATTTAAAATAATACTAATATTTTCAGATTCTGAAACTGGAATGATCCCTCTATAAGAAACATGACTTATTTTATTTGACCCAAACGATGTTGGATTATGTTTATCCAAAAACGATATTGATTTATGTTTCTCCAAAATAGTAAAACTTATTGGTAAAAGAGAGTTTATAAGTTTATGAAACTCCTTCAACATTTCAGGTGACCATGTTGTCGGGAGTCGTTTTTGGTCATCTTGGGACATGATTTTAATCCTTACCTTTCACTTTCAATCATTTTAAACACTCACATCTTATAGTTATTCTTACATGTAAGGTTTTACGAGTCATCACACTAAGGTTGCCCTGAAAATTAACGATTGCTGATTGAAATATGCAATAAAAAAGACAGACATGATGCCTCTGCCTTGCAGCACAATCATTGCCTTTGCCAGCGCTCCAGCTACTTTGCCTATTCCTTCAGTCCGCCACCAGGCCAGAGAACAAAAAACGGGCTTTTGACTTTCAACCCTTTAAACTTGTCTTCGATTTCATTTCTGATCAGGTCGTCATAGGTTAGAATGACGACATACTCGGCGTAATCGAACATGAGAATCATATGGCTCTGGCTTTCCAGGGCGTGACGCTGCTCGACGACTGTTTCGAACACCGCCTGGTACTCGGCAAACAGCCACATATGGCGTCTCATCAGGATAAGAGAGTAGATAGCCTGGGGAAGCGGAATATGCTTATTGTAGAAATTAGCGGCATACTTGGAAAAAAGGACATAGGCCTCCTCAAACGGTTTATCCGTTTTGAAGAGTTTCCTATAGTTGCTGAGGAAATTCAGGGCCAGATCTATGGCCTCGTTCTGGGGCATTTTATGAAAAATGGGCGTTTTAGGGTTGATCT
>JBEKRZ010000030.1:0-30871 GCA_049517435.1 Smithella sp. | reverse complement strand
CCAGAAGTATCGGATCTTGCAGACTTCGCCAATGGGCAACCCCGTCATACCCTCCAAGTCCGTAATGCGAATATCGGGGTTTTTGTCAAGCTCCCGCACGATGATTTCCTCTTGCTGACTCACCTTTTCACCTCTGCCTTTCCTGAGAAAAATAAAAACCCTTCGTAGAACATTAATTCTTGCGAAGGGCTAACGAGAACCAATTATGTCGTGTTGTCTTTTAGCTGGAGTCCTTCATCTTACAGTTGGTCTTTTAAGGGTGATAATCACCACAAGACCCTGTGTTTATCTTTTATGTAGACATCCGTAAAATAGACTCCATACGTGCATTGCAGTATCTCGTTTAATTGCGTCATTTCATCTCCTAATTAATAACATAAGCATGCTAGGCATTAATGTCAACGAGTATGTTCTTCTCCCTCAATATGGTTCTTGAAGTGATCCTTAGTATTAACACCTTCAAACAGTAATCCTCAATTTTGACTAACGCACACTACTGACACTTAGTAGTGCATGCTTTGAAAGGGGTCATGTCTGCTTTTGACCTTTTCTAAGGTTTACATTCTATTTAATTTTTACAATCTGAATTCTTAAATGATAAAAATGAACTGGATTATTCAGTCAAGCTGGGTAATGACAAAAGTTGAAAATTGTTATCCAGCTTTCGATAGACAATGACTGGTTTTTTTACCCTTCACCATTCACTCTTTACGCTTCACCCCCGGCATTCGCCGGGCTTCTCTTCACTCTTCACGTCTTACTTTTCCGCCAGTCCAGCCATATGATGTAGAGAATCATAAAAATGCTATAGACCGCGGAAGGCAGAGCGGATTCTTTTTCAAACAGCGCGATAGCCAATCCGCCCGCGATTCCCTGATTTTTTAGAGTGCCCTGAAGAACCAGGCTGATAATATTTTTTTTATCCACTTTGAAAAAGACGCAAATCCTTTCAATTAACCATCCCAAAACAAATGTCGTGGCAAAAACGACCCCGGCTACCGGCACAATTGAAAGCGGTTGGCTAAAAATCAAATCCCGGTTCACGCCGATTATGGAATACAGGACGATAAAAAATCCCCAGTCCGTCAGCAGGCCGCGCACCGGCGCGAGCCTCTCCTGCCAGTTGAAATAGAGAATCATCCGGGATAAAACCAGCGGCAGAACAATGAGTAAAAGCATGATGCGGAGAAGTTTATAAGGATCGTCAAAACTCGTTCCGATGAATATCCAGAACATCAACGGCATAATCAGCAAAGCGGCGAGATAGGAAGCCACAGTGCCCGACAGAGTGTTCGAGACATTGCCTTCGAGAATAGCCGTGAAAGGAATGACAGCCACCGCCGGCGGCACCGCTGCGATCAGAACAAAGCCGATCCAAAGATTATGATCGTCAATCAGCAAAGCCGACAAAAGCAGAATGGCGCCGTTCAGAATCACATAGGTCATCATGATTCCGATGAGCGAAGGCTTAAGTATCGCGCGGAAATTAAGGAAATAGCCGTTGGGAACATTGATCGTCGCCAGCATCATCACCAGCGCCAGCGCGGGCATCATCAATATTTTTGTCCATTGTGCCGCCTGCGGCAGGGCAAGCCCGAAAGTTATGGCCAAAATAAAAATAAAATTACGGTTATTCAAAAGGCGAATCATTATAATCCTTGAAATTAAAATTTTCATCAACGCTGCATATTATATAATTAATAAATACATATCATAAATTGAGCCATTGAAAACGTCTTTTCTATATGCTGTTAATTATTACGCTTGTAGTTTTAAAATAAATTTGTCATTATATTTACATTAAACTTATCTGTTCAAGGAGGATTTTATGTCTAAATCAGAAGATGCTTTGAAAGAAGCTTTTGCCGGAGAATCACAGGCAAACCGTAAATATCTGGCTTTTGCGGCCAAAGCCGAACAGGAAGGATTTCCGCAAGCGGCAAGGTTGTTTCGAGCGGCGGCGGAAGCGGAAACTGTTCACGCCCATGCCCACTTGCGGGCATTAAAAGGAATTAGATCCACAAAAGAAAACCTGCAGGAAGCGATAGCCGGAGAAACTCATGAGTTCAAAAGCATGTATCCGGGAATGATTGAAACGGCCAAGGCCGAAGGAAATAAAGAGGCGGAACGTTCTTTTAACTTTGCCAATGAAGTGGAAAAAATTCATGCCGGGCTCTATCAGCAAATGCTTGATAATCTGGAGGGCGCGAAAGAATCTTACAGCTATCACGTTTGCCCGGTATGCGGTTATACAGCGGAGAAAGAAGCGCCCGAAACTTGTCCTGTGTGCGGCGCGAAAGGGAAGATGTTTAAAAAAGTTGATTAATACCAAATTGTCTGGTTATTACTTATTAATCACGGATATGAACACCAAAGCAAGCTTTAGAAATATTGCGCGGCAAACGGCGGGGCATCGTACTCCGTTTATTTTGAGTTTCATTATCCTCCGCTTCGCGGGATTGTTCAACTTACCAATTCCGCTGCACTTTGCTTTCGGAATTGGAGTTTCACAATGAAAGAAATCATCATCGTTATCAGCGGCGTCATTTTATTTCTGATCGGCATGGTCAATCTTTCTTCTGTCGTCAGGAAAGTTATTGATGTCCGCATAAAAGAATATATTAAATATGCCGTGGAAAAACCTCTTTACGGACTTTTCACCGGTATAATTTCGACAATTATTCTTCAAAGCTCTTCCGCTTCCACAGCGCTGACAGTCGGATTGGTAAGCGCCGGATTGCTCAGCTTTTACAGTTCTCTGGCAATTATCCTGGGCACCGATATCGGCACTACTTTGACGGTACAATTTGTTGTTTGGCATTTTACGGAAATTTCGCCGCTTTTTATTTCCATAGGCGGGCTTTTGTGGTTAATTAGACGAGGCAGATGGCAGATCATCGGCCAGATAATATTTTTCTTTGGACTGCTCTTCTTTGGCTTGGGAATGATTAGCCAGGCAGTCGAGCCTTTGAAAAATTATCCGGCTTTTTTGAATTTATTTACGCAGACCCAGAATCCATTTTTAGGTATTGGGCTGGGAATTGTGGTTACCGGAATTATTCATGCTTCGGCCATACCTATCAGCATTATGGCGCTTTTAGCACAGCAGAATTTAGTTTCGCTGGATAATGCGCTGCCGGTGATTATGGGAGCGAATATAGGCACGACTGTCACAGCTCTATTGGCCGGAGCGGTGGCAACTGTAATCGGTAAAAGAACCGCCGTGTCCCACTTGATCTTCAAATGTATTGGCGTTTCTCTGTGCTTTATCTTGATGCCGTATTTTCTTGTTATACTGAAAAATCTTTCTTCCAGCGTCGCTCAGCAAATTGTTCTGGCTCACTTTTTACTTAATCTTGTTATTATGCTTATCTTTATTTTTATCCTGAAGCCTTTTGCCGGCTTAATGCAAAAAGTTTTAAAGGGAGAAGATGAAACCCTGCCTATCTGGCCGGAGTTTCTTAATCGCAAGGATTTATCCAATGCAAAAAAAGCGATTGATGATGTGCAAAAAGAATTGCTAAGAGAAATCATTCTCGCGCAGAAAATGTTTTTAAACGCTACAAATATGATCACTTTGTCTCAAGATGGCAGAGGAAGAGACATTTCTTATGTCGAGATGGTCGTTAATAATTTGCACACACAAATAGTAAAGTTTTTATGGAGAATATCGGCCCAACATCTTTCGACTCAACTTTCGAAAAAGGTTTTTGCTTTTACGGCAATAGCCGGCGATATTGAAAGCATCGGCAACCATGTAGTTTGGATAGCGGAGTTAGCTACGCAAAAAGCCGAGGGTAACGTCAAGTTTACCGAAAGCGGCAAAAAAGAATTGCGGGAAATCATACTTTTGGTGAGCCATAATCTTGATGAAGCTGTGTCTCTGATCGAAGTTTCCGATATGGAAAAAATCAACAGTATTATTAGACGAGAGGAAGAGATAGATATTGAGGTGAAAGAAGCGCGGAATAAACACCTCAAAAGATTTCATAACCGTCTTTGCAGTACCGAGGCCGGACTGATTTTCGTCGCAATGCTCATTCATCTGGAACGCATTTCCGATCATTGTAACAATATTGCCGAATATGTTTTGGATATCAAAGACAGAAATCTGGATAAAAACTGCTCCTAATAGAGTGGAGCGCCCTACGGCAGGAGCCGGAGGATTCCAAGTCATGGGATTAAAATGGCATATTTTATGTAGCCAATGCATATTCAATATCAGCCTTCTTGTGTTCCGTCTGCTCAGAAATACGTATTGATCTAATCAGTAATATCTTCTATAATTAACCCTAGCTTAAAGGATTTATATTTATTTGCTTGAACATCCGTGTCTTAGGAGGCATCAAGATGAATAAAAGAATGAACGCTTTGAAGTTTGCTTTGGAAAATGAACAGAAAGAACGGGAATTTTATCTGGCTAATGCGCGCAGAACAAAAAATTTAGCCGGTAAAAATATGTTCAAGCAAATTGCCGATGAAGAAAAAGAACATTTTGAAATTTTGAAAAAACTACATGATAAATGGGAAGAGAAAAAGAAATGGCCTTCGACAGTTCCATTGAAGGTAAGAAAATCTCTGGCCGGCAGTATATTAAAATCAATGTCGGGTAAAAAGTCTGCCCGGTTCAACGGTAATGAAGACGACTTGAAGGCAGTTCGCACCGCGATTGATTTTGAAGCAAGGGGCATGGCGCTCTATACTAAATTAGAAGAAGGAAGCACCGATCCCAAAGAAAAAGTTTTTTTTAATTTAATAGCCGGTGTTGAGCGGCAGCATTTTCTTTCCTTGTGTGACACGGAAGTCTTCTTGACTGATCCTGCCACCTGGTATCAGAATGTAGAAAAAGCTTCACTGGATGGGGCTTGAGACAGGTAACATATCATTGTCGGATAAGGCCTTCCGTATTTGTTACATCTAGTTGTTCCAGTTTTGAGTGTATTTCCGTCCAGATGTTATAGGAGCTTTCCAGTTCCGTGGTAATATTTTTCAACTCTATATTGATAGATTTAATTTTAACTGAATCCCTGTGTATTTGCGGATCACATAAGGTGTTTTCGTGCTCGGACTTTCTTGCTTCGAGCAATTCTATCTTTTGTTCTAGTGTGGTTAATTCTTTTTTGCAGGCATTTTTTATTTTTGCCAGCTTATTTCTTTCTTCCGCTTCCTGCCTCTTTTGCTCTTTTGTTTTGAAAACATTTTCTTTAGTGTTTTGTTCACTTGTTTTTACATTTTCCTTTTGAGGCAAATCGGTCTGGCCGCGCTTTTCAACAAAATATGAATAATTGCCGAGGTAGTCGTTAATTGATCCTTCTTTCAACTCAAAGACCTTATTGACCAGTTGATCCAGAAAATAGCGGTCATGCGAAACGATGGCTACAGTGCCGTGATAGTTGATCAGCGCGTTTTGAAAAATATCTTTAGTCTTTACATCGAGATGATTGGTCGGCTCATCAAGGATCAGAAAGTTGGTGTCGAGAAGCATAATTTTTAAAAGAGCAAGACGCGATTTTTCTCCGCCGGAAAGGACGGAAATCGGTTTATGAATATCATCTCCCGAAAAAAGAAAAGCTCCCAGAAGGTTGCGTTTTTCCTGATCGGAAGCATGTGTCGACACGGAATTTATTTCTTCCCAGATGGTATTTTCGTAATTCAAATTTTGCGAGCTTTCCTGAGAAAAGAAAGCCATGTTTACGCCATCGCCATACTTTACCGATCCGTGAGAAGGCTGTTCGGCGAGGCTGAGCAGGCGGGATAAAGTTGATTTGCCGGAACCATTGATACCGACAAAAGCCACCTTGTCACCACGAAATAAAGTGAAGTTTAAATTGCCGAAAACATTTAAACTGCCGTAGTTGTGCCCCAGATCAATTGCCTTGACTACTTCTTTAGCGCTTTTTTTACCTTCGGGAAATTTCATGGTTACGCTTTTTGTTTTTGCTTCCAGCGTCACCGCGGAAAATTTCTCCAGCATTTTAATGCGGCTTTGCACCTGAGAGGCTTTGGTTGCCTTGTAACGGAAGCGTTCCACAAATTCTTCAATTTTTTTGATTTGTGCTTTTTGCAGTTCCATCTCTTTTTTCAAGGCGGCGTGCCGTCTATCTTTTTCGGTTAAATAGTGAGAGTAATTGCCTTTATAAATATGGATATTACAGGAGGAAAGCTCGGCAATTTGCAGGGCGATTTTATCGAGAAAGAAACGATCATGAGAAACAGTTATGATTGTTCCCGGATAGCCTTTAAGATAAGATTCCAGCCATTCCATGCTTTCCGTGTCCAGATGATTTGTCGGTTCGTCCAGAAGCATGATATCCGGCTTTGCCAGCAGAATCGATGTAAGCAGAATACGCATTTTCCAGCCGCCGGAGAACAAATCGCAACTTTGAGTAAAATCACTTTCTTTAAATCCGAAGCCTTTGAGCACCTGTTTAGCTCTGGCTTCAAATGCGTAGCCATCCATGGCGCTGAAATAAGCAAGGGCGTCGGAATATTTTTTCGACAGCTCGCTGTACTCAGAAGTATTTTGTTTCATCTGAGACAATTGATGTTCCAGATCTTTAATGGATTCTTCCAGCGCGGCAATCCCGCTTTTCCTTTTAAGAAATTCTATCAGGGCGATAGATTCAAGTTCCACCAGATCCTGCGGCAGATAACCGATCGTCTTTTGTTTTCTGTTGGGAATATCAATTGTGCCGGAGTCGAGATGAACCTGCTCCAGTATTGCCCGAAACAGGGTCGTTTTACCTGTGCCGTTATCGCCAACAAGGCCAATGCGGCTTTTGGGATGAATTGTCCAGTTGATATTGTCAAACAGTTTTTTATCTAAAAAAGATAAGTTAACATTCCGAAAATAAATCACTAACTATTCCTCCATAAAATTGCGGCTATACTGACAAATTTATTTTAAAACCACAAGAACAATAAGTGGAACCCCCTCCGGCTGGAGTCGGATGATTCCATACCGCGGAATTAACAGGGGATGACTAGGAATAAATTGTGGAAATAGTATTTAGGGAGCGCGCTAATCTCATTACTCCACAAAGCAACAAGCATAGTGAATAGAATATTTTAAAGATTTGCGTTTGAAATGTTTAATCAGCGATGCCTGGTTAGATATTTTCGCCAAAACATAAGGAATAAGATCAATGTTCTTTCACGCTATATTTTAAAAGCAGCAAACAATGTTACTTCACATGCAGGAAAAACTGCGAGGGATTGATGCGATATTGAGCCGGCGGAATCCCCCGGACAATATTTAAACGACCAGAATCATCTTTGTTTATCCGGTCAGCCAGATAAACCATCTCCCCGCGTTGCCAATCGCCTTTTTCGTCATTTACAAGATGTAAAATCAGCGGCAGACTACGTTCGGCTTCGTCGGGATAATCCATCACCAAACCGATGTTCCCGTCGCTCAGTTCCACAACAGAGCCGATGGGATAAATCCCCATCATATTAATAAAGCGCTTCAACAAAATCATGTCAAAACTTTTTCCCACCTCCCCCCACATCTTTCTCAGCGCTTCATCAGGCGTGAAAGCCTTTGACCGATAAACCCTTTCGGCAGTCAGCGCTTCATAGACGTCGGCGATGCGAAGAATCTTTCCCATAAGACTCATCTGGACCATAAACAGAGTTCGGGGGTAGCCGGTCATATCCGGATTCATATGGTGCTCAAACGGACCGAGAATAATTCTCGATCTCAAGGACGAGGGGGCATTCAACATGAGAATTTTTCTGACACCGATGAGGGGATGCTCCTTCATCTGATCCCATTCTCCATCGGTCAACGCCCCGTGCTTGAGGAGAATTTTCTTGGACACGCCTACCTTTCCCAGATCATGAAAAAGTGCGCAAATGGACAAATGCTCCAGTGAAATATCCGATAACCCGATATGCCTTCCGAGGCAGGTCGCCAGCAGAGAGACATTGACGGAATGGGAGTATGTGTAATCGTCATAATCTTTGATGGTTGTCAGCCCAAGCATCAGGGCCGTATCCTCCATGACCAGTTCCACGATGTTCTGGGCCAGACGTCTGCTCTTGCGTACTCCCACCATACCCTGGGACGCTTTATTCGCCACTTCTTTCACCGTTTCGACCGCATGAAAATAAGTATTTCGCGCCTTTTCATACCGTTTATCTTCCAGACTTTCGCTGTAATCCTTTTCATCATCTTCCTGTTGCTTGAAGATCTGTACCCAAGAACAATTCTGTTCCAGCAAGTTTTGTTCCAGCCATTGATGGGGATTGTCATACCTTATTGCATCATTGAACAGACGTATAAACGTTATGATGTTTTCGGGCAAAGCATCGCGTGAGGACTCTAGAAAATTCACGCTTTCAATGCCTCGCCTTAAAAAATACTCCGTCATGTTGTTCACAATACTGGCTGCCTCCCTACGATATGGAAGCTTTTCTCCTCCGAGATAAAAACGGCTCCGCCACAGAAGGAGGCTGATGTCTCCGCTAATAGTTATTTCATTAAGTATGGACTGAAATGAACGCAGACTCTTCTGGATAAGCTGATTATTATTATCTTCATAATTGCGCGCGGTATGGATAATGTGATACAGGGCTCTCAGAAAATCATGCCCCAATCGCTCCGGAATCGATTGTCGCTCCGACATGATTATCGCCCTCCTTTGTTTAATTCTTTGCCCGCTTCGCGCGCGATCCTGCGCAGGCCGGGACGAATGCTCCGGCCCGCCTTCTCGATCACTTGCCGGGCTTCCGGTATTTTCAAAGCGACCAAGGCAAGCGCGGCGCCTTCACGATACGCCGACTTCCCCAAACCGGCCATCCACTCAAGATTCATTAGTGTTTTACGAAGGAAGGGAACTGACCGCGACGATCCGCATTTCCCCAGCGCTTTGAAACATTCAATAATGTGTTCGCTTTGTGCGGCACTTAATTTTCGGTTTTGAAGATATTGCATCAGAAAGTCTTCCGCGATCTCGTTTCTGGATTGGCCCATTTGCGTTAGGATCACCCGGCGCACCGAGGCGTCCGGGTCGTCAATTAAATCAAATATTGCCGACGTCTGATTGCTGCGCGTCTGCCCAATTGCCCTGACCGCCATCCGCCGAACGGATGCCGACGAATGCCGGGACAGTTTCATCAGATATTTTAAAGATGTATCTCTCTCCAGTCTGGACAGGACAGGAACAAGTCTTGCGGCTATTCTTTCGTCCGAATCATTGATCAGCGATTCCAGACAGCTCACGTCCTTATGCACAAGAGAAATAATTGTATCTTCCAGCATTTGCTCAAGTTGTTTAGGCTGTTGCAGGAGCAGGAGATTCATCAGTGTCTCGACGACCGATGGATTCAGATGCTGAAAAATCCGTTTGAGAGTTTCCATCTGCTGCACATCTAAGTTGCTCCAAATTTCCTTCAATGGTTTTAAACATTTGGAATTGGAGGAGATGTCTTTATAAAAAGACTCTATCAACTGGCCTGCCCAGGACGAGCTTAGCCGCCCGCTATCCAGAAGCTTGCGCACCCCATCGAGAATGATAAGGGCGGCTTCAAAATCATGGCGACCAAAAGAGCCGGCGAATTCTTCCGATAAGACTTCCAGGACAATATTATTCTCTTCCTGATACAGCAGAAGCATGTCCAGCAACATATTCAGATGTCCTGTGGCAGACGCCGTTTCCTCACGAGAGACCATTTCCTGCAACTCGACTTTTTCCCGGGGTGTCAGCACAAAAGCGGCCGGCTCAATGGCTGGGTCGTCAAGCGACCTCGGTTTATCTTCGGTTTCTGTTTCTGTTTCGTTTTCGGTTTCCGCCGTGGGGGACATTGTGTCCGATTTTGAAAGGCCGTCAATTTGATCCGGCGCTTGTTCTGAAAAAAAATCGTCGGCTTTATATAGCACATGGTCAAAACGGGCTTCCCAGAAGTCGGTTACGATGTCTCCTTTCGGCTCCGCCGTCAAGACCGAATACTTGTGGATAATGGAAAATACTTGCCGGGTTTCTTCCAGTCGGATTCCTTCAGTGAATTGCAGCCACCCTATGCCATCCCGGAAAAGTGTAAAAGGCAGCGTTCCTTCTTCTGATGGTCCCGTTTGAACCTCTACGCCCTGACAAATCACGCGATCCTTTTCAATTTCAATTGTGATATCTCCATTATAACGAATGTAGGCTTCCAGCTTCGCGTGTAACTGATTGATAGCGTTTATACAGATGCTATGGCCTTCGGGATACAAAGACAGGTTTTTACCAGTCAGCAACAGAGCGGAAAACAATTTTCTGGTTTCATCCAATTGCTGATTCGAAAGAGCTTTCACCGCTTCTTTGAAAATACCGCCCTGAGTGTTCATCACTACACCGCTTTTTTATTTATTTTGATAAAACATTGCTTCTTTGTGGTTGAATTATAAGAATTCTTGCATTTTATGTCAAGACAATCTTGGCCACTAAATATAATGAGACTCGCTGACTATAGGAAGCGTTAGTCGTAATGAGGCTTAAACTTCAAAAGCAAAGCGCATTGAAGTTTTTTAGCCGAATTATCCAATAGGCAAAGACTATTGGAAATTAGTGACATTCGCTGAAAATGAGTATAACGAAATTTGAAGCGCAAATGGAACTATCCCCTGTGCAAAGCACAGAGGGATATCCCAGGAGCGAAGCGACGCGGGAGTATGCGGTACCGATGATCATAGAAGTTAAGTATCCTGTGTCCGACATGCATGGCCGGAAACGCATGATTGGCATGGGTAAACGGAAGTTGTTAATTAAATAGAACCGTTGTCCAATATTTCTTGGAGTGTAGCGATCGACTGTATTGCCTGCTTGAGATGTATCATATTTATTTCTTCTCAGATTTCATAAAGTAGGACTGACCTACGCCACCAAATACGATAAAGCATATGACCGAGAAAATGAAAAGAACGAGTTGAGTAAAAATTAGTGATAAAGAAGGTTCTGGTGATATCGCAATCAGAGTCATGATAATAAGTGAAGGGACAAGACCAATTACAATAATACCTGCTATGACGAGTACCGGTCTTGGCCAATGAACATTCTCGTGCGACGAAAGAAGCCCGCCGACAAGCTTGACGATACTCTGGCCGAAAAGGATGGCAGTGACAAACGCCCACTCGGTCTTGCTGAATATCTTGACAAACTCGTTCGTCGCGAGTGTGGATACGATTAGTAGGACAACGAGCGGAAGAAAGACAAAGAGCAATTCTGTTAGCAGGACACACATTACATTGCGGTCGTGTTCTTGTTTCGTTTCATCTTTTTTGATCAGTTGTTGATTTTCCATTTTCACTCCTTTTTCCCAACGTGGGCATCAGCGGCGCTAATATTGCAAACGCCATCGATTTCTGGTTGTAACCTAGCATAAAATCAGATTTTGGGAAATAAGGACTTCAGGAAGAAGTGTTTGCTAAAAGTATCTACAGGTCGCAGTTCACTACGATTCTGAAGTTTGGGTCTCACTACCCCACTACGCTCCGCTTCGGGGATAATTCGACTAACGCTTCAAACCACGCTACGCTCGTTTTCAGCGAGTCTCATTATCTCTTTTTCCGGAAAACAAGCTTCAGCGGCACACTGTCAAAGCCGAAAGTTTCGCGGATTTGATTGGTAAGGTATCGCTCATAAGAAAAATGAATGCCTTTGGTGTTGCTGACAAAAAAGACGAACGTCGGCGGCTTGACATCTGTCTGGGTCGCATAAGAAATATGCATCTGGCGGTTGGCATAACGCGCCATCGGGTTTCTCCGCACGGATTTTTCCACCAGATCATTTAATGGAGATGTGCCGATTCTCTTAGTGTATTGATCGTATACTTTATCGATCAGCTCAAAAATTTTCGGCGCGCGCTGCCCCGTAACTGCCGAGATAAAAATAATGGGAGCAAAGTCCATGAATTTTATTTTATCCTTAATATCCTCGACAAATTTTCCTACAGTGGAATTATCTTTTTCAATCTTATCCCATTTATTCACTACAATAATGCAGGCTTTGCCCCGCTCATAGGCAAGTCCAATAATCTTTGTGTCCTGCTCGGTCAGCCCCTCTTCGGCATCAATCAAAACAAGCGCGATATCACAGCGATTGATTGATTTGAGCGCCTGAACGACGCTGTATTTTTCCAAAGTCTGGCTGATTTTGCTTTTCTTGCGGATTCCCGCCGTATCAATAAGCAGATAATTTTTACCATGCACCTTTACCGGCATATCAATGGCATCGCGCGTTGTGCCTGGCGTAGGGTTGGCAATGCTTCTTTCCTTGCCGAGGATGCGGTTGACGAGCGATGACTTGCCCACATTGGGTTTACCGACAATGGCAATTTTGATTTGCGTATCCTGTTCGTCTTTATCATTTGCCGCCGTAGGAAAATCACGAACGATAATGGTCAGGAGTTCATCAACACCCAGACCGTGCTGAGCGGAAATCGGATAGAATTGATCGATGCCCAGCCGGTAAAAATCGGTGAGCATTTCTTCATGACGATTTCCATCTACTTTATTGGCAACGTAAAAAACATTTTTCTCTTTACCCCTCAACTGTTTGGCAATTTCTATATCCGAGGGTGTAATTCCGTCTCTTCCATCCATTAAAAAAATAATGACGTCCGCTTCTTCAATGGCCAGGTTGCTCTGCTCGCGCATTTGCACAAGAATTCTTTCTTCCGATGCCGGCTCAAATCCACCGGTATCGATCAGGGTGAAAGCTTTATCCTGAAAAACGCAGTCCATGTAGTTGCGGTCGCGGGTGGCACCGGGCTCGTCAATCACAATGGCTTTTTGCTTTCCGGCAATCCTGTTGAAAAGCGTTGATTTGCCGACATTGGGCCGGCCAACAATGGCTATTACTGGTTTTGCCTGCATTGAAAATATATCCTCTATTTATAGTGGCCGTTTCTTAGGTTTTCAATAAGCCGAATTCCCGCAGCATCTTATCGGAGGTCGTCCAGTCTTTGCTCACTCGCACAAATAGTTCCAGAAAAACCTTGGCACCGAAGAGTTTTTCCATCTGCAATCTGGACTGTGTACCGATATTTTTGAGCATCGAACCTTTTTTACCGATCATAATCGCCTTTTGTGATTCTTTTTCGACGTTAATTGTCGCACTGATACGGATTATATTTTTTGCCTCGTCTTCTTTAAATAAATCTACTGTTACGGCGCTGACGTAGGGAATTTCCTGCTTGGTGAGAAGCATTATCTGTTCACGGATAAATTCGGCCGCGATAAATCTTTCAGTTGCATCGGTAAGAATATCTTCGGGGAATAATTGCGGTCCTTCCGGAAGAATTTGTTTGATAGCTGCAAGCAGTTCGGTAATGCCGTCACCTTTTAGAGCCGATACTGGAAAAATTTCACGATAATCATAAAGTTTACGGAATTTGTCTATCAGCGGCAAAAGAAGTTTTTTATCGATAAGATCAATTTTGTTGATAACCAGAAAAACAGGCACTTTGACTTGCGCCAATAATTTGATTAAAAAAAGATCATGTTGATGAACATCGGTATTGGCTTCGATCAGCATGAGCAACACTTCGGCATCACCGATTGTCTTCTGTGCCGTTTGCACCATGGCGCGATTCAGCGGTGTCTTGGGATTGTGCATTCCCGGAGTATCAAGAAAAATAAGCTGTGCGTCCGGGAAATTTTTAATACCGGTTATTTTATTTCTGGTTGTTTGCGGTTTGTCGGCAACTATCGAAATTTTATCGCCGACAACGGCATTGAGAAATGTCGATTTCCCTACGTTAGGACGGCCAATGATGCCGATGAAGCCTGATTTAAACAATTCAATTATCCTCTTTATATTAGTTAATTCCCGGAATATTCAGGATGAAAGATTCCCCCGAATCGGTTGCCACAGAAATTACGCCGCGCCTTTGTCTAATGTTTGATTCTACAATTAAATTTGTGCGAGGGTAAAGCTTTTTTATTTCCGATATGTTCATATTATTTAAACCACGAAAATTAGACATATCACGCTCAGATAAGCTAAAATGAAGTTCATTGGTGTCTGGAGTAATCTTATCCAATAGTTTAATTGTGCGATCATAAAAAATAGAAGAAAGAACAAGAGTTCCCAGCGACGGGTGAATTGGTCCAGCCAGTACCGCGCCATCTTTTTCCATTTCCGGCGTTAACTGCACACCAATTCTGATTATACGAATACCTGCCGCGGATAGTTTTTCCCAAGCCAGCTTGCACAATTCGACGGCGTCAGAAAGTCCCAACGGCTTGTATTCGCCACTCCGGAGTTTTTCCGCAAGGGCAGTTCCGCTAAAAACAATGACCGGATGAATTCTCACAGTGTCAGGCTTAAGTTCAATTGTCTTGTCGAGAGAATAAACAAATCCTTCTTTTGTGTCTTTAGGTAAACCGGCCATAAGATGCAAGCCTGTCTGGAAACCATGGCCTTTCAAAATTGTCATGGCCTTTACTATAGCGTCAGCGTCATGGCCTCTTTGAGCAAATTCCAGTACATCATCAATAAAAGACTGCGCGCCTATTTCTACTGTAGCAACTCCGTATTTTTTTAGTACCGGCAAGTTACTCTCGGTGATGTAATCCGGTCTTGTCGAAATTCTAATGGAATTAACAAGACCATCTTGAATAAAAGAGTAAGCCCAGGAAAGAAGTTCCTCCTGATAAGCGGGATCAACTCCCGTAAAACTGCCGCCGTAGAAGGCAATTTCCACCTTCCGGGATTTATCTTTATTCCAGGCCAGGTAAGACTTGACTTCCGAATCAAAAAACTTTTTTGTTATTTTCAGTGGAAAATTTCCGGCAGTAATTTTCTGATTGCAAAAGATACAACGATGCGGGCAGCCGCTATTCATGATGAAGATGGGAATAATTAAAGGATTGCTGTTATTTTTCGAATCATGATTAGCTTTCTTCATTTTGCAGTATTTCCCAGGCTTTTTGCGCCGCTTGTTTTTCGGCTTCTTTCTTGCTTTTTCCGCTGCCGATTTCTGTTAGTTTGTTCACTACAACTATTTTTACTTCGAAAGTTTTGGCATGATCCGGGCCCTTGGAATCAATGACCATGTAAATAGGAATTGTTTTATACCTTTTCTGACAAAGCTCCTGAAGAGCGGTTTTATAGTCGAAATATTCGGAAGATGAATTATCATCTTCCAGTAGCGGTTCGATTAATTTTGTTATAATGTTTTTTGCGTTGTCAAAATCGGAATCAAGATATACGGCGGCGATAACCGCTTCGAAAGCGTTAGCTAAAAAAGAATCTTTGGTGCGGCTGCCGGAGCTATCTTCGCCGCGACCGAGTAAAAGGCAGTCGCCAATTTGTAAATTACGGGCAAGCTGGGCCAAATGTTTTTCGTTCACCAGAGCGGCGCGAATTTGGGTAAGCGTGCCCTCGGGAAAAGTAACATATTTTTTAATGATCAAGTCACTTACGCAAACGCCTAAAACAGAGTCACCTAAGAACTCGAATCTTTCATTATCGGAGGCAGCCAGTTGCTTATTTTCATTGACATACGAGCGATGAGTGAGGGCAGTCGAAAGAAGATTGATTTCGCGGAAATGATAAGCAAGTCTTTCTTCTAAATTGTGCAAAATTTCCAGTCTGTTTTTATCCATGGACGATTTTTCCATAAATGTTTTATGTTTTTAAAATACGAGAAAACGTGCAGATAAGCAATAGATAAATTCTGAATTGAAAAGATCAATGAGACTCAAACTTCAAAAGCGTAGCGAATGGAAGTTTGTTAGTCGAATTATACCGCCTAAGCAGGTATTTAATACCCCGCATCTTGCTTTGGGGTTCATACCCATGATTAAGATTAAATAATAATGGATTTCATAATAAAATTAAGATAGAATTTACAAAATTAAGATTCTTCACAAAGGAGATTTTATAATGGATGCTATTACAGGTTATATATCCGCGCACCCGGCAGTACTTGTAATAATCGTAATTTCCATCATAATATTAATCCTTCACTTCATTTTCAAAAACCTAATTCGATTAGCGCTGATTATGTTGTTTATCTTGCTGGCTGCGTCCGGTTATTACTATTTTAAAGATCCGGGAAAAATGCCGGAGAAAATTGAAAAATCAATTAACATGATGAAGTCCGGCATCAATGAAATAGTGGATAAAAGTACAAGCTTTCGTAAGGACACCCAAAAACTATTCAAAGAAAGCAAAAAAATGCCCGGTGAAGTCGATAAATTACTTAAACAAACCGATAAAGAATTGGAGAAATAATACTCCGGTTTTCCCAATTATCTGATATGTCAACTTCGTCAACAACAATTGGCTGGAGATTTTTCTTTTTACTGGCTACTTTAATTATTCTGTTTATCATTTTTGTGCGGACCCCTGAACCTTGTCGGGAGCCCATAACCTATCACTTAGGCAATGTGGATGAAAGGTTTAATCTCACCCGTGAGGAATTTCGAACAGCCATAAATATGGCCGCGGCAATATGGAATAAACCGTTTCATCGCGACCTTTTTCGTGAGGATCCTGATGGTGCAATCAAAATAAATCTTCTTTATGACTACCGTCAGGAAGCCACCGACAGGTTAAAAAAGCTCAACTACAAAATTGATCGTTCCAGGAGCTCGTACGAAGAATTAAAATCACGCTTGGAAAATTTAAAAGTAGAGCACGAGCAGAAAAAAGCCGGGCTGGATAATGATCTTAACGCTTATAATGTAAAAGTAACCTCCTTTAATACCGAAATTGAATCATGGAACAGACGTGGTGGAGCTCCGCAAAGTATTCATACGCGACTGACGGAAGAAAAAGATGAATTAGTCGCTTTAAACGATAGTCTGCATACACGCCAGGAGGAAATCAAATCGCTTGTGGATACAATCAACAGCATAGTCGTGGTACTCAATGAAATAGCCTCCAATAATAACATGGATATAGTTGACCAGAAAAACATAGGGAACACATTGGGTCGTGAGTTTTGCGAAGGATTTTATGAATACAAAAACGGCAAGCGGTCAATTACTATTTATCAGTATGATAACGAGTACCGGCTTGTGCGCGTTCTTGCCCATGAATTCGGTCATGCCCTGGGCTTAAATCACAGTAAAAGCGCCGAAGCTGTTATGTACCCTTTAATTAAATCCGATTCTCTGGAGCTCGCGGCGGATGATATAGCGGTGCTCAAAGAGCATTGCAAAATTCATTAGCAAAAAAAAGGATGCCATTATGAAAAAAGATAACATTACCGATAATAACTTCACAAAGAATCAGATAGGCCGAAGGTCCTTTCTGAAAAAGGTTACCACACTTCTGGGTGGGATTACCATTATGAACTGGGGTTTGTTACCTGTCAAAGGCGCATGGGCCTCTATCCTTGGAGGGAATAAAGGCAATAATCAAGAAAAGCTCATCTTCATTGCCATTGATGCCCTTCACCCGAAATATTTTGAGCTTGATGCCAAAGGTATGCCGGGAGGGCGCGAAGGAAACTGGTTGATGCCCAATATTCACGCCTTTTTAAAAAAATCATTATGGTACAGAGATGCCAAGTCCTATCTGCCCGCGGCTACGGACATGAATCATCTGAACGTACTTGCGGGAATATCTTCCGCACAGAGCGGTATTATCAGTGTGTGGGCACAACCCACCGGATGGGATGAAAATGGAGAGGCTATTATCACCCGCACCAGTATGTCTTTTGCCAGGGATGACAAGGGCAGGCCGGTGGATACACTTTTCCATGCATGGAAGCGGCGCTGGCCTGACTCCAAAACCATGCTCATTACAGGCAAGGAATGGGTGGGCGAGATGTTCCGTGGAAACGGGAATATCTCGTCCGGTGTTGATATTATGGTGACAGGCCCTAACCATCCTGATTACCTGAAACCACCACAGAGGGAAAGCCTCGCAGATCCTCATACAGATCAGGATGCAGCCTGTGACCCGGAATCGACACATCTCGGATTCTTCGGTGGATCTATGAGCCCAAGCAACGTCATGACACGGCTCTATACCGGCCAGGGCAGCCTCCTGACATGGCAGATGGAACATTTTGCCAATCATTTTCCCCATGACAGTTGGATTGTGGATTCCACCCTGGAGATATTCAAGCGCGATAAACCCGATATGGCCTACATTCTCCTTGCCCAGTGCGACGATGCGGGACATGCCATCGGAAGCGCATGGGATCCGTCGGAATTCATCAATGTCAATCCGCCGTATGAGCCGCCTGAAGGGTGTGAAAACAAGCCCGAGTATCAACTGGTTAGCAGCAGGAATAAGCTCCTTTTCAAAGAGGCAATCATGGATGTAATCCGCGACGTAGACATCCAGTTCGGACGCCTTATAGCTGGCCTGCAAGAACAGGGTGTACTCGAGAAAGCAAAGGTCATCCTTTTGAGCGACCACTCCGCGGTGAATCATCTTTATACCGAAGATTTCTCATCAACCGATTGTGTGGGTCTTCTGGAGGATACAGGAATAATTGAGAAGAGGGGGTTGCTGGGAAAGAAGGAAATGTACGCCTTCAGCGTGAGCAGCTACGGGGTGTTGTACTGGCGGGAAAACAAGGAAAAAGTCTCAAAGGCTAAGGAGGTACTGTTGGATCACCGGGCACTGAACCCTCAAACCGGCAAAGAGGAATGCCCGTGGTGGGTGCTGGATAGATCCGACATGAAGAACGGCCTGAAAGGAGTATGCCTGCCCGGCGAACTCTATCACGCCTACTATGTTGATGTTGACAAGGAAAAAACCGTCATCTGGCCCGACCTCATCGTCCTGGCGAAAAACGGCTGGCAGATTCCTGTGTATAACGGGCACATTCCCAATGTCGGCATCAAAGCGCCCACATGGGCTCCTCCCTGGCGCGTGTATAATGGCGGCCACGGATCGGTGGATACGCTTCCTATTGTCGCGGCGATCTCAATCCCCGGCGGGAAGACAGGCGCGCATGACAGGCCCATTCGCATTGCAGATCTGGGTGTTACAGCCGCTGCGCTGACAGGTTTAAAGCTGGAGAGCACCACTATTGGTGAGGATTTGAGCAAAGACCTAATATGAACACTATTGTTATTATGCGCTCATGAGGACATAACAACTCAAACAACATTGCAAAAGCGGAGCTCACCGCGGCTAGCCGTGGTGAATCTTCTATTTTTAAGAAACAATATAATTCAGTATTCGCTCGCTTACTTTGTAGCACACGCTACGGAGGAATGCGCTCTCTACCGAATTAAATGAGACCAGTGTAGTATCTTTAAAGAAGATTGATTTCCATGGCGCGGACAGGGCATGCAAAAACGCAAAGCTCGCAGCCATTGCATTTTTCGGGATCAAATAAAACTTTCAGAGATTTCTTTTCAAAAGACAGCGCTCCTGTCGGGCAGAAAGCAGTGCAGGCGCCACAGTGAACGCATTTATCGGCGTTTTGGCTTACGCTCTTGGATAGGGGTTCTACCTTGAGCCCCATCTCTTTTAAATAACGAATGCCGTGATCGAAATTTTCTTTTAAGCCGCTTAACTCCAGGACGATAACGCCTTCGCGGCGCGGAAAAATTCTTGCTTTTAAAATATTGAAGACAAGATCGTATTGTTTAACAAGCTGATAAATTACCGGCTGTTGAACAATATCCGGAGTATAACGAATAACTATTTTTTTCGAATACATAATTATTAATCCAATCACTGGTATGAAACCCCAAAGCAAGCTTTAGAAACTTCTTCTCATAGCAAGCTGCTGGGATATTCAACCCTCCGCCTTTGGCGGGATAATTCAACTTGCAGACATTACTGCACTGCGTTTGTAATATCCGAGTTTCATTAAGTTTGAGTCTCACAAACAAAATTTGTAAAAAGACTAAGATATCAAAAGAAGATTGTCAAGGTAATTTACGGCAGAATGCTTTTGTAATTATGATGATATGTTGAACTATCAACATGCAGTCAGAAGCTTCTTCCAATCAAGAACAGGAAAAATTTTATGTAAGGAATGGTCGTCATCCACCAAATGATGTTCCAGATTGCTAAAATATCTTAAAGCTATTGTTTTTACGGTATATGGATTAACAATATCATCACCTGTTCCATGGTAGATAATAACAGGCAAAGGTAACTTAGTGTGCACAGGAGGTTTGAATTCCGGAAGGTTCAAAGCTGGTGCCAGTAGAATCATTTTTTTTACATTGTTTTCGTTGTCGATAGCATATTGAGCGGCCATTAATCCTCCATAGCTTGAGCCCACAAGGATCAAATCATTTTTACCGGAAAGAAGAGCGTTGAGTTTACGCATGCGTGTGGCAAAATCTCCGGTATAATCCTCGATAATCATCTGCGGAAAAAATTGCCGGAAAAATTGTCCTTTGGTTCCTTGCGCTGTACTTTCCAAACCGTGGATGAAAACTAATTGATTATTCATTTGTTTTTCCCTTATTTATTCGTAAAACTCTAATTCCGAAAGCGAAGCGCAGCGGAATTGTAAAGTTGAACAATCCCGCGAAGCGGAGGGTATAATACTCAGCAGCTTGTCGCTAAACGTTTCCTGAGTTTGCTTTGGGGTTCATACCCGTGATTTAAGTATAATTTTAATAAATTTTGCATTGCTTGGATTATGACAGTATGTTATCAGTCACGCAAGAGTAGATTTAATAAACATAGGAGCTTTAATTATGGCGTTAGTTTTACCTTTTAAGGCGGTTCGGCCGCAGCAAAAATTTGTTTCTCAGGTGGCAGCCCTTCCTTATGATGTTATGACCAGAGAAGAAGCCCAAAAAGCTGTTTCCAACAATGCTTTGAGCTTCATGCATGTAGAAAAATCGGAAATTGATGTACCTGATCAGACAAAAAGCAACGATGATTTGATTTACCAGACAGCAAAACATAACTTTGTTCAAATGCAGGTAAAAGGAATCCTTCTGCAGGATAAATCGCCTTGCTTTTATATCTATCAGCAGCAAATGAATGGTCGTGCGCAAACAGGAATTGTCGGCACGATGAGTGCTGCCGAATACGATGCGGGAAAAATCAAAAAACACGAGTTGACCAGAAAAGACAAGGAAGAAGATCGCATTAATCATGTAAACACAGTCAACGCCCAGACGGGGCCTGTATTTATAAGTTACCGGGAACAGCAAAACCTGAATAAGATCGTCGATAAAATAAAGGCCGGCACTCCTGAATATGATTTCACTGCCGAAGATGGTGTGATTCACACAGTCTGGGTTGTAGCTGACGCCCGGCAAATCGAAGAAATTAAAAAAGAATTTCGAGATGTCGATGCCCTTTATATTGCTGACGGACATCACCGTGCCGCCGCTGCCGCAACCGTTGCCAGAAATAGACGCGGCCAGAATAAATCCGCTGATTCCGCAAACGAATATGAATCGGTGCTGGCTGTATTCTTTCCTCATACTCAACTTAGGGTTATGGATTATAACCGTGCCGTCAAAGACCTGAACGGCTTGACTACGGGAAAATTTATCGAAAAGATCAGTTCTTGCTTTACAGTCAGTAAAAACTTTACGGCAAGATCGCCACGGCAGCTTCATGATTTCGGGATGTATCTGGGCGGTGAGTGGCATAAAATAGCAATTAAAAAAGGGATGTATAATGAAAGCGATCCTGTTGCCAGCCTGGATGCGGCCATATTGCAGGAACATCTGCTGGATCCTGTTTTGGGTATTAAAGATCCACGTGTAGATGATCGTATCAAATTCATCGGCGGCATAAGAGGCATGGATGAACTGGAAAAACTGGTAAACAAAGACGGATTTGCCGTGGCGTTTTCTCTTTACCCCACAACCATGGAGCAGATAATAAATGTTGCTGATGCGGGAGCGATTATGCCACCCAAATCGACATGGTTTGAGCCAAAATTACGTAGCGGCATCTTTACTCATAAATTGGATTAAAGATTTTTTGATTATCCGGCCAATGGAAGAAGAAACCCTTGATACAATCCTTGATGGGCATTTACGGGTTTGCCAGAAGAAAAAAGGATACAGATTTTCTCTGGATTCAATTCTGCTTGCCCATTTTGTTTCCTTAAAACCTCATACCTGCGCTATTGATCTGGGGTGCGGCAGCGGCATTATTCTTCTTATTCTGGCAAAACGCTTCCCGCATGTTAATTATACCGGTTTAGAAATTCAGAACAACCTTGCGTTGCTGGCGCAAAAAAACACACAACTCAATGGTTTGGATAGCCGCATTAAGATATTCGCCGGTGATGCACAGAAAATAAAAGATATTGTTTTGGCGCATTCATTTGATACGGTGATATTTAATCCGCCCTATCGTAAATTAAAATCAGGTAGAATTAATCCTCAATTGGAAAAAGCCATTGCCCGCCATGAAATCAAAGGATCATTAAAGGATTTTCTCCAAGCTGCACAATATTTACTAAAACCTGGCGGAAGGGTTTTTACCATTTATCCGGCGAAAAGATTAGTTGAACTCGTTTATCTTTTTCGAAACAGCGGCATTGAACCTAAAAAAATGAAGCTGGTATTTTCTGATAATTTTTCTGAGGCTGAATTCGCTTTGGTGGAAGGAAAGAGCGGCGGTCGTGAAGAATTGAAAATTGAATCACCGCTTTTTATTTATGATCAAAACAAAAATTACACAGAGGAGATGGCCGGCATCTTCACTGTGCTTTCCCGTTTTCCCGCTGACGGCGGCGGCTGATTTCCAGTTGCATAACGCGTTTGAGTATAGCTGCCAATTCACTGTCGGCTAAAGTCGCTGTGCATTCGGCAATCATTTCTTTGTCTCGTTTTTTCAATATTGTTTTTTTTGTTGAAGAAACATTATCTTCAGCTTTTTCCTGGACAAGCGTGTGGCCCACCAAAAAGCGGATTTCTTTTATGGCCGATTTTCCGGAAAGTTCGTTTAATTTGCTGCGGATTTCTTCTTTTATAAAATGAAGCTGCTGCACCCAGACAGAAGAAATTGTTTTAACAAACAGGGTGCCGTTTCTCAAACAATCGGGTTGTGTTTTTGAAGCAATTTGCGGACCTACGGCTTTTGGCCAAAGTTTCAGCAGGGCATTTTCTTCGATTTTTGAGGTCATGCCCTTCTTTTTTAAAACTGAAAATAAAACTTCGCCTATTGATTGCAATTGAGCTTGCTGTTTTCTCTTGCGCATAATTTCTTGTGACATAAATCAGGAAATTGGTCAAGGGGGGAGCTGTTGAAAAACGCTCATCTGCGGATTTTACCCCCGCAAAGGCGGGGGTTGTTCAACTTACCAATTCCGCTTCGCTACGCTTTCGGAATTGGAGTTTCACAAAAAAAGCGGGGAGGTTTTACACCTCCCCGCCCGTAAAGTTACTCTTCAAGAAAGATTTTTCCTAGACAGCGAATGATTCCTCAGGGATATTCATCGCACTCTGTTCATCCTTCTTTAAGTTTTCCAGTTTCGCAGGTACAAGCCCTGTAATGCGATTAATGAAGAACTTGGCGCTTTCAATCTTTCCACGGTAGAAGGCTTTATCCTGTTCGCCCGTTGCTGGATCGGAAAACTTCTTGGAGGCTTCAACTGCCATTTTAATGTGCAGCCAGCCCACAAGGGCGTCTCCCAAGCAGTTGAGATAATCGCAGGCGCCGATTAGCGGAACAAAAGGCGTGGTCCTCAGCATCTTGGCGAATGCCATAGCTGTTTCTGCGCAGGCATTCAAAGCGCCTTCGACGATAGCCGCTTCCGCCTTAAGAGCGTCAAGTCCCTTGGCCGCGGCAATGGCTTCCTGGGTCATGCCGATAACATTCATAAAATAAAGACCCTTCTTCATGCCCAGCTTGCGGCCCAGCAGATCCATCGCCTGAATACCGTTAGTACCCTCATATATTTGATTGATCTTCTGATCTCTCATCATCTGCTCAACAGGATATTCACGGCAGAAGCCATAACCACCATATGTCTGCACGGCCGTATCGCAAACCATCATTCCCATGTCGGTGCAGTAGGATTTTACTATTGGAGTAAAGACTTCAATCATACCATGCCAGTATTCTTTCTGTTCCTCGTTGCCCGCGAGCACTGCGTTCATTTCATTATCCATGCAGAGGTAACATAAAAAAGCCAAAGCGCGAATACCTTCCGAAGCAGATTTCATTTTCAGAAGCATTCTGCGAACGTCCGGATGCTGAACGATAGGAACAGCCTTAGGATTTTCAACCTTCATAGCCATTTCTATGATGTTCGCTCCCTGAATCCTCTGTTTAGCGTAATCAAGGGCATGGAGATAAGCCGCGCCTGCAAGTGATACGCCCATCATACCGACGCCCTGACGTTCTTCGTTCATCATGTGGAACATGATCGGCATGCCCTGACGCTCCTCACCCATGAGCCAGCCTATGCATTTGCCATCGGTGCCGAAGTTAAGTGTACAGGTGGCGTTACCGTGGATACCCATCTTGCTTTCGATGCCGCCGCATTGAACATCATTCGGTTCGCCAAGTTCTCCCTTCTCGTTGAATCTGATTTTGGGAACCATGAAAATGGAAATGCCCTTGGTTCCTTGTGGATCACCTTCTATTCTTGCAAGAACAGGGTGAATAATGTTCGTGGTTAAATCATGATCACCGGATGAAATAAAACATTTCGTGCCTACGATGGAGTAAGTGCCGTCTGCGTTCTTCGTTGCCGTTGACTTTAAAGCTCCGACGTCGGAGCCAGCGCTGGGTTCAGTCAGACACATGGTTCCGGCCCATTCACCTGTATACATCTTTTCGAGAAGGATATTTCGCAGGGGATTTTGAAAGTAATCCTCCATCAGACGTGCCGCACCGTGGGTAAGACCGGGATACATAAGAAACGCCTGGTTGCATGACAGGAACATATTGGCGAGAGCAGCTGCTATTACTGCCGGAAATCCCTGACCGCCTACTTCAGGTGAGTCACCCGTGGCCATGTATCCGCCTTCACAATAAAGCTTGTAGAGCCTTTTATAAGCTTCAGGTGTTGTAACTTTTCCGTCTTTCCATGTTGCTTCGACAGGTTTACGATGAACTTCATCAGGATAGGTGGGGGCAATTTCCTGCTCCGCGAACTTTGCCGCCTGGTCAAGAACCATGTTGCACGTATCGATATCATAATCCGCATATTTGCCCTTGCCGAGCAATGTTTCTCCCATCTTGAAGACCTCAAACAGTTGGAATTTAATATCCCTTAAATCAATCCACAAACTCGCCATATCATCCTCCTTACTTTTTTCTGTTTATTGTATTTTTTTGCTCATTACATAATGAGCATTTATGCATTGTTTTAACTACAAGCCATAACTTAATTTATGATGACTGTAAGTCATTTTTAGATTCTTATACATCTCTAAAACCCCTCTGTCAACATATTATATAAAATTTGAAAATATTCTCTGTTCTTTTTTATGATGCATCATAATAATCGTGAAAAAACAAATGGTTATAATTATAAATTACGATTTTACATAGGATGACTGAAAGTCATTTTCCGGGGAATTATCCCCAAAAATTGTTTCCTGTTCGGTTATTTACACTACACCCTTATGTAGTCGAGATTGCCTCGATATACAAAATCTAAATCTTTACTCTTTGTCCCAAGAAGTTCTTAACAAAAAACCAACCCATACGCATCGGACATAGTTCTTCAGAAACATTATAATGTTTCTGAAATTCGCGCCTGCCTAGGACTTCTTTTTGAACTCATTTGGCATATAATCAAGATAATACTGTGTGATCTCATATACAGCGTAGTCCATCATTAGCATGATCCGCATGGTGCTGTCGATGGCCTGATTGTGTTCCAAAGCGTCAATATAAATTGCCTGAAAATCAGCATAGAGCCACATGTGACGGCGCATCAGGATTAATCCGTAAATTGATTCATGTAACGGGAGACCAATCTTGTGACATTTTTCAGCGTATTTCTTAAAATATTCTTGGGTAAATTCAACGCGATCATCGGACACCAGCAATTTTCGTAAATTGTTGTAAAAATCAACGGCGTAAACTATCAATTTTTCCTTCTTTATATTTTGATAATGTGTCGTCCTTTTATTTTTTTGAACATCTTTTGCCCAATTCTCGGCAATTTCCTCAGCGTTTTGTTCGGTGACATCAAGAAGTTTAATAGAATCTATCATAAGAATATTCTCCTTTCTCTGAACTTAAATCTGATATTAAAACACTGTTGTATTTATTGATTAATTTTTGATTAGTTATTTTTTTCCTTTTTTCATGAGTTCCTGGTATTCTTTGGTTACTTCATAAGATGCGTAGTCGAACAATAAAATTGTCCGCCCGAGAGTATCAAGGGCTTGTCGTTGATCAATACCGGAGCTAAATATTGCCTGGAATTCCGCGTATAACCAGATATGCCGTCTCATGAGTATTAACGCGTAAATAGTCTCATTTGCGGGGATACCCATGGCATAACTTTCCTGAGCATAACTTTTAAAATACCTCAATACATCATCTGTAATTTTTTCATCAAGAAACATCTTGCTGAAATTCTGATAAAATCTTACACATTGATGGTTGATAGCTTCTTCATCCAAACTTTTATACGTTGGTGTTTTGGCGTTACTCTTTACATCTTTTATCCATCTTGCTGCAATCTTCTCCGCGTGCTTTTCCGCTAGTTCTAAATATTTAATGGCATACGTCTTCATTATTGATCTCCTTTCCACCATAAATTAGCTTGAATGTTTGATATTAATATAAGACATGATGTTCAAATTGACAATATATTTTTTTAGTAACTACTAAGATTAACGGCTGATAACATAGATAACCAGAAGGTCACGCGGGGGCACAAATAATTATAGTGCATCGAAAAAAAAGGGTATTAATAATGATCATGATTTTCTTGACATACAAGAATGAAATTCCTATAGTTTAACAATGAACAAATAATATCCTATCAAAATCAGATAAAAAAGCATTCACTTATACTGCAAAAAATAATATGTTTATCTAAATAATAAGATGAGGTTTTATAATGGTTGATTTTTTCTTTGAATCGGTGACGGGTAAGAAAAAACCTTATGTCGAATCTCTGCGACGGCTTTTGGGACAATTCCGGTATCCATTTTCTTCCGGCGACAGCGTCGGAATCAAGCTTCATTGGGGGGAACGGGGTAATAAAGGATATCTGCCTCCTGATTATGCAAAAGAAATTGCCGGCCGGCTCACCGAACAGGGGTCGAGACCATTTGTTTTTGATACAACGGTGCTTTATTCCGGCGGAAGGCGCACCGCCGAGGATTCCCTGAACACAGCGGCCCATCACGGTTACACAGCCGATTTTCTCGGATGTCCGGTTATTATCGCCGACGGCATGGATGGAAGAGATATCATTTCCATTCCCGCGGGCTACAAGCACTTTGAAACAGTCCAGGTAGGATCGGTCTTTGATAAGGCGAAAGGTTTTGTTATCTTCTCTCATTTCAAGGGACATATGGTTTCTTTGTTTGGCGGATCAATCAAGAACATATCCATGGGATTTGCCTCCCGTGCGCAGAAACAGCGAATGCACGCCGATTATCATCCTGTTCTTGATCAGGATAAATGCACCCGCTGCGGTCTTTGCGTCAATATATGTCCGACAAAGGCAGCCTCTATCTCGGAGCCCGGTTATCCCGATTATGATCTGAAAAAGTGCATCGGTTGCGCCCAGTGTATTGCCATGTGTCCGGATTTGGCCCTCGAGATCTTCTGGGATTCGGATATAACGGTTTTTCAGGAAAAGCTTGTGGAGACCGCGGCTGCCGTCTGGAAGAAAATTCAGGGGAAGACAATCGTCATCAACGCCCTGCTAAATATTGTCGAAGAATGTGATTGCCTGCCGGGAAAAAATCCCGTCATCGGGCAGGACATCGGCTTTATTGGCGGCTATAATCCCGTGGAAGTGGATGCGGAATCCCTGAAGATTACAGGGACGGATATTTTTGAAAAAGTCCACTCCGGAATCCCCTGGCAGCGTCAGTTTTCCTATGCCCGGGAAATCGGATTTATGAACCCTGTAAACAAAGAGAATATTTAGAAACGACAAGAAACGATTGTGAAAGCACGTGCCTCAAAAAAAGGCGATACCCCCTCAGTCCTCATTCTTTAACCTGAATCCAGGTTGTATCGGGATTATATGACTTCATCTCCCTGGCCATCTTTGCCGTGTCCGGCCCGAGATTCTTCTGGTAAACTTTCCCCAGTTGATTGATAATAAAAGTCATGACTCCTGATTTTCCCCAGTTTGAGGGAAACGCAACCAGAGCGAAGCCTCCAACCATATTACCGTTGATGATATAATTGTATTTTCCTCCCGGTGCATTCTTTCCCTGTCCCGTTAATATCTTGAAATAGTAGCCGTGAAAAGGCGTCGACTTCTCTTCCCTGAATGCTTTTTTATCCTTCTTGTATCCTTCATGCCAGGCTCGTGCCAAAAGTTCACCTAATGGGCTTACCTCTTCTCCCGGCGCGTTTCTCCAGAAAAGACCGTTTCTCTTCCCGTGATCGCTCCGGAGTTTCTGCGCGTAGGCAAGTACCCCGTCGCCATCCCAGTCTTTAATCGCATACTCACGTTGCGCCTTCACGTAGGCGCGGCTGACCAATATCGCAGTAAGTTCGTTTTCCCCGATCCGGCGGTTTAGTATCTCTTCTTTGCCTACTTGTGTGTCGAAGAACCATTGATTATCTTTTTTTACAATGGGAATAGGAAAAGGCCAGTTTTCGTTCCCTATGTGCAGGATCACTTTTGAATCGCCGTCTTTTACAAGGCTGGTTTTTTCAGCCAGATGTTTGGCAAGCTCTTCAAATTCCGCGGCATCCTGCACCTTATCACCGGAGCGAAGATCTTCTCCGGATGGTCCAAAAATCTGATCGAGTGCGGCTTTGTCTTTTGTTTTGACAGCATCAGTAAGACTTTTCAAGGCGTCTTCGGGAGAGGAAAAGAACCTCTGCAATGACGCCCCGGCTACCGGTATAGTCCATGCGAAGACAAACACTGCGGTTAACAAAAACAAAGCGATGAAAGCCTTTTCCCATGATTGGCGACATGCTGGTTTCTGCTCTATTGTACCCATAATTCCCTTCCTTTCCATATTCATTAATTCCCTCTTACTAAAAATATTATTTACACAAAACTCTTTGCTAACGGCCATGTCTTTCCCCAGAGGAATTCTTTCCCTCCGGGGCGCTCCCTCTGCTTGCCGGGGCGGATGGTGTACCAGAGGACTGCATGCTTTTTCCGGTAGGACGGGACTGCACTGATGGCCGTGTCTCCATACCGCCCTGACGGCTGGACTGGCCGCGGAGGCTTTGCACCCTTGCCTCATTTCCTCCCCTGTAACCGCCAAAGGTAACTGACGGTGTCTTGGGAGATTGCACACTTTCTCCGGCAGGACGAAGCTGCGAGGAGCCACGGCTGATACCAGAAATCGGCCCGGATGTAGATATGGACGGGCCGATACGGGCAGCCGGTGAAGTCTGCCGTTGGTTGATTGTACCAAGGCTTTGCTTGCCGCGATTGCTGAATGAATTGGTGTCGCCCTTTGGACCAAAAATTACTTCCGTGCGCTTTGCCGGTGTTGTCTCTCTTCCCCTAGCTTCAGACATGCGTGCAAACCAGCCTGTACTAGAACGACCGGGTTGTGATGCCCGGAACCTTTCAGGGTCACCGTGGAACATGTCATGTCTCCATGTCTTATTTATGAAAGACCTGCTTCTGTTGATATAAACATTCGGTACGTGGATATAAGGCCTGGCATGATTGACCCAACCCGGCCGATTCCAGCCATGATAAATTACGTGATGGTTGCGCCAGTCAAAATCCATACTCAACCAGCCCCCGATTGCCAGACCTAAACCATAGGTTATGAAGGGCGGGGATCCCTGAGCCCAGTTTTCTTCATATACAACGGAGTCATCATACTGGGGAACATATATATACTCCGGTTGAGCCGGAATGATCTCGATGTTTCCCCCGTCGATAATAATTTGTTGATTATTGTTACTCTCCAGATTGCCGATGTCTCTGGCTTGCCACCTGAGACGCTGGATCGATCTCGTCACATCTTCCTGCTGGTTAAGAAAGGCATCGCCGAGATCGGCAGTCCAGTCTAAATCTCCGGCCATCATGTCCAGAATGTCCGGATAGTAAGCAATTGCCTTGACAGATTCATCCCAACTCTGTCCGTCAATGCCTGATGCAGTCCCGCCTTCTTTCAACCATGCATCCGCGGCGTCAATTTCCTCCGGATAGGTTGAGGCCGGCAACATCACAGCCAACAGGGGATCAGGATAGAGGGCGATGGGCGCGAGAAGATCCTCAAGTTCCTGATCAGAAAATTTGTATGCGGTGGACGAATCGGCACCCAAAGCCTGTGTTAGGAAAACGGCAAAAAGAAGAATAAAAATAATTACTATGCTTACTGTTTTTTTCATACAGCCTGATTAAAGATAAAATTTTAAAGGATCATAGACTTTCAAAAAAATAAAGTCAACCAGCAAATAAATTACTTAATAACACTTTCAGTCAATAAGAATCACCATTTAAAAACAGGTTTTCATGGGATTTACTTCGACACCTCATTGAATATGGTAATTTTTTTCCCGAAATAATCTCAGGCAGGCATCGGCGACAGCAGCATCATAAAGAATTCCCTTATTTTTTTCGATCTCTTCCAAGGCTGCCTCAATACCCAGGGCCGGACGATAGGGACGGTGAGAAGCCATGGATTCAACAACATCGGCCACAGCCATAATGCGGGCCTCTATAAGAATTTCATCCCCTTTCAAATTTCTTGGATAGCCGGATCCGTTAACCCGCTCATGGTGCTGATAAACAATTTGTGCCAACGGCCACGGGGATTCCACATCCTTCAGCATCTCGTACCCGACCCGGGAGTGCTCTTTTATCAGAGTAAACTCAAGGTCCGTCAATTTGG
>JBEKRZ010000029.1:0-32669 GCA_049517435.1 Smithella sp. | reverse complement strand
CAGCATGTATGCGTAAACTATTAGTTATTCTTAACACCATGATCAAAAATCGTACTTATTGGAGTACCGTTCAACCATGAAAATTTTTATTGACAAACAACACAGTTGCTAACCCTCCTTTATACCCTGAAGGGCACAAGTAAAAGGAGGGCTCCATTCTGTCGCGTGATCCTCCCTTATTTAAAACTCTATCGGTGATTCCTGGAATCCCTGAGTTATTCCATCCAATGGACAAATTCATCCAGTTTCGCTCTGCTCCGTTCGAAATTATTAAGAGGAAATGACGGATCAGGATAGCCCAGCGCGATGCCCACAACAATTTTTTTATCATCAGGAATTGCCGCTATCTTTCTGATTTCGGCGGAGTAGCGCGCGGCCGCGGCCAGCAGACAGGTACCCAGGCCTTTATCGTGAGCAACCAAACAGATCGTTTGGGCAATGAGGCCGACGTCCAGCATCTGGTATTCGACGAGATTATCCCGGGAAATGCAGGCAAGAATAACACATGGGGCGTCAAAGAAGGAAACCATATTCATATAGTATTTATCACGTGCTTCCTTATCATCCCTTTTTATACCCTGCACACTTAAAACAACTTTGCCCAGCTCTCCATACCGTGCTTTCATGGCATCAGGCCATTTCTCCAGCATGGGCACATCGGACGCAGTAGCAGCACCGGCCACGGTTTGCCGCAGATTCATTTCTTTAAATTTTGCCAGTGTTTTACCCTTTAATACATATAAGTCCCAAGGCTGCGTATTCCCCCATGATGGCGACCAGCGCGCCTCCTCCAGAATCTCAGTAATTATACTTTTTGGTACATCCTGTGCCTTGAATTTACGAATACTTCTTCTTCCCTTTATTGCAGCAGCTAATTCCATTGTAACCTCCTTTAATGACACTTAGTGAGACTCAAATATTACAAATGCAGTGCAGTAATATTTGTAAGTCGAACTATCCTAGGAGCGCAGCGACGTAGGACAATGAGCACATATGAATTGTCCCAGGCGCGTAGCGCCGTGGTATAATGAGCGTAGCGACGTAATGAGACCCACCCTATTGAAACGTTCCTCACACCTCTGTCGTTGGGATTATGCCGTGGCAATCTTTCAATGTCAAATAAATAGTGGAGTCCCTCTGGCAGAAGCCGGAGGTTCCTTTTCAAAACACGACATCCCGCGATTGGCAGAAAGCATTCAACCCCCAGCGGGAGCTGGGGGCTTTCTGCAGCGGGGTAATGAGACTCAAAATTCAGGAACAAAGTGAATAACCTAAAGGTCATCTTCGACGCCGCGGGATAATAAGCACAAAAAGTAAAATCCTCCCTAACCCTCCTTTACCAAAGGAGGGTATAAAAACATCAATATATTCGCAGTCAGCTTTTTTCCGATCGCGAGAATCTAAAAAACTTAAATAGAACCGTTCCCGATTACCAGTTTAACCTGATTTTTTCAGAAGCCTTGACCTTTTCGGCGAATTAGATTAGATAAATTACATAAATTAGTGGAGCCCCCTCCGGCAGGGGCCGGAGGCTCCCCAAAATAACGCGACCTCCCGCGGTACACCGCATTCCTCCCCCGGCTGAAGCCGGGGGATTCCAAACCGCGGGATTAATTGCCTGCCCGATCATTGTAAACATCCTTGCCGAAGGAACCCTGCCGTTCTTATTCGGTAAAGGAAAGAATTCATTGGTTTCATAAACATATAAGACCATGGAGGTGATGTAATGGGAAGCGATCCTGCAAAAATCAAGGCTGAAGCCCTGTCCGATTTCTCGAAATTTATCGGCCCAATGAAAGTGCGAACGATGAAGGCTGCCGGTCTTGACATCATCGAAGACAAACGCGAAGGGGCCAGCGTCTGGGACATAACGGGAAAAAAGTACATCGACTGCCAGACCGGCTCCGGCATCATGAACGTAGGAAGGCGCAACCCGGATATTATTGAAGCCCTGAAAAAGGCCCTCGACACCTACGATATTGGCGTCTTTCTCCTCTGTTCAAAGCCGAAAGCCGACCTCGCAAAAAAACTTGCCGAGATCACACCGGGTGACCTTAAGTGCACCATCTTCGGTGTTGGCGGTGGCGAGGCTAATGACGCAGCCATCAAGATCGCGCGCGGCTACACTATGAAAAAGGAAATCATCTACACGCAGAAGGCCTATCATGGCCATACAGGATTCGCTCTTTCCGCCATCGGGCGCGACGCCTACAAGGAACCATTCGAGCCGCTGATTCCGGGGTTCAAGATGGTGCTCTTTGGGAACATAGACGCAATAAAGAAAACGATTACCGACGATACCGCCGCGATAATTCTTGAACCAATTCAGGGCGAGGGCGGCATCAACATTCCACCCGACGAATACCTCTTGCAAGTCCGAAAGCTATGCGATGATCACGAAATCCTGCTCATCCTCGATGAGATACAGACCGGTTTTGGGCGGACGGGGAAGATGTTCGCTTCCGAGCACTGGGGCGTCGTCCCGGACATTATGACCGTCGCTAAATCTTTAGGCGGCGGCATATATCCCATCTCGGCAACCATATTCAAGGAAGAGATTCAGGACTTTTTCATTCCCCACCCTTTCATCCACCTCTCCACCTTCGGTGGTTCCGATCTCGGGTGCATCGTGGGCATGGCGGTCATCGACTACATACAAAAACACAATCTTCTTGATCACACCGAAAAGATGGGCAGGAGATTCCGGGCCGGGCTCGACTCGCTCCTGAAGGAATATCCGTCGCTTCTCCTTGAGGTGCGCCAGAAGGGTCTCATGATGGGACTTCAATACACGAACGAATCTATCGGGCCGCGGATGACGAAAAAACTTGCCGATAGGGGTGTCATCGCCATTTATACCGGAAACGACCCGAGCATCTGTCGACTGATGCCTTCTCTGGTGATTACTCCCGAGGAAGTTGATTTCGTCCTCGATGCCCTTTCGGGTTCAATGAAGGAACTCTCCGGGGAAGCGGGCATCGGCAAAAACGATTAATATATTTCAGGAGGAAAGACATGGCTACAAGTCAGGATATTCTTGAAGCGCTGGCCGACTACCAGAACCAGTGCAATAAAAACGAAAGATTGCGCAAGATGCAGAGAGACTGGTCGAAGCTCCTTCATTTCGTGGCAAAAGACACGGGAGACAAGTTCACCATGAATGTGGTGCAAGGCGAAATTATCTCCTTTGAATCAGGCACGAACGGAACGCCCGATATCATCGTTACGACGACTAGCGAGAATTTCTGTGACATGTTCTGGGGAGATCTGAATCCTTCCCAGAAATATCTTCAGGGGGAAATACTCGTCAAGGCAAGCCAAGAAGACGTCGTCAGGCTTGACGCCATCACCATGATTATATGGCCGGACGTATAGGAGAAGAAAATGACCGAATTAAAAAAAGGATAACCAAGGAGGTTCCATGAGTACAACCACAGGGTTGCGCCGTGTTTTAAAATTTCGTACTGTTGTATCAACCAGTACGGGACTCTCATATGCCGCAGTCAGCCTGCTTGGCTGTATTCAGCTTTCTTATTATCTTAAAGGCGACTCGGGATGGCTGGCAATCCTTATCTCCGGCCTGCTCGCGTTTCTAGCCGCATTGTGTTTTTCAGAACTCAATGCGTTGTATCCGACCGCTGCAGCCATACGACTTTATATGAAAGAGGCCATAAGCGATAGATTTTCACTTATAATGACCTTCAGTTACATTCTCACCATTGTCGCCATAATCGCCGCCGACAGCTATATCATCGGCAAAGCCATCACCTACACATTGAACCTGCCGGATTGGGCTTCCCTGGTCTGGATTCTGGCCCTGCTTGGACTGGCGATGGGCGCCAACCTGAGGGGCATCAAAATAGCAGGGTTGTTGCAGGATATCACCACATATAGCCTGCTTGCTATTGCAATTGTAATTTCTCTCATTGCCCTCAGCCGCAATAATTTTCAACTGCATTCCCCCTTTGCGGCCTTCAGTGATCCCGGCAACCTGTTTAATGCCATAGCAGTAGGAGTATTCGTATTCTCCGCTTTCGAGTGGGTGACGCCCCTATCGGAAGAGATCAGCAATATAAAGCTGATACCGCGCGGCATGTTCATTTCACTTGTTTTGCTCTTTGTGTCATATTCGTTATTTACCGTTGCCAGCAGCAACGTCTTGAACGTTCATGATGCAGGCGTGACCAATTCACCTGTCCCGCAATTATTGCTTGGCAATGCCGCGCTTGGACAGATCGGCATATGGATTATGCTCCTGGCTACTTTGCTTACTGCCGTGATGACGTTCAACGGCGGCTTTGCAACCGCATCCCGTTTCCTGTACGCAGCAGCGCGTGAAGACACTATCCCACAGATATTTTCGCGTATCAGTATTTCCCATGCTGTTCCGTACATGTCTGTTATTGCGCTGACTATCTTTTCAGCCGTTATCGCCGTCATTGTCTTTATTACGGGAAAATTCCAGATATTGATCCTAGTAGGAGCTGTCCTGGAATCCATAATATACGCCGTTGCCGGTGTATGCGTAATCCAGTTACGGCGCCGCAAACCTGCTGCAGAGCGTTCGTTCCGCATTTGGGGTGGCTGGGCCGTACCTGTCGCAACAATAGTGATCTTCGGCGTGCTTGCCATACTTGCTTCGATTATAACCGGCACATCCGGCCTGATGACAGGCACACCTCTGGCGATTACTCTCTTGATTTTTTTCATATCGGGACTTTATGTGTATCTTATCGTCCCGCGCATCAGGGCCACCGCTGCAGCCCGCAGGGCCGTAAGGACAAAGCGCCGCCCACAGTAAGAAAGCGTAAGAAAAAGCAAAAACGAGGGTATAAAACAAAGATTCAAGTTTTTACATCCCCCTTTATAAAGGGGGATTGAGGGGGATTTAGTGAGACTCGCTGAAATCGAGTCCCGAAGAATCGGGACAAAGATTGAAGCGTTAGTCGAACTATCCCCGAAGCGAAGCGTAGCGGGATGATAAACACAAATATTATAATCCTCCCTAACCCTCCTTTTGCAAAGGAGGGCATAAAAACTATTCTATTTTGTCCGCAGCCTGCATGTCCCTCGGTAACAATCGGTTTCTGTTTCACCGCGCGTTTGCAGTGTATTTGGTGACAGTTCAGACCACGCAACAGCGCTCTTAGAATTAATCACATGGAAAAGCCCGTTATTCATCATCGCCGTGATATTGAAAAAATCAGCCTGATAAGGAGCTCGATAGGATTTAAGCTGTGTTTCTTTTCCGGTGAGCAAGGCGACACGCGTTCTGCCCATTTCGGCGAGACTGACACTCGAAGGAACAGGATGATCGAACCATGACGCAAAAACCTGTTGAAAATCAGCCGCTCTTGACTCCACCCATTTTTCGCCGTCTCTGAACGATTCCACATAGGCGGCCATTGTCCTCATCAGTGTATACCAAGATGCATCATTTTCATAGATCATACTGATTGCGGTAAGCAGTGCCGCGGCATCGAATAAGAAACTTTGATTTTGTGTTGCTTTATTATAATAGGAATGCCCCAGAGCTTTGCCATCCCAGAATAAATCAATCAAACGCCTTACGATCTGTGCGGCTTTTTCTTCCAGTTCCGGCCTCTCCAGATTTCGACCTGCCTGAATCATGGCCATAGCGACTAATGCATTTATCCCACAAATAATTTTATTGTCACGTGCCGGCTGTGCCCGTTTTTTACGCAGGGACAGGAGATTCTCCTCAATCTCCCGAAGATCAACATCGTCTTTTCTAATCAGGTGGATAAGGCCTTCGAAGTTGCCCCGCTCATCAATATCGTATGAATTACAAAACCGTTTAAATTCATCCGGCGCGAGGGAAGCTTTAAGTTCAGCATAGCTCCAGACATAAGTCGCCCCTTCCACATGTTCCGTATCCGCATCATGCGCTGTAATGAATAATCCATTATCCGCAAAACAATCATCGAGGCAGCGGACGATACTTTCCGCCATTTTTTTATACTCGTTTTCTCCAATAACCTTATAAGCTAAGGAATAACACCACAGCGCCATTGCCTGATCATAAAGCATTTTTTCGAAATGCGGAATTGTCCACTGGCGGTCCACACAATAACGAAAAATGCCGCCTTGCAGATGATCATTGAGCCCTCGTAAACGCATGGCATCAAGAGTTTTGCGACAAATGATTTGAACATCAGGATTGTTTTCCACGCAAAGGAAATACAGAAGATATAACAGCGTGGAGTGCGGAGGAAATTTTTGTCCCGGGCCGAAACCGCCATAATCAGTATCGTAATAGGATAATAGATTTTTTACTAAAGATTCTTCTTTGGCAATCGGCGGTTGCACTTCTTTGGTGATAAATGGTTCAATATCATCAGCGTTTTTTTCATAATATTCATGAACCTTTTCAGCCATACTTAAAAATGAGAGTTGCGGACCACTTGAATGCACAGGCGCATAGGTTAGTGCATAAATAGGACGAAGATCGGCAGTTAGAAATACATTGAGAGGCCAGCCACCATTGCCGCTTAGCGCGGTAAGATATTGCATCATAAATTGATCTATGTCCGGCCTTTGTTCCCGATCCACCTTAATGCAGATAAAATGGCTGTTAAGAAAGTTGGCGGTATCAATATCCGAAAAAGCCTCAGCGGCCATTACGTGACACCAATGGCAGGTTGCATAGCCGACGGAAACAAAAAGCGGTTTTTTCTCATCAACCGCGTATTGAATTATTTCTGAACTCCATTCCTGCCACCAGACAGGATTGGAAGTATGCTGCAGAAGATAAGGGGACAGTGATTTATCAAGATTATTTCGTTTAAGGTCAGACATGTCTGTTCCTAGTGAGTCCCAAATTCCAGAAGCAAAGCGCACTGAAATTTGTTGGACGAACTAATGAAACTCAAATATTACAAGCATAGCGCAGTAATATTTGCTAGTTGTAATGAGGCTTAAACTTCAAAAGCAAAGCGCATTGAAGTTTTTTAACCGAATTATAATGACACTCGCTAAGAACAAGCATAGCGCAGTTCGAAGCGCAAGTGGAATTATCCTGTATGCAAAGCATACATTGGTATCCAATAGCAAAGGCTATTGGAATTTATCCCGCTACAGGCGGAGGATATCGCAGATATCCGTGATATCCCCGAAGCGAAGCGTAGCGGGACACTATCCACCATTCACCGTCCCTGTTTATTTCACACTTTATATTTGCCGATTTTCCAAACGCCTTTTTCACGGAAAGCTGGAATCGTCTGCCTGCGGGCGGCATTCAACAATGCGTTAATAGATTTCGTATTTGCCTTGGCATAATTCGCAAGCGTACTTATTTTATCGCCTTGCAGATAGGCAATTCTTTTATGCAGAGATTCCGTCAACGCCAGAGTGATAATTTTTTCCATTTTCTTAGTCTTTTTTAAATTCTTGTATTCGCCAAAGGCCTCATAATAAGTTTGTTTCTCCTTATCGCGAATAATTATGTTGGGAAAACCAAAACGTCCAAGCTGATAATTAATGATGACACGACCCATTCTGCCGTTTCCGTCGCAAAATGGATGGATCGTTTCAAAATCCAGATGAAATCCGGCAATCTTATCGGTGAAATAAGCGGAATGATCAGCGGAATAATCTGAAATAATCGATTCGATCATTCTTTCCACATGCTCCGGCGCCGGCGCGATATGCGTGCCCACGCGCACGTACTCACCCTTTTTGCGGAAACGTCCCGCAATACCATCATTGATATTACCCATGAGCATTTTATGCAAAAGGGTAATCACCTCTGCGGAAAGCTCCGGCTCAAACGATTTACTTTTGATGTATTCCAGCACCCTCGCGAGATTCTTCGCTTCGAACACTTCCCGCACCGACACATTACGGGAGATTTCCATCTCCATCAAAATGCGTTCGGTCTCTTTGAGAGTAAGGGTGGAATTCTCGATGGCGTTGGAATTGAAAACACTTTCCGAAAGTTCGGATTCATCAATCAGCTTAAGCAAAGATGTCTTGCCTTTACTCAGCTGATCGTACTTAGTCTTGAGAACCTTGATAACATATTTTGTTGTGTTATTTGTTGCCATGGTCGCCACCATACCAAATTAACACTTTTTTGTCAATTATTCGTTAATTTGATGATTAAATGACCACAATTAACGGTAATGACACTCGCTGATAATGAGACCCAAGCTTCAGAAACAAAGTGTACTGAAGCTTGCTGGACGAATTATACCAGGCGCGAAGTGCCGTGGTAGAGCGAGAGAAACGAAGCTTGAAACGTAAGTGGAATTATCCTAGGAGCGTAGCGACGTAGGATAATGAACACATTTTGCTATACCAGGCGCGCAGCGCTGTGGGATTTTACATCCCCCTTTGCTAAAGGGGGATTGAGGGGGATTTTAAAAATCCGCCCTAACCCTCCTTTAACAAAGGAGGGTATGAAAATCTCTATCATACCTTTAATCTTTTAAACCTGATTTCACACTTATTATATCCTTTAGCAATTGTTTCACCCAGAATCAACTCACAGCCAAAGGACTTGGCAATGCCCCTGTCTCCTTGCATCGCTATATCACAAAGCGTTGCTATCTGCTCATCCGTAACCCCATGTGATTGCCATGCTGCCACCAGCGGACAATAGTGAAAGTCTATATCTAACTGATCATCAGTACATGCCAGTATCTTCATTTCAAAAACCATTCTGGCGGGCAAAGTAAAAAGTATTTTCTTCAGCCCTTTAAGACTTCTTGTACCAGCTTTAGCAATTAGTTGATCACCCTGAAAGCACCCGCATCTCATAACAGCCGATTTCGCAAAGTCTTCAGTACTTATACCACGCTTCTCGGCCTCATCAAGTAAGAGATATAGCCAGGTGGCTCTATGCTCCAGCATCCCCCTTACTGCTTTAATAATCTTATTGTTGTGCTTCGGAATATTCTTTATGTTTGACATAGTGAGCCAAGCTGAAAACGAATCCCGCCTTGTCGGGATGAAGTTTGAAGCGTAAGGCGAACGATCCCCGAAGCGAAGCGTAGTGGGATAGTGAACACCTTTAAACTATCCCAGGCTCAGTGCTTGTGACTCCCGCTGAGAGCGAATGCAGTGAAGCTCGAAGCGCAGGAGTAACAATCCCGCCAACATATTTGGCAGGGACGCGGGATAGTGAGCACCTTAAAACTTTCCCGAAGCGCAGCTCGAAGCGTTAGTCGAACTATCCAATAGCCAAAGGCTATTGGGAACTATCCCGCCAATATATTTGGCAGGGACATGGGATATACTACCGCCCTCTTTATAAAGGGGATTTGCGGATAATGTCAATTAAATAGAACCGTCCCGGTTTTTTACATTTTTTCTGCTAATTTTTCTTTTTCCGCTTTTATTCTTTCCAGCAGCACACTTGCCGGCTCATCGTTGGGGTCTTGGGGAACCAACTCACCACGAAAGGCTTTGGCTAAAATGCTTTGTGGAAGTTTGTCCAGCATGGCCTTGGCTTTGGTGTAACGAGCTTCTATTTTATCTGCAAAGGCAAAAAGTTGTTCTACTCTGCGGACGATTTCTTTTTGTTCTTCAATAGTGCAAAATGGAACGGGAATATTTTTAACAGTAGCCATATTTAAAAATGGTTGAGCAACTTCAGAAGCAATTTGCTGCATAACAGTTTTTAATGAACAAAGAACATAACACATAAATTCTCCATCAAAATATTCTTCATCAACAGTAATTCTGCAACTACCAGTTGTAGATAGCATTGCTGTTGGCAAACCTGTTGGATAAATACAACAGTCACCTATTGTTGCTCCGACCTTAGCAAGTAGTATATCACCTGATGATATTTTATGTCTTGATAATTCAGAGAATTTTTCTTTACTTATAAATTTTAGATTATTATTAGAAAAATATAAGGGTCTAACATTATTAATACGAACGACAGGAATACCATTTTCTATATAATCTGTTTTTACATTTATAGAAGAACCAAATGGGCCATCAACAATACTATTGGGAGCGTTTGCTGATGCAGTAGCAAGTGGAACTTTCACCCAAATTAAAGGTATATCCGGCGTTAATTCTTCTACTTCAGCATCAATTAATAATTTATCATCAAGGTTTGATGGTTTTGTAGGCTTTCTTAATCCTACTTTTTTTGCTTGCTTACATTCAATATCATATTTATTTATTCTCTCTTGCTTAATCCTTGCCAATAAAACAATAGCATTCTCAATTTTATTATTCTTCTCCCTCCAATCCTCCGTCAACTTACCACTTATCGCAGCAATCAACACAGATTGCCGGAAGCGTTTGAGTAGTTTGGGAATTTTTTCTAATCGTTGTTTGTTGCTTTCTACCTTTTGCATTACAGCATCTAACTTGGCGACAATGCGGTGTTGCTCGGCAAGTGGTGGGAGTGGCAAAAAAAGTTCTTGTAAATCTTCCCTGTTAAATCCAGTTTGACAACTTCGAGACAATGAGTTTAATCTTTCTTTAAACCAAGGACCAGAAAGTAGGTATCTAATAAATGAAGTATTCAAATATTCTCTTGGGAAAATCACTTTGGCTAAAGCAACATTATAAGCACCAGTAATACCGCTGCAAATTCTACCAAGTGAATCATTAGCAGACGAGCCACCATAACGAGCAATTAAAAGGTCAGCTTCTTTTGCTTTCTTTAGTCTTGGGGAATCAGGAACGTAAGTTGGAAATGGTTTATCACCATAGTCACGAATTTGAACTAATCTAACATACCCTTTTTTAGGCTCGTAAATAAATACTTTCTTTGGTGGTTGTGAACCTCCCTCGTAATCTATTACATCAAGCATGTCGAACCATGCCCAACCTTGTGGTAAATTATTCTCCATTGCTTTCCAATAAGGTTAAAATGTCACGTAAATCATCAACAACCGCTTCCAATTCCGTAACGACTTCGGTTGCCAAATCATTTGGTTCTGGAAGGCTGTCGGAATCTTCAATGCTGTCATCTTTTAGCCATGTGATGTCTAATTTATAGTTACGTTTTTTTACATCTTCTAGTTTAAAGCAACGGAAACGGCCTGTTTCGCCCTGGTCTTTTCGTTTGCTGTTGCCATTTGGGTCTGTACCATAGCATTTTTCAAAGTCTTCAAAATGTTTGGCAGTCAGTGGCCGGTCTTTTTTGGTAATGCCTTCAACGTTGCTACGGTTGTCGTAAATCCATACATTTTCGGTCGGCAATCCTTTCTGAAAGAAAATGACATTTGCTTTTACGCCTTGTGCGTATGGTGTAAATGTGCCGCGTGGCAATCGGATAATTGTGTGCAGGTTGCAATCTTGCATCAATATCTCAAACACTTCACCGGCCTTGTCTTCAAACAAAACATTATCAGGCAAAACAATGGCAGCTCGCCCACCAGGTTTGAGTGTACTCATAATATGCTGAACAAAATTTAACTGCTTATTGCTGGTTTCTACCGTAAAATCATCTCGTTCGGGAGCCTCGTTTGCTCCTTTTGTTCCAAACGGTGGATTAGCCAATATTACGTCAAATCGTTCGCTATCTGGTGTATTGTAAATGGTATCACCCAATTTTATTTTGGGTGTAACGCCATGCAAATACATATTCATCAATGCCAATCGTCTGGGGCGGGCAACCAACTCTTGTCCATAGTATGTTTTTTCACGAATTCGTTTTACATCTTCACGGGGCAATGCTCCTTTACATTCCTGCATCAGCCACTCATAGGCAGAAACTAAGAATCCACCGGTTCCACAGGCAGGATCGGAAATGGTGAAAGTATTTTTCCCTCTAGGGTCAGGCTTCATCATCCTGACCATGCTTTGAATTAATGGTCTTGGTGTAAAATATTGTCCTGCACCTTTCTTTCCTTCGCTGGCTGCTTTTTCCAATAATCCTTCAAAGGCAGCGCCTTTCACATCCACATCCATAGATGTCCATTCATCTTCTTCAATCAGGTTGAGCAGTTTCTTTAAACTTACAGGATTGTTGAAACGGTTTTGTGCTTGTGTGAATATTTCACCTAACAAACCTTGTTCTTTGGCAAGTTCGCGAAGTGTGTCGGTGTAGTGGTCCATTAAATTGCCACCGCTTAATTCTTTAAGGGCTTGCCAATTATATTTATCCGTTAAGTGCACTTCTTTTTCATCTGCCATTTTCAGGAAGAGTAAAAAAGAAAGCTGCTCTATGTAATCGTTATAGTCAATGCCTTCGTGTCTCAGGGTATGGCAAAAGCCCCACAATTTGTTTACTACATCACTCATATTATGCCGCTATCGCTAAGTTTATTTCGTTAATTATCTTTTTGTAATCGTATGTAAATACTTTTTTAAATTTGTTCAGTCCGCCCCTGTCGGAAAGAGCTGGAACAATGCTGAAATCATCTTCATCCAGTGTCATGTTTTGTTTTAGATGTACCTTGATGTATTCCATCCATTTTTGTTGCTCGTCATTTAGTTTTTTACCAGCAATTACTTTCTGTATGGCTTGGTTAACTCTTTCCTCAGGGCTTAACAAAGGTTCTGTCTCTTTAGCAGCATGTTTTATCATGCTGATTATGTCAACAGTGTCTTTATGATAAACAATTTTATGCGCCTTTTGCAAATTCACTTCATCGTAATCGTTTTCTTTCAGTTTTTGTTTGAGGTCGTTTAATGCTTGGGTATTCCAGCCTTTCGGTTTGTTCAATAAAATGGCAATCGCTTCAATTTCTTTTTCTTTATGCTTCACAAATTCAGAGAATGCAATTAAATAATCTGCGGGCTTCAATCCATAGTTTCCTTCTGCTTCAAACAAAACTGCTGAACTAACTTCGTCATGCACTTCATAACCAACAAGAAAAACCTTCTTGGCTCTTTCGTAATCAACCAGCAGTTTTTGGAACTGTTCATTTCTGAGCAGTTCCATCGCGCTGGTGAAGCTTTCAAATATTTCTGGTAATGATTTTGCCATTATCTATACTTATCAAAAAATTTAGATACCTGTTCTGCAAATTTCCCCATATCACCATCAGGAATATAGGCCGTAAATTTTTCTCGCGCATTTCCACTCATGTCTTTTTCTATACGATGAAGTCTTTTGCTCAAACGCTTTGCGTTTGCCCTGCGATCTTCATTGTTATATATTTTCTCAATCAATTCTTTTATTGTAACAGTCTCCGTTCCAGGTGGGTCAATTTTGAAATTGTAGCTTGCATCTTTAAAATACTTAATCAAAGTTCCATTGAAGCAATCAAAAATAACAAAGTGTGTTTTCCCAATTTCGTCACATTTACGAGTGCCTCTACCTAGCATCTGCTCCCAAAGAATCCGTGATTTTACTGGTCGTAGAAAAACAATATACTCTAATGCAGGAATGTCCACACCAGTGCTTAACATGTCAACCGTAACCACAATTTTTGGGTTACGTCGGTTACGAAATTCTTTAATTTTTTTAAGCGGTCTGTCAACGGTTGGGCTTCCTGTAATCTTTGCTACAAAATCATCACCCTGGTTAAAAACGTTCTTGCAAATATTTACTAAACGGTCCGCATGAGAAATCATTGGAATATCATTTGAAGCGAAAATCAAAGTTTTTGGAAATCTTCCTCTTTCCTTTTCAAACTCTTCAGCATATTTTTTTAGCTCTTCAATGATTTTTTGATTGGTGTCCGGTGCTGTGATTTTTTCTTCAATTTCGGTTGACGTAAATTCACGTTCATCTTCTAGTTGGTCTATTTGTTCTCTGCCTGTTTCAGTGTCAATCATTCCGACTTGCTCGCCCTCTTTCAAGAAAGCGCCATTCATCAAAACATCTGAATTGATAGCCACGGCATCATAATCCACCAAAAAACCTTCATCAATAGCTTGTTGCAGTGGATAATTGAAAATGGGCTTGCCAAAGTATGCGACGGTATGTGAAGCTGGAGTTGCTGTCAGACCTACTTTTACAGCGTCAAAGTGATTCAATACATTTCGCCAAACATTTGTTTCTTTGGAAGTGTAGCCACGATGGCATTCGTCAGCAATTATCAAATCAAAAGCATGAGAAGGAATGGAAAGTGTTTCTTCTTCCTCATTGCCACTTTCTTCATCATCACTAAATGCGCCCATTTTTCCAAAAAGATTTATCGCCATACGTTGAATGGTGCATATATAGAGAAATGTTTTTGTGCCATCAGGATTGGTAAGATATGAATTTGGTAAAACAGTCGTGTCGTATGCTTCGTCTTCAAAATCTTCTTTTTGAAAGCGTTGAGAATACATTTCGTATTCGTCTTTGAACTTGATGTTTCGGGGTGTGTCATATGAAGAAAAAGCAGTCACCGCCTGTGCAGCTAATGATTTACGGTCAACTAAAAATAAAATGCGTTTTGCATAACCTGATGCCAACATTCGGTAAACAAGATTAACAGTCGTAAATGTTTTTCCTGTGCCTGTTGCCATTGCCAAAAGCATCAGGCGTTTTCCTTCTTCCAAATTAGTTTCAAATGCCTGAACAGCATTTTTTTGGTAAGGTCTTAGTCCAGGCTTATCAATCGGCTTGTCTTTTAACCATTTTAAAGCAGGGTCTCTTTTAAAATTAAATAGAGTCTCCATTGCTTCCGGCGTATGAAAACTAAATATCTGTCTGCTTAAATTCTTACTGTCTCTTACATCAAGGTGGCAAATCAATTCCCCGTTGGAAGAATACAAAAACGGGACACGATATTTACTCCATTCGCCAATTGTATTATTTACATCTTTTGAATATCGCTTGGCTTGTTCCAAAACATTTTGAGCCCCAACTTCCAGTTTCTTAGCCTCAATAACTCCAAGCAATTTGCCATTAATCACCAAAGCATAGTCGGCAAATCCTTTGTTGGTCGGCAATTCTTCAATAGCGTGATTAGTTAGAATGGTTAAGGACATTCCCTCAGTGTAAGGAATAATAATCCATCCGGCGGCTTTTAGCTGCTGGTCTATTCTTTTTTTTCTTGTTATTTTTTCAGATTCGTATGTCACAATGCCATTCCTAAATTAACTTTCTGAAATTCGCCATTTGAGCATGTGTTCGAACCGTCAATGAGCCTTCCGTGAGAATTATGATAGCGCGTCATAATACAATTTCTTAGAAACATTGCAACTATAAAATGAAAAAGAACTGGATTCCCGCCTGCGCGGGAATGACAGTGGAAACGAGTGACAGCGCCCGGTTTTCTTAACGCACGCTTTCTAAAGCCAGCTTTAGCAAAAAGATCGTATCTGTCCGAAGCTTCGTCTTTGCCCATTTTTTGCGCTCTTCAGTTAGCAGATCCCCCAGACCGCTCAGAATGGTGCGGTCACTCATTTTTTCCAGCCGTACAACACACTTCCGCAACAGTTGCCCATAAGTCATACCGGCGCGCTTCTCGACAATTTCTTTATTTATCGGCCAGCGGTTGTTGGCGAAAAACCAAACATCATAAATGTCACGGTTGGTTTTGCCGATTCTTTCGTACATGGCCATCAGTTTATGCGCGTACATATCCTCACGCACCATTACCTGCATGGTCACGCCCAGGTATGTTTGAATTTCGTATCTTGAACCGAAAGCGCGGCGATTGATCTCAATTTTGATGTTTGTCGCTTTTTCATCATAAGAGAGTACCACCAGAAGGCTAAACTTTTTTTTGTGCGCGTCTCTAATGGTTCCATAATTCTTTGCAATCCTGAGAATTTTTTCAAATACATCATTTTCTTTGGACGCATCGAGTAAATCAAAATCCAGATCAACGGAAAACCGGTTGAGTCCATAAAACATGAAAGCCGCGGTACCGCCTTTAAATCCCAGAAGCGGCGCAAGGGTTGTATCGGTATAAATATCCTTGAGCATCTGAAATAATATATTTTTATGTACCGGCGCGTTTGTTTTCACGTTTATTGTCATAAGTAGTTACCTGTTGTTATTTTTAGCGGCATCAAAGAATTCCTGAACCTTCCGTGTCATCCTTTTGTTATTATACAGCGGCAGCATATCAAAAACCTTGTCCCAGATAAGCGAGGCAAGATTGTCAAAATGATAATCCGTGTTGAGATAAAGCGTATCTAAAAATGCCCGTTCCGTCGTTGCAATGGCAATACCGTCTTTATTCAAAACGCCGGCAGAATCGGTCAATAGAGTATTCTTTATCTTTCGGTATTGATATACCTGACCATCGACAACGATTTCACGCGCCAGATACGACGCGATAAATATCTGCCCGTAATACTGAAAGTTGATACCCGCGCGCGTCAGTACGGTTTCAAAACTGACGTATGCCGGAGTATAGATTCTGCAGGCCAGCTCTGTTTTGTCATAATTCTTATCTTTGGCATAGATGCCACGCCGTATCCGGTGCAACTGGCCCGTGCTTACATAGTAATTAATTCCGGCGATAACAGCTTTTTTATCCGTGTTGCGCCACATCAGAGTAATGTCCTTGAACGTAAAGACGGTTCTGCTGGATCGCAGGATTGCGGATATGGGCTTTTTAATGTATTCCATGATCTAAAGAATCCAATAATTATAATCTTTGGTTCCTATTATACATTTGCGAATTTTGTAAAGCAAGATGTTTTTTAATGAGGGTTAAGTTTTAAGATTTAAGGGTTAAGGGGTTGACGTTCCTATATTATGTTTTTTTAGCACCAATTTCAGTTGTTGCATTTTTTGCACATACTGAGTTCCTTAAAGTTGTCATTTATAAAAATAATAATCTTATCTTAAGCATTTATCCTGTGCAATTTTTGCACAGGATATTTTCTGCTTTGTCACTTTGCTTTTGAACTACATAAAATTACTCGGTTGTTGCCGATTACTTAATTAGAGCACCACGCTTTTTGAGCTCGGCCCGAAGTATTGACCGATGGCAAAGCTGCTCATCGTTACAATAGCAGCCAACGCATCCAGCAAATGCGATTTATCCGGCTGTTTTAATTCCGCCCTGAAGCGCTGCTCAAAAGCATGCCACCCTGAGCCATCTTCGCCAATTGTTGTTTTGCTCATCAATTCGGCACTAGGCGATAAATTAGGAAGCCATACATCAAAATAATTTAGCTTTGCATACTGTGTCTTGCGGACGCCGCGCGGCGGTCGTCTGACCGTTCCGAGACGAAGACCTTCGCCAGGATGCCTTGCACTCCCTAATTGAACTATTCTTACCGACATTCCAAAGCCTCCTTTCTCAGATGTCTGTTTCTGAAACTAGGGACAGCGACCTGTTTCTTATTTTTCAGTGAAAACAATAGTTACTGTTGCTTTGGTTTTACTCCCAGCTGCTTTGGCTCTGTAAGGCCGCTTACTGGCTTTGATAAACGCGGCCAAAGCTTTGGCGGTCTCTATAGATGTTTGTTTCGGTTTCAAAGCTACCGGTATATTCAAACCAGCAACATGGTCTGTCGTACCATCGGGTCTTTTGAATCGGAATATAGAAAGCCATAGGTCAACAGTCCCCTCCAGTCCGGCTTCCAATATCTTACCAGTCGCTATGCCCGAGATCTCCGCTATACCAGGTTTGCCGCCAACCGTGACTTTACCGACAATAATAGTTGCCTTTTGGGTTTTGTCATATGACGCAGCTTCCAACTTCGCCCCTTTAGCAAGTTCTACATCAGGATCGTATACACCGCGAGTTTTGTTTTTCATGCTTCCCACCTCCTCGTATTGAGTTACTTTCGCCGTCCCTTAGCAAACGAGAACAGCGTACTTTTTTATTAATGTTCATTTTACCGCAGCGCTAAGCGCCTGGTATAATTTAAAGGTGCTCATTATCCCGCTACGCTTCGCTTCAATCAACGAGTGTCACTATCCCACGTCGCTACGCTCCTGGGATAGTTCGCCTTACGCCTCAAGCTTCACTAGTTCGCTTTCAGCTTGGCTCACTATCTTTTTATTTTTTCCGGCAGGATGTAAACATAGGGCTTTCCGAGTATTTTCAGATGCAGAAAACGGTCAATCTTGCGAAATGCCAGATAAAGCGTCCATATGGTGGCGTCTTCCCTGTAATATGAAACAATCTCTTTTTGGGTGACCGGGGCAATGCCGGATTGCGCTTCCTCGCCGGCAAAGAAACTGTTTGCCGTTGCAATGAGCATGGGGATGAGGTCCGGACGCTGTTCCTTGTAAAAATTGGCGATAATATCAATTGTCACTTTGCGGAAGTCATAGTAGCGGTTCATGACTTCTTCGAGGAAAAACAGTCGAATCAACCATACCAGGAAAGACGGCGTGCTCCGCAGAAACAGTTCCGGATTTAATTGCTCAATGCCATCCTTGTGGATCAGCGGTGTACCCGTGTCGATATAAAAGAGCTCTGTTTTTTCCGTTACCGGTTTTCCTTCCTGATAATCTTTCATTGCCCAGTTAGATATCTGGCCGTCAATCCCGAAAGTAAGTGACGATCGCTCCCGATTGCATGTAAACACTTTCTTGAGTTCACGAAGCACGCACAAAAAAAGCAGGCGCACGGAATTTTCATCAAGCCGTTGAATCAGCGCATTGCCAATGGATGCCGCGGGGAGCCTCTCCTGCGCGCCATAGATGACGCTGTTGCCTTTGTCGGGAATAACTCTTGCCGACGCGGATTCCGGAATATTGATGCCGATATTCCTCAGTCCGGTAGTATATTCCGCAAACAGGCGTTCATAGGTTTCCATTTCATCTCGCGACTGGAAGATCGGCAGGCGTTTGTAAGCAATATTTTCCTGTCCGGGATGGTTGATGACGAATATTGTGCTCATCTCGCCGTAACCGATTATCTTTGCGGATATTTTGCTCAGATGGGGGTTTAGCGGGTCAAGCCCTGCTTCAAATCTTTCCAGAAGACCGGTATCAATTTTGTCTTTTAGCATAATTTCAGCATCCTCTTGGTGTCTGTTATGGCAAGGTCAAGTTTTTCGATAATCTCCTGGGCAACTGATCTTTCGATATTAAGCGGTGGCAGGAGCTGGCTTACCGTTTTGTTGTTGTTCGCATAAATGCTCAAGATGCCGTGGTCGTATGCAACTTTGGTAAGAACAGGTCCGCAGAGGTCATTGACCATCTCTATGCCCATCATAAGCCCAAGCTGTCTTAAGCCGACAATTATTTCAGGGTGTTTTGTCCGGAGTTCTTCAAAGCTTTTCTTGAAGAATGCGGCAAGTTCTTTTACATGTTCCAGAAACGCGGGGTTTGATGAAATCTCCAGAACTTTCATGGCCACGGGGCAGCCGACTTCCGCGCCTCCGAAGGTTGAAATGTGTATAAACGGGTTTTTGTGGAAAAATGTCTGCAACGCGTCGTTAAAGCAGGTTGCGCTCATCGGGTAAATGCCGCCGGAAAGCCCCTTTCCGATAACCATGATGTCTGGTGTCGTGTCAAAATGTTCGATTCCCCATAGTTTGCCTGTACGGCCCAGCCCTGTCTGCACTTCGTCAATGATCAGCAGCGCCCCTTTCTTGCCGCACAACTCTTTGACAAAAGGGTAAAAGCTCTTTTCAGGAACGGGCATGCCGTAGGTTGCCGGGATTGTTTCGAAGATGACTGCGGCTGTTGTTTCATCAAGCGCATTGGCGAGAGTCTCCTTGTCGCCGAAGGGAACCTGCACAAAGCCGGGCATATTTGGTCCAAACGGCGCGCGGTATTGTTCATCGCCAGTCGCCAGCGCAAACCCTGTATGGCCGTGATATCCGCCTGTCGCGGAAATGATTTTGGTCCGTCCGGTATATCCTCTGGCAAGTTTTATGGCCAGATCGATGGCTTCACCGCCGCCCACCCCGAAAACGGTATAATTCAACCCTCCGGGTGAGAGCTCCGCCAATCTCTCGGCCAGCTCTGCCCGCTGCTCGCTGATAAAATGATGATTGCCGATGTCGAGTTCGCCTAGCGATTCGATCAGTGCCTGAATGATTTGGGGATTTCTGTGCCCGAGATTGAAAACACCGCCGTTGCAATGGCAGTTGATCAGCCTCTTTTCGCCCGCGGCATCCCAGACATAAGGCCCCTCTCTCTTTCCGAAGACAAAGTCAATGTCCACACTTTTGAAAAATTCGGCTTTCCCCGACGAGACATGGTTTGAAAACCTTGTGATAATTCGCTCTTTAGGATCTCTTCCGATATATTTCATAAAAAATCCTTCCAAATTAGTGCATGAACACCAAAGCAAGCTTTGGAAACATTTCGCAGCAAGCTGTGGGGTATAATTCGACACAGGAAGAAGTGCTTGCTGACTTTACCTACTACTATTCATTAGCGGACGGTTGTCAGAATTGATTATTACTATTTAAATTGTGGTATTTGAAATTGCTAATAAGCAAAAACTTTCTATAAAGTTTGTCCCTTTAACCAATTCAATATTATATCTGCCGCATCCTGCCAACGATCCTCAAGCATCACGTCATGAGCTGTATTGGAAAGCATCTGTGCCTTGGTGTGATATGCTTTAGCTGTTGCTTCCATTTGCCTTTTTGAGAAGATCATGTCATTCATAGCTCCAACCAGCAATATGGGATCGCGCACCTTGCGTGGGTTGGGCAGACAGAATGTCATATCTAAGAAACCCCTGAACGATTCATCCTGTAATTTTTTGTAATATTTCTCTAATTTAGCGATAGATATATTTTCCGAAAAGAAAGCTTCGCGTGCCAGTTCAGGAGTGCCTATGACTGGATATAGGCTCATGGTTGAAAATACCTTTAGTAAAATCATAAAATGGCGTTTTGTTAACATCACTGTTGTCATCATTACACCTGTAGTTGGAACAGGAGCCAATAAAACTGCCGCAGGAACCCTATGAGACTGCAAATATTTCTGGACAATCAATCCGCCCATCGAATGCCCCACAAGAATGGGATTTGCGGGCATCTGCCCAACTATCTGCGAGACGTCATCCACATAATCCGAAATGCTCCACCAACGCAGACCTTCACGCCCTTCGCTATTTCCGTGTCCACGAATACTTAAAGCATATGTATCATATCCTTGAGCGGAAAAGTATGGCAAAAAATTCTCTTCCCAGCACCATGCACCATGCCACGCCCCATGAATAAACAAGATAGGAGTTGATTTATTTCCATTTTTCGCCGGATGCCTTATTAATTCAATTTTCATGGATTTCTCCTTAATCGCATTTCAAATTCAAAACACAAAACCCCGCCTCTTTTCAGAAACAGGGTTTCAATAATCTCTCCATGGCATCACCCTTACAAAAAAGGTTCAGATTAGTTGTTAACCTTTTGACACTGCCGTATTCACTTTAGCCTAATTTGTGCCCAGCTCATAAAAAAGTCAAGATGATTCTTCATTGATTATGATTTGAAAGGTCTGATCTCTGTCAGTATTGCCGTATACTTTGTTACAGTAATAATTATGTACATCAGTATTTTTAAGAAAATATGCGAAAGAGAAACAATTTTTTATTTTTAAGAATATATTAGCTTATAACACCTACTATTATTCAGTGGTGGGCAGTTTTCAGAATTGAGTATTACTATTTGAAATGTGTAACGGCTGGCCTCAGCGGCGCGGGCGGCAGCTCGCGCCCGCCTGCATGCCACTGTTGGGAGGCTTTTGATTATGGTAAGCTATTACACTCCCTTTTCATTCAGCCAAGCAAGGATGTAGTCTGCTATTTCTTCCCAGTTCTTTTGCCCAATGATGAAATGAGTCCGTCCGGCAAACTCTTTGAAGTCGGTAACTGAAGAGGATCGCTTGTATTTGGCATAGTTGGATTTGATAAGCGAAGCGGGGATGATATTGTCAGCCGAACCAGCAATCAGCAATAGCGGCGGATGCGGTTTTTTGAAATCAACTCTTGCCGTCAGTGAATTGCGTGGAATACGGCGAGATTCAGGTACGACATATCTCTCGTAGGCCGCTCTTTGTTCTGCCAATGGAAATGTATTAACGAATGTGTACTGAAAGCGCTCAAAGGTCATTTCGATTGGAGTACTTTGCGAAACGAAAGGCGTAATATGGGGCCAATTGGATTTGAGGAATGACCACTTGGTGGTGAATACACCCATAGGAGGCGCAGAATCAATGGCAACTCCAGCCGCAGCCAAATCTCTTTGAAGCAATAATTGCACGACTAGTCCCCCCATTGAGTGACCAATAATGATAGGCTTTTCATCTAGCTTCTTGATGGTGTCTGCGAAGCGTTCAAGAACTCTGCTCAAGGTGAGTTGGCCCAGTAGTGGGTCAGGATGGTTTTTGCGAAGGACATCAATCAGCTGATCTCTGCCAGGCCAATCTGGGGCAAGACACATGTAACCTTTGGCTTGACAGCGAGTAACCCAATGTTCCCAACACAACGAGTTCATGTACATTCCATGTATGAATACGATAGTCTTGGCTTTCATGGCTCTTCTCCTCATGACTAGCTGGATTATGGTTGTGCACGAGCAGCTCAATGTGCGAATCAGCGGTGGCTGAAAGCCATCCACTGGATTAGCTTGTTATGGCGAACGGCGCTCAACCACTAAGATAAAACTACTAAAATTAAACCTATTAAAGCTGGCATTGCCTGAATGAATAGAATTTTGCGACTAGCGGTTAATGCCCCATAAACACCAGCCACAATCACACAAGATAAAAAGAACAATTTGAAATAGGTACCGGAATCGCCCTGTACGACACCCAACAACAATCCGGCTGCCAAAAATCCGTTATACAAACCTTGATTTGCGGCAAGAACTTTAGTGGCCTCTGCCTTTTCTTTCGATTGCCCAAATGCCTTTAAACCTGATGGTTTATCCCAGAGAAACATCTCCAGAACAAGAAAATATATATGAAGAAGAGCAACCAAGATGACTACTGTATTTGCAACTATAGTCATTGGAACTTACCTCCTTTTGATGAGCCATAACAATTAATATACGAACTTCGCTTTTTCCGATAACCTAAAGGTCACACGTGAGTTGAATGTCATAATAGCACTTTTCATTTTTTTTAAAAGAGGAAAATACACGGCCTCATTGATAACGGATTGAAGTCCTGCCTTTTCGTTGAAGTCTATTCCGACATCTCTTGTCAAGAAATAACCAGTATGGTGTCCCCAGGTTTGTGATTGCTGGAAATGAGGATCGAAAAAAATACTTGACTAGAATCTAATTCTAAAATATTATTCTAACATGAAACGAAAAAACTGTACCCACGCAAAATCGGAGCCCCGAAAAAGACAGATCATAGAAGCGGCCCTGGCCTGCTTTACGGAGAAGGGATTTACGGATGCAAGTATCGCGGAAATCTGCCGCCGCGCCAATGCCAGTACGGGAAGCGTCTATCATCATTTCAGCAGTAAAGAGCAACTGGCTGCTGCGGTTTATCTGGAGGGGATTGCTGATTATCAGGCAGGATTCATGGAAGAGCTGGAGCGTCACAAAGATGCCCGCAATGGTATCATGGCCATTATCCGCTTCTATCTGAAGTGGGTCGAACAGCACCCCGACTGGTCCCGATTCCTTTTCCAAAAGCGATATGCGGAATTCATCGGGGAAAGGAAAGAGGAATTGAATCGTCTGAATTCCGCGTTTTTCAAGCGGACATCGGCGTGGTTCAAAAAACATATCGAGGCCGGCACGATCAGGCGGATTCCTGCTGATCTCTATCCCCCTCTCCTGATGGGTCCCTGTATGCTGTATTGCCAGCATTATATCAATGGAGAGGTTTTTACAGGCATCAAGGAGGCGGCGGTTTTGCTGGGTCAATCGGCATGGCTGGCCATCGCTGCGCAGCCGGTGCAACCAAGTGGAGGCAATAAGCGTCTAAAGAGGAAATCCCTTGAAAACGATTGAACAGATTGGAAATGATGCCTTGAAAGAGCACCTGCTCAAGAACTGGATGACCCATGACGCCATGTGGTTCTATCAGGTCTTCCAAAAATATGGGATCGATGAGGCCAATCTGCTGAACAAGGGCGCCATCAAGGCTTTGGCCGCAGTCGAGACCCAGAGGGCACGGCAGCTCCTTGGGCTGAAAGAGGGGCGCATTGAAACCATCGCTGAGTTAAAGGATTTTATAGATGGCGCGTTTTCCCTGAGCACTGGCGAATTTATGGGATTCACTTACCAATGGCATAAGGAGAATGGAGAGAATGTTCTGCGCTGGGCGTTCAAGGAAGGGAAATGCTTCGCCTATAAGGGCATGTGCCGTCTCGGGGTGGCTGACCGCTACGAATGCGGCGTTCTCTACCGGGTTTTGTCGTGGCTTGATTTTGCCGGCATTCGTTACGAGACCATTCCCAAAATCGAGGGATGCATCCAGCATACCTTGGGGGAATGCACAGGGAAGGTGCGGCTCTTCTTCGATTGAAGGGACCTGTGAGCAATAATTCTTCATCAATATGAACAGGAGAAATATATTATGAACAGTAACAAAGGAATGATAGGATTCACCTGCGCCTACACACCCCTGCCGCTCATTGCCGCGGCGGGGTTTACACCGTATCGGATATTGCCCAATGTCGACTGCCCCGACCAAGCGGGTCGACTGCTACACGATAACCTCTGCCCCCATGTCAAACTCGTCCTCGACCGGGCTATGAGCGGCAGTATTCCGGATTTGCAGGGAGTGGTCTTCATGAACAGCTGCGATTCCATGCGCCGCCTTCATGATGCATGGAAAAAGGCACAGCCCGGCATGAATGCCGTGATCATCGATCTTCCCGCTGTTTCTACGGAACTATCCATAGGGTTTTTCTGCGATGAACTGGAGCGTCTAGCGCGGACTCTCGAGGCATGGGGCGGATCAGCAATCGATGATGCCGCACTTGCCGAAAGTATCGCCTTGCAGAATCGCGTTTCCGCCCTTTTCTCGGAATTGCGGGAAAAAGCGAAGCGTTCGGAACTTCAGGGCGGTTCCGCAGCCCTTCAGAAAGCTTATAACCGGGCAGCGACTTCCTCCACCGAAGAGAGCGTCGAATTTCTTGATGGAATCCTCAAAGAGAAGATCGATATGAAAAAGGGCGAGGCCGGCGTCCCCGTCTATCTGTTCGGAAATGTCCTTCCCGAGCCCGAGGCTTTCTCGCTCTTTGAGTCGTGCGGCGCCCATATCGTATCCGATGATATCTGCACCGGTTCGCGCCTGTTTGCGCCCATGGAAACCGGGGACGGCGATATGTTTATGAACCTGGCCCGGGGCATTCTCGGACGTCCATCCTGTGCACGGACATTCAGTTCTGAAAAACCGGGAAGTCTGGGAGACGATATTGTTGCAGACGCAAGAAAGGCAGGCGCCAAGGGCGTTATCGGATACACGGCGAAGTTCTGTGATCCCTATATCGCCCGCATGCCCGGCGTCCGAGAGGCCTTGAAGAGAGAGGGTTTTCCTTTTCTGCTTCTGGAGGGCGACTGCACGCTACGCTCCATCGGCCAGCATAAAACAAGGATTGAAGCTTTTATCGAAATGATGAGGTGACGGAGATGATGAAACAATATTTTACTGATCTGGAAGTGGGGCTGCAGGAGGCGATCCGCGCAGGAAATTCAAGCCCCAAAAAGCTCTATACCCTTGAGCTCGCCCGCCTCGGGAAGAGGCTCTATTCAGGGACCGACGCCATCGCCTGGTGCGGTATTACGGCCCCTTTCGACCTGCTGAACGCCATGGGCGTGACATCCTGCTTCGTCGAATTCATCGGGGCCATGCTCGCATCCACCGGCGTTGTCGGCTCCTTTATCGAAGAAACCGACCACACGGGATACTCCTCCGATGCGTGCAGTTATCACCGTTCCGTAAGCGGCGCGGCTATCAAAGACATGATGCCGGTGCCGGAATTTCTGATCGGAACGACCAATCCTTGCAGTGGCGGACTGGCCGTCATGGAAAATCTTGCCCACCGCTTTGGCAGGGAACTCTTCGTTCTGCACGTACCGCAGAATGATTCGGGAAAGAACGTCAAATTTCTCGCCGACCAAATGCGGGAGATGGTTGCATTCGCGTCGCGGATCACCGGCAGGAAACTGGATGACGATGTGCTCCGGAAAACAGTGAAAAACTCCAACCGGGCCTGCGGGATCGTGAGGGAGATCCTTGCGCTCGCCCAGCATGTGCCCTCGCCCGTCGCAAGCAAAGACTTAAGCAATTTTGTCATTGTCATGTCCCTCTTTCTCGGCAGTGAACAGGCCATTGCGATCGCGGAGGCCTACCGGGACGAATTCAGGAGGCGGATCGATACCGGCGATTACGGCAAATCCGGGGAAAAATTCCGGCTGCTCTGGATACAGAACCGGATCCAGTTCAAGCATGGGCTGGAAAAGATGATGGAAGAGGAATATGGCGCCTCCATCATCATCGATGAACTTAACGATATCACCTGGGACGACATCGATCCTGAAAATCCGTTCGAGGGCTTTGCCCGGAGATCGATCTCCATCCCGTTTAACGGAACCATCGAAACGCGGATCAGGCATCTGCAAAAGCTTGCCGAGGAATACCGAATTGACGGGGCGATCAATCCATGCAACTGGGGATGCCGCCAGGGCACGGGCGCTCGGGGGCTGATCGAAGACGGACTCAAAGATATCGGTGTTCCGGTGCTGAACCTCGATGTGGACTGTGTCGATTCGCGCAAGTTCACGGAAGGGCAGTTCCATACCCGGCTGGAAGCGTTCATGGAGATGCTGGACAACCGACCGGCGCTCTGGCGGTAACGGAAAGGAGGACGTTCATGTATTATCTCGGGATTGATATTGGAAGCCTTTCCTGCGATGCCGTCCTGATCAACGGCGGTTCGGACATTGTCGCCGCAGCCGTTGTCCCTACGGGCGCCAAGAACCAGGAGGCAATCCATCGGGCAACGGGCGAGGTGCTCAGGATAGCGGGCATTGCGCGCGATGAAATAACGGCGGTTGTTTCCACCGGCTACGGCCGCGACCGGGTGGAGGACCGCCTGTCCTCCGTTACTGAAATCACATGCCACGCAAAAGGGATTCAGGCCTTGATTCCGAAGATCCATATCCTGATTGATATCGGGGGGCAGGACAGCAAGGCGATTCGTCTCGATGACGAAGGCCGTGTGATTGACTTTGCCATGAATGACAAGTGTGCTGCCGGTACGGGGAGATTTCTGGAAGCCATGGCCCGCGCCCTGCAAGTCGACATCGAAGAGCTTGCTAAACTGGACAAAGGCGCAGAAGGCAATGTCGGCTTGAGCAGCATGTGCACTGTTTTTGCGGAAAGCGAGGTGGTCTCATTAATTGCCGACGGAACAAGCATGAAGGAAATCGCCTATGGCCTGAACCGTGCGATCGCCTCCCGCACCCTGGCCCTGGTTAAAAGGCTCGCGCCGGATATGACAAACCTCAATGTCGCCATGTCCGGGGGAGTCGCCCGCAACGGCGGCGTTGTCCGTGCCCTGTCGTCTGCCATCGGCATAAATATTGTGGTGCCGCCACAACCCGACACAGTCGGGGCATACGGCGCCGCCCTTATTGCCAAAGAGCGGTTCCATAACAATTGATCAAAATTAAAATGATACCACCATCAGGGCACAGTTCACAGCCCCTTACGATTGGACCGGATGGGGAAATATCCTCCACGACGGCTTTCACGCTCTTCTGCTCGACGAAATCACCGGCTGGGTCCCCTTCGGATTGTTGAATGAACGTGCCTTTGTGACGAAAGATAGGCATGCGCCGGGCATCCCGCGCCGTGTCGGAATGGAATGCCCGGCTGTCTATTTATCCCGCTACTCTATCGCTTCGGGGATAGTTCGCCTTACGCCTCAAGCTTCACTAGTTCGCTTTACCACGGCGCTTCGCGCCTGGGATAGTTCGCCTTACGCCTCAAGCTTCACTAGTTCGCTTTACCACGGCGCTTCGCGCCTGGGATAGTTCGCCTTACGCCTCAAACTTCACTAGTTCGCTTTACCACGGCGCTTCGCGCCTGGTATAGTTCGACTTACGCCTCAAACTTCATTGCATTCGTTTTCAGCTTGTCTCACTATCAGCGAGTCTCATTACTTCTTCGCTTCATGCACCTTCCACATATCTTCATCGTTAAAGCAGCGCTCTGAATCATCCGGGCTCATGGCATCCTTTTCCATGTGCCTGCGGTCATAGGGCTGATTGAGTATTTCATCATAATATTCATGCTGGATCATAAGGTTCATGATCTGGCTTGTGCCTGTCCATATAAGGGAAAGCCGCACATCGCGCAGGGCACGCTCGATCGGATAAACTTCAGTATACCCCACGCCGCCCAGGATCTGCATGGAATTGTTTACGACGTTCCACGCGGCTTCAGTAGTAAACCGCTTGGCCTCGCTCACAATCCTGCGCTTGTTTGTATAATCTTCATCCACAGCTCTGGCAGCCATATAGGTAATTGCCCGCGCCGCGTCGAGCTGGGTAATGGAATCCGCAACCATGAAATTGACTGCCTGAAATTTGTTGATGGACTTGCCGAATGCTCTGCGCCTGCTCGAGTACCGTACCGCTAGATCAAGCGCGCCCCAGATGCCAAGGCATCCTGCGGCAGAAGTCAGACGCTCGGGAATCATCATCTGATTGAAACAGAATGCGCCGCCATGGAGTTCTCCTATCAGATTCTCCTTCGGCACTATTGCATTACGGAACACCAGCCTCCCTGTCCCCCCGCCCCTGCAGCCGAGAAGGCCATAGTGATACTCTGTTTCTACTCCAGGTCCTTTGTCAATAATGAGCAGACTGATGCGGTTATATTTGTGGGCTTTTTCGTCAAAATTCGTCTTACAGTACACGAGAAAAAAGTCTGAACCATCTGCGCCGACCACGAACCGCTTTTGCCCATTCACAATGAAGTGATCGCCATCGAGTTTTGCCCGCGTGGTAGCGCCGAAGAAATCAGACCCCCCTCTGGGCTCGGTTAAGGCTTCAGCAGCAACGAGCTTTCCTTCAATATACGGCTTCAGATATTTCTCTTTCTGTGCATCAGTGCCAAAATGATTGAGGGCCTCGCCCACGATCGAGGGCATGACAAATGCGCAACCCAGAGCCATGCCAAGGCAGCCGATCTCTTCGGTTGCCGCAACCTCGGCAACCCAGGACATTTCCCTTCCTCCCCATTTTTTAGGAAAGCGGATGCCCCGCAGATTGCGCGCTGCCAGCTTTTCTACAAACTCTTTTCGGGGATAAACGATTTCATCCTTGTCCATTTTTCGCAAAAAATCGCTTGTTATTTCCTCTCGGACAAACTTTTTCACCTCATCTCTAAGGGACCTTTCATCCGGTGTGAGCATAAAATCATACATGGCGCGCCTCCTTATTTATTTATCGTGAATAAAAATACTATATACTTAATAGTTCAAAACATTTCCTTCATCACTGTTTCTTTTTTCGTAGTATCCTTTTTTGTTTTTCGGTATTTTATCCAACTACTAGTTAAAAGAATAGTAATAATTTAGTTTACAGGCCATGATACTTCACCCAAGGCTATACGGCACAGATCGGTAATAAATATTTGGGGTAAACCGGCCCTCGAGGTCTGCTCGCGCAAAACAGTATCACACATGGGACAGATCGTGATCATGGCCTCGGCATGATTTTCTATCGCGTCATTAATATTATCGTTTTGGATATTCATCGCCAGTTCCTTGTTTACGGCTAGCGCAGGCCCGCCGCAGCACAGGGCTTCCAGTCCCTCATATTTTCTTGAAACGCGCATTACTCCGATAAGCTCGAAGATTTCATTGAGCCAGACATCCTGCTCCGGGATCCACCTGACGGCGCAGTTCGGCTGGTAGGCAATCTTTTTGTTCAGTTTGATGATATCGTTTTGGTTGTTCTTAAGATAGTTACGTATGTATTCAAACAGGTGCATGTATTTATAGGGCACATCAATGCCAAGCTCCTTGGCTTTGACATGCGCAAGAACATATCCTTCATTGTGAATGTAAACGATATCTTTGCCCAGCTCAGCCAGTCCTTCGATCACCTTTTGGCCATATCTTTCGGCAAGGCTCGCCCCTCCCATGTGGCCCATGCCAACCAAAGAAGCGAACTTTTTTCCTCGAACCACGGTCATACCTTTGAACATCCTGCTTTCGAGCGTGCCTTCCGGAAACTGTTTGAACACGAAGGAATCAAAGCACAGGACAGGCTTGTCCGGATCTCCGTCTATCACCTGACTGCCACCGCTGCCGTCTTCAAACGCTTTGGTTACCATGTCAATAAAAGGTTTAAAGCTTACGACGATAGAACCGGTTCCGATCTTCTCCAGCATTTTGTAGATAAGATCAGCCGGATCAGCCCCGGTCGGGCAGTTTTGAAAACATGCATTACAGGTAATGCACCTGTCCAGGATATCAGCCGCTTTTCCCTCCATTAGAAGTCTTATTTCGCTTATGGCCTTGTCCTTGTCGTAATCGACATAACGGCACTTTACCAGACAATCGCCACAAAAATCACACTTTGAAGCATCCCACATCTTTTCACCTCCATGAAAGTTGGTTGGGCAAAACCCTTTAAAGAAAAAGCGCCTCTTTTATCCCTTTCAGACCTTTATCAATTTACAAAACGGTGTGTACATGAGTATGGTGAATATGTCTACAAGCTTATATCTGACCTGCCTTTTTTTATTTACATAATTAACAATTACGATTTAAAAGGAAGTATGTTTGCCAAAATCATCGAATGCTTTGTTACAGGAAGTAACGTGGAGTTTTGTCTAAAACTCTAATAACTCTCCATCCGTCGGAATTATAACTTTATCTGATAATCCTTCTTTTAAAACAGCCTCTCTCAGAATATCACGAGTTGTAAGACAATGATTGAATGCGTCCAAATGCACCGCTATCACTTTTCCGTAAGCCATTCTTATAAAATTTATCAACTCATCCAGCGGCATAAGAATAGGTCTCCCCAGATCCAGAGTCGCAGTGCCTGCATTTAACACCGAAATATCAGGGCGGCTATTGGTGAGAACATTTCGCACAGTCTGATTAAAAACAGTATCACCACTAATGTAAACAGTTGGCTCTCCGGGCAGCTCAATCAAATAGCCCGCTCCAAGCCCCATAAATTTACCGATCAACCCATACCCATGGGCTGTCGGAAAGGGTGTAATACTCCCGGTAAGAAATTCATTTTTCTGATTCATTCTAAGAGAAATCGTTTTAATATGACGACGGTGCAGATGAGATTCATCAAGATGGTTACAATATACCGGTACCTGTTTTTGAGATAACAAGCGAGCCCCTGCTTTATCAAGATGATCAAAATGTCCATACCGGTAATGGGTGATGAGCCCGTGTGTTATCTGACGCAATGATGATTCAGCGTTTGTGGGTAAATGCACAAGAGGATTAAACCGCGGCCTTTTACGAAAAAATGAATATGGCGGTAAACTTCCTTTCGGGCTCAAACAGGGATCTACCAAGACTTTATTCGAACCGTAATGGATAATCATACATGCATTTCGAATATGTTGAATCTTCATAGTTTACCCTTCAAGGTATTGGTTAATGGATCTTATATGACTTATATCAGACATTTTAGCCAAGTTTAGTTAAACGGTATGAACTCATATTTAATCGACACAAAAATGTCGACCTTGATTCAATATGTGCCTTCAACTATCCGATGAGTAATTTTACCACATAGTGATATACGCCCCATTTAGAACCAGTCCTTTGACATATAAAGACTTATCTCAATCGGCTAATATTAATTGATAAGACATCGCTTATTCACAGTTAAACTATAAGAAACTCGGTCTTGTATTTCAATGAAATCTTTATCACTTGTCTTTTTTGAGAAGTTTATTGGTAGGATCGCCTTCAGCGATCATCTGTTTTAAAACCTGTTTTTCAGAATGACCAGGTAAATAGCCGTGCAGCAATGCCTCCAGAACCACAATGCCGTGTTGGTTTGTGTACACTGCCCTGGCAGTTGCTTTTTGTTTTTCATCGAGCTCGGTGATGGTGCATGTGCAGGTGATAGTGTCGCCGAAATACACCGGCTTCTTGAAGCGGAAGCTCATTCCTGAGGCAAACCATGCAACCTGGCCTCCGATCTCAGTGATCATGCCTGCAACCAGGAGCCCGTGGCAGATCCGTGCGTTCAGGTTTTTTACTTGTGCAAAACGGTCATCATAGTGCACCGGATTATAGTCTTTCGTGATATCGCCGAGTACCCTGGTGTCCTGCTCAGTAAAAGTGCGCGTGATGGTGAGTACATCACCCTTCTTGATTCCTTTGACTGCCTTTTTTCTCAATTTTGACACGATCAACCTACCTCAACTAAAATTAATCGAAGCCATTACGTACGCCTGATTGTTACCGAAGCTGCAAATTATTGCCGATTACTTAATTAGAGCGCCACGCTTCTTGAACTCGGCCCGAAGTATTGACCGATGGCAACGCTGCTCATCATTACAATAGCAACCAACGGAAAAATTTGTGTTGTGCGATAATGCAGCCAAAGCATCCAGTAAGTGCGATTTATCAGGCTGCCTTAGTTCCGCCCTGAAGCGCTGCTCAAAAGCATGCCACCCTGAGCCATCTTCTTTTATCAATTTTTTACTCATAAGTTCGGCACTAGGCGATAAATTAGGTAGCCATACATCAAAGAAATTCTGTTTTGAATAATCTGATTTTTTTACTCCTCTTGGTGGTCTTCGAACAGTGCCAAACCGAATCCCTTCGTCGCGATATCTTGGACTGCCTAATTGGACTATTCTTATTGGCATTTTTAAACCTCACTGGTTAAATAATTAAAGGTACGCATCCCGCGTCGCTGTGCTCCTGGGATAATTCGACTTGCGTTTCAAA
>JBEKRZ010000028.1:0-33616 GCA_049517435.1 Smithella sp. | reverse complement strand
GCTGTCAATCTTTACATCGACGTCGGTACCGATGCCCAGCTCACCATCAGTTTTGTACATTGTAACATAGCTGGACCCGTTAGTCTTCACGTACAGACCGTCCAAATGAATGGTACCGAGAACCTGATCCTGGCCAGCGCTTGAAGCAGCCTTTGAGCCCAGAGTCACGTTAATATCCATGGAATCCAAGCCGACTTCCTGCGATCCTAAGCCAATCCTGACATATACTGTGCCTGGCCCATAGCCGCCGTCCCTTCCCGCTTCAACTGAAACCGGGGAAACTGCTCCCGGAGCTTCATAGTAATAGTCCCCGACAACCTTCTGGTACTGCAGCCAATTATCTCCGTAATCATCATGGGCGGAAAAAAGGATACCTCCGTTCGCTGCGAGTTCCCCTTCGGTCGAAATCGCGGGGCTACTGTCAAACGCCTCCGCCACCTTGCACTCGTCCACAGGAACGGGGTATGGGGTTGTAACCAGCTGCCCTAACCGGGAGACGTTATTCCTGGCTAGTTCGCAATCACTTACCTTTTGTAAATTTGTAAATTCCGCAAAAGCCGGGGAAAGGAAGACGAAGCACAGAACAGCGATGATTGGCAAGAAACATGGTGGTAAGTCTTTTTTAATTCGCATTTTAATCCCCTCGTCCACAGGAAGCCTTCTCCACGGAGGTGGCGCTTTAGAAGTCCGGCGTCACTGTCACGAATACGTTCATCCGGCTGGATCTATTCCTGCAATTTACATGCCAAATGCAATAAACACATCCCTCCTGTTAAATAAAATTGAAATTGTCATGTAAAATCAAAGACAAGTATTTATTAAACACCTGCGTAAAAATATATATAGATAACCTCGCCTGCAAAAGAAATGGCTATTTTCACCAAAGTACTGTGGATTTCATATTGAGATTAAACGTTAATACCTTCAATCAGTAATATTCGATTTTATTTTTTTACCAAATTGCGGACTTGTAGGTGAAAGAAATAAAATCGGATAGCTGAAAACTCAGTTGTCGGCAGTTCAATTTCTTTCTTGCCCACCATGAATTTCCCCGCAAGAGATATTCTGCATCAACTGCACTCTGATGGGCGCAGTTGGCGCGATCCGGCCGACTGAGTTGACCGGAGAAACCAGCCTTAAGCACGTTAATGCCATAATATCCGCTTTTTTCTCTGTTCCTGTATTTCGTCGTCAACTTATGGGATTAGGAACTGACACTGCTGTGCCCATTCCAGAGGCAGATCAGTCCGTTTGGTGAGCTTTTCCACATTGAGATCGGCAGACTGATGACCCGTTATGATACTCTCAATGATATCAGGAGCAAGGAAGGCAAGATTCACCACCCGGGAAACATAGCTTTTATCCACGCCTTCACTTGATGCAATTTCAGCCATATTTTTCATTCTTCCAGTTGCCAGATCATTAAACCATTTATGTGCACGAACAATGGTTCTCAGCAAGGTTTGGTCTACCCTGGCAGGTCCGGTACCATTAATTATAAGTCGCATCTCTATCCCCCGCCGTTTCATCTTCATAGGTATATCACGAACAATGATTACGGGATTATCTTTTACTTCTTGTGCAATGAGCGATGCTAGAGACAGGGTAAGACGTATACCAGATTTTTGTAACTCCACTTGTCGAACGAATTTATCAATTAAGTATATATTGGGTTCTATCTTCTTTGCTTTATTAAGTGCAGAATGAATTTGGTGTGTTTCGATTCCCGCTTCACGTAAAGCTTCCGTAATAGCATTATCATCAAGTAATATTTCTGATGCCGCATGTACAATCACCTGCTCAATTTCCTGCCCGGGTAACCGCCAACCGCTTGATGAAGCATCTTTCGGGTCTGACCTGAGACTTTGTGAAATATAATAGCGATAACGCCTTCCCTTCTTATTAACATGGACGGATATCAACCGCTCACCGGAGACATCGAATAATTTGTTGGTTAGTGGACATGATACTGTATTGTGTGTTTTATGTTCTACTGATTTATCGCTCATATGCTGCTGCACCTTTTCCCATAATTCCTGATCTATGATTGCTTCATGCTGACCATCATGGCAGGTTCCTTTATGACGTATTTTCCCGATATAGATCGGATTGGAGAGAATCTTATAGAGCATTCCTCTGGCAAATGAACAACCGCCTTTATGTCCACGGACTTTGGAATATATACCCTGTCTGTCGAGATCTTCTTTAAGGAGGCGGACACATCCCAACTCCATGTAGCAGCGGTATATATGTTTTACAGTTTGGGCTTCCTTGGTATTTACCAGCAATTTACGATCTTTGAGGTCATAGCCCAGTGGGACAAATCCGCCCATCCACATCCCCTTTTTCTTGGAGGCTGCAATTTTATCTCTGATACGTTCGCTGGTAACTTCCCTTTCAAACTGTGCAAAGGAGAGCAGAACATTTAATGTAAGTCTTCCCATTGAACTGGTAGTATTAAACTGCTGTGTAACTGAGACAAAGGAAACTCCATGCTTATCGAAACGCTCAATTATTCTGGCAAAGTCGGTTAATGATCTGGTCAAGCGGTCTACTTTATACACGACCACTGCATTTACCTTCCCGGCCCCAATATCTTCCAACAATTGTTTCAATGCTGGGCGCTCCATATTGCCGCCACTGAATCCGCCATCGTCATAGTGCGTCTTAACAATTTGCCAGCCTTCATGCTTCTGGCTGGCAATATATGCCTCACACGCTTCCCGTTGCGCATGCAAAGAATTGAAGTCCTGATCCAGCCCTTCTTCTGAAGATTTTCTTGTATAGATAGCGCAGCGAAGTATAGTCTTGCTATTCATGCAACCTCCTGTTTCTTCAGTCCGAAGAACAGAGGGCCGGACCAACGTGTGCCGGTGATGGCACGTGCAACTTCGGAGAGCGAGCGGTAGTATTTGCCATTACACATCACACTGCTCTCCAATATAATCACTTCATAGGTAACGCCATGCCACTCCCTCAACAGTCTGGTGCCGGGTTTAATGCTGACAGCAGGCAATATCTGTTGTCTGGATGCATTGTCCTGGGCAGCCTTTTCCAGAAAACGGCGGGTGGCTGGTTTCAGTCCTCCCAATGCTTTTTCCTGCATGCGGTGAGCTATTCCATGCATCAGAAAATTATTTCTAACTCCGACCGGCGGCTCTGTACCATATAGAAGCTGCCATTTTTCTATCAGTTCTCTGCGGTCAAGTGTAGAAAGACCTGTCAGTTCGGCAAGCATTCCCGCATTGATGGATAAACGATGTTTCATATGGTTCAGGCGGCGATACGATAAACTCGCCCGCGCTCTTCTTTTTCAGAGGCGATGGAGAGTTCCAACCGCTTTTTCAATACGCCGGACATCACTCCGCGGATACTATGCCGCTGCCAGCCGGTTGCCTTGGCCATTTCATCGATTGTGGCGCCACCAGGACGATTCAGCAGTTTAATCATTATCGTCTGCTTGGAGCCTTTCCGCATCTTGCTTTTCGAGTAGAGAATTTTTTCACCGGATTCAGCCGTCCGCTTAGAAATAGTCTTATCCCTTTTCTCTTCTTTCTTGCTTTTTTTGGTGTTTTTCATGACTTATCTCCTTTGGTTATGAAACGGCATTATTGCCGTTTCATGAACAGCAACGCTCTGTTTGCTGAGGAAATCCAGTCATTTCTGATGAAAATCTAAAATAAAAATGAGGGTAAAAATATATATGATTAGGGTAATGGGATGAAAATTTACAGGTGATAATGGTTCAATATTTTCTTAAAAAAATGGTGTCTTTAAGAGATCGTATATTTTCTTTAATATACTGGTTTACATAGTTCTTACTTATTATCCACAAATCGTCAACCTCGATTAAAATACGCAATTTTAAACGATAATCATTGACTATATTTCTCCAATAATTATGACTGTAATAATGTAGCGCTGCGGGAAGTCTTATGGCAATTGAGCAAATTTCCCACGTTTTACGAAACTCGTTTTTGATGGAGCTTATAGTTAAATTATCCCGATAGCGCAGCGTGTCGTAATTGATGGGTTACTATGCTAATTTTATTTGTATTCTTTTATATTTATGTAATGTTTCCCTTTTGGAAAAAAATAACCTGTGCTATGATAAAATTCAAATTTTCGGAAAAAGCGAAGTTCATGCATTAATTGTTAGGCAAAAAAATGGATATGGTTACAGAGTTGTGTCATGTGGTGAGCTCTACATTGTTATTAGAAGAGATGAGATTTAAACCTTTATGATTAACCAACCAATATGCGTAGTATGTGACGACTTTCAGAAAGCGTGGTTGGAAGTCGTCAGGCAATTGATGTCCTCCTATTGGGAGGTACGCAACCTCATCGTCCAAATCGAAAATCCGAGCATATTTGACCAGACGTTTCACGATAGGATGGAGAGTTTCGCCCAAGCACAGGGACTTCTCGGACCCAAGCATGTAGCCTACACGATATTTCCCCATCGGTTGTACCAGCGTATCGGGAACGCATCAAAGCTGTTCATGGCCTACAACGAGCCCAGAGGTCTTTTTAAAAGACTTCAACACCTTAAGCCTGGCTGGGGCACGTACTTCCGAAGAATGACCCACTACAAGAGGGCGGACGGGGTAGTCAACCAGTTGGACAACATCATCACGGCAATTGGGAAACGTGATAATATCTGCAAAGCGGCATATACCATTGTCATCCAAAACCCAGGCGGGGAAACCGTGCGCCCACTCGGTGGACCATGTCTGAACTACATCGCCGTCCAAGCCGAGCCGGGGCAAGCAGGCCAGCCTTTGACTTTGGGTTTGCTCACGGTCTATCGGAATCACGATTTTCTGGAACGTGCCTATGGCAACTATTGGGGGCTGTGCAACCTCCTTATGTTTCTCGTTAAAGAGGTTGGCGGAACAGCTGGCCCCCTCACATGTGTATCGTCGCACGCCTACGTTGCCGCAAAGAAGAGTGCACTCAAACAACTGGTGGATGGTTTCTGATGAAACGCCATCGTCGCCCCTTCAACCTGAAAGAGTTAAAAATAGAGGTCACCTACCGATGTGACCTAAATTGCATTCACTGTTCTAGTGATGCGCGACCCTCAAACTTTCTGGAGATGACACGTGACGATTGTCGTCGCATACTCACCGACGCAGCGGTGATGGGAATTCAAGACGTGGCTTTTTCCGGCGGTGAACCTCTCCTGTGGCCCTATATCTATGACGCAGTGGAAGCCGCAGCCAAGCATCACCTAAAGATCACGATATACACATCGGGAAATGCAGAGGGGTTTAAGCAGAGAGCCTCAAGTCTTCACGACCTTGGTGCCGCCCGAATGATCTTTAGCGTCTTTGGTGCAACCGCTATCACTCATGAACGAATAACGCGCAAAGCCGGGAGCTTCGAGCGGACCAAGGCGGCGATGAGCGATGCATTGTCGGTTGGTCTTGCGACGGAACTTCACTTTGTCCCGATGGTAGGCAATTACCTAGAACTTAACGACGTTACAAACCTTGCTCGACAACTTAGTGCCTCACGTGTAAGTTTATTGCGATTGGTCCCTCAAGGACGCGCTACGCTGATTAAGAATCGTGTCCTGAACCGCATCCAAAACCTTGATCTCCGGCGTCAGGTTCAGGCTCTTAGGAAAGAGCACGGGGACGATTTCATCAGGACCGGCTCGCCTTACAACTTCCTCATGTTGAATGACACACCTGCATGCTGCGCGGCCATAAACCGGTTGATCATTGGTCCAGACCTTCGTCTCTACCCGTGCGATGCCTTCAAGAGAATCGGAGCATTGGAATTGGTGAAAACAGAGGATTGGTCTTGTCTCGTGGGTACAAGACTGCCAGATTGCTGGCAGAATTCTCCGTATTTAGAGGCAGTGCGAACATACCTCAACACTGAATTCGAGGCCCCCTGCGTCTTGTGTAAATCTTTGGAGAAGTGCCTATCAGGTTGCTTGGCGCAGAAGGTTATCGCCTACAACTCGCTCGACAAGAAACCCGATCCAGACTGCCTTGGCCCCAACTTCAAAGGAGATTTTGCATGATCGGCCTATACCAGAGTTTCAGTAAAACGGCCCGTTTCGACGATATTGTTGAGTCGGTGCAGCATTGCGACCTCTGCCCAAGGCTCTGTGATCGTAGAAAAGTACTCTCATCCGCAAACGGCAGTATAGACTCGAAGGTTCTCTTCGTGGCGGAAGCACCCGGACGTCTTGGGGCTGACCGGACTGGAATTCCTCTCTACGGGGATCGCACCGGCGACAACTTCGGTTCACTCCTTGGGAACATCGGATGGCGGCGCGAAGAAGTTTTTATAACTAATGCTGTGTTGTGCAATCCAAAACAGGAAAACGGCAACAATGGAACCCCTACATCGGAAGAAATAGCAAACTGTTCAGCGTACCTTGAAATGCTCATCAATTTAGTCAGCCCGGATGTCATCGTTACCTTGGGGGCTATGGCATTGAGCGCTCTTGAAATGCTTTCGCCACATGGTATTGAACTGCGTGTTGGTATTGCGCAAATTGTGCCTTGGCGCAACACAAGATTGTTCCCGCTCTATCATCCTGGTCCGCGCGCTATCATACATAGGTCGTTGGCCAAGCAGCGGTCAGATTTCATGTTGCTGTCAAAGGCTGTGCATCCAGTCAAAGGCCTGGTTGTACGAAAGAAAGCCCAGACTAAGGAACCGAGTATATTTCCTGCGGGTGCGTCGACATTGCAACAGATAGCGCTGGTTTTGTTAGAATTGGGCGGTCGGATGACATACTTCAAGATGACCAAGCTTATGTACCTCATAGATCTTTTCTCTCTGGAGAAATTCGGTCATACGGTTGCCAGCAACATCTACCTTCGGCAGACGGAAGGCCCGTGGCTACCCGACCTCAACAATTCACTTAAAGAAATGCAAGGCCATGAGGTGCACCGATTCTTTATGCGTACGATTCCGATGGTAGCCCTAGGGCCGTCACCCCGCTTCGAGGTTCAGTTAGATAACAACATCTTAGATGTCGTCTTCGATGTATTCCGAACCTATGGCCATATGAGCAATGCGCAGATCAAGACAGCGGTTTATCGAACTGACCCCATGCGATTCGTCTTGCAGGAGGAAGGCAAAGGGAAGAAGATGCTAAACAAGCCCGTGGTTTATAGGAATAAAACTGCCAAAGAACTTACCTAGAATGATTCATAATGATATTTCTGTGTGTAGCGTTTCAAAGGAAAGTAGATGAACAGCAACGCTCTGTTTGCTTAGGAAATCCAGTCAGTTTTGATAAAATATGGATAAAATGAGGGTAAAAATATATAAATTGTTTCAATATTAACTAATTAATATAAAATAATTTGAAATTTAATATTCAAAATACAAGACATAATCTTAGCTTATGATAACACATTAAAATCAAATGGATTATTAAGAGGATATTAAGTTATCAGTAAAAGTTAAGATTTATATTGAATATTTGAATAAAATCTTATCGGGAAAGTATTTGTTTCACCTACAAAGAAACAACTTTTAAATGAATTGATATTGAGGATTACTATTTGAAAGGTGCAACGATGGGAAATGTATTTTTAATACTACAGGAAATAATGCGTTTTTTATTATTAAAAAAACTGCTTTTTCATAATACTTAAGAACTCAAGAATTCCCGAATTAGTCTTTAGTAATATGCTATTTGTCGCATTTGACCTTTAATGTATCGGGAGAACATTCTCCATTATAACTCCAACAATCTATACGTCCTTCTGTACACAACCAATCAGTAAGAATTAATCTCTGACCATCGAATACACTTACAACATAATTATCATCAACCTTTTTGATTTTTACTAAATACGGAAGTAACCTATCATACATTGGTTTATAGTTTTCCTTTAAAAGGTCTTTATATTCATCCCCTTGAATGTATTCAGGTCGATCTTGAGTGTATTTAGCTAAAAGTTGATCATTGGCTGCCAAAACAGCTACCCCTAGAGGTTGATATTTTTCATCGTCATTTATCCGTATAATGCAGCACGAACATATGAAGATACTTAATAAGAAGAGGCTTATGATATTTAGATATATTTTCATATTAACTCCAGTATGTTCTTATGTCTGTTTCTTGATCGATACCAGTATCGAGATTCCAATTAGGAATAATATTGGCGATATTTTCTGTTGAAAAAAATGAACGATCTATTTTTGACCAGATAGCCACTAGATTTTTCACAGTATAATCAAAACCATCTGTTTGAAATGATCTCGTTAATCCATTTGGCAATTGAATATTTGAATAATACTTTTTTACAAGTTCAGGTGATTTTTCCATAATATCACTGTGAGTACGATAGAAATAATTTGATCCGAAATGACGGGAAACTTTTGCAATCTCATTTCCACCTTCCGCTGTACTTAGAATTTCAATATAAGATTTCATAATTTTATCTGCAGGGAAATCACCAACAGTGGGACAATTAATTTTAGCATGAATAGCCCAAAAGTCCTCCACTTTTTTTAATGAGGGGTGTTGGAAACATGCCTTTAGAAAATCTGTGTATTTAGCTTCGGATAATTCAAGATTCATAACATCTTTTAGAATCATCACATCTTGAATCATTTCACACTCCCTGTGATTGCTATGTACATCCTCATCAGTATATGGTCCAACAATGCTTTCAACAATGGGGTGAATTGTTGCATCTGTCACAAGATAGCCAACAAAACCTAATAGCCATGCCAATTGAAATTCCCAAATATCCTTCTGTTCCTTTGCCGCACTTAATGAATGAAGAGCATTTTTTACAATTCCATTTGTTCTATAATAGTGCATAATATCGGCCCAAGTAGAACCTTCCATTGCTAGCTGCGAAAGGTAAGGAATGTCCGGACTTACACTGCCGAGTGTTAGAAAATTAACATTTTTTCGTAATATTCCCCCAAACCTTGTTTTAACGGAGAATGATTTGGTTGCATTTTCTACAATAGCCATGTGAGTAAATGGACCTGCCATATTAAACGCTCCTTATAACAATTAATATGTGAAGTTCGCTTTTTCCGATGAACGGAGTTGCATAATATTCTGCACAATCTTATCATTTATGATGCTATCATCTTTCATCATGTCCCACGCAATCTGAAAGCCGAGTTCGCGATATGCCTCAAATTGTTTTTCGTCAAAAAATTGATTGCTTGTTGACTCCTCGGGAAAAGAAGGATGTTGCTTTTTATACCCGTAGAGGTCAGCATACAGCCCTTTACATAACGTTGTATTTATATAAATGAGCTTCCCTTTGCTGTTGTCTGCATATATGATGTCTGCCATCAAGAAGCCTTTCTTCGCTAGTTTGACTTGTTCGCTTTTCAGCGGCGGAATCATCACTTTCAGATTTTCGCTTTTGATCACTATAAGAGCGCCAAAGTCAGCTCGGACCTTTTCCATGGCGTTGGCTAAATCTCCAAATGTTAAATTTGGATCCGCACCACCATCACAAACAATTATGAGCCCGAGCCTGCGACGGATGAGCTCATATAGAGCAAGGTTATCAAAATGACCTCCATCTGAAAGCTGGAGAAATGTTGCTTTCTCTTTCAATTTATTCCGGAAGGTGATTTCCCATAGTCCAGGCAATATATAATTCGGTATACGCGGTCTGAGCGGACACTTACATTTTTGAGGATTAGGTACCCAGTATCCAAGACGTAAGTTTAGCATCGCCATAAGCATTGACAAGAATGGTTGGCGCGTTATACTTTTACCACTACCACCAGTATCCGGGTTCACGGCAGCGCCAGATATAGCCATGGCAGTGGCGAGATTCATGGTATTGTTCATATAATCTTTCGTCTTGATCCATCCCGTGGCATTGCTGCCACAATATTCGCGGGTCAAAATAAAACTGTCACCGCCGCGGCCACGATATTTCCCTTTTTGGGACGATACAAGAACTACGTTTGTGTTTATGATATGGTATGGCCCTGCATATGCGGCATTGTTTTCATTACCCGCGGGTCCACCGCAGGTATCATTAAGCGGCATTTTATTTGCTTCTTTAGTCTTGTGTGATCGTTCATAACTGTCTGACATTATTTCTGGCACATCAGGCATAAATGTTTCCATGAGACGATCACGGTAATACCGGTGCACTGATATATAATTTAAATTTACCCCAAGACTTAAACCTATCGTGATTATAAAAAGGGGGAATAGGAGCTCTTTCTCTGATACATATAGTGAGATCTGAAAGGCAAGGAGCAGCATCCCGAATAAAAGTGCTGCCGTGCCAATGCTAACTAATAGACCAATAGGAATTTTGCCGGCTTTGATCCGACTTGTCTTGATGAAAGCAGCAAGACCGGATATCATACCTATGATTACAGAAATGACACCAAGAAAACCAGGTATCGTTTTTGACTCATTAGGTGGTTTCATTCCGTTAATCAATGAATACACGAATTTTATAAACGCCATTTTTGGCGTATGCTCGATCCATGTGGTGACTAAAGGTACAATTCCCACGACTGCAAATAATAAAATAAGAGGCAGTGCTATCCCCGCTGAAAGATCATAATAGTGGCGCACATAATAATCTACGGTTCTCAGGAAGCCGCGGGCCCTGCTAACAAAATATGTCCAGAGAGAAAAAAGCGGCAATGACACAAAGTATAATGCTGCTCCTAAAATTGCCATCACCAAAAACAAATTGCACTTGTGATCTACCGCCAACAGTGGAATTGGCACAGGGCAAAAGAGCTTAAGCCTCTCGAATAATAGGTCATCAAGATACCCGAAAAATACAAGAACAAGCGCGAGCAGTCCAAGATATGTAATTAGCCCCAAGGCTGCTCCGCGTAGTAAAACGGCTATAAGTGAAAAGAGATTAATGCCGTCCCCGGGAGTGAGGTATTTGGCATTTTGTCGGAGATAGTGCAACATTTTCCCTTGGACTGTTTCGCTTATCGTATTCGATATTCGGTCCTTCAAATCCATGGGCTTACCTTTATTAAGGTATGCATCACCACTCATAGGATATGTCACATAGGGGAACTTCTTAGAGGTGGTATTGAAGGTAAGAAAATTTCCATCCTTTAATTTCCAACTTCTGCTCAATAACCACGTCAGGCTCGAACCAATGTATCCACCACCAGATACTGTTGAGAGATAGTCGATATTAGATAGCCAGTTTTTGTGGGCCAGTGCCTGCATGATGCCAAGCGCAAAACTGGCGGACCGGATTCCTCCGCCAGAAAGAGCAAGACCAGCGAGCTCTTCTATTTTCTTATCGCAACGTTCAGGCTTTTTATGGATTAATTTCAGTTCAGCATCGACGATTTTTTTTGCCCCAAAAAATACCGGGTCGTCATAATCACCAGATACATAAGAATCTTCCTGATCTTCTTGTTTACTTTTGCCTTCTGCCATAGCACGCCTCCTATCTTTCGCTCATATATCAATTTATTGAATAGATATATAACTCAGATCGATCAACGCATAAAAATAATGACATTTGTCATTGATAATAATTTGGTAATATAAAAAGCATATAACAACTACTTCAACCGGATTTATAGGACAATCCCGCTCATCGGTTAAGTGTATGTTACTATCTTACGATCCATAGTGCTTAGTTTCCGTACATCACTTTTGCTGAGACTTTGTGTAACGTAAAAAATCAAGTGTCTGTGAAAAATTGGCCACATACATAGGTTTAGAGATTGCTTAAGGTTATTTCCTCCTTTCTCACCACGTCAGCATTGACGTCGAGTCCATCCACAAATAGGCTCATCTTTTGCAGTCTCTTAATATTACAAACTATGGTTAGCTTGTTATTTTGAGGAGAAAGAATAGCCCAAACCAAAAGCTACCCAAAGTTTGCCATTGTCTTCGTATTTAGCACTGTCACTAACTTGGTCCCATCCAAATATTAGACCCATTTGAAATTCGTGCTTGATTTCACTTATTAGGCCACCGCCATAACTGAAACCGGCGAGAGTCTGGGTAGTTGCATTACCATTGACTGTCTGATTAACTTTAATGGCAGAGGCACCTGCAAAACCGACTAATTTTAAATCTATTCCCCACCAAGTGTTTTTGTCAAATCGATAACCAAGATATGGACCGACAGTGCTATCCCCGTTAAATTCCTTTGAACCGTAAAGGTGATATTTGAACGGAACAACCAATGTTCCATAAGTTAATCCAAATCTACTGTGATTTTTTTTCATTGTCGCGCTGTCTATAGTTCCCACAACGTTATCGGGGACTATTGTTTTATCACATTCCGTTGTTCCCTTTTTGATTTTGACATCTAGACCTCTGTTATCATCTAAAACGCCCATTCCCAATAAGGTAGACTCAGCAGGAATGCAATAATCTTTGTCGGCTTTGACAGTAACTTTAATTGGAAAACTTATTCTATCACCCTCATAGTTTTTATCGTCATTGACTTGCGCATCTGTAATTTGTGAGAAAAAAACTAGCATCGACACAATAAAATAAAACACAATATTTCGCTGATTGACCATGGTATTTTTCTCCTTAATTTATTATTAAAATAAAAATCCCTTGGAGAATAATAATAGGCAACGTCACATAAAATCTTCTTTTTATAATCTGCTCCACAAAAGTTAATTATAAAGCAGGTATTGCCAGAAGAAATGGAGTTTTGGTAAGAATTTGATTTGAAGATGAAGAAGCATAGGAGAATCTATTTTGTATGTCAAATTATTTTTTCACAATGTTGGTTTCAGGCAAAAAGGTATTTATTGATTACCGATTGAAAGGTTGTATGAATTGGGAAAATAAGAAAAACAACATTACCGGAAGTAAGAAATAAAAATCCTTTGATCCGTAAGAATTACTTCTTTCACCTACGAAGGTTCAGTAGTGGGAATGTACACAAACTGAGTATTATGGATTGAAAGATAGTAATGTGTCCTGAACTATACTTGAGTTGACAATGGCCAGCTTTCTCCGCGATTGTCCGCTATTTTTTAAGCTGCCAAATCATCCAAATTCTTCTGGGCAAAATACTGTTTGCCGTCAATAAAAGTCTGCATCGGCGTTTTGTCTTGACAGCGTTTTCCCTGATGCGTCCGTTCATTGTTGTATGATTTATATATTCATCCAAATCTGTTTGCAAGACTTCTAGATCACCATATATCTTTTTCCTGAAAGCAACCCGGAAAAATTCGTTTAAAATAGTCTGGTGAAACCTTTCACAAATACCATTTGTCTGAGGACTTCACGCCTTTGTCTTAGTGTGTTCAGTTTTATTTAACTGCAAGTAAAGTTCATAAGGTGTTATTACATTAAGTGAATAGATGCCTGATGCGTCAAACGTCTTTGTACCCACCATTAACTTCCCATCGTACGACAACTGCCGCCCATACATATCACCAAAGTTGACGTTTACAGTGCCCGACGAGCTGGATATAAAAAGCCCCGCTCCCCAACAAGGGGAACGGGGCTTTTTGAAGCCAAAGAAATTTTCTATTCTTTGAGTTACGGCAATTTGGTAACTACTATAAGCGAAAATTCGTTTGTGTTAAACGTCTGGGTACCCACCAAAAACGTTCCATCAAATGATACCTGTCCATTAAAATCAGTGGTTCCTGATGGTGATAGGGCAATGGTTGCAGTACCAGAAGTGCCAACTGACATGGTATCCGTGGTTGAACTGGGCGGACCTGTTACCGAGACATTACTGCATACCCAATTGTCAAAGGTCATTACACCGGTGCTGGCAATACCAATGGTTTGATGTGCCCAGAAAGGAGCTTCCGAGCCGGTGCCAACTGTGAGCATGTGAGCATAATAATTTCCTGCTGCAGCGCTAGTGGAACTGGACTGACCGTCGATAAGCTGGATGACAAGCAACGAATAATGTGTTCCACTGCCGGAATCTGTTGTTGTACCGACGATTGTTTTCTTATCGGCTGACAGGAAACCGGTAAATGTTCCTATGTCACCACTTGCCGTGACCTTTCCAGGGATGGTGACGGTATCAACCACAAAGGTTACATTGGTCGTTCCCGTCGTATCAGTGCCGGATGAACTAACATGAGTGGAAAGTGATACTAGACCGTTGCTGTCGGTACTTCCTACCGCATATTCCCATTTGTAATCGTCACCAACCGTCAACTGATGGAAAACGAAATTCTTGCTCTGTATGTCGGTGGCCGCATACGAAGTTCCAGTTACCTCTTTCTGGGCGATTCTCATTGCGGGATTTGAGCCGCCACCGCTCGATGTTCCTGCGAAGAACTTCTTATTCGATGCCATTGTCATATGAACAGAGGTATCCGCAAGGGAGCCCCCTTCAGTTATTACGCCGGTGGTTGGATCAATGGTCCACGTTAGAGTTCCTGACGGGCAAGTTGTGCTTCCTCCACTTTCACTACAAGACGAAAGGCTTACATTCCCGTCAACATCAACCGTTCCGGTGAAATAGAACCATTTGGCCGTGTTCGTTTTCAGGGAATGAACAACCCATGTTCCCGCAAGGTCGGCCTGACTAAATTTAGCAACCGTTGCATAAAAAATATTGCCCGAAGAATTGGCGGCCGGGGCGTTCCAGTTAATAACAACAGGCGTAATTGAATACCCCGAGAGGGAGGCCGTTACAGTATAGTTATTGCCAGCACCACCCGGAAGTCCCGCGAAGGTCCATGTTCCAGTTGTGCCTGTGATTACTGCCCCGGTATGAGCACCTGCCAATGTAACCGTCACGCCAGACAACGGCGTTGTTGTTCCAGATAGATATACGTAACCGGAAATGGAGTAGAGCGTCCCGCCAGGGGTTGTTGCTGATACAAAGTTTTGGACCATATTTGATCCATTGACGACGACTACTGTCGTACTTGGATCGAATACATACCCGGTAAGGGCAGGTGCCAACGTGTAGGTTCCGTTCGCCAGCCCCGTAAAGCTGTAAGTTCCATCCGTGGCGGTCGTTGCGGTCGATGTGGCAGCGGTGGACACATTGGTCAGAGTGATCACTACTGTACCAAGAGTTTGCGCAGGACCTGTTACCGTACCGGAAATAGAGTAGGTAACAGGAGCAGGTGTGTTATCACTGCTGCTGCAACCAACTGTCGCCATCAGAAACATCATCATAAGAAAACATAAAAAAATATGAGTCGAAACCTTTCCTCTGTTCATACTTAACTTATCCTCCTTCTAAAATGAATTTAAAGAATAATTGTACCATTTTAAAGATGATTTATATCATAAATATGTTTAAAATAATATAAATACTTGTCAACATAAGTATTTATTTTATCATTAAATCTTGACCACAATATTTGAGATGCGGTGTAGATATTCGTCGGACGTGAATTGTATTTATTACGGATTGAAATCTTGCATTTTTGTTAAGGTTGACGATTTGTTTGTTACAGGAAGTAAGAAACAAATTATTTAGTTAATCTTAACTTTTAGGTAAAAGTTAAGATTCAATATTCCACGACAACATTGCAGAGAAACTGTTTGTTTCACCTACAAAGAAACAAACATTGTGAATAAATATTTTAATGATTTGCGTTTGAAATGTTTAATCACTGGTTGAATTAAAATCTTAACGCGATGGGCTCCCGGTTATAGTCCCCCAATGGAGCGGAATATCAGAGCCGAAAGTATTGAAAGTGTTCGTCCACGTCCCAGGCATGCCTGGTAGTTCCATGCCGAAGGCCTCACTGACATTTCTCTCTAACGGGGGTAAAGACCGGTAACGTTTTGTCGAAGGTTTTGCTGTCCAATACCGAGTTGTCTTTCCAGTCTTTGACGCATGCCCCTGTCACGAAGGCCTTTGTCTTGGCCATTTCCGCATCGTCTACCTTCTTCATCTCTGCAAAAGCCGGAGAGACGAGGACCGCACCAAACAGGAGGACAGAGCAAAGAATCGATGGACAGTTGTATCCTTTCATTTCGGCTTCCTTCTGATATTTAAGAAAATACTTCCTGCATTTGCCGTGGAAGTATCAACTGTTTCTATAATAGCAAAATCAGGCCTGTATGTCAAAAAAACTAAACACAAGATGTGGAGTATGGTGCCAATGTTTGTTGGATGCAAATTGTGTTTATTACGGGTTGAAATGTTGTATAGATAGGCGAAATCAGAAAAACAACATTACAGAAACAACAGCAGAATTTCGTCCTTCATTTCATAAACTAAAAAGAATCCGGTTTTTAAGCACCGTCGTAATGTTCTTGCACGTTTTCCTCACCGGGTTTATACACCCTGATCCCCTCGGCGAAAAACAACTGTTCGATTAACTTAAGCTCCGCATCCATGGGCACGCGCAACTCAGGACTCGCCGGGAGCCCCAGCCATCGGCGTTTGTTCACCCCCATGGTGTGATAGGGCACTATGGTAAGAAAAGAGATTCCCAGCCCGCGAAGAAAGCCGGCCCAGCCTTTTATATTATCGTGCCCATCGGTCATCCCCGGCACAATAGGAAGGCGCGGCCAGATAAAAGGGCCCTCCTTTCTGTTCCAGGCCTCCACAAGGGACTTCAGGTTCTTCTTGATAACCGTGTTTTCCACACCGCATAACCGCCTGTGCTGCGCTTCGTCAAAGACTTTGATATCGAAGAGCACCAGCTGCAGTTCTTGGAGAAGAGGCCGCAGCATCTCCACGTTGAAGAATCCGCAGGTTTCTAGGGCGACGTCAATTCCTTCGTCACGTAGAGACTTGCCCAGCCTGGCCATAAATTCAGGATAGAGTGTGGGTTCACCGCCGGTAAAGGTCACGCCTCCTCCAGAAGTCCTGAATAGAGAGAACTCGGGACGCAACTCCTCCACGAGTTCTTCAACAGACCGGGAAACTCCGAAGCGCATCATGGCGCCTGAGGGACAACTATCGGTACAGGTAAAGCAGTAACGGCAACGTTCCGCATCCCTTTTTCCCACTTCCGACAAGGCGTGCTCCGGGCATTTTTCTACACACCTCCCGCAGTTGATGCAAAGATGGGCTTTGAAGGCTATTTCGGGTTCCATCTTCCAGGATTCGATGTTCTGGCACCAGAGACAGCGCAAGGGGCAACCCTTGAAAAAAACCAGGCTCCGTATCCCCGGACCGTCATGAAGACAGAAATGCTGCAGGGAGAAGATGAGTGGCTCAACCGATCCCATGGGCCGTCCGCTCAATGATCTCGTCCTGTACCTCGGGCTGTAAATCGTTGAAGTAGGCGCAATAGCCAGCCACGCGTACAACAATCCCCGGGTAGGATAGGGGATCCTTCTTCGCCGCCTTCAGCATCTGGGCATCGAGTATGTTGACCTGAACCTGCATCCCTCCTTGGGCGAAATAATGTTTGAAGAGGTTCACCAAGGCGTTGCGCCCCGTCTTCCCCTGGACTATATGCTTGTCGAACTTCAGGTTCAGGGCATGGCAGTTCGTCCATTTCCTGCTGTCCAGGAAGGCGGCCGAACGCAGAACGGCAGTGGGACCCAGACGCTCCGACCCGTCCACCGGAGCGAGACCGTTAGAAAGACGAGTGCCGTCCGCCCGTCCGTTGGGCAGGGCACCGGTTACTTTGCCGAAGCCGATATGGCAGGTCATGGAGTAAAATCCCGGTACATACTGCCCGCCGCGGGTGTTCTTGTGTGCCCACAGCGCATCGGAAAAAGCGTCTGCGGCGAGCTGGGTCATCCGGTTTACCGCTGGATCGCCATTTCCGTAATGGGGAAGTTTAGTGGCCAGCTCAACCCTCAGGTCATCCCGGCCGCGGAAATTATCCCGCAGAATTTGGACAAACTCTTCCAGACTAAAGCGCTTTTCCTCAAAGATGACTTTATTCAGGGCGTAGAGGGAATCGCCCGCATCGGCCAGGCCGGCCGCCTGGATGGAGGTGTAATCATAGAGGCCGCCACCCCAGGTTACATCCTTCCCCTTTTCCATGCATCCTTCCGTAAGGATCGAATTCACCGGTGTCGGCCGGAGAGTACGGTATACTTCCTCCAGCCAGCCGATCACTTTTACCAAGTCGTCAACCCCGTGGCGAACCTGAGCTCGGAAGGCCTCTAGGACGTCTTCAAAGGTCTTCAATGCGGAGGCTGGCGGCGTGGGGGCGCCGAAACGGCGTGAGCCCTCGATCCTCGCCTTGCCGTGGAATCGCCTGCCCTGGTTCAGAGCCAACTCCAGACAGAGCGGCAGGTTAAAAAGCGCGGCGTCCGACGAGTTGTACGTGCGACCTTGACTTGCCATCTCCACGCATCCGATGATAGCGTAATCTCGGGCGTGGGCCTTGGTCATGCCCGCTTCCTCCAGTGCTCTTACGACGGCCGTGTCTCCGAAAAAAGAGGGGCGGCTGGTGCCCAGCTGGAGTAGTTCGACGCTTTTGTGGAAAAACCACTCCGGCGTCCCGGGATGTATGCGAACGTGAACTGCAGGCTCACGGGTCAGGACCTGTGCATAGGCATTCAGGATAAGGCCGGAGAGCTCGTTGGTTACGTCATTTCCCTCGGCATCGGTGCCTCCCAGGGTGAAAGCCTGGGCAACTCCGTTGCCGCTAAAGAACTTGTCGACCCGCTGGGAGTAGAGCGGCATGGTCTCGCAGGCCTTTAGGCAGAAACCGGCCGTTATCTCCGTAGCCCACTCGGGAGTCAGCCTGCCTTGCGCAATATCGCTGCGATATAAGGGTAAAAGGATCTGATCCATCCGGCCGAAGGAAAGACCTTGTTCGAAGTCTTCCAGGTTCATGGCCACGTGAACAAGCCAGGTGGCCTGCAATCCCTCCAGATAGGTCCTGGCCGGTTCAAAAGGAACCCGTCGGCAGGCGGCCGCCGATTCCAGAAGCTCGATCCTTCTCTTCTCAGCCACTCCAGACCGCGAGGCCATTTTCTCCGCTTCGGTGGCCAGATTTTCGGCCATCTTCCTGATGCCCTCGATAGTGATAATCACGGAACGGAAAAAGGCCCGCTGGTCTGCATTCAAAGGGGACCCGTCGGCAAGCTTCCCCTCGTCCAGCCTCTGTTTGGCCTCTCCATATGGGCGACGCAGACCTTCATGGACAACCATCAAATAGTTCCCCACCTGGTGGCCCACGCCCGCCTCCTCTGTCACAAAGTGGCGCTTGGCCCGGAAGAAATCCAGAAAGTAAGAAAAGCGGGCAGGTTTGAGGAGCGCCTTGGCGCCCACGCTCTTGAAAGCATTTCTGAGCCCGATGCGAAGAAGCTCCGCAGTCTCCATGCCGGTCAATTTCACGGGAATGGTACGCTTCTCCAGATGGGCTATATCCTCCAGGATGTTGATCGATCCACCCTCAATGTAGTAGTTGGCGGCAATACGCTTGGAAGTCATGTTGCCGATAATAAGTTCACCCTCGTAAATACGGGGCTTGCGGTGAGAGAAAATATATTGCAGGGCCAGGGCGCGATGAACAAGGGGATGCTCCGCCTTGGCGCTCCGGCGTCCCTCCTTGGAACTCCAGAATTTTTCCAGAAGCTTCGGCCTTTCCAGACAGATTGAATACGGTGTGGACAATAGCTCAGCCCTGATGACTGCTATGCGGGAAGTTGGGGTGATAAAACCTTCACCAGGGATTAACGCCACCGAGGCCGAAGACGGCATAAAGTGCGGTAATGTCGACATGGAACCATTACCTCCTTTTTTTGATAAGGCATTGCTTTCGCTGAATCGAAGTATAGGGGGGCTGTTTTTGCTTGTCAATGGATATTATGCATCGAAAAGCATGGGTTGGCGATGCCGGGAGATGGCCTCCCCAAGTCCCTTTGATTGCCGTGGATATCGGAAACAATGAGGATGTTCATCTGTTAAAGCTGAATCATCTTGCTGATGATCTCCTTCATAATCTCTGTGGTACCACCACCGATGCTGAGGATCCGGGAATCGCGATAGAGCCGCTCCACGACGTATTCCCGGGCATAACCATAGCCGCCGTGGATCTGGACGGCATCGTAGACAACTTTGTCGCAGACCTCGCAGGCGAAGTTTTTGGCCATGGAAACATCGACCGTTGCGTCCTGGCCCGAGTCCATTTTCGCTGCGACGCGGTAGTTGAACTCCTTGGCCACCTTCACCTTTGTCGCCATATCAACGAGCTTGTGTCTCGTCACCTGAAAGCCGGAGATGGGTTTGCCGAAGGCCTCCCGAGCCTTTGCATACTTGATAGATTCCGTCAGGGCCAACTCCGACACAGAGGCCGCCATGACGGCGAGCGCCAGGCGCTCCTTCTGGAAGTTGACCATGATCCCAGCAAATCCCGTTCCCTCGCCGCCGATGATGTTCTCTGCGGGGACGCGGCAGTCCACAAAACTCAGTTCCGCCGTGTCAGAGCACCACCAGCCCATCTTTTTGATCTTTTTCGACACGGAAAAACCCGGCGTGGAAGAGTCGATCATGAGGAGGCTGACTCCCTTGTAGCCCGGTTCCCCCGTGCGGACGGCCGTGGTGATGAAGTTCGCCCGGCAGCCGCTGGTAATGAAGGTTTTCGAGCCGTTGACGATGTAATAATCTCCTTCGCGGACGGCCCGCGTCTTGATATTAGCCACATCGGACCCCGCATTGGGTTCCGTGATGCCCAAAGCAGCGATTTTGTCACCTGCCAGAACGGGGACGAGAAACTTCTGCTTTTGTTCCTCCGTCCCCAGCATCAGGACGGGAGGCATGGCGATGGAGTTGCTCCCGAGTCCCGAGGCGAGACCGACGGAACCGGTCCCCCGGATCATCTCCTCGATGTAGATGGCATACATGAATATGTCACAGGGTGTCCCGCCGTACTCGGCGGGGTATGTCAGACCCATCAGCCCTTGGTCCGCGACCTTCTTGTAGAGCCCGACGGGAAATTCGCCTTCCTCGTCCCAATGTTCGATGTGGGGCTTGATCTCCTTCTCGACGAACTTCCTGACCGATGCCCGGAAGATGTTGTGATCTTCCGTAAAGTATTCCTCATACATATTTGAAAACCTCCTTGCATAGCATCTTCTCTTTAACGATTATCATTTTAGGTGACTCCTTTAATATCTTAACCCGGATAGACAGGGACTGCATGAGACCAATATCTCTCCACTGCGAAGACGAGGCTTATCATGGGATTTCTCTTTTATGGTTAATATTGGGCAAGCCAGCTTGGCAAAGGAAGCTCGCCAGTTTTGCCTGCGATAATGACCTGCACCAAATATTTGTACCATATGTTAAGTTAGAGTTCAGCAATTTTTGATGATTACCGATTGAAAGGTTGTATAATTATCGAGACTAAATATTTGAGGATTACAGGAAGAAATCCGCACATCCTTATTTTTAAGAAAATATGCAAAAAAAGATGATTTACCAAGCAATCCCCTGCTGCTTTAAATAATCCTGCGCCTCTTTAAGACCTAAGCTGGCCGCTATTTTCCAATCCGCAATGGCCTGATTGTGGTTGCCAAATGCACTGTAAGCAAGTCCTCGGTTATAATAAGCAAGTGCAAATTCTGCATTTATTTCAATGGCTTTGTCGTAATCCGCAATTGCCTGATTGTGGTTGCTAAGTTTAACATAGGCACCTCCCCGGTTCACATAGGCATGTAGATTTTTCGGGTTGAGATCAATGGCTTTGTCGTAATCCATAATTGCTTGTTTGTAGTTGCCAAGTCTATCATAAGCATTTCCACGGCTAACGTAGACCTCTGAATCTTCCGGGTCTAGCTCAATGACCTTGTTGTAATCTGCAATGGCCTGATTGTAATTGCCAAGATAATAATTGGAACGTCCACGGTTAATATAGATATCTGAATCTATCGGGTTGAGCTCAATGACCTTGTTGTAATCTGCAATTGCCTGATTGTAGTTGCCGAGTCTATCATAGGCGTTTCCACGGTTAATATAGGTCTTTGCAACTTTCGGGTCGAGTTCTATTGCTTTATTAAATGCATCCAATGCTTTGTCCAATTGATTATCAATACCAGCCTGACGGCCCATTTCAAACCACTCATTAGCATTGAAACCGTCTATGGTTTTATTATGTGCACAACCAACTGTTATTAGTAATGCCATTAAAATGAATAGCAACAAACTAAAGCGAATTCTCATATGTGTATCCTTTTCTTCTCATCTACCAATCAATGACCTAACTTAATTTTCTTTGATAAATTTAACATCAATTTATCACAACTGTTTTCTGATTAAAAGGTATACTGGTTGAAAGCAAGCATGTCTATGAAAAATCCTAAATGCTCAATTCTAAGAAGAATTTTGCATTAGTATTTTTAAGAAAATATACGATCTCTTAAAAATACCTTTTTTTTAAGAAAATGATGATTATACTACTTATAATTTTTTACTATCTATCTGAGGAATTCATGAAAAAAATTACTGCGATCATTTTTTTAGTTTTGAGTATCATCACCCTTCCCGTTTTCACATTTAACGTCATAGCTTCCGATGACCCATTATATGATTATGGGCAAAATCAACAACGACAACAGCTGAATCATCGAGAAAAAGTAGTACACATAATAACCAACAATTCTAATGATGGCATAGTTAGAATAAAATGTGGGGATGAGATTCAGCTTGAGCTTCAAGAGAATGGAACAACAGGATATAGTTGGCATTTTGATGAACTTAGCTACGAAATAATTTCCGAAAGGCTGGAGAAAAAAAGTGATCTTGACGGTTCTCCTGCTACACATATCTGGATATTCAGACCAAAATCTCTAGCTGAGGGCGTTATAAAGATGAGCTATTACAGGACATGGGAAGGAAAGCGTTCGGATACTCAACAATTTAAAGTTAAAATAGTAGTTGATTGCACATTTCGATGAAACTAAATATGAAGGAAATGATTATAAAAATAATTTCTGGTGGACAGACTGGTGCTGACAGAGCAGCTCTTGATTTTGCTATTGATAACAATATTCCTCATGGCGGCTGGATACCAAAAGGGAGAATAACCGAGGGAGGTCAACTTCCTGACAAGTATCATCTTCAGGAAATGGAGACTGCCAGCTATGACAAAAGGACAGAACAAAATGTTATTGATTCCGATGGGACTGTTATTGTATCTCATGGGGACCTGACTGGTGGATCTGCTCTGACACAAACATTCACTATCAAACATCATAAACCACGTCTTCATCTGGATATGGACAATACAACAATAAAGGAAGCGGCAGATTCGTTGAATAATTGGATCAGAAAGAATAATATAAAAATATTGAATGTAGCTGGATCAAGAACAAGTAAGGATAATAATATTTATCACGTGACCAGAGAGATTCTGGAAGCTGCATTCATTAAGGAGAAGAGTCGTGGGTAAAAAGCTGGATAGCAAAGAAATCGTGGACTTTAAAGAATTGCTAATGTCCGAAGTGATTCAATCGGAGGCGCTTATCAATCTTTTGGACAATAAAGGCATTATCAGTAAACAGGAATTGCTGGAAGAAATGAAGAGAGTGAAGACTAAGATTATTAAATCATGAGATTGAATGAAAGAACCTTCAAAAATGCTGAATTCTAATTTAACATGTGGCACAAGCATTTGGGGTCGGTAAAAGGTTCATTTAGCTGCAAGGCATTGTGCACCAACCCTGAGTTAGGTACTGCTCATTTTATAACAACCATTTTAGCAGGTACAGGTAGTAAACGGAGAGAAGTTATGAAAATTTATTTCAACAAAAATAATGGCCCCATCGACGAGATTATCGAGCAATTGATGAAGACAGCTGATGGAATCCGAAGACCAAAATATGTCCACGAGATGATTATCGCCTCTCTCAAAGCCGGGCAAGAGGATGACAAGAGCGCAGACCTCAAGCTCATGAACACAACTCTTAAAGAGATGCGATTTACTTCCAAGGTCTTCGGCCCCTACCAGAACATTCGAAAGGTCACGGTCTTCGGTTCAGCACGTACCCAGCCGGGCGATCAGCTATATGAGATGGCAAAGCTCTTCGGGAAAAAGCTCGCGGAGACGGGTTACATGGTCATCACCGGTGGCGGAGAAGGCATCATGCAGGCCATCAACGAGGGAGCCGGTTCTGAGCATTCCTTTGGCGTGAACATCCGTTTGCCGTTCGAGGAAAAACCGAATTCCATAATCGAGGGCAATCCACGGTTAATAATGTATAAATATTTCTTCAACCGCAAAGTAGCCTTCCTTAAAGAATCTGACGCCGTGGCGCTCTTTCCGGGCGGTTTCGGTACGCTCGATGAGGCGATGGAGACTCTCACCCTGCTGCAAACCGGCAAGCGCAATCCCATGCCGTTAGTACTCGTGGATGATCCGGAATGTTCATATTGGTCCCAGATGATCAAGCTCTTCGAGGAAGAGCTACTGGCTCGCAACTATATCCACCCATCGGATTTTGCGCTTTTTGAAAGGGTATGTTCCGTGGATGATGCGGTAGAGAAGATTCATCGTTTCTATCGCCGCTATCACAGCATTCGGTATCTACATGGCCAAATTGTGATTCGGCTCACTTCTCAGCTCAACCCAGAAGACATCGGGAAGCTGATAGATCAGTTTCATGACATTCTCTCTCCTGGGGGAAGTATCACGGCATCCGGGGCTTTGAAAGATGAAATGGATGACGTTGACCTTATCCATCTACCGCGACTTGTGATAGACTTTAACCGCAGGTATTTCGGGAGGCTCAGGAATCTTATTGATTCGATCAATGATTTTTGAAATTGCTTCATTCGCACAAGAACGGATACAATGTCTCGACATCGTAGTTTAAGTTGTCTATTTGTCCTTAATCTCAGGATTATTTTGTTAAATAATGAAAAACAAAACCAAAATATTTTTCAAAGTATCTTTATTATTTTGTTTGACAAATATTGTTACATGTTATATGTAACATAGAAAATACGCTAGAAGGTGAATTAGTGATGAAAGAAACTTTTACCACAGTGGAACTTGCCAAGGTGCTGGGCAAGACTTCCCGCTTCTGTATTAGCTGGACCGAGCTTGGGATTTTTTTGGCGGACGTTCAAGAGGCTGCCGGTTATGCCAGCCGGAGGGAGTTTTCGTATAGGGGACTTTTGCGGGCATACCTAGCCGTCTACTTTCATGAGAAATACGGTTTTCAGAGAAAAAAGATAAAGAACATAATAGAATTTCTGTGGAAGGTTAATTTGTTTCGTGAATGGGAACAGGAATTTCCGAACGCTGCTAAATTTATGTCAATGGCGGCGGCAAAAATACCACTTGAAAAAAAGTCGGAGGGCGGTTGTATATTTATCATCGATCCATACGGAAAGAAACCTCGTATGATACCGTTCTCAATGTCTGTTGCCGACGCATTAAGAATGTTGAGTGAAGAATCGATTGTAGAAACGTTTGCCGGCCTTGAAGATATGATCGCTTTGAATTTATACGATCTCAAAAAAGAAATTGATAAAAGAATAAATCAGATGGTGAAGAAGAAGTAAATTTTTTTAATGTATTAGATACATGTTCTATGTAATATGTAATTAACTTAATAAGGAGATTTATATGAATGCTAATATCAGTTCATTTAAAAAAACAAATACTGTTCATAAAGGCGTTTCTGCGGTGACCTTCTTACCCATCGAGCAGATTAAGGCCGACGTCAATAACCCACGATCTCATAAAGACCGGCAGATCAAGGCATTGGTCAAAAGCATCCAGACCTTCGGATTCAATATCCCGATTGCTGTTGATGCTGAGAATAAAGTCATTGCGGGGCATGCCCGTTTATTTGCTGCTCAAAAATTAGGTATGCAAAATGTGCCGGTGATTTGTCTTGATCATCTCAGCGCCGAACAAGCTAAGGCCTTTATGATTGCCGATAACCGCCTTTCAGAAATGTCTTCCTGGGACGATCGACTATTGACGGTTCATTTGAATGAATTATCCGCCCTCAAAATGGACTTCGATCTGGAATCGACAGGCTTTACGATGGGTGAGATCGATCTTCGTCTCGAAGGATTATCAACACCGGAAGAAGGTAAGGAAGATCTCGCCGACAAACTGCCGCCGTTTCCGACAGGGCAGCCAATTACTTCTCCTGGCGATCTCTGGCTTCTGGACCGCCATCGCCTCCTCTGTGGCAACGCGTTGGAAGGTAATGACTACCGTATGCTGATGAACGGTGCAATGGCAGACATGATATTTACCGACCCACCCTACAACATAAAAATAGACGGCAATGTCTGCGGTTTCGGCTCCATTCATCACCGGGAGTTTGCCATGGCCGCAGGCGAGATGAGCGAGCTGGAATTCATCAACTTCCTCACCCGGGTCTGCTCCCTTATGGGACGCTACAGCACCGACGGCAGTATTCATTATATCTGTATGGACTGGCGCCACATGACTGAACTTCTCGAAGCCGGGAGGCTGACCTATACGGAACTGAAAAACCTTTGCGTATGGGCCAAGGACAACGCCGGCATGGGATCATTGTACCGCAGCCAGCACGAACTGGTTTTCGTGTTCAAGCATGGCCGGGCAGCCCACCGCAACAACATCGACTTCGGCAGAAATGGCCGTTACCGCACGAATGTATGGCACTACGGCAGGGCAAATTCCTTCTCCCGCAATAATACCGATGAGGGCAATCTCCGGGAAGTGCACCCGACCGTTAAACCGGTGGCCATGGTTGCCGACGCAATATTGGACTGTTCGGCACGCGGTGATATCGCGCTGGATCCTTTCCTAGGCAGCGGAACGACACTGATGGCTTGTGAGCGCACCGGCCGTGTCTGCTACGGGTTGGAGCTAGACCCGCTCTATGTCGATGCCGCCATCCGCCGATGGCAGGTCTACACCGGCGGCTAGGCCCGTCATGCTGCTACCGAACGCAGTTTTGATGAAATGGCAACTGAAATGGAGGATTCTCATGTCGGATGACAAGAAAAAACCTTATGAGATCGGTTACTGTAAGCCACCACAGAATACCCGCTTTAAACCCGGACAATCCGGTAATCCTAAAGGGAAACCTAAGGGTGCTAAAAACCTCGCTACCATCGTGGATAAGGCAATTAAAGAAAGGGTGGTGGTTAACGAAAACGGCAAGCGCAGATCGGTAAGCAAGCTGGAAATAGCAGTCAAACAGCTCGTCAATAAAGCGGTACTTGGCGATCAAAAAGCCATAACGCAGCTTTTGTCATTGGTACAGATAATTGAAGGCCATGCCGCGGCCGATGCGTCTTTAACTCCCCTTCTTGGCGAGGCAGACGCTCTGGTGATGGCCCATATCGAGGAAAGATACCGGCAAAGCGTCTTCCTGGAGATAGCTGATCAGCACCAACAGACAAAAAAACAAAAAAAAGAAAAGTAAAAGATAAGGAGAAAAAATCATCACGACTCTTACACCATTTGAATACGAGATGATCCTACGCCGGGACTTCGCAAGTTTCATCGAGCGCTCTTTCTATGAGGTAAATCCAGGAAAGAAGTTATTGATGGCTGACTATATCAATCTGATGGCTTCCAAACTCGAAGCCTGCCGTCATGGTAAAATCAGACGGTTGATCATTTGCGTACCGCCGAGATACCTGAAGTCCCATTGTGTAACCGTAGCATTCGTTGCCTGGCTGCTCGGGCATCATCCGGCAAAGCAGGTTATTGCTGCCAGCTATGCCCAGCCCTTGGCCAGTAAACATGCACTGGAGTGCCGGACGCTGATGCTCAGCCCGTTTTACAGAAAATTATTCCGGACGCGCCTGTCGCCTGATAAGCAAGCGGTAGACGACTTCATGACAACAGATCAGGGATTTCGGATGGCCACCTCGGTCGGCGGCGTTCTGACCGGCAGAGGAGCTGACTTCATCATCATCGACGATGCACTCAAACCCGAAGAGGCACTTTCCGAAACGCAGCGCACGAATGTAAACCGCTGGTTTGACAATACGCTGCGCAGCCGGCTCAACGACAAGGCCAATGGCTGCATTATCATCGTGATGCAGCGCCTGCATCAGGACGATCTGGTTGGCCATGTGCTGGAACAGGAAAGCTGGGATGTACTGTCCCTCCCGGCTGTCGCCGAGCAGGACGAAGAATATCTCATTGAGTCGCCGCTGGGGAGTTACCGCTATTGCCGCCGTGTCGGCGAAGCGCTGCATCCGGAGCGTGAATCTCTGGCAGCACTGGCTGTTATGCGCCAGACTATGGGCACATATGACTTTACAGCTCAATATCAGCAGAATCCGGAGCCGCAGGGCGGCGCCATGGTCAAGAAAGAATGGCTTCGGTATTATGTGCAGGAGGAGTGCCCTGCCCGATTTGATCGCATTGTCCAAAGCTGGGATAGCGCAAATAAAGCCGGCGAACTTAACGACTATAGCGTCTGCACAACCTGGGGTGAAAAAGACAAGCATTTCTATCTACTGCACGTCTTGAGGCGGCGAATGGAATATCCCGATCTCAAACGCGCAGTGAAAGAACAGGCACGGATTTATAAAGCCGATGCTGTGGTAATCGAAGATAAAGCCTCGGGCACCCAATTGATTCAGGAACTGACCATTGAAGGCGTATCTGGTATTACCCGCTACGAACCCCCTGCTTGTGACAAAATCATGCGCTTCCATGGCCAGACAGCCGCGTTTGAAAACGGCCTCGTTCTGCTTCCCAATGAAGCTCATTGGCTTGCGGATTATGTTCACGAGCTTACTACTTTCCCTGGCAGCAAGCACGACGATCAAGTCGATTCAACGACGCAAGCGCTGGACTGGATGAGGAAACCATCATCTGCATGGGCATGGATTGAACATTACAGGATGCTTGCTTCGGGGGAATTTGATCGGCTGTACCATCCAAATGGATGGCCGCCTCAGAGATGGTAAGTCGGATTGCTTTGTGAAAAATACTTATCTGAATTGTTCAAGACTATATCTACAAGTCCGCAATTTGGTAAAAAATAAAATCGAAGATTACTGGTTGAAAGAGAGTTATCAAAGCATAAAAGATCTCCCTACGAGATTTCAAGTAGTAATCCTCAACATCAAAATTTTTCAAAGTTGTTTCTTTGTAGCATTTTAACCCGAGGCTACGCACCGGGTTATTAATGGAAGAAACACATGGAAGAGACGCTCATGAGCCGTAGCAATCTAACCTCATGAAATTGTATAGCTTTACTAGCAATGACGTATTCTTGTTTCTTAAGAGGTGAAAGAAATAATCAGTCTTTAATTAAAACACCAAAACATAAACCGCTTAGAATAAATTCAGTTAGAGTTCAACCATTTTTTGCCCAAACCGGGATGCAGACAGATTATTTTGCGGCCCTTATTTCCTGCTCTCAAAGGATCGCAGTATGTCATCCATTTTGCGTAGCTCTTCGCCATAGGCTCCCCAATCCCCTTTGCGCAGAAAGTCCAGCGCCTTCCGGTAATGGGAGAGCGCTTCCAGGGCCAGTTGCCGGTCGGTATTTTCCCGGACGGGCATTGCTGCAGCGGCCTTGCTGATTTCCTTTTCCCGCATCATTTCCCCACCGAACAGCTGCTGCAAGGCCAGATCCAGATTCTCCTCCATGACAATGGAGTTTCCGTAAGCCAGAATTACACGCTTGAGTTCTGGAAGCTGTCCTTTTTCGGCGGCAAGGTATAGTGATTCGACATAGAGAATGGATTTCTCGATGGGAATGGCCAGAAGGCTTCCCCGGATGACCTGCGAACCCCGCTGATCCCATAAAGAAAGTTCTTTCGATATCGCCGTATCCTGGTTAATCCTGGCCTCGATTTGCTGCGGACCATAGACAAGCTTGTCCTTCGAAAAAAGATAGACAATAACCTTCCCGTAGTTTGGCGCATCACAACGGGCGCCCATCCAGGCGGACATGTTATCCTTCTTGCTGGGTGTAAAGGGTAGCAGGAGGATAAATTCCTCTTTCTTCTCTTCGGGTAGTTTCATGATTGTATAGTAGGGTTCCATCTCCTGATCGACGCCTTGGACACGACCTGCCGGAGTGGCCCAGAGATCTTCCTTGTTGTAAAAGACCTGGGCATCCTGCATGTGATAAGCTCTATACATTTTGGCCTGGATGGAAAGCATTTTCGACGGATAGCGGATGTGTTTCTGAAGCTCAGGCTGCATATCTCCCAGTTTCTTGAATACCCCCGGAAAAATCCGGGCATAAGTTTGAATTATGGGATCCTTTTCGTCACTAATGTAAAGCTGTACCGATCCATCATAAGCATCCACAACGGCCTTGAAAGAATTACGGATGTAATTGCCCATTGAGGGCGTCGGTTCCGAATAGGGAAACCAGGGGGTCATAGTATATCCGTCCAAAAACCACAAAAGCCTTCCTTCAGGAGAAATCACTAAATAGGGATCACTGTCCAGCGCCGCAAAGGGAACGATCTGCGCAACCCGATCCTTTATCTGACGATAGTACATAATCCGGCTTGCGGTGGTAATATCATCGGAAAGGAGCATGGTGAGGGAACCAAAGCGAACGGCAAAAAGCAGTTTTCTCAGAAAAGACAGAGGAACGCCGCCCCTACCTTCATACCGGGAGTAAACGTTCTTGCTTCCCACAGGATAGTCGAATTCCGGCCGATTTGTGCGCACGAAGACGTAGTCATTGGAATTCTCGCCGTAGTAAATCTCGGGGCGGGAAATCTTGATATTGATCGTGGAAGCAGGCGGAATATCCTTGATGAAAAATTCCGGGAGCCCTTCCTTCGAAACACGGTTTACCGGACTCAGGACGGCTCCGTATCCGTGGGTGTATTCAATATGCTCATTGACCCAGGAACGCGAGGACAGCGACGCATAAGAGAGTTCCCGCGGGGAGAGCATTACCTGGCGGTACTCCCCGCCTATCTGGTAGCGGTCGTTATCCACGCCGCCGAACTTGTAATACGTGCGGATTTCCTGCAGCTGGCTATATGTCTGCAGAAGAGGGGCATGGTTCCACAGGCGGATGTTTTTGATGGTCAGGTCATTGCGTTTTAAGTCTTCCCGGGTCAGGTTTTCCTCCACCGGGAATTGTTTGTCTTCGATATCATTGAGCCGATAGGCCAGCCGGGTAAACTGTATATTTTTTTCAATATAGGGTTTCTCCAGAACGATTTCATTGGGAACGACTTTGAAGCTCTGAACCATCGAAGGGTAGATACCGCGACCGATCACGAGAAAGGCCCCAAAGAAAAGCACGGCAATTACAGGGTAACGCCAGCTCATCTTGAAGGCGAAGCCCAGGAAGGCGACGCCGCATAAAAGAGCAAGCCCCATCAATCCTTTCAAAACCCATAACTGGGTGGTTACATCGGTATAGCCGGGGCCGAAAACAACTCCCCGTTTGACAAATAGGATTTCGTTCAGTACAAGCCATAGCCCGAAAATTGCGACGAAGAAAATGAGAGCTAAAAGAATAGAGAGGTGAACACGGGCGGCAGGCGCCGCCTGCAAAGTGCGTGGCGGTGCGAAATGGAAAGCCCGGCGGATAAAATAAAGAAAGGCTGCAGAGATAGTCGTGAATATCAATACCGTCATCAGCCAGGCGTAAAGATGATTTAAAAACGGCAGCCGGAAAACATAGAAGCCGATATCACGCTGGAAAAGGGGATCGGTAACTCCAAAGGACGAAACGTTAAAAAACCTCAGAAAATTTTCCCATTGGCTCGAACCGATCAGGGCCGCAAAGAGGCTGAAAAGAAGAGACACGATTAAAATCAAATGCTGCAAGGGCCGAGTGGCTATTTCCAGTTTTGAAATTTGGATCCAGCCTTTTTGATCAATCAAATGTAGCCGGGAAGTCAGTCGCAGGGCCGCAAAAAGATTCCCGAAAAAGATGACAAAGAAGGCAAACCCGAAGAGCAGCGCCATTTTCAGTTGAGCCCTCAGGGTTATGGTAAATACATTTTCATACCCCACTTCCCGGAACCAGAGCCAGTCCGTGATCAGCTCCACAGCTTGGCTGGAAAACAGTATTATAAGAAAAAGAACCCCGGCTAAAATGATCCAGGTCCTTTTGCTCGACATCAGAACTCGGTCCGGCCCTGTTGTATTTGTCATCCGACTTTCTCCTTTGCGATCAAAACTTTTTTGTATTTAACTGACCTACCCCAAATGCTTGTACCATATGTTAAGTTAGAGTTCAGCCACTTTTTATTTCTCAATTCAGGTATGCCTCTGGCGCTGGAGGGCGGTAATTCAAAGAACTGTGCGGCCTGAACGTGTTGTATTCCATGCGCCATTTTTCAATCAGCGTCTTCGCTTCTTTCAAGGTATAAAAGATCTTGGTTTGGAAATTGAAATTTTATTTCTTTCTTCCTGTAGTCCTCAATTTTCAAAAGTTTAATTTTATGCTAGGTTACAACCAGCAATAAACACTTTTCACACCCCTTTTTTGTGGTCAATATTTAATTGACATACAAGACAGCGTTTCTTATAGTTCAGCCATGCAGAAGCAATATCTTATCAAAGACTCGATATTCGATGGAGGCAAAAATAATGAAAATTAATCTTTTTAAATTACTTTGTTTGTTTTGTGCTGTAGTTGTTGGTTCGACTGCTTATGCTGCGGCTCCCGGATATCATGTAATCAAAAAGATTCAGATTGGCGGCGAAGGTGGGTGGGATTATCTGTCTATAGACAGCAAAGCGAGACGATTATATGTTTCCAGGAGTACTCATGTTATTGTTATAGATATTGACTCAAATGAGGTTGTTGGCGATATCCCAGATACGCTTGGTGTTCACGGCATTGCGATTGCACCGGAGCTTGGCCGCGGATTTATCAGCTGTGGGAAATCGAACACTGCTGTTATCTTTGATTTGAAAACTCTGAAAATCATCGGACAGGTAAAAACCGGAACCAATCCGGATGCTATTTTATATGAACCTACTTATAAAAAAGTATATACATTTAACGGTAAAAGCAATGATGCTACGGTATTCGATGCAGTCTCAGGAAAGATTAACGCTACAATTGTTCTTGGTGGTAAGCCAGAATTTGCTGCGGCTGATAAAAAGGGAAAGGTTTATGTTAACATCGAAGACACCGCCGAAGTCGCTGAAATTAACGGTAAGAGTTTGTCAGTATTAAGAAGGTTTTCATTGAAACCCGGCGAAGAGCCAACAGGTCTTGGTCTGGATATAGAAAATCACCGTGTATTTTCAGGATGTCACAACAAAATTATGACAGTTCTTGATGTAAACAAAGAAAATGTAATTGCCACGGTACCGATCGGTTTAGGTGTGGATGGTAATGCGTTTGACCAAGAAACCGGTTTTGCGTTTAGTTCAAATAGTGAAGGTACTTTAACAGTTGTAAAGGAATCAGCTCCGGGCAAGTTTGAAGTAGCGGAAACAGTATCAACTCAACGCGGAGCTCGTACTATGGCAATAGATACCAAGACTCATAATATCTATTTGCCCACTGCGGAATTTGCTCCGGCATCGGAACCAACAGTCGAAAACCCGAAGTCAAGACCTACTCAAATTAAGGACACTTTTGTGGTTTTAGTAATTGGAAAATAAGAGTGAGAAAAACATTTGCAGCTTATCTGGCAGCGAATGAAAAAACGATTACGCAGATGGAAACAGCGATTACAACAGTTTGGAGATTTAAAAAATATTAATGTATTTTTTTATTGATAACTTCCTCCTACCACGAATTCGTATATAGAATGATGTATAATTAATTTGTAATATTAATTAGGAAGGCAGGAGGACTCATTTCTTCCTGGGCATTATAGCCCTTATTTCAGTATGTCCCAAG
>JBEKRZ010000027.1:0-34756 GCA_049517435.1 Smithella sp. | reverse complement strand
CAAAGTTATTGTCTGCGCTATTATGCGGAAACTGGTTCATGTTATCTTTGGAGTACTGAAATCAGGCAAAAAGTATGACCCAAATTATAAGCCAACTTTAGCTTGACAAGAACGGTATCTACAAAGAAACACTTTTGAAGAATATTGATATTGAGGATTACTATTTGAAAGGTGCAACACAAAGCTGAGTAGGTAGCAAAAGAAATCAACTGTACCATACAAATGCCTCTTATTAATGGTCAAGGGCAGACCCAACCCACTTCTCTTTTTTGTACAACTTCCAGTCCCGCCACGGCTGGTATGCCCGATCTTTTCACAATTTTATCTCTTCAAATTTTTTGTCCGTTGTTATCTTTAAACGTCTGCTAATGACCTTTAACAGGCCCATCAGTATCTTTGCCGCTATGCGCGGGTCTGACTGAAGTATCTCATTAAAACTTTGTTTTGTTATCACCAACAGGACCGAATCCTCGCTTGTTCTGCCGGTTGCACTACGCGGTTCCGAGTCTATCAGAGACATCTCTCCAATTATGTCGTTGGCTCCCATAGTGGCCAGTACTATTTTTTTGTTATCTTTTGTCTTTTTTATTATCTCGACACGACCCGACATTATTATATAGAGCAATTCTCCCGACATGCCTTCCACAAATAAAACGGAATCTTTTTCAACGTTCTTTTCAAAGACGTGTTTGTAGACTATCTCAAGCTCATTTTTATCAAGGTCCTTGAAAATAGTTAGGGAGTGTAATCTGTTAAAGTCCGGCTGGTTGGGCATGTGTCCTCCATCAAATGTAAAGTTTATTTGATAATATATTACTTTCTATTGAGAAATATTATAGAAGTTCGGTTCTTATGTCAATTTTTTTAAAGCAAACATTACCACCTGAAACATTTCATTAACGGACAGAATTAGAAAAACAACATTACAGGAAGAAAGAAATTTTAGACAAATATGCTTAAACCGGATTAAGACTTTTAAACTTTTGTTTCCACGAGATATAATCCGCCAGTTTTTTGATCGCGTCACTGGATAGATTTAAGAATTCCACGCCCGCCTCATAAGATTCATTCTCAAAGACGACTTTGATCCATTTTACTTTTCCGATGACGATTATCATTTGGTGCAGAGTCTTTAATGTCATTTTTATCATGAGGAGGGTATCTACGGGCAAAAGAATATTGGTTTGAAGTTTAGCACCGGATACAGAGATATCCTTTATATAGTTATATATGATTTTTTCTTTAGGTGTGTTTTCTTCTTCTGAGATGACACTTATGGTAACCTCATTCTCCTCCTCCAGTCTTGCCGCTTTTCTTTTTTCGTCCATAACGATTCATTCCTCCTTTATTTACTCTAGAATGCTCGTTTTTAAAAACCTTCACTTCAAACCCTGCTTGTTCATACTATAAGAAACTCAGTCTTGTATGTCAATGAAAATACTGACTATAAAATGTGGAGTGATGTGCCAATATTTGTCGTCGGGTGTGAATAGTGTTTATTACGGATTGAAATGTTGTATGAATTGGAAAAATAAGAAAAACAATATTACAGAAAGAAGTATTTGCTATCCCCATTGCAATAATTCTCTTTCCAATCTCTGCATAAAAATATTCACTTAGTGTTTTTCTAACATGAACCAACTCATAACAAAGTGGAAAATGATTAATTTAAATTATTCATAAATGACTTAATTCTAATAAAATAAATCTGCATATTAATGCATCACAAAATATATTTTATACAGCATTTTAATCCACACAGGAATTCTTGGGAGATTTCGATATGAACGTAAAAGGCATTTTTTATGTTATTATAAAGACTGCTATGATTGCAGGTTTCGGTGAGGAACGCTGGAATTCCTTTATGACCAAGCTGGCAGAGAAGGACAACTATTTCAGCAAGATGATAATGTCTATTACCCTCCTTCCGGTGGAAAAATTAATCATTTTTTTTGACGAGATGTGTAAGGAATTCTACAACAACGACAAAATGCTGTACTCGATGTTTGGGAAGGCAGGCGCTAAACATGCCCTGTCGCCGGAAGGCCCGTACAAATCTTATATGCTCACAAAGGATATAAAACAGTTCGTCGAGTTTGTCCTGCCTAAGCTCTGGTCGACGTATTTTGACGGAGGTATAGCTACAGCACAGATCGAGAACAACGTTGCTCATCTCAAAATCACCGGACTTCCAATCAAAAATATTTACTTCGAATATCTTATTATGGGTTACTTTCAGCAGGCACTCAAACTTTTCGGAAAGAAAACTGTTGCGAAACGGGTCAGGGGTATTTCATCTGGCGATGATGATCTTTATTTCCAGTTTGAACTAAAAGACTCTTGATCACAAAATATACTGTGTGGTGTCGATTATTATCGGGCATGAATTGTGTTCATTGGGGTTAATGGCAAGTTGTTATTTTTGCCAAAAATCCCTTTTAATGTTATTGCTACATAAAATTGGTTATATGTTGCTATGTTCCTTTCACTGTGTTCAGGGTCTAGTGCGTGTATGCCTGTCCGGGTTAACTTCTAAATAATAATAAATATGTCATATTTACACACAAGCTTTTCACTTGACGCCAGCGGTCATATTGCCTATTGTGAAATTCCAATTTAATGAGACTAGCTGACTATAGGAAGCGTTAGTCGAATTATCCCACGTGCGAAGCTAAGCGGGACTATATATGATGCGCAACCAATTGCTTTTGGAGTTTATACCCGTGATTAAGGAAGTATATGATTGAAAATCTGGTAAATAATTTATCTTTATATATGCAAGGTTCAGTATTTTTAGCATTTCTGGCCGCATATCTGGGTGGGCTTGTAATAAGTTTTACTCCCTGTACCTATCCCTTAATTCCGGTAACCGTAGGCTTTATCGGAGCGCAGAGTTCATCATCAAAACTTCGCGGATTTTTTCTTTCGATATTTTATGTCGGGGGGCTTGCTTTCACCTATTCTATTCTGGGCGGGGCGGCCGCTTTATCGGGCAAACTTTTCGGACAAATGCAAACAACGCCCTGGACATATTTCATCATGGGCAATTTATGCCTTATTATGGGTCTGTCCATGCTCGATGTTTTCAGTATTTCTCTGCCTGTTCCGCAAAAACTTATGAAACTAACCGATAATAAAAAGGGATTTTTCGCGAGTTTCTTAATGGGCGCCGTATCCGGTGTTGTTATCGGTCCCTGTACTGCCCCTGCATTGGCCGTTTTACTGGGTTACGTGGCGGTAAAAACAAATCTTTTGCTGGGCATGACTCTTCTTTTTGTTTTCGCCGTCGGCATGGGCACATTTCTGATTATCGTCGGCACGTTTGCCGGGGTTATTGCCGCCTTGCCGAAATCGGGAAAATGGATGACAAAAATAAAATTTATTTTCGGGTTGATATTAATTGGCGCGGCTGAATATTTCCTGTATACTGCTGGCGTTTTATCAATATAAAAAAACGAGGATTTGATGAATAAGAAAATATTATTAGTTTTGACGATTTTGTTTATCTGTGTTCCCTTTGCTCTATCATTTGGACAATACAGACCAAGTGTTTTTTCTAAACATGAAAAAATTCCGGCGCCGGATTTTTCACTAAATGATATTCAGGGCAAGACATTTAAACTGAGAAGTCAGAGGGGAAATCCCGTGGTAATGTTTTTCGGTGCCACCTGGTGTCCCGCTTGCCGCGGCGAAATGCCTTTTTATAAAGCCCTTTATGAAAAATACGCGGGGCGCGGATTGATATTTCTCTATATCGATATAAATGAATCTAGCAAAAGAGTGGCGCGCTTTGCCAAAGAAAATTCATTCCCTTATCTTGTCTTGCTGGACTCAGACGGCAATGTCGCCAACGACTACAACCTTATCGGCGTACCGACATTAATTCTCGTGGATAAGGAAGGAAATATCATCGATATAAGCCATAGAGTATCAGATTTGCCGCTGGATGCGATTTTCCCCGCTAAAAAATAAAACGGTATAATTTATAATCATGATTGATAAAAATTTAAATCCGTAAAATTATGAGGAGGGCAAAGCAATGACAGATAAAAACTGGCTGCAAGCTTTCACAAAATCGGAAAAAGACCGTTGGCTCGGAGGTATTTGTGGCGGGTTAGGCAAACACACTCCTCTTCCTTCCTGGGCATGGCGTCTAATATTCGTGTTACTCTTAACTATTTACGGCACAGGATTATTCCTATACATTTTACTTTGGATATTCGTCCCAGCTACACCAAAAGCAGAGGATCAGCAATGAAATTAAAAAATGATATTTACGTTTACGAATGGACAAATTCTTTTGAGAATAACTGCAACAGCTTTTTTATCGGCGGCAATGTGCAGGCATTAATTGATCCGGGACTGACCGGATATGTCCCCGATTTGCTTAATCAGATGTCCGCCGACGGCATCAAAAAAAAAGACATTCATTATGTCATCAACACCCATTCCCACCCCGACCATTTTCAGGGCTCCGAGGTCTTTGATCAGGAAAAGGTCAAAGTCGGCCTGCATACAAAAGAAATCGAATTTTTAAAAGGAGCCGGCGGTGAACTCTACAGCCTTTTCGGAATCAATGCCCCCAGGATGAATGTAAATTTTCCGCTGGAAGAAGGCGATGTGGCTTTAGGAGAACAGATATTTAAAATAATGCTCGCTCCCGGACATTCTCCCGGTTCCATCGTCCTTTACTGGCCGGAGCAAAAAGCTCTATTTTGCGGCGATGTAATTTTTGATCAAAGTGTCGGACGCACTGATTTTCCAGGCGGCAACGGCGCTCTTTTAAAGAAAAGCATTCTTGCATTTTCTAAACTTGATCTGGAGTTGATTCTTCCCGGACACATGGGCATCATCTCCGGCAAAAGCAATATTCAGAATAATTTTAATTTGATCATTCAGGGCATATTCCCTTATATTTGAAATCTTTTTCGGGTGAGTAAATTTTTATGGCCAATGAAGGAAACAAAGTAATTTACTCCATGATCGGAGTCAGTAAAATTTATGAAAAAAAACCTGTGCTCAAAGACATTTACTTGTCTTATTTTTACGGCGCTAAAATCGGCGTTATCGGTTTAAATGGTTCCGGTAAAAGTTCTCTGCTAAAAATTCTTTCCGGTGTTGATACAGATCATCTGGGCAAAACAATTCTTTCCGCAGGTTACACAGTGGGCTATCTGGAGCAGGAGCCGCGTCTGGACGAAACAAAAACCGTGCGGCAGATTGTGGAGCAGGGCGTGCAAAGCACCATGGACCTGATCCACGAATATAACAAAATAAATGAAAAGTTTGCCGAGCCTATGTCGGATGACGAAATGGAGAAACTCTGCGACAGGCAGGGTGTTGTACAGGAAAAGATCGATGCGCTTGATGCCTGGGATATAGATTCACGACTGGAAATGGCTATGGACGCTCTGCGCTGTCCGCCCGGCGATACGTCCGTGAAAGTTCTTTCCGGCGGAGAAAGACGCCGCGTCGCGCTGTGCCGTCTGCTTTTGCAAAAACCGGACATCCTGCTTCTGGATGAACCGACCAATCATTTGGATGCCGAATCGGTCGCCTGGCTGGAACATCACCTGCAAAAATATGAAGGCACCGTCATTGCCGTTACTCACGACCGCTATTTTCTGGATAATGTTGCCGGCTGGATTCTGGAGCTTGACCGCGGACAGGGCATTCCCTGGCAGGGTAACTATTCCTCATGGCTGGAGCAAAAACAAAACCGCCTGAAGAATGAAGAAAAGGTGGAGGGCGAAAGAATCAAAACCCTCGAACGTGAACTGGAATGGATTCGCATGTCTCCCAAAGGACGCCATGCCAAATCCAAGGCGCGCATTAACGCTTATGAAGAATTGCTGGGAAAGAATCAGGAAAAGGAATCCGGCACACGCGAAATATTTATTGCGCCTGGACCACGCCTGGGCGATCTGGTTATCGAGACGCAAAATGTCAATAAAGCTTACGGGGATAAACTGCTTGTGGAAGGTATGACCTTTATGCTGCCGCCTGGCGGCATTGTCGGTGTTATCGGCCCCAACGGCGCGGGCAAGACCACGCTGTTCCGAATGATTACCGGACAGGAAAAGCCGGATTCGGGCACAATCAGGATTGGCGATACGGTTAAGCTTGCCTATATTGATCAAAGCCGTGATGCGCTCGATCCCAATAAAAATATCTGGGAGATGATTTCCGACGGACAGGATATCGTTGCCATTGGAACGAGGCAAATCAATTCCCGCGCGTATGTTTCGCGATTTAATTTTTCCGGTACCGATCAGCAAAAGAAGGTAGGAACACTCTCCGGCGGTGAACGCAACCGTGTTCATCTGGCACGAATGCTCAAGGAAGGCGCCAATGTGATCCTATTGGACGAACCGACGAACGATCTGGATGTCAACACCCTGCGGGCACTGGAAGACGCGTTGGATAATTTTGCCGGCTGTGTTGTCGTCATCAGCCATGATCGTTGGTTTTTAGACAGAATTTGCACACACATTCTGGCGTTTGAAGGCGAAAGTAAGACTCTCTTGTTTGACGGCAATTATTCCGAATACGAAGAAGACCGCAAGAAGAGATTGGGTGCCGCCGCCAGCCAGCCTCACCGGATAAAGTACCGGCAGCTCACCAGAAGATAGCACCACTTCTAACGGAAGTTTTCACCATGCCTGGCGAAAATTATCGGCTGCAGCTATTTATTGTTGAAACTCCCATTTAATGAGACCCAAACGTTAGAAACAAAGTGCACTGAAGTTTGTTGGTCGAATTATCCCACGTGCGAAGCTAAGTGGGACTATATTTAATACCCCGCAGCTTGCTGCGGAATCTATTTCCAAAGCTTGCGTTGGGGTTCATACCCGTGATTTTCGGGCTTTGCCGCTGATTTCCAGTATGCACACACGAAGAATCAGGGTCTTTTGCAGAATTTCTTCCGGAAAATCCCAAGCGCCGTTTCCATACTGACGCATAATATATTCCAGCGCGTCTTTTTTGGCTTTCAAATCATCTACTATTTCCGCCGTGCCTGATCCAATGACGCTCTCGTATTTTGCTCCCCAATTGCAAGCTTGCTCCGCCGTGACAAGTTCATGGAGGATATCAAATTCGAAACCCACGCGATTATTCTTTTTGATAATGTCAATTTTTCTTCCTTCAGGCGCGGCATGAAAATAAAGAAATCGGCCATCATAACCGAAGTTGAGAGGAATAATATAAGGCTGACCATCGTCACACATAGCCAGACGACAAACCCGGCAACGTCTGATGATGCCGTCAATATCTTTCCTGTCTGTTATTTCTCTGTCGTTACGACGCATTCTTTTTTTCTCCAATTCACGGCAACCGATTGCTCGGCAATCATTTATTTCCAATGGCCTTAAAGAACGTGTAGCAGAACACTCCGTCCGTCTCTGAGGTTCGATATAAATCTTTTATTCCCTGATCAAAAACGTGTGGTTCAATTATTCCCGCTTGAATTGCCGATTCACGGACACCCTCTGTCATGGCGGTGAATGTCTTTTTCGTGAACCCTTCGACCAGTTCCGGTTTACTGGAATCAACGTAAACCATTCGCGGAGATACATGAACGGATTTAAAGCCAGCCTGACTCAACAGTGGATAAAGTTCTCTTCCTATCATGGCATTGCCACCGGCCTGTCGTTGCAGTTCAACCTGACATTGAATCGCTTTATGCGCGGCTTCGCTTTCCGGATGAAAATAGACAGAACCATGATCTCCTTCAATAACCGTAATCGTACCGCCATCCCTTAAATATTCTTTTAACGCATTGAGAGCTTGGACCGGCCGGGAAAGATGTTCCAGAACAAAACAAACGAAAATATGATCGAAAAATTCCGGCACAAAAGGCAAGTTGAAGATATCCGCCTTTTCAAAGTAAACATTAGTCACTCCTGCCGCCATCGCTTTTCTCCGGGCTTCAACAAGAGAGGTCTCGGATATATCGACAGAAGTAATCAAAGCATCCGGACTGTTTTGCGCGAGGGTGACCGTTTGCGCGCCAACGCCGCAACCGGCTTCCAAAACACGGCTTCCCGCCGTATACGAAGTGTCGGAGTGCAGTAACTCAACCAGCGTAGAGGCCTGATCCTGCAATCGTAAATTTTCCCGATGATCGTAACCATGAACGTATATTTTATTCATGTTTCCTGCTTTAAATATATTTTTTTTCGTTTTCCGATCTTCGCGCAAAAAAGGTAAGACAACACTATTCATTAGTCAAGTCAATTATTAAGTAAATTTAAGCTTATTATTTTCTAATTAACTTTATCATTTAAAAAATTTAATGATTTTAATTAAAGAAAAATGTATAAAATATCAACGAATAAACAATATCTGTAATTTTCAAGTTCCTGTTAAAGGAGGATTATTTAATGAAAAGAAATATGCTGGCTATTTTGTTATTTCTATTTGTTTTTACTGTTTCCGCTTGTATTCCTGTGGCCGTACCTGTGAACTCTACGTCGGCAGGCTATGGAGATGGATATGGTTATGGCAATCAATATGGTCAGGGATATGATGATCAATATGTTAATCCTCCGGTAACTTATGGAGAACCCTGTTACTATGCTCCTCCGATTGCTGTAACCTTTCCATACGATTATTTTACGTATGAACTGGTTGGCGCATTTGTAAATATCGTTTTCTGGAGAGGCGGGTACCATTACCACCATGAACCTTTGCTGGATCATGGAAGACGTGTTTCTAACGCGTATATACGCTCAGGGCAATATAGGCACCCCGTTCGCGGTTCTGAATTAAACCTCCATCGTGAAAGATTGCAGCAGAATCATAATATTTTTCATCCCGATTCATATTATGGGGTGAAATCGCGTCCTAAACAACAGATGCAGCAGAACCCACAACAGACAGGACAAAGGCCTCAATGGGGGCAACAACCTCAACAGACAGGGCAAAAACCTCAATGGTGGCAACAGCCTCAACAGGCAGAACAAAAACCTCAATGGGGACAACAGCCTCAACAGACAGAACAAAGACCTCAATGGGGGCAACAACCTCAGCAGACGGGACAAAAACCTCAATGGGGGCAACAGCAACCGCAACAGGCAGAACAAAAACCTCAGTTGGGACAACAACCTCAACAGACAAGACAAAGACCTCAATGGGGACAACAACAACCGCAACAGGGGACGTTACGTCAGACGCCTCAACAGACAAGACAGCGTTATCAGCAGGAACAGCAGAAACTCCAGCAGGAAAGACAAAAAAAGATAAAGGAGCGTTTAAAAAAACCTGAACAGAAGCAGGAACAGGGGCAAGGGAAATGACAAAAAGGCGGCCGCCGCAGTGATGGTAAGCGGCTGAATTGTTCCGTTCTTAGAAGCGCACAATAAAAAATTAAACTTTTAAAAAAGGCGGTATCCTGAAAAATTCATGATGCCGCCTTCTCTTTACTTTTCAGAGATGGCATGACACCTAATTCAGCATAAAATTGACAAACAAACTTATCAATTATATGAACTGACATCGGAAATACTTTTAAAGAGATTTTTATGCCTGTTTATTTACAAATAATTCTGTTCGTTGCAGCCTTTATTGCCTTTATCGTCCTTATTCTTTATATGGGCGGTCTGGCTGTGCAGAAAACGTGCTTGAAAATTATCGCCGAAATGGAAGAGGCCAGAGCCTTTAAAGAGGCTAGGGCGGTTGAAATTCAGGACGAACGGAAAAATTTCTTCCGCGTGAGCGTAAAAAACATTCGCCCCAAAGCTTTAAACCTGCTGATTGCTGACGGTTTGGTAATCAAAACGAACAACAGGAAATATTATCTGAACAAAGAAAAACTCGCCCAAGCAAAGGCTCAGCTAAATTCCAAAATAAAAAATGCATAACGCATCGTCTTTGTTCGACGATAAGTTAACCGGCCTGCTATCAAGACGGTCCCATTGAGTCGAACGTCTCTTTTATCGCTTCCTTAGATAAAGCAATTTTCGGAATTATGGCTCTATAACATGTCAAGAATTCGGTATGCCCTATCTCGAATTTGTTGTTCGTTGTCTCCTGTCATGGCTTGCGCGTTAGCACGAAGACGGATTGGATCGAGATGGTCCTTATGCAATAGAGACATCGCTCCGAAGCGTATCTTGGGATTCTTGCTAACCAACAGACCCTCCCATAACGTCAGTTCCTCTGAATTTAATGGAGCCATTGATTCAAGCGCTTTGCTAAGGAGATTAGATGGCAATATCTCTGAGGAGATATCGTTTAAGAATTGAACACGAGGACCGTCGAATAGCTGAAGCAACTTCATGATCTGGCCTGTCGCAATGTCTTTTACATCCGATCGGGGATCGGTTGCGTGTGACTTTAGCTCGATGTAACTCAGCGGCCTAATTTTAGTAAGTGCGGCTAGAAGTTCTGCACGTGGACTGTGCGGGATAACACCGTCTTTCGTCGGATAAGGTTCTTCATGCTCAACCCAATAGACGAACGCATCCTCAAGGATGGCTGCAAGATCGGCCTGTCCACGCTTGGCGATATTAAGAGCGAGTTTCGCTGCCTCTTTAGCGATATCGACGTCACCTCTTAGCCCACCGCGCAATATGTCAGACAATTCTGGTCCCCATTGAAGCTCAAATTGCTGTAGAAGTCTAAATAGATACTCGCAACCACGAATGAGGGGGGCAGATAAACGCTCAAATAAAAGCTCAACAGCTTGATCTTGATCGAGTTCGGCAGCAAGTCCGCTCGCGGCCCAAAGCGTGTATCCCCTACCTCTTTCGAAAAGTCGCCGAACGGTTAGCTTCAATTCTGGCTGCGGCAACAGATTCTCAATCAAGTTTGCAGCGAGCCAAACAATCCATTGAGAGGGGTGATAAAGTGCGGCTTCGATCTTTGTGGTATCTAAGTCTAGGGTAGGCGCAATGGTCCAATCAATCGCTGGTGGATCAACATGTGTCGTGATTTCAAAAATATTATTTGCCCCAGAAGCACACAGATAGCTTCTTGCTTGGTGGGCATCACTTCGGAGCATTTCAGTGTCTATTTTACTGATGCCGATAAAACCCTTCAGTGTTTCCCGCGTCGCTGCTTTATCGAAGGGAAGTGTCCAAGCCCAAATATCCGAGACGGGGATATCCCCAAATTTGCTTGCTTCGAGAAAAGCGCTGAGATAAAGTAGAACGCTAGGGTTTCTATCATTTTCGACGATTGTCGAGGTTAAATCGAGAGCCTCAAATATCGATTCATAAGCGATAAATAGAGCTTTTTTATAACCTTCTATGTCGAGCATTAACGGTGGAAAATTGTATTTATTATCTAACTTCCCGGCAGCTTCGATTCTCCCTTTGGATCGTAACAACTTCTGTGCCTTATAAAAAAAGCCCATTGTGTTCAAATTAGGTTTATTAAGGGCATCAAGGACGATTGAGTCTGTCAAGTCAGTCGGGCCTTGTTCAAGGAGCACGGAAGCCGCGTCTAACGTGAAAGTTTGAAGTAGGTCCTGTTCAACACTCCTATCTAAGATAATTCCACCACCTAACGATGACCTTATATTTGGCCCTACGGAGTCTATGCAAATGCGCATGGAATCAGCCAAATTATCCAGTCGATAATAATCAGGCCCAGCAGCTACCGCAGTAGCCCATCCGATGAGGTAAGTCCAGGATTGCTTATGATTGAGAAGTTTAGTTACTAAGGGACCAACCTCTTCTGGATAGCGGCGCGCAGCTGCTACGAGTGGTTCACCAACCTCAATCGCCTGTAAGCGCCGCATTGAAGAAACAATCTTGAAGGCCTCGTTGATAATCCTTTCACGTAGCGTGCGTTCTGGAGGTGGGGTGGCTGCAGCCACGAGCTCAATAGCCAATGCAATTCGTTTTGTCTCTTCTGAACCGGGTGAGTCGCTCGAAATCAAGATATTGCCTATGATATTAGATAAACCCAATAGAGCGGCAAATCGAATGACCTCCACCCACTCGTGGTCATTGACAATATTTATTATAGCAGCGTATTGTTCACTGGAAGTCATGGAGGACAAGTGGCGTGCAGCTGCGAATTCGCCAAAGCTCTTGTGAATGAATACCAGAGTTTCTTCACAGCCATGACCGATTTTTTCAATCATACCGACATCCTGCCAATAGCGAAGACAGGCTTCCGCATCTACTCGGGCTCTGAGCCGCTTACTTCCAGTTTCGCGCGCCAGTTCCTCAGCACAGCGGTTGAGTGTATCGTCTATCCGGCTCAACGGGTGTGCTGTTATATGCCAACCAAGAATATCTAAAAAACGCCGGAGCAAGGCAGAGGGTGCGGGTGGTTCCGGTATTCGGGAATTTGGAACCTCATCAATCAGTTCAAATATCTGCTCGAAGAGGCGCTCCTTGGTAGCACCTAAATGTCCGCCGTTTACAATGATTGATGCAGCAAGGCCTAATATCAGAGGGCTTCGGGATACGACTTTACTCGTTTCTTTTTTTTCGAGTTCAGCCGCGCATAAAGCATAGGTGTTGTCCTGAAATGGTGAGCCTTCTAGTGCACTCTCGGATACGAGGGTCGTCAGATGAGTAGGGGCCGACGAAGGTTCCAGTGGCGCCAAATAATAATGTCGCCAATCGCTAAAATGGGAGGTATCATATCCAACGGGCCTAGTTGTAACGAGTACTCGGCAGTCAGGATGTCCAGCTGCGAAACGGGCTATACCGGCAGCAACCTCTTCTTGCAGTTTTCCGCATTCATCGAGTCCGTCGCAAAGTAAAAGCCAGTTTGGAAATGCTGCTTGCCTTGCTGCTGGCGAGGCTATACCGCTTCCGTCTAAGCCCAAGTCAAAAACAGCCTCTTCGAAGCTACTTCCGGCTCGCATGCGTGACACGACAGCGATTAGCCGCACGTGGAGAATGGGAATGTGGTCCTCACTATAGCGACGTGCAATTCGCTTCAGCAAGGTAGTCTTCCCCATGCCAGGGCCACCTATCAAAATAGTGCGCGTGATAAAGCGTGCGAGCGTTTCTGGGTTGACGATTACCGCATTCTGATGAACAGAGCGTCCCTCCCAAGATTGATAATTTTTAAGTGCGTCCGATAGACTTTCAATTTTTGCTTGGGTTTCATTTTGTACCACGGCGCGAAGGGGGATCCACGCTTTATCTATCCGCAGTGCTTTATTGACACCGAAGATGGAAAAATTTGCGTGGGTTGCAAATGTCCAATTGGTCAGTTTACCCAGTAAAAGCATGGGAGCGGTGGAGTTCTTTTCGGCAAGCATTACACCTTCGGAACTCAACAGACGCATTACTGATGACACGTCGCGGCGTCCACGATGCTCGATTAAGTCCAAGGCATCCTTGTGCAAGACGTTCCACGCTGCAAGAACTTGCTTTTGGTCAGCACAGAGATGAACGAGTTCGCTGCGAGTGGCAAGAATGTCGGCTTGATTCCCAGCAAGAGCATTTATTGTCTGAATACGGATGCGCTTACAGCTTTCTACGATTGGCAGGTCCAGCGCTTTTAGCTTTACTATCAACTGAGTGGCGATTTGTGAGAGATTATCGGAGCGGCCGCCCCCGAGGCGCACTATGTCTTTTGCCAATTCCTCGGTAATTGTGTTGCTAGAGGTTGGTGAAACGATCAAAACACCGTAGTTGATCGTACCTGCTTTGATAGCGCTCGCCAGTCCAGTCAATGCATCCCACAACTTCCTCCCCGATCTAAGTCCCTTCTTTACCTGAGCTTCAATGATTTTACCTGATTTAAGCAGAAGCCGTATATCGTCACCAGCGCCTCCTGTTTCAGCGTAAACAGCTACGGGTACGTCTTCAGCCACTTTTTCAAGCCAGGAAAGTTGTTGGCCTCTCGCCATATAGACACAGGCGATGGCCGATACTGCAGCCTGAAAATTTATTCCACCTCCGGTTGCGGCACCACCAGCAACTCTTCTTCTCTTTTTGGAAGGCTCAGTCACACTTGTCACAACTATATTTCTCGCTTCTGCTATATTTGTTGCCGAACAATTAATATACCCTATCGATATTTATCAAGCTTTTGCTCGATCCTACATCAATCTGAAAAATAATAAAAAGAGATGATTATTTCTACAAAATTTAACTTATATCCTCTTTTACTTTTTTAGAGTTGTTTTCGAGTTCTTTCTTTTTCATCATAATCAATACCGCCGAAATTGCCCCTTCGGTCATACCCGGAATGCGTTCCATCTGGCCAAGAGTTTGCGGTGCTATCTTGATAAGCTTCGCTTTTAATTCATTGGAAAGGCCGGGGACGGAGTTATAATCAAAATCCGGCGGGATTTTCTTTTTTTCCTGATCTTTTAATTTTTTCACGGCATCGAATTGCCGCTTGATGTAGCCTTCATATTTAGTTTCTATTTCTATCTGCTGTTTGACGAAGGAATCGTTTTGGGGCTCCCAGCCGGGAAATCCGGCCAGATTGTCATAAGATATTTCATGTCTTTTGAGCAGACCGTAAAGAGTTGTGTGATTATTCAAAGGCGGCGATGGGATTTTTGCCAATGTTTCGTTTATTTCCGGTGTGGGATTGATCGATACTGATTTCAGCCGAGCAATGCCCTGCTCGATCTGACGTATCTTATCCTGCAAAGATAAATAATGCTCACTATCAATCAATCCCAGTTCGCAGCCCTTGCCCATTAATCGGATGACGGCATTGTCTTCCCGCAAAATCAGGCGGTATTCGGCGCGCGAGGTAAACATACGGTAAGGTTCATCGACGCCGCGAGTTACAAGATCGTCTATCATCACCGCCATGTATGCCTCGGAACGATCCAGAATAAAAGAGGGCGCGCCCTGCACAGCGCGCGCGGCATTGATGCCCGCCCACAGGCCTTGCGCCGCCGCTTCTTCATAACCGGATGTGCCGTTTATCTGGCCGGCCAGATACAGGCCGTCAACCAATTTTGTCTCCAGCGTCGGTTTTAGCTGTGTCGGCTGAACAAAATCATATTCAATAGCGTAAGCCGGGCGCATGATTTGCGCCTGCTCCAATCCTTTCACACTGCGCACAATCTGATATTGCAATTCCAGCGGCAGGCAGTTGCCCAAACCCTTGGCATAAACTTCCTGCGTGTCGAGTCCTTCATGCTCCAATACCACAGGATGACTTTCACGTTCACCAAAGCGCATGACCTTATCTTCGAGCGAAGGACAGTAGCGGGCACTCACTCCTTTAATGATGCCCGAGTACAGAGGTGAACACTGAATATTTTCCCGAATCACGCGATGTGTTTCGGCGGATGTGGCACTGAAATAGGAAGGAAGACGCTCCGGCCGCAATGCACTGGTGGTAAAGGAAAAGGGCTGAGGATCGGGATCGCTGTCCTGTCGCTCTAGTTGGGAAAAATCAATGGAGGAAGCGCGCAGGCGAGGCGGAGTTCCTGTTTTCATTCTGCCTATATCAAAACCAAGTTGTTTGAGATTATTGGCGAGCCCTATAGAAGCAAGTTCTCCGGCACGTCCCGAAGAAGTTTGCGAAGCGCCGATATGCACCAGACCGTTTAAAAAAGTACCGGTGGTAATGATAACTTTTTTCGCGCCGTAAAAATAACCGCTTTGATCCAGCACTCCTATTATCGTGCCGTTTTCAATTACTAGGCGCTCTATCATGGCCTGCCGGATGTTGAGATTCTGCTGATTCTCGACCACCGCTTTCATCGTCAGGCGGTAGAGTTGTTTATCGCACTGCATCCGGGAAGAATGAACGGCCGGGCCTTTGGAAGCATTGAGCATCCGAAAATGCACGGCGGTTTTATCCGTAACCTTGCCCATTTCGCCGCCGAGAGCGTCAATTTCCTTGACTAATTGTCCTTTGGCCAACCCGCCGATTGCCGGGTTGCAGGACATCAGCGCTATCGAATCCAGATTAATATTGAACAGAATCGTCCGGCAACCCATGCGCGCACAAGCCACCGCCGCTTCGCAGCCGGCATGCCCGCCGCCAATTACCGCAACATCATAGCTATCAATTAAATTATCCATTTCTTAAATCAAACACTTGCTCTTGTTTTAAATCAATAGTAAAAGTTTTTACGAATTCCCGTTTGTATGGAAATTATAACATTTTTACGGCATAGACTGTAAAAACACAACATAAAAAAGAGGCACCCTTGACCAAACCGGATTTCTGGAAGAATAATAAAAATTATTACGACCTGAAAAGTTACTGGCGAAATATGTTCGGTTGCAATGTGCACAAGCTGGCAATTGACGCCGGATTTACATGCCCCAACCGTGACGGACATGTGGCCATAGGCGGCTGTATTTACTGCGACGGCAGAGGATCAAAGCTGCGCCAAAAGGGAGCTCTGCCTTCTGTTGCCGAGCAAATCGCTTCCGGCAAAAAATACTACAAACCGCACGCTTCAAAATATATCGCTTATTTCCAAACATTTACAAACACTTACGCACCGGTGGAAAAATTGCAGGCACTCTATGATGAAGCGCTGGCGCAGGAAGACGTCATCGGACTTTCCATTGGCACAAGGCCGGATTGTCTTGGTCAGGATGTTATTGAATTGTTAAGCGAATATGCGAAAAAATATCACATCTGGTTGGAACTGGGCTTGCAATCTGTTCACGACAAGACTTTGCAGTTCATCAACCGGGGACATAATTTTCAGCAATTCCTGGACGTAGTGAATGCTTTGGCCGGACACGGCCTGAACATTTGTGTTCACATTATTATCGGTTTGCCGAATGAGTGCGACGAAGATGTCTTAACAACAGCCAAGGTTATTGCGGCCCTGCCTATTAATGGAATTAAGATTCATTCCCTGCTGGCTCTGGAAGAAACCGCCTTGGGTGAAATGTACAAAAAAGGCTCCGTATGTATGATAACTAAAGAAAAATATGTTTCTTTAGCGGCCGATGTTCTGGAGATTTTGCCGTCCGAGATGGTGATTCAGCGCCTGACTGCCGATGGCTATCGCGATATTTTCCTTGCGCCTGACTGGGCAATGAATAAATTAGATGTGTTGAACTCGATTAATAAAGAGCTGGAGCGGCGGAACTCGTATCAGGGAAAACACTATGGGGTAACTCCGTAAAAAACCCATATGCCGCGTTGCGCTTCATATTTTAGTCACTGCGACCTACGAAAAAGTAGGCCTCATTCCTAAATATTCACACGCCTTGCCTATGGGCATTTTACGAAGTTATCAAAGGCGGTTTTGATAATATGGTAAAAAAATCTATGATATTTGCACAAAAATTGCTAAAAGTTTATTGTTTGGGTGAAATAAATTTATGATAGCAATAATTAACTATAACGCCGGAAATATCACGAGCGTAGCTCGGGCTCTGCAAAACATAGGGCAGGAATTTGTCGTAACTGACAATATAAAGAAGCTCGATGCGGCATCGCATGTGATTTTTCCGGGCGTAGGCGCGGCGGGTGAGGCAATGGCTTATCTGCGTGAAAAGAAACTCGGTACCTGGTTGAAAAAATGGTTATCAACCGGAAAACCGTTAATGGGCATTTGCCTGGGCACGCAGATTGTTCTGGATTATTCCGAGGAAAATGACACTAACTGTATCGGCCTTGTCGCCGGCTCCACAAAACGCTTCTCCGACAAATTAACTTCCAGCGGTCAGGCATTAAAGATTCCGCACATGGGCTGGAACAGCGTTACTTTTAGCCGCAGTCATCCGGTGTTTCAGGATATTTCGCCGGATGCCGAATTTTATTTTGTGCACTCCTATTATCCGGCTCCGTCTGATGACGTGGTCGTTTTAGGAACAACTGATTACGGCATAACCTTTTGTTCGGTTCTGGCAAAAGATAATCTTGTTGCTATGCAGTTTCATCCGGAAAAAAGTGGGCGTCCCGGTTTACAGATTTTGAAGAATTTCTGCGCGTGGAGGGGCAATGCTTAGCAAAAGAATTATCCCTTGCCTGGACGTGCGTGACGGCAAGCTCACCAAGGGCATCAAATTCAAGGGCAACGTTGATATTGGTGATCCGGTAGAAGCCGCGTGCGAATATTACGAACAGGGTGCTGATGAAATTGTTTTTTATGATATCACAGCTTCGTCCGATAAACGCGACATCATGATTGATGTTGTACGGCGCGTGGCCGAAACGATTTTTATTCCGTTTTCCGTGGGCGGTGGTATCCGCAATCTGGAAGATATGCGCCGCGTAATTCTGGCTGGTGCGGAAAAAGTCAGTGTTAATTCCGCCGCTGTGGATAATCCCAAAATTATCACCCAGGGAGCCAAAGCTTTCGGCAGTCAATGCATTGTTCTGGGAATGGATGTAAAGAAAGTGGAAGTGTCAGAAAAAATTCCTTCAGGGTATGAAATAGTAATTCATGGAGGTAGAAAATTTACCGGCATTGACGCCCTCTGGTGGGCAAAAGAAGCTGAAAGACTTGGCGCCGGTGAAATTTGTCTGAATTCTATTGATGCCGACGGTACGCAGACAGGATATGAATTGACTTTAACGGCGCTTATTTCCAACAACGTGCGTATTCCAGTTATCGCTTCGGGAGGCGCGGGAAAACCCGAACACCTGGCGGAAGTATTGACAAAAGGTAATGCCGACGCGGCATTGATCGCTTCCATGGTGCATTATCGAACATATACTATTGAAAATATTAAGAAACATCTCTCCGGCCAAAAGATAAAGGTCAGGATGCTTTGGTAGTTTGATCACGGGTGTGAAACCCTCCGCCTTTGGCGGGATTGTTCGACTTACAAATTTTAATGCGTTTCACTTTTAAAATTTGAGTCTCACAATAATTTTTTTCACTAGGCAATCCTCTTGTGAAGTACTATAATAAAGGAATTAAGTTAGGAGGCAAATTAAAGTGGATGCAAAAAGGTATGAACTGAATGTCCAGCTGGCGCAGATGCTTAAAGGCGGCGTCATTATGGATGTAACAAATGTTGAGCAGGCAAAGATTGCGGAAGAAGCCGGAGCTGTGGCTGTTATGGCTCTGGAGCGCGTGCCTGCGGATATACGTAAAGATGGAGGCGTCGCCAGAATGTCCGACCCGTCGATGATTTCCGCAATTAAAAAATCCGTATCCATTCCGGTTATGGCCAAAGCGCGTATCGGTCATTTTGTCGAAGCGCAAATTCTGGAAGCTTTGCGCATTGATTATATAGATGAAAGCGAAGTTTTGACCCCGGCTGATGAAGAATGCCATATTGATAAGACAAAATTTTCGATTCCTTTTGTTTGCGGCGCGCGTAATTTAGGCGAAGCACTGCGCCGTATTGCCGAAGGCGCGGCAATGATCCGTACAAAAGGAGAAGCGGGAACGGGAAACGTTGTGGAAGCTGTCCGCCACATGAGAACCATGAACCGCGAGATTCGTCAGTTGGTTCTGATGCCGGTGGAAGAAGTCACCGGATTTGCCAAAACAAACGGCATTCCCTACGAGCTGGCCTTAAAAGTCAAAGAGCTGGGACGTCTGCCGGTGGTTAATTTTGCGGCGGGCGGCATTGCCACTCCTGCGGATGCCGCTTTAATGATGCAGCTGGGCTGCGATGGCGTTTTTGTCGGTTCCGGCATTTTCAAAGCAACCGATCCTGCCCCGCGGGCACGGGCTATCGTCAAGGCAACTGCATATTTTAATGATCCGCAAAAGGTATTGGAAGCGTCAATGGGTCTGGGCGATGCTATGCCCGGCCTGGAAATTTCGCAAATTCCGCCTGAACAGATTTTAGCAAAACGGGGCTGGTAACTCTTTATGACACTGCATTTAGTAAGTAATAAGCCCTCTGTCATTGGAATTCTGGATTTGCAAGGCGGAGTGCATGAGCATCTTGATCATCTGGAGCGGCTGGGAGTTTCGGCCCGAAGAGTAAAGCAGGCCTCTGATTTTAACGATCTGGCAGGATTGATTATTCCCGGCGGTGAAAGTTCCTGTATTTCCAGACTGCTTAATATTTTTAAAATAAAAGAAGTCTTACTTCAGGCTCATCGCCAGGGCATGAAAATCTGGGGTACTTGCGCGGGAGCGATTTTACTAGCCAAGAACGTTGTCGGTGAAACATCTTGCCTCAGTTTGATCGATATGAAAATCGAGCGTAATGGCTTTGGAAGTCAACTCGATAGTTTCGTCAGTGAAGCGCTAATCCCTGCTGTATCCGCCGAACCAATACCCCTGACTTTTATTCGCGCGCCCAAAATTGTTTCTGTAGGCAAAAAAATTAATGTTCTCTTAAAAATTGACGATTATATTGCGGCAGCGGAAAATGACAATATTTTGGTGACGGTATTTCATCCGGAATTAACCGGATGCCTTGCCCTGCATCGGTATTTCGCCATTAAATGCGGGTTTAAACTTGTGGCTAATGATCATGGTTATATTGATCCGCTTTGGAAAAGTTCAAGTTGGACAAGACAAGCCGGCATTGCTTAAATGGATTTAATCAAACATATTGAAGAAAATTTTTTTGCCGTCTGCCGTTACTGGGGAAGCTTAAATTTTTCACTGATTCACACCGGATCAATAGGGGCGATGAACACAGGTGTAGCTATTTCCGATATCAACTGGGTATGGAACGAAAAGCCTTTAACCAATGAGAACGCCAAAACCATCGAGGACATAAAAGAAATTTACCAAAAATTAAATCTGCGTTTCTGGTGGTGGGTATATCCCTGCGGGCAATCGCCAAAAACCAGTGCCATGTTACAAGATGCAGGATTGCGTTTGGTTGAAAAAGTGCCTTGTATGGCTGCGGATTTGAACGATTCGGTGTCAGATAAGCAAATCCCTGACAATGTAACAATCTCTCCAGTTAAAGATAAAAATGATTTGCTTATTTGGGCAGATATTTCTTTTCATGGCTTTGAAATGCCCTCTCGCGCTAGGGAGCAGTATGGCTCTTTTGTTTCTTCATTTGAGCTTAGTGCACAATCTCCACAAAAATTTTTTCTTGCTTTCTACGATGGAAAACCTGTAGCTACCTCGTTACTTTTCACGTATAAAAATTCAGCGGGAATCTACTATGTGTCCACTCTTCCCGCTTACAGGAATAAAGGATTCGGCCTGATGATCACGCAGGCCGCGATGCAAGCGGCGAAAAATACCGGTTTAAAATATGTAATTTTGCAGGCAACGCCATTGGGGGCTAAGGTTTACATAAGGGCTGGTTTTAAAGAATACTGCCGTGCGGATGTTTACAAACTATCCTCTTAGTAATACTAACACATGATCGTTAAGACTTCAAAATTCAATAATATTTCATTGACAAAAATAAGGCTATCGTTATATTAATCAAGATTATTAAGTAAATTAATTTTCGACAACATGACGGAGGATAGTATGGAAAGTAAAAACCGTAAAACATTTTTCATATTCTTAATGGCTTTCTTAGTCGCTTTTTTTATTGTTTCTTTTGTAGAAGTTCTACGATCTTCTTTTCTCCCTTCAGGAGCACCGGAAATTCAAACGGCATCGGCAGTTTCTTCCTCAGAAGCAAATACGCCTGGTTCTTTTTCCGATCTGGCCGAACGTGTTAAACCGGCAGTCGTAAACATCAGCACAACAAAAACATTTAAAGGACGAAACGGTTTGGGTAATCCCTTTGGTCGATCGCCTTTTAACGGACGTTTCGGGGATGATTTTTTTGAGCGCTTTTTTGGCGACATTCCACAACGTGAATTTAAGCAACGAAGTCTTGGTTCCGGTTTTATTATCAGCAACGACGGATACATCTTCACCAATAATCACGTGGTAGAACAGACAGATAAAATTCTGGTTAAAGTCTCCGACGGCAAGGAATATGAAGCGAAAATTATCGGCACCGATGCTAAAACCGATATTGCCTTAATAAAGATCAAACCTGATAATAGCTTGCCGTTTGTGGAGCTTGGCGATTCTGACGCAGTAAGAGTAGGTGAGTGGGTCATTGCAATTGGTAATCCGTTCGGTTTGGAACAAACTGTAACTGCCGGCATAGTCAGCGCCAAGGGACGTGTCATTGGAGCAGGCGCTTACGATAATTTTATTCAGACGGACGCATCCATTAATCCAGGCAATAGCGGCGGACCATTATTCAACATGGCCGGAAAAGTTATCGGCATCAATACGGCAATTGTTGCACAGGGGCAGGGCATCGGTTTTGCCATACCGGTGAACATGGCAAAAAGCATTTTGGCGGACCTGAAAACCAAAGGTAAAGTAACTCGAGGATGGTTAGGTATTTCCGTACAGGACATTTCGGAAGATATAGCGAAAAATCTGAATCATAAAAATAAGAATGGCGCTTTAGTATCCGATGTTTTTAAAGATGATCCAGCAGACAAGGCCGGAATTAAAGTTGGCGATATAATTACGGAAATTAATGGAAAGTCTATAAAAGACACCCATGAATTATTACTGACCATTGCTTCATTGCATGTTGGCGAAAAGGTATTAATTAAAGGGTTGCGCGATGGCAAGGAAATATCGTTTCAAGTTGCTGTGGCAGAGCGTAAAGACAAACCTGAAATAGCGTTAGTAAAAAAATCACAGGGATATTTTGGCATTGCTGCTCAGGAAATAACTAAAGAAATCGCACAACAGCTGGGGATTTCCCGCGATGCCGGTGTAATAGTCACTGATGTGGAAGAGGGCAGTCCGGCGGATGATGTCGGCATTCAAGTACATGATATAATTGTTCAAGTAAACAAAGTAAAAATTGCTTCCATGAAACAATACAATACGGAAATGACTAAAGCCGCCGAAAAGAAAAGTGTGATGTTTTTAATTAAGCGCGGCAAATCGAATTTTTATGTTGCTTTGCATATAGAATAGAAAGATTAATTTCTCTGGAGTACTAAAAAGGCAGGCTGTTGCAGCCTGCCTTTTTTATTTTCTTGCCTAGTTGGTCATAATCATAGATAAAATCGTCTGACAAATAAGCTTACTATCAAATTTCAGGGCTTTTTTTCAAAAAAATATCATTGATTATTTTCTTTTTGAGAACTAGATTTACAACGCATTGCATTCTTACTAATTCTTTCAAATAGGCAAAACAGCCATCGAGATAATTTGTAGTATTCGGTATATTGAATTCTTAATATTTCTAGTAAGTAAACAGATAAGATAGATTAATTTTAAAGCATAAATGAGTGGAACTAAGTCTTTTGTGATTTTAGAAACACTTCCCATTAATGGATCTGTTGTTCGCTATTTGATAAACAATGACCACTTTTCACGCCTGTTATTCGAGAGCGTCGAACACATTTTTTCCGGATACTTTAATTTTTAAAACAATGTTTCATTTTTGTCTTGACATTTAAAACAATGTTTCATATTTTACTTTTAAGTAAAAGTGGTCTCGCCTCTGCCTCTGATATGTTCATACTTCTAAAAAGGAGACACATGAAATGGAGATTATCAACTATTCGGAAGAGCACAAGATATTCAGAGATTCGTTAAGGAAGTTTCTTGACAGGGAAGTCGTACCCCACATCGACGAGTGGGAGGAGGCGGGCATCGTTCCCAGGAGCGTCTGGAAGCAAATGGGCGAGCAGGGTTTCCTCTGCACGAGCGTACCGGAAGAGTACGGTGGACTGGCTGCGGATTTCCTCTATTCCGTTATCATCACCGAAGAGACGACGAAAAGTGGTTTCTCAGGTCTGACGGCGTCCCTGCACAGCGATATTGTTGTCCCCTATATCACCTCCTTCGCTTCCGAAGAACTGAAACATAAATATCTCCCCGGCTGCATCTCCGGCGACATCATCACCGCCGTGGCCATGACGGAACCCAACGCGGGGAGCGACTTGGCCGCCATGAAGACCACAGCCACCGAAGACGGCGATTATATCGTCTTAAACGGCCAAAAGACCTTCATCAGCAACGGCATCAACTGCGACCTTGTCGTTGTGGCCGCCAGAGATCCATCGATTAACGATCCCCATTCCGCCGTAGATCTTTTCCTCGTCGATGCCACCACTCCCGGTTTCGAGAAAGGCAAGCAAATCAAAAAGATCGGCTGGCACAGCCAGGACACGGCGGAAATGTACTTTACCGACTGCCGGATTCCCAAGGAAAACAGGATGGGGGAGAAGGGAACGGGTTTCTTGAAGCTCATGCAGAAACTTCAGCAGGAAAGACTCGTTTGCGCCATCGGCGCCGTGGCGTCAGCAGAGGTGATGGTGGCAATGACGATCCAGTATTGCAAAGAAAGAACAGCCTTCGGGAAACCTCTTTCCAAATTCCAGCACACTCAGTTCGAGCTCGTCGAAATGTCAACCGAGGCAAAGGTGGGACGGACCTTCCTGGACAAGCTCATTATGGACCATGTCGAGGGTAAAAACGTGGTTGTGGAAGTCTCCATGGCCAAGTTTTGGACGACCGACATGGCCTTCAAAGTCGCCGATCGTTGCCTCCAGCTCTACGGCGGCTATGGTTATTGCGACGAATATCCCATTTCTCGCTACTGGCGGGATATCCGGGTCACCAGGATCTTCGCCGGAACTAACGAGATTATGAAGATGATCGCCGCCCGCTTCATGGGTCTCTAAAGGAGACTGTCGATGCCCGGACCCCTGAAGGGTTTAAAGATACTTGATTTTACGACGCTCCTGCCTGGACCTTACGCAACGATGATGCTGGCCGATATGGGTGCCGATGTGCTTCGCGTACTCTCCGGCTCTTATCCCGATATGGCTTCATTCTTGCCGCCCTTCCTCCCCGGCAGCGATTTATCCTGCAACCTTGCTTATCTGGGAAGGGGAAAACGCTGCCTGAACCTCAACCTTAAGATGACAAGTGCCGTTGAGATAGTCCACAGACTCATCAAGAAATACGATATCGTTATTGAGCAGTTCCGTCCAGGCGTCATGGCCAAGCTGGGCCTAGGTTATGAAGATCTGAGGGCTGTAAACCCTTCACTGATATACTGTTCCCTTACAGGTTACGGACAGACGGGGCCACTCAAAAACCGGGCAGGTCATGACATTAACTATCTGGCCCGTTCCGGGCTCATGAACTACTCCGGGACAAAAGATAAAGGACCTTCTCTTACGGGTATGCAGATTGCCGATGTGGCCTCCGGTTCCAACAACTCTGTCATCGGTATTCTGGCTGCGGTGATCCACCGAAAAGATACGGGAAAGGGACAGCATATCGATATCTCCATGACCGACGGCGTCATGGCTTTCAACTCCATGATGGCCACAACATATCTGGCCGGAGCAGCAGAACCACAAAGGGCACAGGAGCTTTTAAACGGCGGCTCTCTCTACGATTTCTATGAAACAAAAGACGGGTTATACATAAGCTTCGGCGGACTGGAAATACAGTTTTTTGCAACCTTTTGCCGGATAATCGGCCGGGAGGATCTGATCCCCTCCGGTATCATCACGCCCAATATAGAGAAAGTAAAAAAAGAAATCCGAGAAATCTTTCTTAAAAAGACGCGGGATGAGTGGACCGAAATTTTTTCACAGGTGGACGCCTGTGTGGAACCAGTTCTTTCGCTTGCGGAAGCAATCGCCGATGAAAATACTCGGGCGCGGGAAATGGTTGTGGAGTTCGTCCTGCCGTCGGGAGAAAAATTGAAACAGATTGCGAACCCCATCAAGTTTTCCGCCACTAAACAAGAATATCGCTCTATCGGCTGCACTGCAGGCACTCACAGCAAAGAAGTTCTTCTCGAAAATGGTTATACGGAAGAACAGATCAGTGACTACGAAAAGGAAGGGGTTTTTAATTGATTTTTAATTCAATCCTTAATTAAAGGTATTCATTATATTAAAAAAGGAGGGCAAAATGGCAGATAAATCAAAATTAGGGATGGAGTTTGCACCCTATACCTTCGAAGTGGAAAAGGGAAAGATAGCCGAATTTGCTATGGCCATCTATCAGAAAGAAAATAAGGATCAGATAAGTCCCCTCTATACAGACCGGGAAGCGGCGCAAAATGCAGGATTCAAAGACATCATTGCGCCGCCCACCTTTCAAACTTGTTTTGCCCTTTGGGCATCCGGGGGGCTCATGCCGCTTATTCAAGCCCTGAACATCAATCTAATCAGGCTCCTTCATGGCGAAGAGGAATACTATTACCTGGGCGCCATTCATCCCGGCGACATTATGACGGGAAAATCTAAAGTCGTCGAAATGTACGAAAAGGAAAAGAAAGACAAACCCGGTAAAGTTATGGAATTCACAGTTATTGAAACAGAAATCCGCAATCAACGGGGAGAGCTCGTCATCAAATCCCGCTCTACCTTAGTGGAAAGATAAGGAGGACACCATGGCTAAAGAAATCTACTTCGAAGATGTAAATATCGGCGACGCTATGCCCACCTTCACGTCGGACCCTCTCACGAGAACTCACTTGGTCCGTTACGCAGGTGCCTCCGGAGACTTCAATCCCCTGCATCATGACGAAACCTTCGTGGCCATGTTCGGAATGCCGCGGGTTATCGCTCACGGAATGCTGATCATGGGGATAACGAGCCGTGCCATCACGGAATGGATCGATAACAAATGTTTAAAAAATTTCAAGGTTCGCTTCTCCGGAATGACGGAACCGGCCGATCTAGCAGATCTTGAAAACACGAAAGCCCGTGCTACAATTACCGTCACAGGTAATGTAGTGAAAAAGTTCGCGGAAGGCGGAGAGAACCGCATCCAGTGCGACATTCAGGCTGTCGATGCCTTGGGGGGTGTAAAGTTGACCGGCAGCTTTATCGCCGCTCTTCCTTCTAAATAAGATATTTTTATAACAGTTATAGTTACCAAGACTACCCGTTAGCCTGTCCATTGCGCAGGGTGAAAGCAAATATATCTGCCTTCACATAAGGAAAGTGCGCCACGGTGACAAAAAGGGAAGCCGTCAAAACTGACTTAATAATATTAAAGGAGAAATGATATGGCGAACTTGATTGTAGACGAACGGGACCAGAAGTTTGTGCTCTATGAAATGCTGGGGGTGGATAAACTTTGCGAGAAGGCTCCATACACGGACTTCTCTCCAGACATGTTTGACATGATTCTAACGGAGGCGCAAAAGTTTGCTGTGGAAGAGATATTCCCCACTCTGGTGGAATCGGACCGTGAAGGGTGCAAGTTGGAAAACGGTAGAATCAGCGTTCCCAAGGCTTTCCACCGGCTATACAAACTCTATAGCGAAGGCGGCTGGAGCGCTATGGGCAAATCCCCGGAAATCGGCGGCCAGGGACTTCCCTATTGCATAACTGTAGCCGCCAAGGAGTGGTTCATCCATAACCTTGGCTTTCTGGTTCTGCCTTTCCTGGCTGATGGAGCATCGCACCTAGTCGAGACCTACGGATCGGAGGCTCAGAAAAATAAATATCTGCCGAAGATGATCTCCGGGGAGTGGGGCGGGACCATGTGCCTTACCGAACCAAACGCCGGCACCGACGTAGGCAACCAAAGCACCAAGGCGATTCGTCAGCCCGACGGCACCTTCCTGATTCAGGGGACTAAATCTTTCATCACTGGTTTGGATCAGGACCTCACCGCAAACATCATTCATCCCGTTCTAGCCCGAATCGAAGGCGATCCCGCCGGTACCAGGGGCATTTCCATCTTCATAGTCCCCAAATACATCGTGAACGATGACGGCTCCCTGGGCAGGCGAAACGACTACGAGATAGCTAAAATCGAAGAAAAGATGGGCTTCCACGGGAGCCCTACCGGCACCATCAACTTCGGTGACAACGGCCAGTGTTACGGAGAGCTTCTGGGGGAAGAGCGAAAGGGCATCAAGGTCATGTTCCAGATGATGAATGAAGCCCGGATCGGTACCGGCCTCCAAGGGGTGGGGAGCGGTTCAATCGCCTATCTTCACGCCCTCCAGTATGCTAAGGAACGCATCCAGGGCACTGCCATAGCCGATTTCGGCAATGACGCAGCTCCCAAGGTCGCCATCATCGAGCATCCTGATGTAAGAAGGATGCTTTTATGGATGAAATCAAACGTGGAAAGTATGCGGGCGCTGATTTATTTTGCCTCATTTGCCATCGATAAGGAAATGACGGTGGATAATGATGCCGAAAAAGAGAAATGGCATGGCCTGCTGGAGGTTCTCACACCGATAATCAAGGCCTACTGTTCTGATATTGGCTTTAAGGTTACCGAGCTGGCCATCCAGGTCTATGGCGGCTATGGTTACTGTGCTGACTATCCAGTGGAGCAGTTCATGCGCGACGTAAAGATCGCCTCTATCTATGAGGGCGCCAATGGCGTCCAGGCTCTGGATCTGATAGGACGCAAGCTGGGGATGAAAAAAGGCGCCAACTTCATGAGCCTTTTGGGAGAAATGAATGCCACCGTCACCAAATATAAGGAACAATCGGAGATAACGGGGTTGGCCGACGACGTTCAGGGGGCGGTTAACACGCTGGCTGAGATAGGCATCTTCTTTTCCACCTGTGCCCGAGAGGGTAAATTTTTGGTGCCGGTGAGTCACGCCTATCCCTTCCTGATGATGATGGGGAAGGTCGTTTCCGGCTGGCTGCTTCTCTGGCAGGCCGGTATTGCCCAGGAGAAACTGGCTGTCCTGAGCAAGGAAAAGGACGTCGCGCCTTCGGATACAATTGCCTGGAAGGAATTCATCAAGAACAACCGTAATGCCGCCTTCTATGCCGGTAAGGTCGCCGGGGCAAGGTTCTTCATCAAGAATATCCTGCCGGAGGTCGATGCCGCCGCAAAGGCCATCAAGAGTGAAGACCTTTCCATGGTGGATATTGCCACGGAGAGCTTTGCTTAAGTGATATCAGGGAGAAGGGAAACCGTACCTCTCTTCTTGATAAACATTCTCTAAAGAGGACGTGCGCGATGTGGAGGACGATACCGTAAACGCTGATGAAGAAGGCGAGAAATATACGAATAAAAAACATTTGATTTTCCGGAAGTGCTAACAAATGTGTTAGAATCGTAATACAATAATACAAAAGGAGGTCTTCGCTATGATGGATTTTCCCTTGCTTCTGAGAACGTTTCTGTTGAGGTCCGCAAAATACTTCCCTAAAAAAGAAATCGTCTCTGTGTTTCCCGAAAGTGTCCACCGATATACCTATGCGGACTACTACAAGAGGGTATGCCAGCTCGCCCATGCGCTAAAATCTTTGGGTATCAAGCGCGGCGACAAGGTGGCAAGCATTGCACTCAACGACCACCGGCACCTGGAGCTCTACTTCGGAGTTCCGTGCTCCGGGGCGGTCCTTCACACGGTTAACTTCAGACTGCCCATGAATCATCTCGTCTATATTATCAATCATGCCGAAGATCAGATCATCTTCGTGGATGAGGATTTGCTCATGTTCGTGGAGATGATAAAAGACCAACTCAAGACCGTCAAGCACATCGTGGTGCTCTCGCACACCGGAAAGAAACCTGTATCGGGCATAGAGAACCTCATCATGTACGATGAGCTCATCGCCCAGTTCCCCGAAAAGTATGACTTCCCTGTGGATCTCTCCGAGTGGGACCCTGCCATGATCTGCTATACCTCGGCCACCACGGGCGACCCCAAGGGGGTTGTTTATTCTCACCGGGCCATCATCCTCCACACCTATGCCGTGGCCGTTACCTTCGGTCTCGGCGAGGCGGACTGCGCCCTGCATATCGTGCCCATGTTCCATGCCAATGCCTGGTGCGGGCCATTTGCCGCGGTGGGGGCCGGTTGCAAGCAGGTGCTTCCCGGCCGCGAGGTAATCAATATGGAGAAGCTCTGCCACACCATTGCTCAAGAAAAGGTCACTTTCACAGCGGGTGTGCCCACCATCTGGATGCTCCTGTATGACTACCTTGAGAAAGGCGGAAAGCACGACTTCTCCTCGTTGAAGACCATAGCGAGCGGCGGAGCAGCGATCCCGAGACAGCTCATGATCGATCTCAACGAGAAATACAACTTTCCCATCAAGCAGGCCTACGGCTCCACCGAGACCACGCCGCTCGCGACCGCGGCAATCCCCAAGAGCTATATGTCCGATTGGCCGGCCGAGAAGCTCTATGACATCAAGACTAGCGTCGGTATAATCGCCCTAGGTCTGGAGATGAAGATAGTGGGCGATTCCGGAGCCGAGGTGAAGATGGACGGCAAGGAGTGGGGCGAGATTTGTCTGAGGGGTCCCTGGATCGCCAACGAGTACTATAAGGACCCGGAGCGCTCAAAAGAGACGTTCTACGACGGCTGGTATCATACCGGTGACGTGGGCACAATCGACGAAGAAGGTTACGTGAGACTTGTCGACAGGAAGAAGGACCTGGTCAAGAGCGCAGGCGAATGGATCTCCTCGGTGGACCTGGAGAACCTGATAATGGCGCACCCCAAGGTTATGGAGGCTGTCATTATCGGTGTCCCGCACCCCAAATGGCAGGAGAGGCCGTTGGCCTGTGTCGTTGCCACACCGGGACAGAGCGTATCCGCCGACGAGATCAAGGATTTCCTCAAGGACAAGGTCAGGGCCGCCTTTTGGATACCCGACGAGATCATCTTCTTAAAAGAGATCCCCAAGACCAGCGTGGGCAAATTCAACAAACGCGAGCTTCGCAAGCTCTATGCAGACAGTCAGTTGAAATCGCTGTAACTTGGACTTGTAAAGAGGAGATACTATGTCATAGCTTTATAAGTACTATCCCGTAGATCTTCCGTGAATCGCTAAGGCGATATTTTACCAATGAGGTTATGTTCAAATTAGACTCGTGGAAGAACAGAGAAAATATCCAACGGGTTATCGACAGCATCGAGAACCCGTTGGATATCTGGCTTGTCAAATCAAAGCCGCCACTATCTGATAATAGATGAATTAAACAAAGAAGATTCATTTGAATTCGATAATTAATAAAATTCAGAGAATAAAAGATTCAGGGAAGAAAGTTATCGGCTGCTTCCCCCTCTATCCTCCGCTTGAACTTTTCCACTCCATGGACATTATTCCTGTCGTGCTGTGGGGCATTGACGATGTGCTTGCCGGTGTAAGTGAAAGCGACAAGCACCTTCAGAACTATGTATGCTCGGTAGCGAGGCATTTGACTGAGTTTGTGCTGACCGATGGAGGCAGGCTGCTGGACGGTCTGTTCATGTATAACGCCTGTGACACGCTCCGCAACCTTCCGGAAATATTGGAATGCGGATTAGGTGAAAAGGACATCAATGTCCCCCTCTTTAATATTCACATCCCCGCGATGTATACAGGCCAAACAAACAGCAGTAAATATCTCCAGGACGAAATAACCGGCCTCGTGAGCAAGCTCGAGCAGGAATACGGCGTTGCCTATTCCGAAAAAAGGTTCCGGGAAAGCGCAGACTTGTACAGAGAGATGAGAAGCCTTTCGCTGGAGCTGGACGCGTTAGTTTCTTCAGGAATGATCGGTTTCAGTGATTTTTCCCGAATCATACATGAAGGATACGTCGAACCGGTAGAGGTGCAGATTGAATCGCTGAAATCGTGGATAAAAAATTGCGGCAGATCCCCTGCTGGAAAAAAAATCCCGGAAGATGAACACCGGGTAGTGGTGAGCGGTATTTTACCTCCACCCCCTTCAGTATGCGATATCATCGAAAAATCAGGTTTTATCGTCGCGGGGAACGATATCGCTTCACTGTACAGATCATATTGCAATCATCCTGAAATCACCGGAGACGCGGGAAAATTTTATATCGACTTCTATCAGAACCATTTTCCGTGTACTACGTTATTATCCACATCCGATAGACGCGCAGAAGCGATTATGAATTTGATCAGGGAAAGAAACGCCCGCGGATTTATTTTTATCGGAGAAAAATTCTGTGAGTATGAATATTTTGAGATTCCATTTATCGACAAGATGCTGAGAAATGAGGGTATTAATACTCTTCTTCTGGAATTTTCGATCGATGATAACGAAAATATTGAAGGGTTCGGAACCAGGATAGAGTCCTTCGCTGAAGTGATGAGTGGATAAGCGATAATATCCTTGAGGTAAATTATGCAACAACAGGAAAGCGCAGGCGTGAAAAAATCGGAGTCGGGGAAGCGGATGAGCAGGATGCTTACCGACTCCTACATGAACCTGCACCAGAAGGCAAAGGAAGACGCCTTTGTCGTTTGGATCGCCATCATAGTGCCAGCGGAAATATTTCTCGGTTTTGAGAATGTGATTTATGCGGTACCTGAAAGCCACGCCGCGCTGAGTGCCGGGAAAGGGGTGGGTTCCCTCCAGAGCGCGAAAGCGGAAGGCATGGGATATTCGATGGACCTCTGTTCCTACGCACGGATAGATATCGGTACTGCTTTTGACGGCGGCAAGGACTCCCCCACCTTCGGTTTGCCCAGACCGCACCTGCTCATATCCAATAACAACAATTGTTCGCTCCTGGTGAAATGGTTCGATGTGTATCACCGTGAATGGGGGATCCCGCATTTCATTATGGATGTTCCATTCTGTTACAAGCCGCAGAAGGAGAAGGACCTCGGCTACATTATGGCCCAGTTCCGGGACCTTATTCAATTAATCGAGAAGATGAGCGGTCAGAAATTCGATATCGGCAGGGTACGCGATGGGGTCGCGCATACCGTTGAGGCGATAAAGCATTGGAAACGCTTCATCGGCTTCGCGTCGCACCGCCCCTCAGGGATTACCGCCTTCGACACCTTCGTACAGATGGCGCCGTTTCTCACGTCACGCGGCACACCGGAACTTGCGGAACACTACAGACTCCTTGCCGATGAAACCGCGGAGAAAATGGCGTCCGGCATCTTCCCCGTGCCCGATGAAAAATACCGGCTACTCTGGGACAATATCGCTCCATGGCACCAGCTTCGCAAGATGTCGCAGCGCCTGGCCGAGCTCAAAGCAAACATCATCTCCGCCAGCTATACTTACTGCATGGGATCTCTCGAAGGAAATTTCGATCAGTACGAAGACGACGGAGTCGACCCGCTACGGTATCTGGCAAGGCTCCAGAATTTTTCCGTGTGCCCCATGGGGATGGAACTAAGAATCAAGGCGATGAGGGAATCAATCAGGCGGAACGCCATAGACGGCGCCATTTTTGCAAGCAACAGAAGCTGCAAGGTATATTCGGTGCTGCAGATGGACCAGCAGAAGCGTATCTCGGAAGAACTCGGCATTCCCGCGGTGATGATCGACTTCGACCACGCTGACGACAGAAAATACAGCGAGGCGGGCACGTTTCTCAGAATCGAGGCGCTGCTTGAAAACATCGAAAGGAGAAGAATGAATTTATCCTAAACACGACTTAACCTAACAACTAGTGTTAAGTTGTGTATTAACTTCTTCCTGTAATCCTTAAAACGTTAATCTAAACAATAACACTTTCTTTCAATCCGTAATCAATAATGCCGTGTAATTTTCTTTTTGAAAAAAGTGAATAGTGTTATTATAATACTTAATTTATCGGAAAAATCTAAGTTCGGATATTAATTGTTAGGCGATAAATAAGAGGAGGAATATATAATGGATAAAAATACGCTTTTAAAGATAGATGAGTTGGATAATCTGGTTGTTGTGATTTTGGGTGGACGTAATTTAGGTAAAAGCCATACTTGGAATACAATGTTCGGGAGAACTGTTAAAACAGGAAGGAGATTGAAACAACTTAATATTGGGGGAAAACGAGTGGATATTTTTCTTGTAAGCGGTTCCCCGGAAGAACGAGGAATATATATTGGAGATATTGTCATAAATATATTCCTTGTCAGCGGCTCATCAGAAGAACGAGGTTTATATGTTGATAAACTGATAACTGTTAAAAATCCAAGAATTGTCTTCTGTTCTATACAAGATATACCAGCAGCGGAACAAACTTTTAAATATTTTTCTGATAGAAGTTACTTTATGTTGATTCATTGGCTTAATCCGGGTTATAAACAAAATAAAAAAACAGATGAAGTTGTTAAACAATTGCTAAATAAGTTACCACAATATAGCTATATATTAGTTGAGAAAGATGGTAACAGCGACCCAGAAGAACGAGTTGAAGAGATGAAAGATTTTATATATAGCTGGGCAAAAAGGAAAAATTTAATATCCTGAAAAGATGAATATAGCCCATCGGTCAAGCGGACTCAAACCCTATTGGAATTTGCGCCGCTTACCTTGATGTTATGCAGATCAAGAAGGTGTCGAAGATGACAATAGCCAACGAGACCGTCGCAAGCACTTCACAGTATATTGAACTGGTATTGCAGACGATCGCGGCCAGACGACGTAAGGCTTACACAGCGCCGTGGTCGGACCCGCAAGATCTCGAAGAGACGTGGTTCCGAGGAGAGTCGAGGGCAAGCCATTCGCTCATACCCGGTGCGTATCGAAAGAGCTGGCCACACCTGACTATGTTCAATCGCTTCGTCGTTGCTGGGGCAGGCACACTATCTCTTGCGCCAGCAACGGAGTGGGAGTGGTACTTCACGGCTCAACACTATGAGTTGCCAACGCGTCTCCTCGATTGGACCGTTGATCCGCTCGCTGCACTTTTCTTCGCAATTCGCGGCATGTCCACCGACGATGAGCAACTCACGTATGAATCAACCGATCCTCCCGTTGTATGGGTGATGGACGCTGGATCGATGAATCAACTTAGCTATGGTTCTGACGAAGTCATCGTCCCTGCAGACTCGGGAGGGTTTTCAAAGCATTGGTTGCCCAGTATGCTGGGGGACACGCCAACACAGTTCTCATTTGATGGTCAAGATTACACAAACGAAAAACCAATCGCGCTATGGCCCGCGCTGACCACACCCAGAATTATTGCTCAGAGTGGATGCTTTACGATCCACGGAACCAGTCGCGAACCTATCGAGAAGATGTTTTTTAGCACAGGTTCGCCGCACGAGG
>JBEKRZ010000026.1:0-35071 GCA_049517435.1 Smithella sp. | reverse complement strand
AAAATATCGTAGAAACTAAAAAAGTACTCCTAATAAGCACTCGTCATCGTCAGTCACATATAGATAATAAAAATATCTTAGAAATTAAAAAAGTACTCCCAATAAGCGCTCTTCTGCGGCAGTCACATATAGGTAATAAAAATATCGTAGAAACTAAAAAACTATCCCCAATTGATCCTGGTAATATAAATATTGAAGAAACTAAAAAAGTACTCCCAATAAGAGATCTTCATCGTCAGTCACATATGGGTAATAAAAATAGCGTAGAAACTAAAAAAGTACCCCCAATTAAAAATAAGCAATGGATAAAAATAGCAATAACTTCGTTAGGTACAATTATTTTGATAGTAGTTCTGCTAAAGATATTCGGTTCCATTCCTGAATTTGATAGGATGCTTGTTCCTAATATTATAACAAAGGCAACTCCAGCTCCAGAAGCAAAGGCAATAACAGTTTTAGAGGCAATAACAGCTTTAGAGGCAAAGCAAAAAACAAAAGTTATCGGTAATAGTGACAGTAAAAGATATCATCTCCCAGGCATGAAATACTACAACGCCGTTGAGGTTTATCACCGTGTAGAATTTGATTCTGAAGCTGATGCTATCAACGCTGGGTATAATAAGGCACCACGATAAATTATTCTCAAAGTAAAAAATGAATATTGTTTATTAACTAGCTATTTAAGTAAAATGACTGGATTGTCAGGATTCAATAATTATACTGTTCTATCATTTTATTTTTTAACGGTTATCATAACTAATTAATCTTTGACCTTTACTTTCTTTCAAATAGTAATCCTCAATTCTGACAACTGTTCACTACTGAAACTTTGTAGGTGAAAGAAATAATCACTTACTTCCTGAAGTCCACAAAGCGCCCACCTCGACAAAAATGCAAGACTTCAAACGATAATCATTGACTATTTTTTTAATTATAAAGGCTATGATACTGTCAAGCTGATAGCAGTGGGATAAATTTCCCATGTTTTACCCACCGGGCATTTGATCTTTATTACCACAAAATACCAAATGGTGAAAATTCCATTACTCTTGATTTTATGATGTTTTTTCTCTTTTTATTTTTATTGACTTAATATAGGATTGCACAAAAGGTCGGAAAATACCCATAGGGTATATTAATTGTTGCCGCCGCGCTACGCGCGACGGCAACGGCGGAGCTAAGCTACAGCTTGATCAACAGGTTGGCGGATAATATAAGTCGTGAAGGCAGGCCCAGGGCTCTCGCCTAATAGTTGCCTGCTTGCTGATTCGCGGGCGCCAACCTGGCGCTCAAGCGGTTGTCACGGTTTGCATGTGACGCTTCGCGTCCCCCGCAAACCGCGCCACCGCTTAGCTCCGCCGTTATACAGTATTAAATAAATCTATAATGGAGGTTATAGAAATGAGTATGGTAAATAAAATTAGCAATGGGAAGATTACTGATCTTGATAAAGAAGTAAATGCAAGCGACTTGGAATGGAACAAACATCCGTCTTTTAAGGGTGTATATTTAAAACACCTCGTGAAAGGAGAAACGACAAACAGTAAGTTTAGTTCTCATCTCATAAAGATTGAAGCAGGTTACGAGATCGGAGAACATATCCATAAAAACAACTGGGAATTGCACGAACCTATTGAAGGAACCGGGAAAGGATTTCTAGGCGAAAAAGAAATCGAGTATGAACTTGGCGTATCGGTCGTAATTCCAGAAGGCGTAATGCATAAGGTCGTTGCCGGTGACAAAGATCTATATTTGTTAGCAAAGTTTATTCCAGCATTGGTCTAAAAAAACTCTTAATTAGTGGCATAATTAACTTCTTTGATCATAATTTGATTTTTCAAAATCGATCATCGAGTCTTCTATTGATAACTTCCTTGTAGTCAAGCATCAGCCATTTTTGACTTACATACTCTCTTTCCCCTATAAATAGATCTATTTATATTCTTATTTGTGCCGACAGGTCGGCATGGGGGTTTCAATCGGTAATGCGCAAATCTTACGACAGACTTTTATTTAATCACTGAATACGCCACAAATCGTTTTCCACGGACAGCGAGTTTGACACAATTCCAGCGGCGCCTTTTCCCTGATGAGTGCAAGCAACGCCCTTACCGTTATCTCTTCCCCATAAGAAATGCCAAACCCTTTAAGTATTTTCGAGCCCCATCTCCTGACGGCTTCTTCATTGCCGAAGGGGTTCTCGCAACGATTATTTTTGTAATCAGGACAGTAATTGCAGAGTTGGTCTGGTCCCTCTGTGACGGTGATAATCAAATCGCTCTCCGATTGTGTAAATTCTTTGATTTGATTTACGGCACGGGCAAATTCTTTTCCACGAATTAAATTATCTAGGGGCAGGAACCTATTACAAAAAATGTGATGAGGCCATAATCGTAATTTTTCCGGATTTGCACCAAAAGTCATGTGTAGTCTTCCCTTTTAAATGTAACCGATAAATCGTTATTTTCTACCACAGATTGCTTCCTAAAGAAAATTTTCTCTTCTCAGTTTGGCCTGGCATTGAAGGCAAAAAGCACTTCTTATTAAAAAATGAGCATAAAGTAGTATTGACTTTTAATTCTGCATATCATATTCTACATTCAAACCTATTTAATCCGACTGGTCGGTTTTTTTATTTAGTAAAGAAAAGGGGTTTTATGTCCTCCAATGTGGAACGAGAAGTCATTAGACGAGGTCAGATTATTGACGCAGCTTTGCGGGAAATTTCGGCCAAAGGAATGAACACGATCACGGTCGAGTCTATTGCAAAAGCCGCGGGACTCTCGAAGGGAGGTGTCACTTACTACTTCAAATCCAAGGACGATATCTACGCGGCTGTTTTTAAAGAATTCTTTAACATGATTTTTCAGAGAAGTAAAAATAACATGGATCTATGCTCCGATCCTCTTTCCAAATTGCTCTCCTTTGGCTGGCTCTATAATTGGGAAGACCCCGACGTTCAAATCGGCTACCCGCTCCTCTTCGACTTTATGTCTGAAGCATGCCACAAGGAAAGCTACAGGACATTATTCCATGAATGGGTAAATAATTGGGTAGAACTCCTAAAGAATGCGATTATTGAAGGCAATAATACTGGAACTTTCAATTGTTCGGCTCCCGATGCAACAGCAAAGGCCATCTCAGCCGTCTACCATGGCATAGCTGTTCGCTGGTATCTTGACCGGGATAGTCATTCAATACAATGGACAATTACATCATTCACGGACGCAATTAACGGTTTATTAAGCGGTAGTCGAAACAAAATATAACTAGGCGGATTAATCTTAACATATATTTGCCAGGGAGAATATCGTGATTCAGTACGCCACAAATAGTTTCTGTCCGCTATTTATGATACGATATTATTCTGACCTCAAGTCTTCTTTTCCCCATGGCCTAAGACGAAATCTTTCTTCTCTAGTTCTCAGTATTATCCTCCCCGCTCACGCTAAACATACTATAAATCTTCTCAGCAAGTTAATTACCAGTGCACATGAATTTTAGTTCCATCATTTTTTGTTTGGTTTTTTAGCAACAAGATACTGCACCACAAAATAACAGATCAAGGACGATGCATCTACAACTTAAAAAAATAAAGGAAGGAGGGATAGTGCTTTAAAAAGCGGAAGAAGCGAACGGATTGTATTAACTAAACCATCAATAAGACACAGATGAAGGAGGGAAGTATTATGGCAATATTCGCAAATACCGAAAAAATGTATGAAGTCTTGGGCACACTTTTTAACACACTTATGAACCACCCTTCCGTAGGGCCTAAATTCGTCGAGTCCAACATTACCATCAAGTTTACAATCAACGATCCCAGCGGATTCATCTGGTTGACGCCCGATAAAGGTGTCATCTGCGGTGATGCCGATTGTAAGCCGACTATTGAAATGACCTTGAGTGGCGATACCTGCCATCAATTCTGGTTACAGGAAGTATCAATGCCCGTTGCCCTGGCCAAGGGTTTGATCAAGGCCAAGGGGCCCCTTCCAAAGGTGTTGAAGCTGCTTCCGCTCTTGAAGCCGGCCTACGAGGCCTATCCGGAGATCTCCCATAAGTATGGCCTATCATAATATTTTACTAAAAAAAGGGAGGATTTTATGAGCATAGAAAAGAGCATGAAACAATTCGAGCAAGACAGGCTGGAAGCGGTAAGAATCGCCTCGCGGTTGCTGCTTGCTTCCGGGACGACTACACCCCGTGTGGGAGGCGTCGGTGAATGTACGATCCATATCATCGATGATCCGTGTGCAATAGAGGATCTTTGTCAGGGTATGGAAAGTATGTCCTGTGAAAACAAGGCCTGGGATTTCTTTAAAAGAGATGCCGCCATGCTGCGCGACGCCGATGCGGTACTGGTGGTTACATCCCTTCGTTGTGTTACCGATCCGGCCGATATCAACTGCAATATGTGCGGTAAGATGACCTGTGAATCTCTGAGAGAAACGGAAAAACTCCCAGGTGACGCTGGCATCGCCTTCAAAGGCCCCCTTTGTGTCTTTCGGGCCAACAACATCTCCTATGCCATCGATGGCATTATTTCCCAGGCACGAAATCTGGGGATCGACTATGGAGTTTTTTGGTCCGTCGGGGCCACGGCCATGAGGATGAATATCTTGCCTCATGTCACCGGCTTCGCTTTGGCTGTGGCTATCTCCATTACGGAAAAGAGCCCCTTCCGAGATATTCCGCTGAAGTACGGCGAGATCAACGAACGCAGTATGAATGACCGGATCATCAAAAGGTTATGGCCACAGTTCAGATCCATCTATAGCTAAATAGATTAACAAACATCAGGAGGCAAAAAATGGCAATTCGAGATATGAATGATCTGGTGCAAAGCGGCTTGGACAGAGCCTTGGAATTGATGACTGTCGCCGCTCACAACAGCTTCAGATTTAATAACAGAAATACGGTAAAGATAGTATCCTTGGGCAAGGAGGAGATGGCCGCAATCGGCGAGTTTTCTTACTCTCTGGCCGATATGTCGCCCCTAGCCGCTCGTGACGGTCGTTTTGTCATGGAGCTGATCAAGGAGCCCTGCGGACTCCTTCTCCTGGGAGACAAAAGAAAATCTGACTTCAACTACAACTGTGGCGCCTGCGGTTATAAAACTTGCGCCGAAATGAACAAGGCCGAAGTAGTGGAATCGCTGACTGCGTGGGGCCCCAGTTGCCAGTTTAAAAACATCAATATCAACATCGCCACCAACGCGGCAGCTTCCATGGCCTGGAAACTGGGACTTCACTGCCGCGTATTCAGTACCTTGGGGATGGGCGCCTTCGCCCTGAAGATGATTGAAGACGTGGATTTGGTTGTCAGCGTGTCGGTAAGCGCCGCCAAGAATGATCCTTATTTCGACCGACACAAGTATTGGACAAAAGAACACTGGGATGAAACCTTCAAGAAAGAATTTCCTACCTTCACCAGGGGATTCATCGGCGCCGTGGAAGATGAAGGCACATTCAAAATTTAAGAGGGAGGAAATTAAATCATGGCATCAAAAGCTCATCTTAATCAGGTAATCGCCTCCCATTTGATCGAAATTCGGGCAGACGAAACGCCGGATAAGGAGATCTACATTTTTGAAAATGGCGAGTACGGTGATGACATCCTCACCTATCGTATCATCCATGAGCGTTCCAACAAAGTCGCCCGGCTTTTTGTCGACAAAGGGATAGGCAAAGGCGATACGGTAGCCATCTATATGAGAAATCATCCGGAGTTCGTCTGCGGAATGATGGGGGGGATAACCATAGGCGCCATCGCTGTCCCCGTGGATCCCCGCAACAAGGGGGAGCGGCTAAAGTTCCTCCTCAACAACTGCAAAGCTAGGGCAGTCATTGTTTCCGGCGAATGCCTGGAAGACTTGGAGGCGGTAATCGCCGATGTGTCGACCCTGCGGTTCGTTACCGTCGCCTACCAGCCGGGGCAGAATATAGCTGTTTCCACCAAATATCATGCCTTGAACGAGGTGATGGAAAAGGACACCTGGAAACCGGTTGAACAGCAGATCATGGATGTGCGCCACCCCATGCAGATCATTTACACCTCCGGCACCACCGGAGATCCCAAGGGGGTCATGATCAGGAACAATCGCACGGGGCTGTTTAACATCCTGAACAGTATCGTCTGGAAATACAAATCCGACGACATCCTTTACAACGGTCTTTCCCTCACCCACGGAAACGCCCAGGCTGTAACCCTTTTCCCCGCCCTCAGTCTGGGGATCAAGGCCGTTTTCAGCCCGAGATTTACAAAAAGCAGGATCTGGGACATCTGCCGCAAGTATGGATGCACATCCTTCTCACTTCTGGGCGGCATGGCAGCCGGCATCTACAACGAGCCGGAGAAACCCAATGACGGAGACAATCCCGTTAAGGTCGTCATCAGTGCCGGAACGCCGCTGGCCATTTGGCAGGGCTTCGAAAAGCGTTTTAACGTCCAGATCCTCGAGTGGTACGCCGCGGTAGAGGGAGGGTTTGCCTATAAACCCCTCGGCCAGGGTCCTGTGGGATCATTCGGCAAACCGATCCCCGGCGTTATGGAGTTCAAGATCGTCGATGAAAACGACAATCCTGTTTCGGTTGGGCAGACAGGGGAACTCATTTCCCGCATGATCCGTGGAGATACAAAAGTGGATTACCTGGGACTGCCCGATGAGTCCCAGGACAAGACCAAGGGCGGCTGGCTGAGATCGGGCGATATGGTCCACAAGGACGAAAACGGCTGGTACTTCTTTGACTTCAGGAAGGGCACGGAGTTGCGTCGCTTCGGCGATTTCATCCAGCCCGAGTTCGTGGAGTCCATCATTGGACAGCACCCCGATGTAAGCGAAGCCTGCGTTTATGGTATACCGGCCGCTTCCGGCGCCCCGGGTGAAAGCGACCTGGTGGCAGCAGTCGCTTCTTTTGAAGGGAAAGTTATCGATCCCGCCTCCGTCTACCAGAAATGCAAAAACGATCTGCAGGGAAATTTTATCCCTTCGTACCTGCACGTGGTAAAGGAGATACCGAAGACAATCACCGAAAAGGCGCTGACACGGGTTTTGAAGGAGATGTTCGATAAAAAGGAAGGCGACATTTACAAATACGATGATTTCAGATAGCCGCAATATCACGCGCCAATGAAATTGCGGACGCAATGAACCAATGAAGCTTTACGATTATAAAAGGAGGAAACCATGGCTTATAGAGATCTAAATCTGGACTTAACAGACGAGCATATTGCCCTGAAAGAATCCGTACACAAGTTTTCCGTCGAGGTGTTGCGGCCGGCGTCCATCGAGCTTGACAAATTATCGCCGGAGGAAGTGATAAAAAAAGATTCTCTTTACTGGAAGTGCATGAAACAGATGTATAAGAACAAATACCATACCGCACTGATTTCCGATGCGTACGGTGGCATGGGTCTCGATCCCCTGTCCGTGCATATCTTTTTTGAAGAACTGGCCTATGGAAGCGCCGGTTTCACCGTTTCTCTGGGAGTCAGCATTTTTGCGGCCTTTTACGCCTGCATGGTGCCCAATGATCATCTGATAGATAAATTCATCACCCCCTTTGTGGAATGCGAAGACGCCAGCATCATGAGCTGCTGGGCGATTACCGAACCGGAACACGGTTCCGATATCCTCATGCCGGGCACGCCTTTCTTCCATGATCCCAAGATCACCCAGCAGGTCAAAGCCAAAAAGAAAAACGGCGACTGGATCATCAACGGACAGAAAGCGGCCTGGGTCTCCAATGGTCCCATTGCTACCAATGCCGCCCTCTTCGTCAACATAGACAGCGCCCAGGGCATGAACGGCGGCGGTATCTGCCTCATAGACCTGACACAGCCGGGGGTTTCCAGAGGAAAGCCCCTGGACAAGATGGGGCAGAGAGAACTTCCCCAGGGAGAGATATTCTTCGATGACGCCATCTGTCCCGGCGAAGACATGATTATAGATCCCGAAAGCTACGAGATGATGACGGACATCACGCTGGCAACGGCCAATGCCTGCATGGGCGCCTTTTTCACCGGCGTCGCCCAGGCCGCCTACGATTTGGCCGTTCAGTACTGCAAAGAAAGGGTACAGGGCGGTAAAATCATCTCCAATCACCAGTGGGTGCAAAAGAAGATCTTCGACATGTTTTCGAAGGTTCAAGCTGCCAGACAATTATCAAGGGCGGCGATGATTTACAATATGAACACCACTCCGCCCGCCGTTCCTTACTCTGTCGCCGCAAAGGTTTTCTGCACCAATGCCGCTTTTGAGGTAGCTAACGACGCCGTGCAGTTATTCGGCGGCAACGGCGTCAGCAAGGAATATCCGATCGAAAAACTCTTCCGCGATGCCAGGGCCTCCATGATCGAGGATGGCTCCAACGATTCTCTGGCCATAGGAATCGGCACTGCCCTGCTCAAGGAGGAATATGCTAATGGATAATGTGTATATCATCGGCGTAGGGATGATAAGGTTCAATAAGTATCCGGACAGAACCGTCAGGGATATGGCGCACGAGGCCGTTGATCTGGTTTTGAAGGATGCGCAAATTCAGAAGGAAGATATTCAGTCCGCCTTCTTCGCCAATACCTTCTGGGGCATGTTTTCCAATCAGCATTCCATCCGGGGTGAAGTAGTCTTAAGGAGTTACGGCATTGGCAGTATTCCAATAACAAATGTGGAAAACGCCTGCGCCGGCGGCTCCACGGCGCTCCATATGGCCTACACGGGAATCCGCGCCGGTATGTATGACGTCGCCCTGGCGTTGGGTTCGGAAAAGATCACCCATCCCAACAAGGCATTATCTCTGGGTGCCTACGCCACCTGTATGGACGTGGATAATTTTGAAAATCAACTTAAGATGTTTGAAGAAGTCAGCAAAAAGATAAAGGTGTCTATCCCAGCGGGACAGACACCACCCGGAGAAGGCAGAAGCGTTTTCATGGACGCCTATGCCATGGGCGCCCGCTGGCACATGGACCGTTTCGGCTCTAATCAACATCAGTTAGCCGTCATCTGCTCCAAGAATCACTGGCATGCATCACTTAATCCCCATGCCCAGTACCAGCAGTTGATGTCGGTGGAAGAAGTCTTGGCCGACAAACCGGTGGCCTATCCATTAACCAGGGCAATGTGCGCTCCCGTTGGCGATGGCGCTGCGGCGGTGATCGTTTGCTCAGAAAGCTACCTGAAAAAACTGAAGAACAAAAGACCGGTAAAGATCCTGGCATCCATTCTGGGAACAGGCAGCGACCGCGACATCGACGCCCCCGACATTGGAGAACGTCTCGCTCACAAAGCTTACAATATAGCGGGACTGGGACCGGACGATATAGATCTTGCGGAACTCCACGACGCCACGGCCTGGGGTGAGCTTCACCAGACAGAGTCAATGGGCTTCTGTCCCATGGGCGAGGGTGGCCCCTTTGCTGAATCGGGCGCCACTAAACTGGGCGGCAAGAAACCAATCAACACCAGCGGCGGTCTGGAATGCAAGGGACATCCCATCGGTGCTTCAGGTATATCGCAGATACAGGAGATCGTGACCCAACTTCGCGACGAGGCTGGGAAAAGACAAGTTGAAGGAGCAAGGATAGGTTTGGCGGAAAACGGCGGCGGAAACATCGGCGTCGAAGAAGCGGCTATGTGCATCCACATCCTGGAAAAGGGGTAAAAATTTTGGCTAAAGGAAAGAGGTAGATATGCTGATACTAAAAGGTAAAAATGTCCTGATTACCGGCTCCGCCTCCGGCATCGGAAAGGCTCTCGCAGAGTGCTTTGCCCGTGAAGGATCCAATCTTTTTCTCGGGTGCCATCCCCGTGAAGAGGATCAGCTCCGTCATTGGGCTGACTACCTGGAACATCAATATCATAGCAAAACAAAGAAATTTCCCGTTGATCTAGCTCTGGATTCAGGACCGGAGTTACTTTATGAACAGGTCGTACAAATCGGCGAAGGCATCGACATCCTTGTCAATAACGCTGGGGTCATGCTTTACGGAAGCTTTGCCGAACTGCCTCTGGACGGGCAGATCAAGATGATTTCGGTTAATGTCATTGCCTACGTAAAACTTATGAGGTTATTTTTACCTGATTTAATGAAAAGAAAATCCGGAAGAGTCCTTAACGTCGTTTCCGCTTCGGCCTTTCAGCCCAGTGCACACCATGCCGTTTACGGTGCCACCAAGGCATTCGTGCAAAGCCTCAGTGAGGCGGTAGGCCAAGAGATCAAATCTTCTGGTATTAAAATCTGCACCCTTAACCCTTCCTATACGGATACGCCGATGCTTCGCGGGGAGGGATTTCCCAAAAAACTATGGTGGTTTTTTATTAGCGGTCTCAGTTCCCCGGAAGATATCGCCCGCAAGGGAGTAAATGCCTTCAAAAGGGGAAAACTAATCTACATTCCTGGCATTCAAAACTGGTTTGCCCATGCTGTTTTGACCAGAGTAATGCCACGTCGCCTGATGGGTTACATATCTTATTGGGTTTTGAAAGAAAAAAGGAAATAAAAAGCGTCAAAAGCTACGACTAAGTGAATTGGGAGTGCTCCGTTAAGTATAGATCAGATGGTGCCATTCCGGACATGTTTGTGAAAGGGAAACTTCATGGATAGGGAATGCGATTTAAGCTTGTGTTGCTGAAGGAAACTAATGCGCTGGAATAACTAGTAATCAATGATAGGAGTGAAGCATATGCGCAATGTTTGTATTACAGGAGCAAGTGGTTATATCGGCAGCAAAATAGCACTGTTCCTGTCTCAAAAGGATGAGATTGAAAATATCGTTGGCCTTGACATCAAACCTCCGAAAAAATCCATTCCCAAATTCCGCTTTTACAAACGCGATGTACGTGACAATATAGACGATATACTCACGGACAATAGTATAGACACCATGATCCATACAGCCTATATCCTGCCACCCATCCACAATAAAGAGCTTATGGAAGATATCAATGTGGGCGGCACACGTAACGTCCTGAGAGCCTGTGTGCGCGCCAAAGTTGAACAAGTGCTGTATACTAGTTCTTCCACAGCCTATGGTTTCCACCCTGACAACGACAAACCCCTGACTGAAGACAGTCCTTTGCGTGGCAACGCCGATTTCACCTATAGCAAGAACAAACGCGAGATCGAAATGGCTATCCCGGAGTGGATTAAAGATAGTAGCGGCGTGAGACTGGCTATCTTGCGTCCATGCTTTGTCGTTGGTCCGGGATTTGACAACCCTTTGTCGCGTTATCTAGGGAAAAAGATCGTCTTTCTACCTTTCCACACCGAACCCATGCAGTTCGTTCACGAGGATGATCTTGTCCGGATCATCTATCTAGCATTGCGTGACAAAAAAGATGGCGTCTTCAACGTGGGTGGGGACGGCACCATTCCTTTCTCAGAAATGGTTAAGAAACTTGGTGGTATCCTCATCCCACTACCTGACAAGCTTTTGTCCTTCTTTAACGCCATTGCGTGGAGCTTGCGCCTTTGGTTCCTAAGCGAATTCCCCAACCCCGCCTTGAACATGATCCGTTACCCCTGGGTGGTAAACAGTGATAAGCTCAAGTGGCAACTGGGCTTTAACTACAAGTACACAACCTGTGAGGCATTTGATGACTACGCTGACTTCGTTAGAAGACGCAAAGGCAAGTGAGAAAGCCCAATTCGACAAAATCAAGGGGTAAGTTTTTATCTTGACTCATGAACGATTTCGGATACCACACTTCAATCGGTAATCCTCAAAAAATGGCTGAACTCTAACTTAACATGTGGTACAAGCATTCGGGGCAGATCAGGTACTATTGTCAAATATTCTTATTCGGGACATTCTTAAAAAAAGAAATTATTAAAGGGGAATAATAATGAATATTTTTATAACTGGCGCATCAAAGGGAATTGGCAGGGCAACTGCATTATTTTTTGCGGAAAAGGGCTGGTTTATAGGTGTAACCGATGTTGACAGGAGCGGACTGGCAAAACTTGAAAAAGAATTATCGGGGAAACAATATTTCGCGGCAATTATGGACGTAACCGATTCAGACGGTGTCGCTAAAACAATCAATGACTTCTGTGCTAAAAATGACGGGAAGCTTGATGTCCTATTTAACAACGCGGGGGTCGCATGGATGGATCCGTTTGAATCGGTGCCTCTCCAGAATCATCATGCGATGATCAATGTCAACGTTACCGGAGTGCTTAATTGCACTTTTCATGCATTTCCCTACCTGAAAAAGACGCAGGGTGCCCGGGTGATAAATATGTGTTCAGCTGCCGCGCATTACGGGGTGCCCTGGGAGGTGACCTATTCAGCTACGAAGTTCTTTATAAGGGGCTTAACAGAAGCATTGAACCTCGAATGGGAGCGCCACGATATACACGTATGCGATATAATGCCGAATTTCGTCGATACCCCCATGATGGAGCCCTGCCATTCAAAGGTCGTGGAAAATGTCGGTATAAAACTGACTACTCAGGATGTCGTGAACGCAGTTTGGAAGGCATCGCATAAAAAACGTGTGAACTGGCTTGTTGAATTCTTCCCGTACAATATTCTTCAGCCATTGGCACAATATACTCCGCGTTTTATTGTACGCAGTATTATGAAAAAAAAGGCAGGCTTATAATCAATTAATTTTTAGCCGCTTATATGAAAAGTTTCTCAAACTTTATGAAGGAGAAAAATAATGAAAAAAATTGAATCTGATTTTTTCAGCAAAGGAATCCGCTGTGCGGGAACCCTTTACCTGCCTGATAAACCTGATAAGCCACCGGTCGTGATCATGGCTCATGGTCTTGGCGCGGAGCAAACTTTCAGGATCCCGGCCTTTGCCGAGCGTTTTGCCGCTCATGGGCTAGCCGCCTTCGCCTTCGATTACCGCTACTATGGGAAAAGCGATGGCGAGCCGCGGCACCTGATAAATCCCTGGCGGCAAATACATGACTGGCTTGGGGCTATTGATCATGTGCGATCTCTGGAGGTCATTGACAAGACCAGGATTGGCCTGTGGGGATCGTCATTTGCTGGTGGTCATGTGCTCGTGGTTGCGGCAAAATCAAAGGGAATATCGGCGCTGGTTTCCCAGGTCCCTTTCGTGAACGGTTGGTCCATCTTCCGCATATTTAGCCCGATCTATTTATTCAAAGCGACTTTGCACGGCATTCGCGATGTATTCCGGATGATTACCTTCCGGAAACCTCATATGATTCCCATCATCGGTAAGCCGGATACTTTCGCCTTTATGAATACGCATGATTCGTGGGATGGCTACTCGGCCATAATTCCAAAAGGGAGCGCCTGGAAGAACGAATGCCCGGCGCGAATACTACTAATGATAACAAATTACCGGCCTATGAGTTATGCAAGGAAGATCAAGTGTCCAGCCCTATTCATAGTCGCTGAAAAAGATTCACTTGTCGATTGGAAAGACGTTCAGAAAACCGCTGATCGCATGAACAGGGCAACGTCGCAAGTGCTTCCTGTAGGACACTTTGATGTGTATGTGGGTGATCTCTTCGAGAATGTTGTCGATCAGGAACTAAATTTTCTCTGCAAAGAACTTGGAGTAAAATAGTGTATGTTACAACTCGTAATCCTCAATTTTAACGACCGCAAAATACTGTGGATTAGTAGGTGAAAGAAACAATCACTTCTTCCTATTATAAATAGAAATTGGATTATCGGGAAAATGCAACCTTTCAATCGGAGATCAATAAAACATTTTGCCTGATGGATTCTAACCCTACATTTCCAGAAAATATTTTGCGCCAGATCAGGTGACCTCTAATGGCGGCAAACGGTTCTCTCGTTCTGCCGGTGGTCGTGTCACGATTTGCTGAACATTTCTGCAATCAGCGCCATGTGATAAGAGGCTCATTGCGCTTTGGTATTCGATGATAGCTGTGTTTGGGATATCCCAGCATCACTGCCCCAAAACATTTATGGCCTGCAGGCAAATCCAATACTTTGATAATTGGTTCATGCAGACCGGAGCATGCTGTGAAATAACCGGCCCAGCATGTTCCTAATCCTTTGGCATAGGCATAGAGTTCCAGATATGTGAGCGCAATTGCGCAATCCGCTGCGGGAAAAGACAGATCGGTAGGGCTATGAACAACAATTAAGTGTGGCGCTCCTCGCATAATGCGATCTATGCCATTGTCCCAAGCATCTACAATGCGCCTAAAACGCCGGACATTTGCTTCATCCGTCATAACGGGAAGCATAATTCTCATGAAATCAACGACCATCTCAGCCAACTTGTGAACATCTTCGGGATTCTGAAAAACAGTCCAATGCACTTGTTGCTTGTTACTGCCGGTGGGAGCATATCGTGCTGTATCGATCAACTCCGTCAGACGTTTGTGGGAGACGACCTTTCTTTTATACTGGCGGATAGAACGTCGTGCTTGAAGAAGCTGCTTCACTGTGTCGGCGTCGAGAAGAAGGTTTTTTTGAATTGGCAGACAGGCATCAAGGGGCATTGTGGATAGCATTAGTGCCCCATGAGGACACACCGCCACGCAGTGTCCACAGTTAATGCAAAATTCTTCGCTATTTTCTAATAAAGATGGGAAAGATTTCTTGTCAAGCTGAACAATGATTTGTGCCGGACATTCCGTCGCACAGATGCCTTCCCGTTTACATTTTTTTTGATCAATGTTAAAAAGCGACATAGCAACTTCCTTTTCATCAAAAGTTTTGGATGCATTAGGCGCAATGCGCTAGTCGGATAATTGATAAAACATTAACATAAGTATTGCAATGACTTTTTATGATTCGCTGTTGTGAAATTTTGTAAGAGCAGGATTACTTACTTCCAGTAATGTTGTTTTTCTCGGTTTCTCAATTCATACAACCTTTCAATCTAAAATAATCACAAAACTGCTGAACTCTAACTTAACTTGTGGTACAAGTATTAGGAGGCAGGTCAATGCTATTTGTTGGAATATAAATATTTTCAGAAGACGGTCATGCTTTGTATGTAGGGCGCACAAATAACATGCGAAAAAGGTTCCAATACTACGCGCGGAATAATCACAATCAGGCTACATTTACTTTTCTTCTAGCCAGAGCACAAACAGGTAATAAGAAAGTAACCTACAAAAAAGAAGGCTCTTGTGATGATTTGTTGAGCCAATATGCTTTTCGTTCGGTTTTTTAAAAGTGCACGTGAACGTATCAAAAGAGTGGATGTTCAATTTATTGAAGAGCTGAATCCTATCAGGCAAGCTCTGCTTGAGATCTTTGCTTTTTTACAAGCAAAAGCAAAATATAATGATTTTGATAATCATTAAAAAAGGCGAACAAGCACATCCAGGCGGACGCGACAGAGCAGCGCCGCTGAAACGCAGCATTATATATCTGTATATCCGAAACAAGGAGAGGTGATTATGGAAGAAAAAAATCTCATACTTGCTGTTGATGTTGGCACCACTGAAACTAAAGCGGTGCTCGTAAGCCCTGACGGATACATAGATTCCGATCAGTCAACGTGCAGCCTTTCGTATCCGGACAAGTCGTGTGTTGAGCAATCTCCAAAGGAAATATCGGATGCAATCTATAACTCCACCAGAAATGTTTTAGCGGCACATCCCGATCTGGTCGGAAGGCTTGCCGGCCTTGTGTTCACAAGCCAGATGCAAAACACCGTTCCGGTGGACAAGGACGGAAAACCCCTCATGAACATGCTATCCTGGATGGATGAGCGCGCAGCCTGTTTCACCCAGGAAGAGATGTTCAAGGGACTTATCAAGATTGAGGGCTATCCCATCATGAAGCTTCTCAAATTCATGATGATAACCGGCGGCGCGCCCGGAAAAACAGGAAAGGATACCGTATGCAAGCTCGCCTGGATGAAAAAATACAAGCCCGATTTGTATCATGCCGTTCATAAATTTCTTGACGCAAAGGATTATGCCATTTTTCTTGCAACCGGCAATTATGTGACTTCATACGACATGGCAAACGTCACCTGGCTCATGGATACGCGGAATAAGGATCAGGGAAAGTGGACATGGTCGGAAGATATCCATAAAATGTATGGGCTCGATTCACGCAAAATGCCGGAGCTTAAACATTCAACGGCAATTGCAGGCAATGTCACTGCGGATTTTTCTGCAAAAACCGGTGTGCCGGTGGGCCTTCCCGTGGTGACGGGCTCCGGTGACCTCCTGGCATCGGCGATCGGTTCCGGCGCCATTGAGATGGGGCATATGCACGTTAATATCGGCACGGCCGGCTGGGTTGCCACACACCACCCCGGGACTGCTATCGATACCAAACATTACATAGGAGCAATTGTGTCAGGGATTCCCGGCAGGTACCTTTTGATCAGCAAGCAGGAAACCCTGGGCGCCGCCCTGGACTGGCTCAGGGGCATGCTGTATCCCGCCGAATTAACGCAAGGAAAATCAACCGCTGAAATATATAAGATGATGGATAAGGAAGCAGCCAAATCACCCCCAGGAGCGAACCATGTCATTCTGACGCCATGGCTTTTCGGGGAGCGATCACCCATCAATAATCCATACCTGCGCGGTCAGATATTCAACATCAGCATGAATACGACACGGGCTGATCTCTGCCGGTCGGCAATGGAAGGGGTTGCCTTCAACATTCGCTGGGGTATGGACTTCGTGGAAAAGATGTCATTGAAAAAAAGCAAACCGACCACAGACGAAGTCCGATTAATCGGCGGCGCTTCAAAAAGCGATGTGTGGTGTCAGATCTTCGCCGACGTCTTGCAGAAACCGATCCTGCAGATGATAAATCCGCAGATGGCATCCGCTCAGGGCGCCGCTGCCATCGCAATGGTCTCCTTTGGAATTTACAAGAATTTTAACGAGATCGGCAAGATGCTGAAAAAAGGGAACATCTATAGACCGAATCCGGACAACAAGGCGGTGTATGACAAGCTTTATAAACACTATCAAGCGTTATATAAAAATAACAAAGGCGCTTTTAAAGAACTCAATCATTAAGGAGTATTTATTATGAAACGTTTCATGGATGACTACAAGAACGAATCATTCGATATTCTCGTGATCGGAGGCGGTATTACCGGCGCCGCTGTTGCCTATGATGCCGCGAGCAGGGGACTGAGCGTTGCGCTTGTGGAAAAAAGCGATTTCGGCGGGGCGACATCCGCCGCAACTTCCAAAGTAATCCATGGCGGCCTGCGATACCTGAAAACCTTCGAATTAGGACTTGTGCGCGAATCTCTCCATGAACGCAGGATTCTGGGGAATATAGCCCCTAACTATGTCTATCCCATTCCATTCATGTTCGTCAATCCGACATTTGTCATGAAGATAGGCCTTTTCGTTTACGATCTGCTCGCGTTCGATAAGAAATTTACCTGGGACAAAAGCAAAAAAATCCCCAATCACTATCCTTTGTCCAGAGAAGAAGTTATCGAGAAGGTGCCGAATGCAAAGCGCGAAGGCTTGAAGGGGGCCATGATCTATTATGACAGCCTCAGTATTTTTCCCGAGCGGTTGACACTTGCATTTTTAAAATCAGCCGTTCATTATGGAGCCAAAGTCTCCAACTATACCAAGGTGGAAGATTTTTTCATTACCGAAGGGAATAAAGTTTCCGGCATCGTGGTGCGGGATCTTGTGAACAACAGATCGCACACCATCAGAGGAAAACTTACCATCAACTGCACTGGACCATGGGCGGACATAGTTCTCAAGTTGGCAAAAATGGGTGATTCGCATGATAAGATCCGCCGCTCCGAAGGGATCCACCTGATTGTGAAGAATCTCATCAATAACCAAGCCGTTGGCACCATGACCAAGACAGGTCACTTTTTCCTGATTCCTTGGCGCGGCCATTCATTAATTGGAACGACGGACAAGGAGTATCCCGGACCTCCGGATGAATATCACGTGACTAAGCAAAGTATTCAGGAGTTGATTGATACTGTGAACATGGATTTCGGCAACAACAATCCAATTCAATACGATGATGTGCTGTTTACTTACGGCGGCCTGCGCCCGCTACTGGATGCGCAAAAAGAGGATGTGCATACCACTACCCGTAAATACGAGATTTATGACCATTCGGACGAAGGACTCACCGGCCTGATCACAGTCGAGGGCGGCAAGTATACCACCAGCCGTAACCTCGCACAGAATGTTTTAAAAGCAGTGGAAAGAAGACTTGGAAAAAAACTCGGCAAGTGTAAGACTCATAAACAACGGCTTGTCGGCTGCGAGATAGAGGACATTGAAAAATTTATTGATTTTATAAAAAAAGAAAACAGCGATTTTAAAAATACGACTGTCGAATACCTCGGCAGAAATTATGGTACTGAGTATGAAAATGTCCTGAAGCTGGCGCGACAGGATAAAAAGCTGGCAGAAATAGTAAACGATGACGGCGAGATTCTGGCCCAGGTAGTGTATGCGATTAAAAATGAAATGGCAGTCACATTAAAAGACATTCTTTTCAGGAGAACAGGCATTGGGACGCTGGGCAATCCCGGTGAAACAGTTCTGGAGAAGGTCGCCGATATCGCGGCAAATGAGCGGTGCTGGAGCGCTGACAGGAAAAAAAAGGAGCTCAGTGAAGTTGAAAAGGTTTTAAAGCTTCCTGATTGAAGAGAAAAAGGGGGACAGATTTATTTTCTGCAGGCAATCATTATATTTTTGTAGTCAACCAAAACAAAAACTTATTATTGAAACTCCAATTCCAAAAGCGCAGCGCGGCGGAAATGGAAAGTTGAACAATCCCGCGAAGCGGAGGGTATAATACCCCGCCGCTTGCTTTGGGGTTTATACCCGTGATTTTTCTGAAAGGTCAAAAATGATCAGTAATCAACTATCTGTTTTAGTTACAGGTGCCAGTACTGGAATTGGACTGGCTATCACACAATATATTACGTCAAAGGGCATGCATGTTTTTGCCGGAGCGCGAAAACAGGAAGCACTGGATGGTTTGGCAAAAAATTCAAATGTAACTCCACTTAAACTCGATGTAACTAACACGGAAGATGTAAAACAAGTAAAAAAAATAATTGAAGAAAAAACAGCAGGGTTATTTGGCTTAGTCAACAATGCCGGCATCGGCAAAGGCGGGCCATTAATGGATGTGAGCGTCGAAGATCTTCGCGCTCAGTTTGAAGTCAATCTTTTTGGAGTTCATCAGATTACTCAAGCGATGTTCCCCTTATTATTAAAAGCTAAAGGTAGAATTGTCATGATGAGCTCGGATAGCGGATTTTTTGCGACGCCTTTCTTCGGTCCGTATTGTTCCAGTAAGTTTGCCCTGGAGGGCTATTCCGATTCTCTCCGCCGGGAAATTACCCCTTATGGGGTGAAAGTAATTATTATTGAACCCGGGCGAGTTACTACCCCGATTTGGGATAAAGGGGAAAAATACCTGAACAAATATGCCGAATCGCTATTCGCTGCTGAGGCCAAAGCGATTGGTGAATATGCAATCCTTAAAGGGAGAACGACAGGCTTGGCCCCCATTGAGGTAGCCAAAACAGTATATCAAGTCCTGACTGCGGCAAATCCCCAATTGCGTTACATTGTGGCGGAAAATAAATTAGAGTATCATCTGATGAAAATATTGCCGGCCTCTTATGTGGATAAACTCGCCTTGAAGAAAGTGCAAAAGGTGGTTGGACTTATTCATTCTGCTGTGGATCACAGCAAATAATTCCAGTTCCAAACTCTTTATAAATAAACAAAGCCCCGGGATTTTATAAATCCCAGGGCTTTAGATTAACAGCTCTTTTTTAGAAAGACAGAGTCATTTTGTTGATGAGCAAATAGTTGTCACGAACGTTGCTGGTCGGATCAAAACCCTTAAAATAATCGCCGGTGAAGAGGTAACCAAATCCCAGCATATATTTCAGGTTATTGTTGATCTTGTATATTCCGATAAGATCAATTTCCGTCCCATACACGTTAGATACAGCGTCAGGAGCGCCCATAAGTGTTTTACTATCGGCCACCGCATAAGAAAGAGAAGCCATCATGTCCAGCTTGTCGGTCGGACGAAAACCGGCTCTGCCCTGAAAAAACCACGCATTGTACATTCCTGTGTCGTTAAGATTATATTGCTGCGAGATATAATTCATGGATGTGCTCGTTACGTTATTGCCATAAATGGTGCCTTCCCAGTAATGGCGTTCGTTGTTAAACAGAATTAGTGCGGGATTCCAATCCATACCGCCGGTAAGGAACCCGCCTTTTGCAACGTCCATTTTACCACCGGTGTTGTTGTAATTACTCCAATCGTTACCGGCAACATAAGCAACGCTGCCGCCGAAATAAAATTGTTTCAAATTAACAGTCGCATCCACCCATCCCGCCAGATTATCTACTCTCACATCCTGGCCGGCGGTAAGGAAGTTGATGTTATCAGCTTTTATATAACCGAAGGCGTAATCCACTTCCGCCTGAATTTTGGCAGGGCCAATCTGTAGAATAGTATAAGGCTCTAAAACGAAAACATTTCCGGTAAAGCCGACATCATAACCCATAAACGATGGAGGTCTGGTGCTGGCGTCGCGATAATAAATAACCAGAAGACCGGCTTGAGTGCCTCCTTTCCATTCATAGAGGAAACCACCCTGATACTTATCTGTATCACTGTCCGTCACATTTGTTGATGAAGTTACCGCTGATCTGCTATTGTCACCTATCTTGACCAGTTGCAGGAAAGCAGTCCATCCGTTCATTTGTGCGGCCCAACTGAGGATACCTTGCGGTATGGAACTGTCCCCAAAAACCGTTCCCCAGCCGCCGTCGTCCATGTAACCGATATCAAACATACCGATCGGAGAAACATATTCAACGTAGGCCCAGTCGAAGCCGATGTTTTCATTTTCCGCCCTGGTTGCGGCAGACTGAGTATCGATTGTGGTGCCGGGTGCCGATCTTGCGCCGCCCCATATTCTTTCCATTGCGTTGAATCGCGTGACCAGCTTCAGAGACGGAGAAAATACAAAATCGGTCTGGACGCGCAGTCTTTGATAAAAAAAGGCTGTGCTGGGGCCACCGTCACTAAAAGTCGGATTTTGAAAATACGGCAGAGTCTCATAATATCCGTTTTTCACAAAAGTGGTTTTATCCTGATACATGCCGGCTGCGTAATATTCGCCGCTAACCTTGACGTCAACCGCGAAAGCCGATGCGCTGAAGGACATGATCAGCCCCATTGAAAGCAAAACTAACCAAAATTTCTTCATCTTCCCCTCCTTAATCTACAAAATTTAAATCAGGCATTTAGAAAACGGGCATTTTCTAAATGCTACTTATTATTACCTTATACCAACAGTTACAAAAAATATTTCCAATGCAACCTGGAAAATGTGTTTTTTTATTGACATCATTTCAAACCTGGTATAAATGTTAATTTAATGTAGTTAATTTAATATTATTAAATTATAAAGTCAACAAATAATTTAAAATATTTTTTGGGCAAAATCCGATAATTTTAAACGTTATAAATTAAGGAGATCATTCACTTCCCGTGACTAAATACGAAAGCTATAAGAAAAATATACTGGAAGCAAGTCAATGGCTTTACCAGCAGGGTTATTTCGGTTCGCAAAGGGGTAGCGGAGGCAACGTTTCGATGCGGGTAAGTGAAAATGTTATGGCCATTACTCCATCATCAGTGAGGTATACAGAGCTTACCAGGGAAGATATTTGTATTGTTGATTTCGATCTTTCGGTAATTGAAGAAAATCATCAATTAAAACCTTCCGTGGAATCGGCGATGCACAGTATCATTTACCGCAATAGGCCCGACGTCAACGCGATCGTTCACACGCATCAGACATACGGCAGCGTTTTTAGTCTCATCCATACACCTATTCCCGCTCTTTTCGATGAAGTTGCCTTTTCACTTGGACAGACAGTGGAGATAGTTTCCTATGCTCTTTCCGGCAGTCCGGAGCTTGTCAATAATGTGGCCGGGAAATTATCAAATAATGCCAACGCGTACATCCTTCAGAATCACGGCATATTAGCCCTTGGCAAGGACATGGATAAGGCAATCCTCCATGCGGAGCTTTTAGAAAAAGTTGCCCATATATACTATTTGGCGCTGTCTACCGGCAAGCCGGTTGACACTCTTCCCGAATCGATCGTCGAGGTAGTTAAGATTGTGAGAGACAATGAAGTCCAGCAGGCGATGGGAAAAAAGAAGTAGACAGTTGAGATAAACCTTATCAATTCTTCCGTGGTGAAAACCCGTTAAGCAGTATTCCTAGCATTCTCCCTACATCAAAAAGAATATCAACTGTGACCCGGTCGAGAAAGTTCAAAGAGGGAAGATGAGAATCCTGAAAAATAACCCCTGCTGCGTCTTTCGAACACATATTGGTCTGAGCGGCGGCATCCAGATGGCTGTTTTGATCCATTTGCCGGAAAGCATCGATGAGTTCCTGGCCATACTGATCGAGAAAAAAATGGAAAATTGGCTTCAACCGTTTTTTAGCCTGATGCTTGTAGGAATTAATTTCTGCGGTCACATTATGGCAAGTAGCTTTCCCTTCGCTGGCACCTTGCAATAAAGCCAGTTTGAAAGCAGGGAACCCCTCGCGAAACCGGCGTTCCACATATATTTCATAACTCTGGTGCACTGCGGAAACAATCCGGAAGAGCTTTTTTGATGAGAATAAATTCTTGATTAAAAACCATGAAGGTACAGCATGAACATGGAAGGGGTTGCCCAGATCGGCCAGATAATGGGTACAACGGGACAAATAACGCCAGCCCCAATAATCGTTGCCACTTTTAAAAGCCATTCTGGCAAGATCCATATGTATATGGACAGACTCGGTTGCTATCCCGAACTTCATGCCTAGTGCCTGGAATTGCATGTGCCGCCAGCCGTGAGATCCGCCGGTGGTTTTCTGATTCTTATGGAGAGAGAGATCACAGTCCGGATTAAGATCCGGTTCCGTGCTGTAAATAACAAGTATCTTCCATGGCTCAATGGTTTTATTCTCCGGGGGGTCAATGCTGTATTCACCATTGCGCTCGTCATAAGCAAAAGACCATAGCGGAGAAAGTTTTCGATATTCTCTGTAACTTTCCTTATATAAATCGACATGCTTTGGACCGATAGGCCAGTTTCTATTGTTGAAATCAGGCTTCGGTTTTACCTGAACCTGCGGCAGGGTCATAATCCTGTCCATGGCTTGGACAGAAAAATAATTAATGTATTCATGAGAGAACCACGGCGCCCAGGCTAGAGGCATTCGCGGATCGTCATGCAAGTAGTAATCCACAGTTTAGATCCTTTGAAAATGAAATGGTATAAAATAAATCCGGCATCAACATCTATAGCCGGGCGGGCTTATCGACCCGCTCCGGCATGAAAGAATAATTTTAACTTTGATCTAGATTTTGAAATCAGTTTTTTTACCCCAGACCCCTAAGGCTATACCGAGTTCTTCATGTTCTTTGGCATACTCTTCCAATTTGATGCCTTTCATTGCTGCATCGATAGCTTGCCGCAAAGCACGTGCGCCGGCCTTCGGTCCCATCGGATGGGCGTGAATCCCGCCGCCAGACCCGATCATAATGTCCTTGCCCAGCGCGTTCACGATGTCCTGCACGTTGTTCGGGGTGATGCCGCCCGACGGCATGGGCATGGTGGGCTTGAGGTTTCCCATCGGATAGATCAGGTTGCGCGTTGTATTCATGAAGCGTTCATGCATGTACATGGCCTTACCGCCCATAGAGAAGGGGAGCACGATGGCGTCCGCTCCGCAGAGCCGCGCAATCTTGCCGAAAATTATGGGGGACGATATCCCTTGATAGGGAGACATGAAGTACGCGCCAGCCACGTCCATGTGGGCTAGGATCGGCACGTTGATGTTCGGATCGTCGGCCAAGGCGCGCATCGCCTCGGGTCCGACGGCCAAGTAGTTTACCATCATGCCGTTGACTCCCGCGTCTATGCACCGCTTCGCCAGGTCGAACATCCGCGGCAGGCGGTCGGTGACATTCACGGTATAGATCGTGTGCTCGCCGGTCTCCTCGTATACTTCCTTTTCGATCCTCATGTAGGCCTTGACCCTTTTTACTGCGTCGTTGTAGCGCATGTTGGCGATAAGCTCGTCGTCCTTGATTACGTCACAGCCTCCGAGGGCCGCTTGTCTGAAGAGTTCGGCCCCCACTTCCAGCGGATAGCCGCTGCAGGGCTTGATCATGTTATTGAGGAGTAGCCGTCCCTTCTTGAGACCCAGTGCGGTCCACCATCCGTCGGTCCCGAATCTGGGCCCGTTGTACTGGTCCAGCGTTTCTTTGGGAAGCCTGATGTCCAGAAGCTTGAAATTGGGCACTAGGGATATGTTTCCGACCAACGCGGTCAGCATCATGGGGAGCTGGTCCTCCACGTTGGCGGAGGGGAAGGCCACCTGGATAATATACTGGCGGGCCGTGACGTCCGCCGGAACGCCGTATTCATAGTAGGGCGACTCGTACACGCCGATGACCTTGGCCACGTGTTTCGCCCGTATCTCCGGAGTTTCTCCCGGCACCGGGGTCCAGGTTCCGGTGGTCTGCTCTATGGCGATCACCTGGCTCATTACCGACGCGTCCCACGCCTTGTCCATCTGGGCCCAGTAGGTGGCGATCAAATGATTTTCCATGTCGATACTCTCCGGTATCGTGATGGGTTTATCCGCGAAGGCATCGATGTCTTCTTTTATGCAGATCTCTTCTTTCTTTTTTTTCATAAATTGCTCCTTAATAATTAGTTGCTTTATGGTTTTTAACTTTTAGGAATCAGTGAAAGTACATATTCCCATATCTCCAATGTCTTTTTCAGCGCTTCTTCATCGTGCTGCATGCAAGTGTACATACGGGTTCCGGCCAGAGTGCACAACCCGTGAGCCATCGTCACCACCTGGTAATCATCCGCAACCTGCTTCCGTGTAAAAATCTGGGTGAGCGCGTCAGGCGCGTTTAAGTCTATGGAAAAGAATGCGGTCGTCATGTAATGCATGATGGCGCCGAAATTATAAACAAAGAATCCCAGATCCGGACGTGTCGCATACAGATCATTGAGAGCCTTGGTTAACCTGTTCGCGTGGGCGGTTGCCTTTGCCACAGCGTCATTTTCGACCATGTACTTCAAGGCATAATAACAAGCTGCCATAGAAATGGGATTGGCCGCCAGTGTGCCGCCCACAAATATCTTATCGCCCATACTGCCCGCGCAGACTTTCATGACATCTTTTCTGCCGGCTACTGCGCCCGATGAGGGATAACCGTGCGTGATGATCTTGCCCAGTACCGTAAGATCCGGCATGATGTTGTATAACTTCTGGGCGCCGCCCATATCCACCCGAAAACCGGTTACCACTTCGTCAAAAATCATCAGTGACCCATACTGGTCGCACAGCTTACGGATTGTCTTATTCCAGTCAGGATGAACCGGATGCGCGCCGGACTCGCCGCCGATCGGCTCGACCATCACACCGGCAACCCCGCCTTTATCCTGATTATCTTTAAATGTCTTCTCCAAAGCCTCAAAGTCATTGGGCGGCACATCGACGATGTGAGCAAAGCATTCCGCGGGAATGCCTTTGGATTCAAAATTGCCGGTCCGGGGAATATGAACTGAATAGATCATCTGATCAGACCAGCCGTGATAGCTGCCGCCGATTTTGATGATCTTGAGTTTTCCGGTAAATGCGCGGGCAATACGCAGCGCCGCCATATCCGCTTCAGTGCCGGACTGGAGAAAGCGCACCATCTCCACGCCGGGCATGTGTTTAATAATTTCCGCAGCAGCCAGGAGCTCATATTCCGAGGTTAAACCAGTCGCCGGCCCTTTTTCCCTGATGATCTCGATAATCTTTTCATCGAGCGGTTCATAGCTGTGACCAAGCATAATTGGCGCGCCACACATCAGGTAATCTATATACTCATTACCATCCACATCCCAGATCTTGTAACCTTTGGCGCGGTCCATCGCCAGGGGGAAAGGCTTATTCTGGCTCAAGTTGTGTTCGACACCGCCGGGAATCATCGCCTTGGCCTTCTCGAAAATCTCTATCGAACGTTTGCAACGTTGGGCGTAACGCTTATGCTCGGAAGCCAGTTTGTCCTTTGGGATCGGTTGCACCGGTCTGGACAAAATCACGTCTTTTCTTTTCATTATTTCCGCATATTCCATACAATGGTACCCTCCTAATTCTTCATTGCGACTATGTTGGCAGCGCACAAGCACCTGGTGCTTGCTTATTCATCCGTGCGCATGCTTTTTTCTGAGTTTTGTAGTGATTTAAGAATTCCGCAAATACCTCATCATATATTTTTCTGTTGTCCGGATTGGGGGTGTATTCCGCCTTGATTTTGATGTATTGCGGAATGTCCTCTAGAGTTATGTATTTTAGAGCCATGGAAGCGAGGAATGCCGCACCACGGGCATTGGAATAGATCGGGTCTTTGACCTGCCGGATTTTTCTGTCGAGCACATCGGCAATTATTTGCGACCAGACATCCGAATTGGCGCCTCCGCCGATAAAATTGATGTGCTGGAAAGGTCTTCCCATGAATTTTTCTACAGGGTCGAGCAGCCATTTTGTGTTGAAAGCTACGCCTTCAAAAACAGCCCGTAGAATGTCTGCTCTGGTATTTTCCAGTGAAAGGTTGAACAGGGAAGCGCGGATATGACAGTCCTCCACCGGCGAGCGTTCTCCGTAAAGCCAGGGAGTGAAGATAACATTGTTGGCGCCGGCCGGCGCTCGCGCCACGATTTTATCCAGTACCTTGAAAATGTCCGGAGCTTTTTCCTCCATCATCAGTTCATCTTTGTGATACAGGAAATTGTCTCTTAACCAGGTCAGGCATTTGCCGGCGCATTCCTGCTCGGTAAGGATAAGGTAACGGCCGGGAAGCGGGCTGGGGAAAGATCCGAAATTGTGGAAGATATCGGTCTTCTTGAAAGGAACATGGGCAGAGAGCCACGATGAAGTTCCAATGTAAAGGTGACCCTCAAAGTCTCTGACAGCGCCGGAACCAACGCCCGCTGAAGGTACGTCCGGTGTACCGCCGATGACAGGTGTGCCGGGTTTCAAACCCAGTTGGGCAGCTACTTCCTTTTTCAACGGACCAAGTATGTCCATGGCCTGGATCAGGTCGGGCAGTTTATCGCGTTCGATGCCGGCCATTTTTAATAGTTTTTCAGAATAAACCACGTGGAGCGGATTGCGATTATCGGTAACCCAGTGCAAAAGGATAGAATCATATGTGGCGGCAAATTTTCCCGTAAAGCGCAAGTTAATATAATCTTTGGGATCAAGAAATTTATAAGTTTTGCGATATAAGTCCGGGCGATTTTTTTTCAACCATAGAATATGGCACAGCGAGTCCTTGCCGGATTGTGACGGAGCTCCTCCCGTCAGTTTCATCCATGATATAAGTTTAAGCAGAGGATAGCCTTCAACTTTAATGAGCCCCTGAAGTATTTCTTTTACTGTCTCGGAGCCCCTGCTATCCATCCAGATGATGGCGTTCATCAAGTGATTGCCATCCTTATCCAGTGCGACGGTGCCGGACCATTGGGTCGTTACACTTACGGCAACAATATCTTCAGGAGGAACAAGATCTTTATCAAGCAATTTTTTGGAGGTGGACATAATGGCGTTCCACCAGCCTTCCGGATCCTGTTCCGCTCCACCGCCGGGAAGCAGAATGATGGGAGTATCCTTAAATTCGCTGCCGACAACTTCTCCATAAACTGAAACTAAAGCGGTTTTGGGACCGGATGTACCCAAATCAACCGCCAGAATATACTTGTTTTTGTTTTCCATGAATTAACCTCCTGATTATATCAATGTATGATGGAGAGACTCATTTTAAATACTTGATGAAAATCTGTCAGATCAGCAGGGATCTCATCCAGTGATCGAATGAATTATGCTATTGACGATATTTTTCAATACGATTTCCGGGTCATCAGCAACTTGATACAGAACCCCGCTGTTGTGCAGTGAAATTACACCATGCAGTGCGCTGATGCTTTGAATTGCTAAAAATTTCGGATCAGCAGGCTTTAAGTCCGGCCTCGTCTTTCTATAATCCCGAATTGTCTTGACGGCAAAAGTCAGCACCTTAAGTGAGTTACGAAATTCATCGCTGGATATCTTTTCCAGAGGGGTGCCGACATAGTCACTGTGTTGTTTAATGGGTCTGTTAAACATAACATCATAAATATTGATGTTATTGGTGCCGAATTCCACAAAAGCATTAACTATATTCCGAAATCGCTGTAGAGGTACATCTGTTATTTTTACGGCATTACGAATTTTATTGTACAGCATTGCATAAGTTTTTTTATGTATAGCAATAAGGAGCTCATCTTTGTTGGTATAGTAGTTATAGATATTTGCTGCTGTCATATTCATTTTGGAACCAAGCTTGGCCATAGATAGACTTTCATATCCGTTTTTTACGAGAATTTTAAGGGCGCAATCAAGTATTCGTTCGCGAACCGCATCAACTTCTTTAAGGCTTCTGGTTATTTTGGGCATAATTAAGAACCTTTTTTAAACATTAATTTAAAAATGTAATATTTTTGTACAAAACCAGACTTTTAAATATCATCCGTTTTGACGAGTTTAGACTCCTTGAGTTTCAGGGCGATAAAGATACACGCCAGCGTGAGCGCGAGGAAAACAACCATCGCGGGCGTTTTCGAGGCCTTTTCCGCGGTCGCGACATCCATGCCGAAGATGAAGAGGATACCGGAAATCTGTCCCGCAAGTATGAGCAGACCCTGCGAGGTCGCCTCGGGCGCGGGATAGCATATCTCGGCGCCGTACTGGAAGCCTACCGGCCCGCCCGCCATGATAAAAAAGCCGAAAATAAAACTCGACGTCAGTAGAAGCCAGTAATTGCCGACGATGGTAAGTCCCACCAGACCCGGGATGATGCCGATCATTGCTAGGACGAGGAAGGGCTTTCTCTTGCGCATCTTATCGGAAAGGGGCGGAATTATGGAAGCGCCGACGATGCCGCCGACCATCATAAGTGCACCGGCGATCCCGGCTTGTGTTATAGTGAAGCCGCGTGGGCTGATAATTTGCTCGATCCAGGTCGTGACCGCGTTGAAGATTCCTAACACTATGAAGAATATGATGATCAGGTAGATCATATCCCTCTGCTTAAAGATATGTTTCATACCCGCGAAGACCCCTATGCGCTCATCATGGCCGGGAGGACAGGGCGGTGTGGGGGGATGTTCTTTATTCAACAGGAGAAAGATTACGGCGCCGGCAAGGGTGGCAATCCCGTAGATCATCAGCATTTTTTCCATGCCGTAACTCGTGAAGAGGTACGGCGTGGCCGCCATCGCGATGATGATGCCCACGAACTGGGCCAGGACGGAGATACCCGCTTGGGTCGCCCGCTCATGAAGGGGAAACCAACGAACACCTACTTTGGTGACAGAATTAAGAACGAATGGCTGTCCGACAGCAATCCCGATTTGAGCTATGAGGACCATATTATAGCTGGCACCGTAAAATCCTTTCAGGAATCCAAAAATCCCCATAAGTGCGGCACCGATCCCGATCCCGATCCGGATGCCCCATGTGTCGATAATATAGGATGCGGGGATAGATACAAAAAGATAGACGATCATAAACATCAGGGAAAGGAGGTCGATTTGCATGGCGGGTACTTTGTAAAATGCGACCGCTTCACTGGTAATGGGCGCAAAGGTGATCCATTGCAACTGCATTAACGCGTTGATGATAAAGAATACCAGAAGCACAACCCATCTATAGCCGTAAACCTTAATGCCTGCCTGCTCCATTTGCCTGCCCCCTTTATTTATTATTGCTGATATTATAAAAACTTGCATTCACGACGCGCAAGAAGGGCTAGTTTTCTGCCAACCGTTTCTTGTATCTGCCACCTTTTGAAAAGAACTTGCTTTTTAAAAAAACCTGGTATAAATATTAATTTAATGGTATTAAATTAATATAGTTAAATTATAAAGTCAATAAATTTTTTTCGTAAAATAGTTGGCAGTACAAATTCGATGCGTTAGAACTGGGTGAAACAATTCACCCCATGCTAATTGAGAGGTTAAATTGTTTTTCAAAAAAGCTATTTCAGAGGAGGTATAGACATCATGAAAAAAGTTTTAGCAGGTGTTATGATTCTTATGTTTGTCGTTGTTTTTTTAAATGCTACCGCAAAAGCTGAGAGTACGATTACCGGAACATGGAAGCAAATAGAGGATCAAGGTGTTAACAAGGGTAAGGCGGCATCCTATGTTGAAATATTCGAGAAGAATGGCCTCTATTTCGGTAAGATTACCAAGCTCTTGATCGATCCCCCGGATAAGGTCTGTAACAAATGTACTGGAGATTTGAAAAATAAGCCGCTTGTTGGCATGATTTTTTTGAAAGACATGAAAAAAACCGAAAATGTGGACAAGGAGTTAGGCTCGGAATACGCAGGAGGGACGATTCTAGATCCTGACGAAAACAATACCTATAAATGTAAAATGTGGATCAAGGACGACGTGTTAACAGTCCGGGGATACATTGGTATCAGTTTGTTTGGGAGATCTTCGCAATGGTTTAGGCTTAAGTGATCGTCATAAATTTATGGCTACCTGCCGCTTACGGCGGCAGGTAAATTAAAAAGTGCGTGGGGGAAAGTTTTTCGCATGAATAACACTACGGCGAAGCGACGTTGTAAGCAGCATTACCTGCAAAGCGAATTTTAATCCCAAAGAAATTGTACCACAAAGTAAATGGATGGGCCTCTTTACGATTAACCAGAATAAATGCAAACGAGATATATATTTATTCATGAATTAGCATTCTTTGGTTTTTGCATTTTCTTTATAAATATGTGTGCAATCCAAAAGAGAGAGATTGAAATATGAAAAATGTTTTAATAACTGGAGCTACCGGATTTATCGGACGCCATGTAGTAAAAGCGAATTTGGCAAAGGGCAACAGGGTGCGCGCGCTGGTGCTGCCGGGTGATGCCGGTGAGGCCTGGCTGAAGCAACAGGGCGTAGAGATTGTTAATGGCGACATCCGCGATTATGAAGCGGTCAGGCTTGCGGTCGGGGACGTGGATATCATCTTCCATACTGCGGCGATAGTTACCGACTGGGCGCCAAAGAAGTTGTTCTGGGAGGTCACGGTGGGCGGTGCCGAGAACATTTGCCGGGCGGCAGTTGACGCGAAGGTATCTCGCCTAGTGGATATAAGCACCTGCGACGTTTTCGGTACGGACGAGTCGAAGGTGATGGATGAAAGTTTGCCTCTGCAATACTGGGGCGAACCCTACGCTGATTCCAAGATAGATGCCGAGAAGGTCATGCGTAAATACCACAAAGAGCAGGGACTGCCACTGACAATGGTCTATCCACTGTGGGTGTTCGGCGAGGGCGATCAGACCTTTGTACCACTGCTTGCTGATGCAATTATCAAAAAGGAACTAATCTTCTGGCGTAAGGGAGCCATCGTGTGGCCCACCTATATCGATAACCTGGTAGACCTGCTGATGCTGATCTCCGAAGATGAAAGGGCTATAGGCAATGGCTACCTCGTGCACGACGGCGAGTCGACAACCCTGGAGGAATTCTGCACGGGAATAGCCAAAGCGTTGAGTGTGCCGCCCATCAAGACGTACATCCCATATTGGTTAGCCATGACTGCGGCAAGAATGATGGAATTCATCTGGAAGCTATTTCGCATTAAGATGCGTCCTCTGCTCACAACCTATACTGTTACTAACCTGGGTTCGAGATTCAGGTTCTCCATTGATAAGGCTGAGCGGGAGTTGGGTTGGAAACCGCGCATAACCTATCAGGAAGGATTCCGAAAAACCATGGAATGGCTAAAGAAACTGGATACCGCTTCGCTCAAGCAGAAGTAAGGGGGAGATAGAAATGAAAGATTTCAAAGACAAATTAGTTTACATAACAGGTGGTTCATCCGGTATCGGCCTGGCGACCGCAAAGTTACTGGCAACTAATGGAGCCAGTATAATTATCTTCAGCAGGCGGCAGCAGGTTCTAGAGGAAGCCTTAAAGCAAATACAGTCCTGCGGCGTTTCTGCGGCACAGAAGTTTGCCGGCAGATCCATGGATGTTTCTAAAAGAGATAGCGTCGAAGCTGTGTTTTCATTGGCACTGGCCGAATTCGGCGTACCCGATGTGTTGATTAACTGTGCGGGCAGGGCCTATCCACGGTATTTTGAGGAGATCACCTACCCGCAGTTCGACGACACCATGAAGACAAATCTTTACGGCATATGGAATGCATGTTCGGTTATTGTGCCGTACATGAAGGTTAAAGGCGGAGTGATAATCAACGTTTCCTCCATGGTGGGCTTTCTTGGTGTTTTCGGTTACTGCGATTATGCGGCTTCGAAATTCGCCATCGTGGGATTTTCGGAAAGCCTCAAGAGTGAGCTTAAAAAATACAACATCTCCGTTCAGGTGCTTTGCCCGCCCGATACTGATACACCGGGCTTTGCCACTGAAAATATCACAAAGCCTGCAGAAACCAGGGCCATTTCTGCAAGCGCCAAGGTCATGAGCAGCGATGCTGTTGCAAAAGAACTTATTGAAGGCATCAGGAAAAACACCTTCATGATAATTCCGGGATTTGACGGCAAGCTAACCTATTTCTTGAAGAGGCATATGCCTTTTATAATTAATATGGTCATGGACTCGGCCATAAATAAAACGCGGAAAATGTAGTAGCGAGGTGCTGAAATGATTGAAATAAAAAAACTGAAAACGACTGCCGTACTTGAGCTTCTTACAGGCATCGGGATAATAATGTTCTGGATAGGCTTCTTTACCATTGGCCTTGCGCCGGAAAATCCACCGCAATGCTATTTTGCCTATGAGCATTCCTTCCCTCTACCCGATATTATCCTGTCAATCGCCATACTTGCTTCAGGCATACTTCTGTTAAGAAACAAGGAATCGGGAATTACACTTTCTCTTGTCTGCTCTGGTGGCCTTATATTCCTGGGTCTTCTCGATTTCAGCTTCAACATCCTAAACGGCGTCTACATGATATCAACTCTGGATTTGATTCTGAACACCTTTATCAATATCTGGTGCGTTGCTTTCGGCTTGGCGCTTTATTTGAAGATGAAATCACGGGTATAAACCCCAAAGCAATCTTTGTTTGAAAGATCCGCACAATGGTTTAGACTTAAGTAATCGTCACAAATTTATGGCTACCTGCCGCTTACGGCGGCAGGTAAATTAAAACGTGCGTGGATAAAAGTTATGTTTCCCGGGTGGTGAATCTTGCCTTTTTAGCTCCTGACATTATTGAGAACATCATAGCGGGGCATCAACCTGCTGATCTCAATGTTGAAAAGTTCACAAAAGGATCAACTTGCCCTTGGAATGGGCACAGCAGCATAAGCTACTGGGGTTTTAAGTTGACCGACAAAATACCGGACAGAGAAAAGAGAGGATATTATGGCACTAACATGCTTTATGCTGGCTTCTCCGGTCAACTCACTTAACCAGATCACGCCAACTGCGCCCATCAGGGCGCAATTGGCGCAGAATATCTCTTGCGGGGGAATTCATGGTGGTGCTGGCAGTCTACTGCGAACCAGTCTCTATACCAAATTCCCTGTTTATCAGGGAATTTGCAGGGAATTTTTTCGTTTCTACTGCCGAAATGGAAAAAGTTACGATGATATGATGCATCATTCCAGTGGGTTACAAAGAAAATTCCCTACTCAACACAGCAGGGAATTTTCTTAGCATATCAGGGAATTTAAATCACGCAATAGGGAATTATCAGACTAGATCAGGGATCCCCTCTCCTCAAGAAGAAGTCGATTGTTTGTTTCACCTACAAAGAAACAACTTTTAGAAGTTTTGATGTTGAGGATTACCATTTGAAAGGTGCAAAATTAAGTTGATCCGACGCGCCTGATTCCTCGTTTTAAAAATACTTCTTTAAGCTTCGATTCATGCCATCGCACTCATGGTTTTCCGAAAGCGCGCCAGCGCTGTAGGCAATCCGACTGGAGATGCTGGTTAGACCGTGATTCGCCAACTGTCTCCACATCTTATGGAGTGGCGTGGAGTGGCGCCTCTGCCTTGGGCTCTGTAGCTTGCTTGCCAGGTTTGGTTTCTGCGATCGGGATACACTTTGCGCCCTTAAATTGCTGCACCATAGACTCGATACCATCAAGCGATTGAATGATCGCAAGGCCCGAGTTTACCTTGGCTAGTACGCCGCCAACTACGACGGCCTGTTCGATTGGAGCTTCGAGATCGAGGAATGCGCTTACGACGCCGACTATATGCGCGTTACCATGGATTGATTTTTTGAAAGTGACAAAACAACAGAATTGCAGGTTACACCTACTAACAAACGATTTTGAAAAGTCTTAACTTTGTTGATTACGATTTGAAATAAAGCAATATATTCTACGGGAGTTACTGTAGAGCGAGTGGGGCATCTTACTGCTCTGTGCCCCTAACCAACAGTTAAGGCCCTTGCTTTTAATCGAAATAACCGATGGGCCTTACGAAGGTGTACTTGAAGGGATCCACCACAAGCCGCTGCCCTACTCTTTCAACACTGCCGGAGGGAATAGATACAGGCAGCGCGACGACGAATATCACAGCACCGACCACAGTGGCGGCGAGGCTTATAGGTCTTACGAACAATACATCGGGGATGATATTATCGGCAGTGGGTTCGTAGGCCAAAGCAGGCGCCGTACTCGCGATCAGGACGAACATAATCAGAAACGCAATCAATTTCTTTCTCATGTATAAAGCATCCTTGTGATAATAAATTCTTTTTATAGTAGGAAGTATAGGAATCGCAGTATTTTTTGTCAAGAAAATCTTTGCTATAAAATGTAGGGCTTCAATATTTATCGGCGGGTGTGAATCGTGTTTATTACGAATTGAGAGGTTGTATTAACTTGCAAAATGAGAAAAACAACCTTTCAGTCAACTATCATGAATTCACTTGCGGACAAAAAGTTGTCCGTTGTGTCAGCATGGCATAGATGACACGGATCAACTTATGAGCAGTGGCCAGTACAGCCATCTTGTAAGGTAAGCC
>JBEKRZ010000025.1:0-64191 GCA_049517435.1 Smithella sp. | reverse complement strand
AAGGTGTGGAAACGCAAGAGCAGAAGAACTTCTTGCGGGATCATATCTGCGATGAGATGCAGGGGTTTTTTTTCAGTAAGCCTATTGCGCCCGATAAGTTTGCCGATCTGCTGCGTAAGCACAATACCCATTCACAAAAGCAAGTTTGATTAGAGAGCGCATTACCCATAGCTTGCCGCGGAATAACCGAGAGAATACTGAATGATATTTTTCCTTAAGAATCAAAAATTCTCCAAAGCTTGCCATTGCGAGTTTCAATTTTTACATATTCCATGTACGCAATGAAATAATAATCGCAACAAAAACCACCCAGCGTAATACCGCAGAGTTTCGGCAGCATCTTTAAGGCATCTTCAAAAAGTTGAAAACAGATTATATTGATCTATATCTATATCAATTTCATTAAGTGGTTAGGAATCCTATTATATGTCAAGTTATTCATGACGTACTACACTAGGTTCATTATCGGTTGGTTTTAAATTAAGCATAAAAAAGGCGCTCCGTTTCGGGAGCGCCTTTTAATTTTAGGGTTAAACTTCCTTATTATTCACCCAGTTTTTCTTCGGCAATTCGCATATTGTAGAACGAACGGTAAACGAAAATCAGCGCAATGACAAAGAAGGTTACAGCCAAACCATACTTCAAGTTGGTATTGGTCATGGTCACGGCAATTTCCGTTGCCAGCAATCCAAACAGGGTCGTGAATTTGATGACCGGGTTCAAAGACACGGAAGATGTATCCTTGAAGGGGTCGCCGACGGTGTCGCCCACAACGCTTGCTTCATGCAGCGGAGTGTTTTTCATCTTCAGATCGACTTCAACAATCTTTTTGCCGTTATCCCAGCAACCGCCGGCGTTGGCCATGAAGATCGCCTGATACAGACCGAAGAAGGCAATACCGATCAGATAACCGATGAAGAAGTAGGGGTTAAAGAAGGACAGCGCCAGACACATGAAGAAGATCACGATAAATATGTTGATCATACCCTTTTGAGCATACTGGGTACAAATCTGAACAACTTTCTTGGAATCTTCAATAGACGCTTCTTTTTTATCCAGATTGATATTCTTCTTAATAAACACAACGGCCTGATATGAACCGGTGGTAACTGCCTGTATGGAAGCTCCGGTAAACCAGTAAATGACCGCGCCACCCATGAGCAGACCGAGAATTATTTCCGGCTGAACCAGGCTTAGCTTCTCGGTAATTCTGAATAGTGGATCTGCCGCTTGGCCAATACCCTGAAGGAGAATAATAATACCGAACACCATGGTGGTGGCACCGACAACGGCGGTCCCAATCAACACAGGCTTGGCTGTCGCTTTAAAGGTATTTCCCGCGCCATCAGCGGATTCCAGGAAATGCTTGGCCAGTTCGAAATTCGGCGTAATGCCATATTCTTTTTTCACAACGTCCTTGGCATCGGCACGTGATTCGATCATGGAAAGTTCATAAATGGACTGTGCGTTATCAGAAACTGGACCAAAGCTGTCAACAGCGATGGTCACCGGGCCCATGCCTAGGAAACCGAAAGCTACCAGACCGAACGCAAAAACCGGAGCGGCAAAAGTGAATGCCGGAGGCATCAGAGCCACGATCGCCGGATTTTTAGAAACCAAATACGCAATCAACATCAGAATCATGATAGTCAGGCCTTCCCAGAAAGCAGAGAAGTTACCGGCAACAAGACCGGATAGAATGTTCAATGAAGCGCCGCCCTGACGGGAAGCGTTGACAACTTCTTCGCAATGACGTGAACTGGTACTTGTAAAGACTTTTGTAAATTCCGGAATCAACGCGCCGGCGATGGTTCCGCAACTGATGATGATGGAAAGAGGCAACCACAAACCTGCGTACGGATCCGTCAAGTCACCGAGTAGATAATAACTGGCAACGAAGGTCACTGCGATGGAAACAAGAGATGTGATCCAAACCAGATAGGTTAAGGGATGTTCAAAGTTAAATTCTTTCTTCCCGGCAAAAGCTGCCCTGCAGATAACATCATTGACAAAATACGAGAAAAGAGAGGTCAGAATCATGAGGATTCTCATAGCAAAAATCCAGACAATCAACTTACCGCCCATTGCGGGATTTCCCGCCAAAGACAGAGCCAAAAAGGCGATTAAGGCAACGCCGGTAACACCATAAGTTTCAAAACCGTCGGCAGTGGGGCCAACGCTGTCACCAGCATTGTCACCAGTACAGTCAGCAATAACACCGGGGTTTTTGGGGTCGTCTTCCGGCAGATGGAAAACGATTTTCATCAGGTCGGAACCGATGTCGGCAATCTTGGTGAAGATACCGCCGCAGATACGCAGAGCGGAAGCACCCAGAGATTCACCGATGGCAAAACCGATAAAACAGGGACCGGCTAATTCTTTGGGAATGTAACCAAGAATGAGGATCATGAAGAACAGTTCGATGCTGACCAGAAGCAATCCAACGCTCATGCCGGAACGTAAACATATGTTGACTATGTTTAAAGGATCGCCACTAAGTGAAGCAAAGGCAGCGCGGGAATTAGCCACGGTATTGATGCGGATGCCGAACCAGGCAACTGTATAAGAACCAAGAATACCCACGATCGAGCACGCAAGAATAATAATGATGTCTGATACAACTTTATGCTGTAAAGCGCCGAAATAATAAACGATACAAATAGCAATCAGAATCCATAGCCCAACTAAAAATTTACCCTGCTGAAAAAGATAAGTTTTGCAGGTTTCCCAGATTGTCTGGGATACATCCAGCATTGCTTTGTGTGCGGGCAGATTCTTGGTTTGTACATATTGAAGAACGCCGAAAATCATACCGATTAGGCAGACGATCAATCCAGCATTAAGGATTGTCATCCCCGAAAGGGCGCCGCCCAGAAAAGAAATTGTTGATAAATCTGGCAGCTTGATGTCCGCTTCACCGGCAAATGCGGCGCCAGCCATGAGCAGAAACATCAATGAGCTCATTAAAAATGTCCAGATACTTCTTTTGTTTTGTAACATTATACATCCTCCTTTTATAAATTACTTATATTTTTTGTATGGTATTTAACCATAGCTGTTTGCATACCGGATAAAACAATCTCGGTGGCAGCTTCGGATGCAAGTTGAATGATTTGCTGGAGCAAATCGGTTTCCTCCAAGTCAAACCGTTTCAAAACATAATCTTCAACGCGAGACTTATCAGAGGGCTTGCCAATACCCATCCTTATTCGCATAAAATCAGCAGAACCGAGGCATGTAGTAATAGATTTCAAACCTTTATGACCAGCGTCTCCGCCGCCAGTCTTTAGGCGAAACTTGCCAAAAGGTAAATCAAGATCGTCGTGAATTACTATTAAATTACTTATATCCATTTTAAAGTAAGCAAGTAACTTTCTTGCCGCATTACCACTTAAGTTCATGTATGTTTGAGGCATTGCCAAAAGCACATTGATACCGGCGATTTTACCTCTATTCCAAAGAGCGTCAAAACTTTTTTGTTTTAAATCCACTTCCCATTGGGCAGCAATTTTTTCCAAGACCATAAATCCGATGTTGTGTCTTGTAAATTGATAACGTCTGCCGGGATTTCCCAAACCCAAAATCAGATACATGGCCCGCGTCCCCTCTTTACCGCGCCAGAAAAATATTTTTGTTAAACTTGAGGGAAACACTTTCTACCGCCCGATTATTGATAGCCCCGATACAAAGACTTACTTTTCCTTTTTTTCCTTCTTTTCTCTATCTGCCTTTTCGGCTTTTTCTGCCGGTGCCGCAGTTGCGCCAGCTGGTGCTGCGGCTGCCGCTTCCGTTGTAGCTCCTTCCTCAGTTGGAACCTCTTCTTTTACAGGCTCTTCAATCTTGGCAACTTTAATTATCGCAACCGCTGCCACCGCACTATCAGGCCGGTCTAAAATTGTTATTTCTTCGGCAACCTTCAAATCTCTTATTTTTATAGAATCACCGATATCGAGATTGGTTACATCCACATCAATATGATCCGGAAGATTCAAAGGCAGACAAGAAACTTTTACTTCCCGTTTTATATGCTGCAATTCACCGCCGTTTTCTACACCAACAGCCTTACCGATAAAACGTAAGGACACATCAACGGTAAGCTTACGCTTTATATCTACTTCATAAAAGTCAGCATGGTAAAATCTCCCCGTCAATGGCTGAATCTGCAATTCTTTGATTAACGATAGTTTTTCTATTTTTTTGTTACCACCGTCATCAATAATCAATTTAATAAAGGCATGGTCTTTTTTATCTTTATGCAGCTTGACCAATTCATCATTTCTTACCGCCAATAAAATATTCTCTGCAGAGCGGCCGTAAAAAATCGCCGGTACAAATCCCTTCTGCCGCAAACGGCGAGCCGGTCCTTTCTTTTGTTCTTTACGGACTTGAGCCGCTAAATCTGTTACCTCCATTTGTTCCTCCTATATAAATAATGAGCTTACGGAATCGTTGTAATAAATGCGGCGCACAGCTTCACCTAAAATCCCGGATACCGATAAAACTTTTATTTTTTTGCAATTCTTTGCTCGATCGCTGAGCGGGATTGTATCGGTAACTATGACTTCTTTAATCTCGGAACCCTCAATGCGATCCAGTGCTGGTCCGGATAAAACCGGATGCGTGCAACAGATTGAAATTTCTAAAGCACCTGCTTCCCTCATCGCTTTGGCGGCTTGCACAACCGTTCCAGCTGTATCAATCATATCATCCAGAATGATAATTCTTTTGCCTTCCACGTTGCCGATGATATTCATTACTTCGGCTTCGTTGGGACCTTCCCTTCTTTTATCAATAATAGCCAGGCTCGCTCCCAGCCTTTTTCCGAAAGCTCTGGCGCGTTCCACACCACCGGTATCCGGTGAAACAACCACAGTATTATCCACGAAATTTTTTTTCATATAATCAAATAAAACCGGCGTGGCAAAAAGATTGTCCACTGGGATATTGAAGAATCCTTGAATTTGACCGGCGTGCAGATCCATGGAAAGGACACGGTTAGCTCCGGCAGTAGTAATGAGATCAGCCAGTAATTTTGCGGTAATCGGCGCTCTCGGGGCGACCTTCCTGTCTTGCCGGCCATACCCGTAATAAGGTATCACGGCTGTAATACGATCGGCAGAAGCACGTTTCAGAGCATCTATCATGATCAGGAGTTCCATACAGGTAACATTTACCGGTGGGCATGTGGACTGGATGATAAAAACATCCATGCCGCGCACATTTTCATTTATTTCTACGCGGGTTTCACCATCGCTAAAAGTCGTCACATTGGCCTTACCTAAAGATACGCCCAAATGTTGGCAAATTTTTGTAGCCAGAGCAATGTTGGCATTACCGGAAAATATTCTGATCCTCTCTAACATTTTGAACCCTTCTCAATATAGTTTTTTGGCTGGGGCGGGAGGATTCGAACCTCCGAATGCAGGAACCAAAATCCTGTGTCTTACCGCTTGACGACGCCCCAATGCATACTTAATGAAGCACATTATTTACAATCTTAGTCGGAAAATTAAATAATTACACTGATTTGGCAAAAAAAACTGCGGAGTGATCAGAAACTTCTTTCTTTATAACTTCCAGGATTTTTTTTGCCTCTTTTCCGTCTCTAAATATGCCAAAGACTGTTGGGCCGCTGCCTGACATCAATGCACCAAGCGCGCCGTGCCTGAGCAACATTTGCTTTAAATCATTTAACTCCGGATGCATTTTTAACGAAACTGACTCCAAGTCATTATGCAATTCCCGAATTATGTCACCCATTTTCAAAAATCGCGGAATGCTATAATTATTTTTTCCCCTTGTCAATCTTAAATTGAGGTTTTCGTAAACCATTTTTGTTGAAAGCTCAAATCGGGGTTTTATTAAGACCAGATTGATTTTGGGTAAATCTTGCAGAGCTTTCAGTTTATCGCCAATGCCGGAAGCTAAGGCATTGTTTCCAAAAATAAAAAAGGGGACATCCGCCCCTATTTGTGCCCCCAGTTTAATCAGTTCATTTTTTTTTAAATTTAAAGAACATATTTTGTTTAAGGCCATTAAAGTTGTCGCGGCATCGGAACTTCCGCCACCAAGACCGGCAGCCAAGGGTATTTTTTTGGTAATCTTAATTTCCACGCCGGAAGGATAGTTGGCATAAGCGAAAATAGATTGTGCAGCGCGAAATACTAAATTATCTTTGGATGTTTGAAGATCGCTTCCGGGACAGTTAAGGACAATTCCCTTCGGGCGGAGAGAAAATATCAATTCGTCGCAAAGCGTAATTTTTTGCATAAGGGAAACAATGTCGTGGTATCCATCGGCACGCTTCCGCAAGACGCGTAAGAAAAGATTTATTTTCGCTGGCGCTTTCCAAAGCATTTCAAGCCTTTTCTTTAACGTAGCGCATCTTCAATTCGTAGAGAACTCCTTGAATTAAATTATTTTCGTTTTCGTTGAGATTTCCCTTGGTCTTTTCATTGAGCATATCCAGAATATCAATGGTTTGTTTTGCCGCCGGTAAGTTTTTTTCTGTTTTCCCCCCTTCGGAATCGGGAAAATCTCCGAAATGAAAAAGTGCGGAAGTGCTCAAGGACAAAACAAAATTAGTAAAGTTAACCTGTGGGTAATCGGATTCTTGTTTCGGTTCAGTTCGCGCACTTTCCTGAACTTTAGGCTTTTCCTCAGCAGCAGAAGATTTTGCTTCTTCCTGCGAACGCTCTTTGCCCGATTCATCAAAAAGACGTTTATCTTTCACTACAAATCCCGAATCCTTTTTCTCTTCCATTAATAACTCCTCCCTTTTCCGCACTGCGGAAAATTAATTTTTTAATATGGTTTCATGCTTCTTAAACGGGCGATTCTGTCCTCCATCGGAGGGTGCGTGCTGAAAAGATTCATGAGAGATTTACCAGTGAGAGGGTTGACAATAAATAAATGTGCCGTCGATGGATTAGCATTCATCGGAATAATTTGTGAAGCCCTGGTAAGTTTTTCCAAAGCTGAAGCTAATCCATAAGGATTTTTGGTGATATTCGCGCTGCCGGCATCGGCCATAAATTCGCGGGAACGGGAAATGGCCATTTGAATGACGGTCGCGGCCAAAGGAGCAAAAATGGCCATCGCTATCAACCCGATTATTCCGCCGTGATCATCGTCGTCACTGCGGCCGCCGCCGAAAATAGCCGCCCACTGAGCCATACTGGCCAGCATGCCAATTGCTCCGGCTATGGTCGCAGCAATAGATGAGATGAGCATATCGCCATTTTTTATGTGGGTGAGTTCATGTCCGATTACGCCTTCTAATTCTTCTTTATTCAATATCCGCATTATTCCTTCAGTCACGGCGACAACCGCGTGGTCCTTATTGCGACCGGTGGCAAAGGCATTAGCTGTTTCTTCAGGAATAATATAAAGCCGCGGCATAGGCAATGAGGCTTTTAACGTGAGATTACGAACAATATTGTAAAGATCAGGCGCCGCAGTTTCGGAAACTTCTTGTGCCTTATACATTTTCAAAACAATTTTATCGGAGAACCAGTAACTGCCAAAATTTAAAAATAAGGCGAAAATGAAAGCGATATAAACACCTCCCCGTCCACCGATAAGACCACCTATCAACATCAATAATCCTGTTAACGCTCCCAGTAAAAGAGCGGTTTTTATCGAGTTACCCATTATTCAATCCTCCAACTTCATTTAGTCCGCGAGTCTTAAATCCCACGTCCCTGCCAACTACGTTGGCGGGATTGTTCCTCTTGCGCTTCGAGCTTCATTCCATTCGCTATCAGCGAGAGTCACGATCGCTGCGCTCCTGGGATCAATTCCATTTACGCTTCAAATTTCGTTTCACTCATTTTCAGCGAATGTCATTGATTCGGCTTGCCAATTTCAATGCACTACGTTTTTGAAATTGGAGCCTCATTATAATGAAACTCAGATATTACAAGCGTAGCACAGTAATATCTGTCAGTTGAATTATCCCGCAAAGCGGAGGGAATGAACACAAAGCCTGCTTAGGGTTCATTCCCGTGACTTCTTGGTTAAAATTATTTCACCTTTTTTAGACAGGTCAATTAAAATTTTATCTCCTTCAGCAAATTTACTCGCCAGAATTTCCATCGCCAGCGGATCCAGAATAAGTTTCTGCAGTGAACGCTTAAGCGGACGAGCGCCATAAACAGGGCTGTAACCCTTTTCGGCTATATATTTTTTCGCCTTTTCTGTCAATTCGACGCTCAGTTTTCGCTCGTTAAGCCGTTTGTCAATAAGAGCAATCTGAATATCAACAATCTTATAGATATCCTCCAACTTCAACGCGGAAAACATAATAGTGTCGTCTATTCTGTTTAAGAATTCCGGTTTGAACGTCGCCCGTAACGCTTCCATCGAACGGTTTTTCTTTTCTTCCTCATCCAGTGAAGGATCCTGAATCCACTGGCTGCCAACGTTGGACGTCATAATTACCACTGTATTTTTAAAGTCCACAGTTCGGCCGTGTCCGTCAGTCAATCGACCATCATCAAGTATTTGCAATAAAATATTGAATACATCAGGATGAGCTTTTTCAATTTCATCGAAGAGCAACACGCTGTAAGGTTTACGCCGTACCGCTTCGGTGAGATAACCTCCCTCGTCATAACCGACGTAACCGGGAGGAGCGCCGATCAGACGGGCGACCGCGTGTTTTTCCATATACTCCGACATATCAATTCTAATCATGGCCTGTTCGCTGTCGAACATAAATTCTGCCAACGCTCTGGCCAATTCGGTCTTGCCAACACCGGTTGGACCGAGAAAAATAAAAGAGCCGATGGGACGATTCGGATCCTGCAAGCCCGAGCGAGCGCGGCGCAGAGCGGCAGACACTGCGCTAATGCCTTCCTCCTGACCGATAACACGCATCTTGAGACGTTCTTCCATATGAATCAGTTTCTGCACATCGCTTTCCATCATGCGGGAAAGCGGTATGCCCGTCCAGTTGGAGACAACTTCGGCAACATCTTCCGCGTCCACCTCTTTCTTAAGCATCGGATTGTCTTTCTGAATATCATTCAGTTTTTTCTGTTCTTTCTGAAGATCTTTATCCAGAGCAACCAGTTTGCCGTAACGGATTTCCGCGGCTTTCTCGAGATTCCCCTCGCGCTGGGCTTTGACTTCCTCTAATTTCAGATCCTCAACCTGCTTTATAATATTTTGTATTTTATTGTTTATATCTTTTTCGGTTGACCAGTGTGTCTTCATTTGAGTCACGTTGGATTTCAACTCGGCCAGTTCTTTTTCAATCTTGTCGCGACGTTCTTTAGCTGTTTTATCGGTCTCTTTTTTCAGCGACTGTCTCTCAATTTCCAGTTGAATTATTTTTCTATCAATGGCGTCAATTTCCGAAGGTTTGCTGTCCAATTCTATTTTTAAACGCGATGCCGCTTCGTCAATCAGGTCAACTGCTTTGTCCGGCAGGAAACGATCTGTTATATAACGGTGGGAAAGCGTCGCGGCGGCTACTATTGCTGAATCTTTAATTCCCACCCGGTGATGCACTGCGTAACGTTCTTTTAATCCACGCAGGATGGCAATTGTGTCTTCCACCGTCGGTTCTTTGACCAAGACAGGCTGGAAACGCCGCTCCAGTGCCGCATCTTTTTCGATGTATTTGCGATACTCGTTGAGCGTTGTCGCGCCCACGCAGCGCAATTCGCCGCGTGCCAGAGCTGGTTTGAGCATATTGGAGGCGTCCATTGAACCTTCGGAAGCTCCCGCACCGACAACTGTATGTATTTCATCAATAAAGAGAATGATTTCACCTGAAGAACTGATTACTTCTTTGAGAACAGCCTTCAGCCTTTCTTCAAATTCCCCGCGATATTTCGCTCCGGCAATTAAAGCGCCGATATCCAGTCCGATGACACGTTTATTTTTCAGACTTTCCGGCACATCACCATTAACAATGCGTTGCGCTAATCCTTCAACAATCGCCGTTTTCCCGACCCCCGGCTCTCCGATCAAGACCGGATTATTTTTTGTTCGACGCGAAAGCACCTGCATGATGCGTCGTATTTCTTCATCGCGTCCGATTACCGGATCAAAAGAGCCCTTGCGGGCAAGTTCATTGAAGTCTCTGGCATAGCGTTCGAGAGCCTGATATTTACCTTCCGGATTAGGATCGGTAACTCTTTGATTGCCTCTTATTTCCACCAATACTTTAAAGATGCTGTCCCTGGTTATCCCCGCTTGATGCAGAAGTTTACCGGCTTCACCGGTTTTTTCCTCAGCAATGGTAATAAGCACATGTTCGGCGCTCACGTATTCATCTTTGAGTTGCGCCGCTTCAGTCAACGCCTTGTTGAATATTTTATTGAGCCTGCCTCCCATATACACCTGTTCCGCGCCCACGCCCTGAACACTAGGTTGTTTCTTCAGATAATTGTCCAGTTCCTTTTCAATTTTTTGAGGTGAAGCATTAAGCTTATTTAAAATGGCGCCCACGATGCCGTCGTCCTGACGCAAAAAAGAGACAAGCAGATGTTCCGGCTCAATTGCTTGATGGCCGTATGAATTTGCCAGCGCCTGTGCTTCCTGAATCGCTTCCTGGACTTTCAAAGTAAATTTATCAAAACGCATAGTTCTACCCTCACTGCCCCTGCTTATCCCATTATCCCCATTCGCTTCGCTCAGGGGATAGTTCCCAATAGCAAAAAGCTATTGGATAATTCGACTAAAAAACTTCAATGCGCTTTGCTTTTGAAGTTTAAGTCTCATTACGTCCAACAAATTTTAGTTCGCCTATAGTGATCTTTAGGTTATTCGCTTCTAAAACTTGGGACTCACTATTCTACAGGCTTTTCAATGGTGACAAACAGTTTGCCATTTTTAAAAACGGTTACGTCTCCCGAAGATTCGGAAATAACTATAGCCACTGCTTTAGTTACACTGGTAATACCGGCGGCGGCAATATGCCTGCTGCCAAGGCCTGCGGGAAAATCACGGCTGTCCAGCGCGGCGTTAAGATGTCTTCCGGCAGTCACCAGTACACCATTTTCTTTGATAATAAAGGCGCCATCAATCGCGGAAAACTCTTTAATTGTTTCTTTAAGGTCCGGATTTAAAAGGTTGAGTTGTTCTTCCGAATATCCTGAAAACGGGTTAATAATCATTTGCCGGGAAAGTTGCATGACTTTCTCATCATCTCCCAGCACAAAAATCGTCCCTACTTTTTTGCTTTCCCGGCCTTGAGCGGCCAGTTCGCAGGCGATATTTAAAGCGGCGTTAAAGACTTCCGGCCGGACATTTTCAATTACATCATTAATGAAATCGGATGTTAAAATTTCAAATTCTTTCCCCACATCAATAACAAAAATACTGTCGGCATAACCAAATCTAGGCACGCCGCTTAAACAGACAACTTTATCGCCTCTTTTAAAAAAACCTAAAACTATCCCCTTGGCAATGGCAATTTTAATTTTTCCCACACGGGTTAAATTTACATTGGGAATGTATAGTATCTTGGCATATTTCTTGATTTCATCGGATATTTTTTCATTTTCGCGAGCGATGATAATAAAGCTCATATCTTTCTTTACTTCTTCCGGTAGAGCAGTTATATCGTCGATTGCATCAATAGAGACAAGCAATGCGTCCGCTTTGATTTCATTTGCAATTTTGATGACATGTTCAATCATAATTTTATTTATTGATTTCATTTGTTCACCTTGTACTGGATTTTGTTGTGAGACTCAAATTTTAATGAAACTCAGATATTACAAGCGTAGTGCGGTAATATCTGTAAGATGAATTATCCCGCTTGCGAAGCTTAGCGGGACAATATAACAATCCCGCACAGCGGAGGGTATGATACCCAGCAGCTTGCTTTAGGATTCATACCTGTGATTTAGAATAAGCATAAATATGTTCTCTGTCAAGGAGGGATGTGCCAATAAAGTGCCCTGATAAGCAACGCTTGCAAAATCTGAAGGTCATCTAAGACGGGAATAACTGGAGAGGTGTCATCGCGAGGCGGCTCTCAGTCGCCGTGGCGATCTAGTTTTGTAGTATCTCTTGCTGGTTCAATCTACAAGATTGAACCAGCATAGCTTTTGAACCGACGAGGATAAATTATGCCGTCAGTCCGAATCGCAAAACAGCTTAAAGACAAGATTTACTTTGTCACCTTCACCGTGCATAACTGGCACTACCTTTTTGATCGCCACAACCGCTTTGAAATTCTTGAAGACAGTTTTGTTTTTTGTTAAAAAAACAAGGAATTAATAATATATGCTTTCGTTTTTATGCTTAATCATCTCCATTTTATCGGTACGGCGCCGGATATGATTGCCGTCATCCGCGATATAAAAACTTTTCTGGCCAAAGAACTGAAGAAAAATATCGGCGATACAGAACCAAGAATATTAAAACTATTTGTAGAGTCCATGGGGTCAAGTCTCCTCTTGGCTCATGTTAGCAGTTTTTCTTTTTATCCCACGTCTTTTTCCACCAGCCCGAAATGCATTTAAAAACAGTCCAAACATTTGATCTGAAAAACTGTGAAGCTTTTATTTGTGAAAAATTTTGAGCGATTTGTTGATTTTTAAAGACAAGTTTTTATAAACATATCTTTTTTTGTTGTCAATGTGAAATAAAGGCTATTGGATATCCCTATGTGCTTCGCACAAGGGATAGTTCCACTTACGCTTCGAGCTTCATTCCATTCGCTCTTAGCGAGTGTCACTAATTCGGCTTGCAAATTCCAGTTCACTTCGTTCCCGAAAAAGTAAAAGGTGTCATTAATCCCGCGTCCCTGCCAACTACGTTGGCGGGATTGTTCCTCTTGCGCTTCGAGCTTCATTTCATTCGCTCTCAGCGAGAGTCACGATCGCTGCGCTCCTAGGATAGTTCGACCAGCAAACTTCATTGCACTACGTTTATGAAGTTTGGGTCTCACTAAATTTAACTTGACCGGGAAATTATAGTTGGATAAAAAGTTATAATGAACAAACTAATTAGGGAGGGCTCAATCGTTGAAACTGCCTGCAGTAACCGGCACTCTTGATTTATATATAGCTGAAATTAATCGCTTTTCGCTCTTAACCGCAGACGAAGAATTCAAGCTCGCAGTGCAGTTGAAAAAGTATAACAATGTGGAAGCCGCTGAGAAGTTGATTGTTTCGAATTTGCGTTTTGTAGTCAAGATTGCCCACGAATACCGCAGCTACGGCTTCAAGCTGGCCGATTTAATTCAGGAAGGCAATGTCGGCCTTATTCACGCCGTGAAAAAATTCGATCCCTACAAAGGCTACAGATTGATTTCTTATGCGGTGTGGTGGATTCGAGCCTACATTCAGAATTACCTGATCAAGTCCTGGAGCATTGTCAAAATCGGCACTACGCAAGCGCAGAGAAAACTATTTTTTAAATTAAGCCAGACCAAAAAAGAACTGGAAACGCTTTCGAAAAAAAATCCGGAGTTTAGCGAAATAGCTACATCTTTGGGGGTCAAGGGTTCCGAAGTAGCGGAAATGGACTTACGCATGGGCTCACGGGATGTCTCTCTGAATGAATTTATCAATGACGAAGGCAATAGCTCACATATCGATTTTCTTACTTACAAAGGTGATGATCAAGAATTATCTTTAATTAAAGATGAAGAAAAGAGTTTGGCCCAACGTGATATCGCCGGAGCTCTGACTAATCTCAGTGAAAGAGAAAGTTACATTATTCTTAACCGCATAATGGCTGATGACCCCAAGACTCTGCAGGAAATAGGAACCAAATACAACATTTCACGGGAACGAGCGCGCCAGATTGAAAAACAAGCGCTGAAAAAAATGCAACTGGCGTTGCCGTATTTTAAGCCGGATAAATGACAATATTTTCCTGACTGGTGACATTGTAAAAAATTTTACCGCCCTCCTAATTAATGTCCGAGGGTTTGGCAAGTTTAAATCCACCGTGAGTGGAGCCCCCTCCGGCAGGAACCCCGGATGCTCCCTATAATAATGAGACTCGCTGAAAACGAACGAAGTGAAGTTTGAAGCGTTAGTCAAATTATCCCGCATAAGCTTGGGGTAATGAGACCCAAGCTTCGGAAACAAAGTGAACCGAAGTTTGTATGTCGAATTATCCCACGAAGCAGAGGGTAAAGCGACCTCCCGCGACTTGTAATCTACCCAAAGGGTTACAAGTCGCGGGATTAATTTCTAACGTTCCTGGATGAAAATCAATGATGACTAGGCCTTTTCTTAATTCATTTATGGAAAAGATAAAACATTATCTGAATACGGATAAAAAACTTAACAGATTTCTAAATCTGTGACCTCGTTTCGACTATTGACCTGTCTCTCTAAAATTGATACATTTACTACGTTTATATTCTGGTATCTTTTTTGATCATATGACATAGTGGCGTACAAAGTAGAATTTGCATACAAAACAATCCCTTTAACTATTTTTTTGAAACATAGGGAAGTCCAATTAACATCTGCCGTTCATTGTGAAAGAAACTGGTTTTCCGCGAGGCATGGATATGTTTTTGAATAGCCTGTTCTGCCACCATAAGGAGTAGGAAAACATGGAAATGAGCAGCAAGATCATTCTCGGGTACTTAAGTCAGTTGGTGGCGCATCTCCCTGGCGGAAATTTACAGAAAAAACATGCCAGTGGCGAACCGTTACTGCGATCGGAATTATTCAGCGCCAAGCAGATGCAGCAGCACGGCAAAACCATCGCGGGCACACACAAGTTGAGTCCGGGGCGCACTTCAAACCAATTACTGGCAAGGATGGCCGATAATGAAAATGTCTTGTTCGACGTTAGAAACCTGTTGACGAAGGCGATTAAAGACAACCATCGTATTACGCCGGCCGAAGAATGGTTACTGGATAACTTCTATCTAATTGTAGAACAAATTCGCACAGCCAGAAGGCATTTGCCAAAAGTTTACAGCCGGGAACTTCCTCATCTGGCAAATGGCCCATCGGCTGCCCTTCCCCGAGTTTATGACATTGCTCTGGAAATGATCTCCCATGGCGATGGGCGGATAGATTCAAATACTCTAAGTTTATTTGTAGCCGCCTATCAGACAGTCACTGTACTTACGTTAGGTGAATTGTGGGCAATTCCCATTATGTTGCGCCTGGCGTTGATCGAAAATATCCGGCGTATCGCCGTCCGCATATCTACCGACAGAAACAACCGCAATATAGCCCATAATTGGGCGAATAAGATGATAGAAATTGCCCGGAAAGACCCGAAAAGTCTGTTCCTGGAAATCGCGGACATGGCACGATCAAACCCGCCGATGGTGGGTTCGTTTGTTGCAGAGATTGCACACCACTTGCAGGGACAAAGTCCCGCTCTGGCCTTGCCGCTTACCTGGATTGAGCAGCGTCTCTCTGAATACGGTCAGACAATCAAGGCGTTAGTGCATCTGGAAACCCAGCAACAAGCCGCGGATCAGGTCTCCATGAGTAACAGTATCGGCAGTCTTCGTTTCCTGGGCGCAATGGACTGGCGCGAATTTGTCGAAACGATGAGTGTGGTCGAGCAGAGCCTGCGCGAGGATCCCGGCGACGTTTACGTTAAAATGGATTTTTCCACCCGTGACCGTTACCGCCACGTCGTAGAGAAAATAGCCAAAAAAAGTCGATTGTCCGAAAGTGAAGTGGCGCGCATGGCGATAAGCCTCGCCCGTAGATGCAGCACCGAAAATGGCAGTTATGACTGCACGGCGCATGTTGGTTTCTACTTGATTGACAAAGGGCTATCCGAGCTCGAACGTCTCGCTATTAACAAAGGATTATCCGAGCTTGAACGCTTCGCTAAGATGCGTTTATCAACGTTTGAACTCATGACTCGTTTCTTCAGGCGTGTTCCTCTTCTTACTTATACAGGCTCTATTTTTCTCTTGACCTTAACTCTCACTTTTATTTTACTGGCAAAGGCGCATAATGATGGAGTGCATGGCTGGCTATTAGCCACAGTCGGATTTATTTCAATTCTAGGCACGAGCCACCTGGCTGTAGCCCTGGTAAACTGGCTGGCGACTCTACTGGTGGCTCCCCATCCCTTGCCGCGAATGGATTTTTCCCAGAGTATACCGCCTGAATACCGCACTCTGGTTGCGGTTCCGACAATGCTTCTAAGCGCGCAAAACATTCCGAATTTAATTGAGGCATTGGAAATCCGATTTCTGGCCAATCGAGACGACAATTTGCACTTCGCTCTCCTGACCGATTTCGGGGACGCTAAGGAAGAAACACTGCCGGATGATGAGCTACTGCTGCGACTGGCCAAGGAAGGGATTGAAGGATTAAATGAGAAATACAAGGATTCAAACGGCGACATGTTTTTCTTATTTAATCGCCCGCGTCGCTGGAATTCTAAAGAACTAATTTGGATGGGTTACGAACGAAAACGGGGGAAACTGGCCGATTTGAATTCCTTTCTACGCGGCAGGACACAGGGACCGTCTGGAGATTTATTTTCGCTTATCGTCGGTGATACGACAGTGTTAAGGAACGTGAAGTATGTCATTACTCTCGACACGGATACAAAATTACCACGTGGTGCGGCGTGGGAATTTATAGGAACCATGGCACATCCGCTGAATCGTGCTCAATATGATAAAGAAAAGAAACGTGTCCGTAAGGGATACGGCATCCTGCAGCCAAGAGTTTCCGTAAGCCTCCCCGATATGAGCCGGTCACTGTATGCGGCTATGTACGGGAGCAATTCCGGCATTGATCCTTATACACAAACCGTTTCCGATATTTATCAGGATATATTCCGTGAAGGTTCGTTCATCGGCAAAGGCATCTATGATATTGATGCCTTCGAGACAGCCCTCAACGGGAATCTTCCCGAAAATCAGATTCTCAGTCACGATCTTATCGAAGGATGTTACGCCCGGTCGGGATTTATAAGCGACGTGCAGTTATACGAGGAATATCCGTCCTGCTACAACGTGGATGTGAGCCGCCGGCGCCGATGGATCCGCGGAGACTGGCAGATTGCGCGGTGGGTCGGATCAAGCGTTCCCGCCCCCGACGGGCGCACTCAGAAGAATCCCTTATCAATTCTGTCCCAATGGAAGATTTTTGATAATCTGCGCAGAAGCCTCGTATCCGCAGCATTGACCCTTCTGATGCTACTGGGCTGGACAATACTGCCTACGGCCTGGTTCTGGACACTGTCAATCCTCGGAATCATCTTGCTTCCTTCTTTAATCATGTCAGCACTGAATCTGTTTCAAAAACCGCGCGATGTAATGTTGACACAACATTTAACTTCCGCGCTGCACACAGCCGGCAATCACCTTATGCAGGCAGTATTTACGCTCATCTGTCTGCCCTATGAGGCTTATTTTAGTATTGATGCGATTTGGCGCACCCTATGGCGGATATTGATTTCGCACAAACGGCTCCTTGAATGGAACCCATCGGACAATCCCCGGCGCAACCGTCGCAATGACATGGTTAACTATTTTGGGACCATGTGGTTCGCTCCGGCATTTGCCGCCGTCACGGCAATTATCATCTTTTTTTCCCGTCCGGCCTCTCTGGTAGTGGCAGGACCATTCCTTTTTATCTGGCTGATTTCTCCCTTGATCGCCTACTTGTTCAGCCGGCCATTTGCTCACCATGAAACAAAACTTACTTCCGACCAGATTATTTTTCTTCGGAAAATTTCCCGGAAAACATGGAGCTTTTTCGAAACCTTTGTTGGTCCGGACGATAATTGGCTGCCACCGGACAACTATCAGGAACAACCCGTTGCCGTGGTCGCCCATCGCACGTCGCCGACTAACATGGGTCTGGCGCTCCTCGCCAATCTCTCCGCCTGCGATTTCGGCTATATCACAATACGGCAATTCATCGAGCGAACAGCAAATACGCTCCACACGATGGAAGCCATGGACCGGCAAAAAGGTCATTTTTATAATTGGTATGATACGCAATCCCTGGAACCGCTAATGCCCCTCTACATTTCGTCGGTGGACAGCGGAAATCTCACCGGATATCTGTTGATATTACGGTCAGGACTCCTCTCCCTTCCCGATCAGAAAATAGTAGGAACGCAGATGTTTGCGGGACTTAAAGACACTCTTAATGTTTTCGCGGACACTGCGGGAAAATCTTCCCCTGTTTCTCTTGTTCAACTTAAAAAGGAGTTGGCAGAGGCGATCGCTTTAGAACCAACCACGCTCACGGCGGTACGATTGTCCCTCGAACAACTGGCAAAATCAGCAACCCAGATGGTTACAGACGTCAATGTCCCCGATAGCGATCCCGCTAGCCCTTTAAGATGGTGGGCAAAGGCATTCGCCGATCAATGCTGGGCAGCTATTGATGACCTGCGGTTGCTCGCACCTTGGATATTTTACCCGGCATTGTCGGACATGATTAATAAATTGCCAAAATTAAATGATATACCGACTTTGCGAAAAATAACCAACCTGGAAACAGAATTGCTATCTGCCATCGAGGAGCAAATGACCGCTGACATAACGCCCGATGGGCATATGCAGCTTGGCGAACTTCGCAGACTTTTTGCCGATGCCAGCCGATACGCCCAAACCATGATGGCGGATATCGAAAGGCTGGCAAAGCAATGCAGTGATTTCACCCGGATAGAATACGATTTTCTGTTTGATAAGGCATGCAATCTGCTGACTATCGGATACAACGTCAGTAACTGGAGGCGAGATACAAGTTTCTATGATTTGCTGGCAGCGGAAGCAAGATTTTGCACCTTCGTAGGAATCGCACAGGGGAAACTGCCCCAGGCGAGTTGGTTCGCCTTGGGACGGCTCCTTACCACTGTCGGCGGAAAGCCGGTTCTCGTATCATGGAGCGGTTCTATGTTCGAATACCTAATGCCGCTTCTGGTGATGCCGACATACGAAAATTCTCTTCTCGACCAAACCTATAAGGCGGCTGTGGCCAGGCATATCTATTATGGAAAGAAGCACGCCGTACCCTGGGGCATTTCGGAATCGGGCTACAACGCCATTGATAGCCACCTCAACTACCAATACCGAGCCTTCGGTGTACCCGGCCTGGGTCTCAAGCGCGGATTAGCCGAAGATATGGTCATTGCCCCCTATGCCTCAGCGCTGGCTTTGATGGTAGCGCCCGAAGAGGCGTGCCTGAATCTGGAAAGACTTGCCGCGGCAGGTTTTGAAGGGAGATTCGGTTTTTATGAAGCAATCGACTACACACCGTCGCGTCTGCCGCGAGGGCAATCGAACGCTGTGGTTCGTTCCTTCATGGCACATCATCAGGGTATGAGTTTGCTCGCTCTGGCTTATTTACTTCTGAACCAACCCATGCAAAAGAGATTTGAGTCGGAACCATTGTTCCAGGCAACCATGTTATTGCTCCAGGAGCGGATTCCAAAGGCCATCGCTTTTTATACCTCTCCCACCGAACTCGCCGATTCACACAGGGAGTCCGTTGGTATGGAAACACCCGTGCGTGTTTTCAACACACCCGATACACCGGTTCCGGAAGTACAGTTGCTTTCGAACGGTAGATATCACCTGATGGTAACGAATGCCGGCGGCGGTTACAGCCGTTGGAAGGACATGGCCATCACCCGTTTCCGGGAAGACACTACCTGCGATAACTTTGGCACTTTCTGTTACCTGCGCGATGTAAACAGCGGTGATGTTTGGTCAACAGCCTATCAGCCTACGCTCAAACAACCTCTGCATTACGAGGCCATTTTTTCGGATGGCCGTGTGGAATTTCGCCGCCAGGATCATGATTTTTACGTCCATACAAAAATCGTTGTTTCACCGGAAGATGACATCGAACTGCGCCGTACCACCATTGAAAACCGCTCGCGGTCGCGAAAAATCATTGACGTCACGAGCTATGCGGAAGTGGTGTTGGCACCTCCTGCCGCAGACAAGATTCATCCGGCATTCAGCAATCTTTTTGTTCAAGCCGAAATCATCGAACAGCGCCGGGCAATTCTTTGCACTCGTCGGCCACGTTCCGAAAACGAGAAGAATCCCTGGATGTTTCACCTGATGGCCGTACATGGAGCGGAGATCGGACAGATTTCATACGAGACTGACCGAATGCAGTTTATCGGCCGCGGGAACACCGCCAGTGATCCACAAGCGATGGGTTCTCCCTCCGATCTCTTTGGAACACTCTCAGGCAGTCAAGGTTCGGTGCTTGATCCGATTGTCGCCATCCGGTCCCGAATAACGCTTGACCCGGAACAATCGGCTACAATTGATATGGTTTTCGGAATCGGCGAAACTAAAGATACTGCTTTAACTCTGGTCGAGAAATATCAGGACCGGCGGATCGCTGATCGTGTCTTCGATCTGGCCTGGACACAGAGTCAGGTACTTCTGCGACAGATCAATGCCACGGAAGCCAACGCTCAGCTTTACTGCCGCATTGCCAGCTCCGTCATCTACAATAATGCTTCACTGCGCGCTGATTCCAACATCATCGCAGAAAATCACCGGGGACAATCCGGTTTATGGGGCTACGCAATATCCGGCGATTTACCGATTGTATTGTTGAGGATTGCCGATCAGACCAATATAGAATTGGTACGCCAACTCGTACAGGCTCACGTGTACTGGCGATTAAAAGGATTGGCCGTGGATCTCGTAATATGGAATGAAGATCATGCCGGTTACCGGCAAATTCTGCACGACCAGATAATGGGACTCATTGCCTCAAGCACCGTCGCCAGCTTAAACGATCAGCTCGGCGGGATTTTCGTCAGATCTACAGATCAAATATCAGAAGAAGACCGCGTCCTGATTCAAACGGTCGCTCACGTTATCATCACCGATAGAAAAGGGACACTGGCAAGCCAGGTCGACCGGCACGGTGGTTTGAAAACATCAGTGCCGCGCCTGACACCAGCCCGTATCCATCGCGTCATAACCGCGCCGGTTACCGAACCGCCTGACCACAAATTAATGTTTTTTAACGGCCTGGGCGGATTCACCCCTGACGGGCGCGAATACGTAATTTCGACTGCCAAGGATAATATGACTCCGGCACCATGGGTGAATGTGCTGGCCAATCCTCTGTTCGGCACCGTCATTTCCGAAAGTGGTATGGCCTACACCTGGGCAGAGAATGCCCACGAGTTCCGTCTCACACCGTGGTACAACGATCCGGTAAGCGATAGGAGTGGAGAAGCATTTTACCTCCGCGATGAGGAACGCGGCCACTTATGGTCTCCTATGCCGCTGCCCCGACGCGGGGAGATGCCTTACATAACCCGGCACGGTTTTGGCTACAGTGTCTTTGAGCATACAGAGCGCGGTATCCATTCCGAAGTATGGGTTTACGTAGCTCTGGACGCAGCGATTAAGTTCACCGTATTGAAGGTAAAAAATAAAACGGGTAGATCGCGCCGCCTCTCCGCTACGGGATATGCGGAATGGGTTTTGGGTGACCTCAGAACGAAAACGGCCATGCATGTTATTACCGATATTGATATCGAAAGCGGCGCTATTTTTGCGCGCAACTCCTACAACACGGAGTTCCCCAACCGGGTTGCCTTCTTCAACACAAACGCGCTAACGCGAACTTTAAGCGGCAACCGGACAGAATTTCTGGGACGTAATGGAACTCTTCGCGATCCGGCGGTCATGAAACGTTTGCATCTCTCCGGCAAAGTTGACGCAGGATTTGATCCCTGCGCCGCAATTCAGGTCCCCTTTGATCTGGCCGATGGGGAAGAAAAAGAGATTGTTTTCACTCTCGGCCTGGGGCGCAACGTTGATGACGCTCGAAAACTCGTGCAGAATTTTAAGGGAGAAATCGCAGCCCGCGACGCCCTCGATGCCGTGCGACAATACTGGGATCAAACGCTCGGCGCCGTGCAGGTGGAAACACCCGACCCGTCTCTCAACGTGCTGACAAATGGCTGGCTTTTATATCAAACGCTGGCCTGCCGGCTTTGGGCGCGAACCGGAAACTACCAATCGGGAGGTGCCTTCGGTTTCCGCGATCAGTTGCAGGATATAATGGCGCTCATTCATACCGAGCCCGGCTTTGCGCGCGAGCATCTTCTTATGTGCGCATCCCGCCAATTCAAGGAAGGAGATGTCCAGCATTGGTGGCATCCCCCTCTGGGCCGTGGTGTGCGTACGCAATGCTCCGACGATTACCTCTGGCTGCCCTTTACAACTTGCCACTATATATCAAGTACCGGCGACGCCGGAATATTGGAGGAATCTGTCCCCTTTATCAAAGGCCGCCCTGTAAATAAAGAGGAGGATTCATATTACGATTTACCGGGCAGGTCTTCAGAAATGGCTAGTTTGTATGAGCACTGTGTACGGGCTATTAAGATGGGGCTTAAGTTCGGCGAGCACGGATTGCCGCTAATGGGCTCGGGAGACTGGAACGACAGCATGAACATGGTAGGGATAAAGGGAAAAGGCGAAAGCGTCTGGCTGGGTTTTTTCCTTTATAAAGTCCTTATGCAATTTGCGGAAGTTGCCCGCCGGCGCGGCGACATCTTCTTTGGCGAACATTGTAAAAAAGAAGCGTCGCAATTGCGCTTGAATATTGAACAGCATGGCTGGGATGGTTTGTGGTACCGGCGCGCCTACTTCGATGACGGCTCACCTCTCGGTTCGGCTAAAAACCCCGAATGCCGGATTGATTCGATCGCGCAAAGCTGGGCCGTTTTGTCCGGGGCCGGGGATGCCGAACGTTCACGTCTGGCTATGGAATCACTGAATCAACATCTCGTTCGCCGCGACATTGGAATAGTCAAGCTTCTGGAACCGCCGTTCGATAAGTCCAATTTGAACCCCGGCTACATAAAGGGATACGTCCCCGGCGTAAGAGAGAATGGCGGACAATACACTCATGGGGCGATCTGGGCGGCGATGGCATTTGCGGCTTTGGGGGACAATGGCCGCGCATGGGAAATTATGACTATGATTAACCCGGTGAACCACGCGAAATCTTCCGAAGCGATTGCGACTTACAAAGTAGAACCATACGTTGTCGCGGCTGACGTCTATGCGTTCCCGCCGCACACCGGCCGGGGCGGCTGGACGTGGTACACCGGCTCGGCCGCCTGGATGTACCGGCTGATCGTGGAATCGCTCCTGGGGCTTAAGCGTGAGGGAAACAAACTGCGTTTTACGCCGTGTCTCCCCGCGGATTGGGATGGCTTCAATGTCCATTACCGATATCGGAAAACAATCTACCACATCGCCATTCTGCGCGCGCAAACCGGGGAGGGCGAAATGAAAGTGGTCGTAGATGGTGTCGAGCAGGGCGAAAAAACAATCCCCCTTGTTGATGACGGCAAGGAACATAAGGTCGAGCTGTGGGGGTTTTTCAACGTCCTCGCTGTCCCTGATATTAATATTTGTTCCTAATATTCAATATTCGATCACAAGTAATATTCTCGTGATTTAGTTGATAATTGCAGAAAGAAATATTTTTGAAAACACCTACAAAGTTTTAGTTGTGGGCAGGTGTCAAAATTGAGTATTACTGATGGAAAGAGAGTAAAGCTTTGTATCAGGCACGGGCTTCAGGAGGAAAAGACATTTAATGGGGTGTGATCATGATTCACAGTAACAAACCATTTGTCAAAACGGGATATCTAGGATTGGCCGTCATTATGATGAGCGTTTTGCTGCTTTTTGTCTTTCCGACGAAAGCGCCGTCGTTGCCTGAGGGCTTTTGCACACCTATTATCGCGTTTGAATTTATTCAAACAAAAACTGAAGTAATAGAAATGTTCGGCGGCGAAAATATCACCATGCGAATCGAAATGGCTCGCGCCATGGATCTTGGAAACCGGCTGGACTATGTGTATATGTGCTTGTACTCGGCTTTTCTGCTGATGGTTTCGGTTACATGCGCAAGGTTTTCCAAAAATAAATATTATTATGCCGGTGTGGTGCTCACCCTCGTGGTGCTCTCAGCCGACGCCTTGGAGAATGTCCAGTTGCTAGGAATCACAGCGAATCTTTCAACCGGAAATTTTGATTCTCAACTTCGACTACTTCATATGTTTACATGGATCAAGTGGGGAGGCATCACGCTAATATTTCTAGCGCTGTCTCCCTGGTTCTTAAAAGGGGGACGATTCTCAAAAATCATCGGCATAATGGGCATTATCAGTTTCATTCTGGGAGTTTCAGCCTATATGAATCGTTCGGTGATCAATGAAATTTTTTCTTTATCGGTTGCACTTATGTTTATATTGATGATCATTTATTGCTTCACATGTAAAACTGATAAATTATTAGTTACCTAAAAACAATAACTGTTAATGGTTTGCAATGTTCTTCGTGGCAATTGTCAAGAGTAACTATGCAACCCCGTTTCGGCACCTTCTTCTGGTGATAAAAGCCTCGACCTATGAAAAACAAAAAAGCTAGATTAAGTATTGTGTCCCCGTAAAGTTATTATTTTTGTCTATATTTTTGAAGTAATTTTATAAATTTTTCTTGATTTTTAAATCTATCAAATCCCTTATCATAATCAAGATATTTTAAAATGGGGCAACCTTTCTGCAAACATATTTCAATATATTTATAAAAATTATCATCATCTCCTTTGTCTGAGTATGTTAGAGCTAGTGTACCATACAGATAATATACTTCAGGGTAATGCTTTAAACCTAATTCAGCATACTCGATTGCTTTGTCAAAATTATTAAGTCTACGATAAGCAACTGCATAATTATTGTACAAAATTTCTTTTTCATGTCCCAATTGACATGCAAGATCAAAGTCTTTTATAGCTTTTAAATATTCTTCTGTTTCATCATACAAAAAACCACGTTCTGCATAATATTTAGAATCAGTTGGATTTATCTCAATTGCAGTGTTTATGTCTTTAAGAGCATTAGGGTAATCCCTTATATCACGATATGCTACTTCACGTGCCAGGTACAATAAGTCACTTTTAGGATGTAATGCTAGAGCTTGCGTCAATAAATCAATTTTTTTATTTGGGTCTTTCTCCAATACGGATGCATTAACGAACGACCATATATCTCCTTTATTTTCTAATGAAGCTTTCTCCGCTGGAGTATCGGCTTTTTCTTGAAGATCTTTATTATATTCTTTAATATATCGGCTAATTTCTTCTTGCCGTATTTTAGCTTTCTCTATAAGGTCTGGTGGTGTTTTAATTAATTCGAGATAAAAATCTTTTATAATGTCATCAAACTCTTTTATTTTTATAAACCAACTATTGTCTGTATTATTGATCAAATTGGCAACACGCCAGTGAACATTATTCTCATCCTGTGCACACCATAGTAATTCACAATCTGCTGTCTTTACTTGCTGTAAAACATTCATTATTGAGAAGTCGGAACCATTATAACCAATTATAATTAAATCAAGATTTTGAAGTAACTCTCTTAATTTATCCTCCATACTTTCAGTTAACTTAAAAGTTTCCTCATTTGTATTTTTAATATTTGCATACCGATAGTCACCGTGAAGTTTAATTATGTTAGGTTTATGACTATAAACGGAAATATATTGACTTAATTCATCATCCGCATAAAATCGAGGTCTTGTAGAAGTGTAATACAATAAAGTATCATTAATAAAATCATCAAAATTGGTTGTGAGAATATTATTTAAATATCCTTTTTCAATTAACATTGATAAAATAATATAAGCACCGCTTGGTGCACAGCCGTCTATCAAAGATTCTATGAACCTTTGTCTTTCCCTTGGGCTACTCTTATATGCATCCATCCAGAACCCATATTTTGCATCATTCACTAAAAGCTCTTCAAAATCCTCCCAATCCACGTTTACAAAAGATTTAGGTATTTTTTTTAGTTCTTCATCTTTTTTATCTCGGATTTTTTTTAAAAGTATGTTTTCTTTTTCTAAAACATATTGGTCAAAAGTCAACCTGGGGTTGTGTTTGAGTTTTTCATTAACAAAGTCATCTAAAAGTTTTCCCTCTGGTTTTGATAAAAATATTTTCTCCAATTCTGCAGCTTCTGTAGGAAAAATGTCTCTTATATAGCATAGTTGTTGGCAAAATTTAATCACAACCCCACCTAAAGGAACAGTTGGATAAGAACAACCGGCACCAATGAGTAAGGAACATTTAGCAACACCCCAATGCTCGTGCTTTTGCTGTATTTTATATAATAAATGTGATTTTTCTTTAAACTTTTCAGGTAAAATACAATTAGTTGGTTTACTCATGGCTTTCTATTTCCTGTATGGTTAAATTTTGTTCTTTAAATATAGAAAAATATTGGAGCCAGTTGTTCTAATTAATTTTCGAATAGGAGTTAAACCGTTACTCTTGACATTTCAAGTGTAACGTCACGCTGATCCTTGCTATTCCTCATCCGGCACGTGTGACCTTTAGGTTATTCGCCGGACTTACGGTTCTAATTATCAGTAACAGCGTCTGCCCGGGCGAGGTTTTGGAAGCTCGTATATTTGTCCACGAAGGCAAGTTTAACGGTGCCGGTGGGGCCGTTTCTTTGTTTAGCGATGATAATTTCCGCGATTCCTTTTTCCGAATTTTCTTCCGATTTGTTATACACTTCGTCACGGTAAATAAAAGCAATGACATCGGCGTCCTGTTCAATAGCGCCTGATTCTCTTAAATCCGCCATTTGCGGACGGCGGTTAGTGCGGTCTTCCACTTTGCGGTTGAGCTGTGAAAGAGCGACAACGGGCACTCTGAGTTCTTTAGCCAGAGCTTTTAAGGAACGGCTGATTTCCGATATTTCCTGTTCGCGGGAATCGCGATAACTTCCGGAACGCATCAACTGAATGTAGTCCACGACTATCAATCCCAGTCCGGTATCGGCTTTCAGCCGGCGTGATTTAGCCTTCATTTCCAAAACAGTAATAGCGGGAGTATCATCAATAAAGAGTGGAGCGTCGGAAAGACGGCCGGCGGCAGTCGTCAATTTCGGCCAATCGGTTTCGCCTAAAAAACCTTTCCTCAGCCGCTGTGAATCAACCTTGCCCTCGGACGCCAGCAAACGAAAAGCAAGTTGCTCTTTGGACATTTCCAAAGAAAAAATAGCCGCGGGTGTCTGCGCCTCCATTGCCGCAAACAGGGCGATGTTCAAGGCGAAAGCCGTCTTGCCCATGCTGGGGCGACCAGCGATAATGATCAACTCCGATTTCTGCAACCCGGAAGTTAAGTCATCAATTTTTTCAAAACCGGTCGGCACACCGGTAATCAGTTCTTTGCGAGAATAAAGATCTTCAATCGAACGGAAACTGTCTTTGACAATATCCCGAATCGGGAAAAAAGCGGGACGCACTTTATTTTCAGAAATTTCAAAAATGCTGTGTTCGGCTTTATCCAGAACCTGATCAACATCGGAGCCGGTTTCATAACAGCTATCGATAATCTCCGTCGCTGAACCGATTAATCCGCGGAGAATTGCTTTTTCCTTGACAATTTTAGCGTAATTAGCGACGTTGGCCGCCGAGGGAACGTTATCGACCAGAGAAGCCAGATATGTTGTGCCACCAACCGAATCCAACAGATTTTTATCCTTCAGAGCATTGCTTAAAGTAATAAGATCAACCGGCTCGTTTTTTTCGGAAAGCTCAACGATAACCTTGAAAATCTTCCGGTGAGCTTCGTTGTAAAAATCACCTTTGGTTAGAATTTCCAGCACGCTGTTGATAGCGTTATTTTCCAGCAAAATACTGCCGAGGATGGACTGTTCGGCCTCGATATTTTGCGGTGGAAGCTTGTATAAAGATGGATCAATATCTCTCATTAATATTCGCCAGTAACAATTAGTTTGATTTCCGTTTCCACATCGTGTGTCAACTTTATTTTCACTTTAAATTCGCCTAACGACTTTATATGTTCATCATGGTGATGGACAATCATTTTTCGATTAATGTCATAGCCTTTTTCTTTGAGCGCTGATTCTATGTCCTTGGTTGTTACCGAACCAAAGATTTTATCCTGGTCGCCAACTTTCCGGGTCATGGTAATAGTTAAATTAGCCAACTTGACAGCCAGGTCCTGAGCGGTATTGTGCTCCTTTTCCGCCTTCCGCAGGATATTCTTTTTTTCATGTTCAAAGGTTTTGATATTTTTTTCGTTAGCGTCTATGGCTAAGCCCTTCGGAATTAAAAAATTGCGGCCATAACCATCATTAACCTTGATTAAATCTCCGGTCTTGCCTAAAGAAGGCACGTTTTGCTTCAAAATTACTTTCATGAAAATCCTCCATTTTTAAAGAATATTGCTAGAATCACGGGTATGAACCACAAAACAAGCTTTGAAAACATTTCGCAGCAAGCTGCTGTGTATCATACCCTGCTCATACTGGATAATTCGACTAATGATTCAAACTTCACTTCGCTCGTTTTCAGCGAGTCTCATTACCCTCCGCATCGCGGGATAATTCGACTAACGATTCAAACTTCACTTCGCTCGTTTTCAGCGAGTCTCATTATAACTTAAATAGATGTCTGGTCTTTTTGAAAATATTTCCTGAAATCAATCCAAATGTCAAATAATCCAACGGTTGCTATAGGTATCATAAGAATTTGTTGAACTGCAATTAAAAAATAAAAAATATAGCGGAAAAAAAGAGGCGCATTTCTTTTCTGAAAAAAGAAGCTAACGATAGCAAGACCTTGCAGGAAATATATTAAACACGTTACCAGAAATATGTTCAAACTGAAGAAATTTACGTCTTTATGCGGCACAAAGAAAAGACCGCCGGAGATAATAAAAATCCAGACAATTAAATCCGGAGCCTTCCAGCGAGCTAATGCAGTAAGCTTCGGCCAGGTAATACCGGCTTTGCCGAGAATTTGTTTCCCCAAAAGAAAATTTGCCCAAACAATTAATGTTGACGCTATGATGACGATTGACGGGAATATTTGAGTAAAACCATATATTATGTTCTTTTCATTATCTTTAATGTAATTGATATCTTCCGCCTTCAGAGGCAACTGGCTATAAAATTTCACCTGTTCTTCAACTGTCGCGGCAATAAATTTCTGCACAAGCTGCCATGGATTCACTGAAAGTACGAAACCACCGTAAATAAAATAGAAACAAATTGCGGCAATAATAAAAAGAGCAGGATAAATAATTATTTTTTCAACTGATCCATTTTGAGCCGCAATCTGGGCAATAAACAAACCTTCCACTCCCATAGTAAAAATGGCGATAGTAGGCAAATTTAGATGCAGTAAATTTGACAGCAAGAAAAGCAGCGAAAAAGGGATTAAAAAAGCGGCGGCGGTTTTAGTTTTATCATTAACTGTGCCGTTAAGAAATAAAATCATGGGTAGAAAAAGAAGACAAATCGAACCGATCACAGGAATAAAAGCGGTGGCAAAAACAAAAGCAGAAATAATTAATAAGAGTTTTAAAAAAGGGTTATTGGGAAAGGGTATGCTGAATTTTTTCAAGGACGATAACCTGCTTAAAACCTGATACTTCATCTAATGAGACCCCAAACTTCAGAAACAAAGTGAACTGAAGCTTGCTGGCCGAATTATCCCCGAAGCGAAGCGCAGAGGGATCATCTTTGATTCATTGCGTCATCGACTCATAGCTATCCGCTTATTTTGCCTCTGACCAGCCGCCGCGTTATACAAATAACTTAAGTGCGTATTCTGAAAAAAGGTAACGCCATATAAATAGACGTTACCTTATCGAGAATTTAATGCAACTTGTATAAAATTAACCGTTTCGGAAAATTAAAAAAGTCAGCCGGCTTTTTTCTTCGTGGAAAGAAGCGAGCAAGTCAATTGATCACGGGCATTCTGCCCTCCGCTTTGCGGGATAATTTCCAATAACCTTTGGTTATTGGATAGTTCGACTAACAAACTTTAATGCGCTTCGCTTTTAAAGTTTGAGTCTCACTACGACTAACGCTTTAAACTTCACTACGCTCGCTTTCAGCGAGTCTCATTAAAAAAAAATTTATCTTCCCTCCGCGGTAACAAAAGGCATAATCGCAATCATTCGAGCGCGTTTTATTGCTACGGCCAACTCTCTTTGATGGCTGGCGCAATTACCGGTTATTCTACGCGGCATAATCTTGCCTCGCTCGGTTACAAAATTATTGAGAATGGCCGGATTTTTATAATCAATTTTTATATTAGAATCCGTACAAAAACGGCAGAATTTTTTTCTATGAAAAAATTTTTTCTGGGGATATCGATTCGGTCTATCTCCGTTTGGTATTGCCATTGTTTATTCCCCCTTCGTTGAGATTTCTTCTTTATTATAAGTTTTTTTAGGTGAAGAGATAGAAGGTTTTGCTTCTACGGAAGCTTTTTCTATCTGATGGATAACCTTTCCTTCAGCCGCCGTTTCACCTTCCACGCGCGTCTGGGTGCGCTTTGCTTCTGCAGCGGCAATTTCTTGTTCAATGCCTTCGCGGGTGGACGCTCCTTCTTTTTTCACCGTTATGAATTTCAGGACGCGGTCGTCAATTTTATAATTTCTTTCAATTTCCGCGACAATAGAACCGTCACCGGCGAAGTCGATAAGAAAATAATAACCGTCTTTTTGTTTTTTGATTTCATAGGCAAGGTGTCTTTTTCCCCATTTGTCGATTTTAGCGATGACACCTTTGCGGTCGGTAATGATTGTCTGGCTGCGTTCGATTAGTGCGGTGATGTCTTCATCACTTACATTAGATAAAACTATAGCTATAACTTCGTATCTTTGCAAAATTTTCTCCTTTCGGCTCTAAAGCCCATGATGTTCACGGGCAAGGAGTCTTAAAATTTAGTAGATCTGGCTTCTATATCAAACGAAAGTAGAAATCAAGGGTTTTTAATGAGACTCGCTAAAAACGAACGAAGTGAATAACCTAAAGGTCATCTGCGACTGAAGTTTGCTGGTCGAATTATCCCGCGAGGCGGGGATAATATACCCGTGGATGTTGTTTAAAATCAAATATTTGAGATATCGTTTCGCTTTCAAAGTATAACGAGGCGGCAAGAAGGAGGCACCGCAGGCGTATTACAAATACGTTGAGGAAGCTGACGACGCAGCCAACAAAGTTAGCCAAAGGAAGCGAGATGATATCAAGCTGAAACCTTAAATGCGACCCATATGCCCAATATGCCGCCGGAAGTGCTTCCCAAAAATGAAGTAAACGAAATTGCCTCAGCTCCCAATAATGTCGCTAAATAGCCACCGGCAAAAGACCCGCCAATCATCCCCATTATAATTATAGCTTTTCGTGACATAGAAAATTACCATTATGGACGTCCCCGAAATACATTACCCCTTCCTTTATTGATAAACCGTCCAGCAAAGCGAGTGATCCGCCGATAAAGGGGAAGAGAGGCGTTAATTTTTGCAAGAGAATCGCGGGCAGCCTCTTCTCCCATTTTGATCAGATCGCCTGCCCGGTTGAAATCCATCCAGTGAAGGTCTCCAACATGAGGCCGGATGATCACGTCCGCATCCCTCAGTTCAGCAGCTTCGAGAGTGCTAGCTGTGATTTCTCCTGCCCGATATAAAATATCCTTCCCCGTTTCGATGCAGATAGATGCCGACAAGTCGCGATCAACCATCACGGCGATAACAACATCAGCCCCGGCTTCACGCGTCGCGTGAACGGGAACAATACTGGTGATGCCGCCGTCAGCAAGAATACAGTCTCCCTGACGGACCGGTTCAACAGCTCCAGGAACGGAGCAACTCGCCAGCACCGCCTGACGAAGTGAGCCTTCGGAAAAGACGACCTGCTTGCCGGTTATCAGATCGGTGGACACAACGTGAAAAGGAATGCGGGTCTCGCGGATGTCTATTTCGGGAAGAAAATAGCTGATCAGAGATTGAAAATCACCGGAAGGAAGCATGGAGGGTTTGAAGAATGCCCGGACAAACCAGAAGCGATTCATAACGAAGTTTTGTGCCTTCTTGAAAAAATTCTTGCGCTCTTGTGAAAACGTCAAACCGATTGACTTGAGTGTTGAGGCATCGAATTCAGGACTGCGAAGATAAGCGTCAATTTTAGCCTGAATTTCCCGGGGCGACTGACCGCTGGCATAAGCGCCGCCGATCAGTGCTCCGGCGCTTGTTCCCACAATCAGATCAATATCAATGCCCTCCTCTTCCAAGACATTGAGGACGCCGATATGAGAGAAGCCGCGGACGCCGCCTCCGCCCAATGCGAGACCAACTTTTTTACCAGTCCAGTTCATGATATGTTGATTACCTTTTATCTGACCAACATCAATAGTGAAACTTTTTTACCAGTGTCGCCTCTGCGTGTCAATCTGATACTCATATGCCGGCAAAAAATACAGCCAATAGCATTTCTGAAAAGCTTATTAACTTTTCTTTTCCGAAATAATTTTTCATGATGGTAATTTCTCCTTTTATTTACTAAGAGCAGCGCGAATCTTGTGTATAATTTTAGTTCCAAGTAAACACTACTTTGATGAATTGATCAGACTGTAAGCAGCAAGAAATGTTTCAATTTCTTTAAAAACTTCTATGGCAATTTCGCCGCGAACAATTCCGTGTATATTATAATCAATCCAGGAAAAATGTTTTTTATCTGTGCCAAGGAGTTTGAATATTGCAGGACCACTTTCCGGCGCAACTTTAGGATCATTTTTCGCCTGAATGACGAGCGCCGGAATATCAATGGCAGGAAGCGATCTGCGGACTTTTTTCATAAGCTTTTTTACCTGAACAAAGGCGCTGACCGGACAACGAAGATAGTTTATATGGGGATTGTCCGCGTCATTTTTCATAAACTCTCTGGCAAGATTAGTCATACTCAGATAATTGCAGAAAAGATTGAACCCATTCAAGGTTTCGGCAAACCGGGATGAAAAGTTTTTAAATCTCAGCGGTGCGCTGATGGCAATCACCGCCTCAAAATCATGGGGTTTCAGGATAACCGATTGCAGAGCAAGACCTGCTCCGGTGGAAAAGCCAGCTACCAGAATTTTTTTGCAGCATGTTTTCAGAATAGCATGGCCGCGATCGACCGAATCAAGCCAGTCATTATAGTTGCGCGCGGAAAGATCTTTGGAGGATGTTCCATGACCTGAAAGTCTTGGAGTATACACGGTCAAACCTTTTTCGTGCAGAAATATCGCCCATTCCTTCACCTCCTCCGGCGCGGCCATCAGCCCGTGAATGAGGAGAACGCCGGTATCAGACCCAGGTGAGTGCAAAAAAAATGGCATCCCGATATCCAGAGGTTTGCTCTCCCCCACGGAATAGTTCTTTTCATACTCTTTGATAAATAACGCCGACTCGGCTGCCAGAAGTATATCCGTCGCCTTGCCGGGTTTTGTGAGCGGAAGGGTTGTATTCATTTATTTAGGCGCCGAGATGGGAATAAACTCCGTAAATCATGGCATAATGCAGAACTCCGCCAACCAGAACCATTATATGAAATAGTTCATGGAAACTGAAAATACCCGGAAGTATTTTTGGTTTTTTTATGGCATAAATAATACCTCCAAGTGTAAAAGCGGCGCCGCCGGAAAATAGAAGGACACCCTGGGATACAGACATATTGGCCAGTATCTGTTTGATGGCGACAAGCCCTGACCAGCCCATGAATAGATAGATAACCGCGTATAGTTTTCTTGGAGCCCTTGGAAAAAAAATCTGAGAAATCACACCAACGCCCACAAGACTCCACTGGAAGGCAATCATTCCCCATCTATACGCGCTATGCAGGTAAAAATAACAGATCGGAGTAAATGTTCCCGCAATCATGAAAAAAATTGCCAGCCGATCCATTCTTCTCCAGAAGGAAAGCTCATTTTCTTGCTTCTTGAAAGCATGGTACAGGGAGCTTGCGGAAAAAAGGAAAACAACGGAAATTCCATAAATAAGCGCGGTGACAAGACCGGATGCCGAACGACTGGCAACCATTGCCAGATAGACAGTGCCGATGACAGCAGCAATCATTCCGGCAAGGTGTGAATAAAAATTAAAAAGTTCCTGAGTCTTGACTTTCATAACCATAATCCTTTAGAAAAAACATATTTTCTATCAGTAAGGATTTTTTCACAAATCCATTTTTAAAACAAGCATTAATATGTAATCTTTGTAACCTATTATCTATTATATATGATATTGTTATATTTAGGGATAATCCATGAATCCGGCAGCGAGCGCATTCCCCCCGTATTTTGCCATAGAGTAAGCGAACGAACTAGGGACATGTGCTGCTTGATATCCTTTCGTTTTCAAAGGATAACGTGGCTGCAGTGATGTGTCGAACTGCGGGGATTCCATGTCGCGTTATTGAAGTGAGGATTTTCACACTATAACGGCATCTTTATTTAACGTATCAACACAATCACAATGACCAGGGAACCCAGTATAAATCTATACCAAGCAAAAGGAAGAAAATTCCTGGTCTGAATATATCGAAGTAAAAACCCAATACTGAGGATACCGGTAACGAAAGATACCAGGATACCGATAATAAAATTTATATTTATTACGGAAGGATTTGATATAAGAAAGGGAAGTTTAACCAAGGCGGCGCCAAGTATAATGGGTGCGGCTAATAGGAACGAAAATCTGGCTGCCCCTTCTCTGGTCAGTCCCATCAACAATCCCATGGTCATGGTGATCCCCGAACGTGAAACCCCTGGAATAATCGCCAGCGCTTGAGATAATCCAATTATAAGGCTGGTTCTAAAAGTTATACGATTCATCTCAATATCCTTGACGCCCTTCCGATCTGCCCAGTACAAAAGAACTCCCAACAGGATCAGCATAGTCGCGATTAAAACAGGTTCTCTGAATATGGTCTCAGCTTTTTTCTCGAGCAGAAAACCCATTAATGCGCCTGGGATAGTGGCTGCGACCAGATACCAAAATAATCGACCTTCCGTGCTGCGAACATCTGTCAATCCCTTTGTGACTAACCTCAGCCAGTCTTTCCAGAAGTAAATTGCCACCGCAATAAGAGTACCGACATGTAGAGCAATATCGAAAATGAGTCCAGGGTCACTCCATTTGAAAAGCCAGGGAACCAGCACCAGATGTGCCGAGCTTGATATAGGCAGAAACTCTCCCAATCCTTGAACCAATCCGAGTATAGCCGCTTGTATTGTAGACAACCCACGCCTCGTTATTTAGAATTAATAGAACTGTAATGAATCTTAGACCTGCATGCCATATCGTATTTTGTTTTAATTGTCTACGAGATTCCACCCGCAATATGATAATTACATCAACATTCAATGTGCTGTTATGACAAAAAGACCTACACCTTTGTATTTGAAGTCTTGGCTACCGATAAAAAGATAATTTTAAAAAATTACAGGAAGAAGTTCAAAATTATTGACTCAAAGAAAAAGTGGCTGAGAAAAACTCTCTCGCCACTCTGGAAATGACTTGTCGTTCAGTTCCCACTCGCCTTGCGTGTTTTTGTGATATCGTGGTTAATATACCGATCCGCCCGAACTTTCTATCTTCACCAACTGCTGATCCTCGTTCTTCTCTGGCATTTTGTTCTCCTTTGGTTTATATTTACTACGTTTGCCGTTTTTGAAATATATCAACTTCTTCCTGTTATTCTTGTTTCTCCATTCTATCGTTTTATGCTATATTACAACCAGAAATAGTTGAAAATCCCAACTATTCCCTTTTTGCAGGAACTCAAGAGAAGAAAGATACTAAGAAGACTTTTAAATCTATTGACCTTTAAAGGGGGTAAATGATGGAAGTAAATCTCACCAATCAAGAAATTATTAAATTCGCTTATATCACAAAAGAAATAATTGGGTATGCATGGGGGGTAAAACTATCTAATGCTCAAGCAAATTGTTATGTAGAATGCTTTTATACAATTCAATATCTTTTAGAGAAAGTCGATAAAAAATACTTGAATAAGCATACCGAACTTTGTAATTATTTTCTCAAGGGTAGAAGGCTGAAAAACGAAGATGATCGGCTACGTTGGGAAAGAGAATAGAAAACTGAATTAATCTTTTTCATATCTATATCCTTTTATTTTGTTAGTGGTTATTTACAGACTTGTTTTTGTAAGATATCAAAAAATGATTTTACCATCTGTATCAAAGTAGAAAACAGATATATTCATAATCTTCTTTTCCTTACAGTCTATTTCACTCAAAGACTGTATGTTAGATAGTTTGTCATATCCTTCAATTGAGAGTTTTTTTTCTATTCTGTCTTGAATATATTCCTTTCTACCTTTATCAGAAAAAACCTCTTTAACTAAATATTTCTCCTGACCGTTTGCAGTAGTTACCTTCTTATATGAAGTAACATTTCCCATCTTACCCGTATAAAATTTAACCCAATCCGATGAACCCCAAACAGTAATTACAAGTAGAAAGAGAACCAGAAACGACAAAGAAATAATTGAGCTAATCTTTTTCATCATCTCTCCTTCCAACAATTAATATCCAAACTTCGCTTTTTCTGATGAGTTGAATAAGATAATAGCAGTATTCGTTTTTTTTAAAAAGAGGAAAATCCACTGTTTCATTGATTGAAGGAAGAAGCGATTATCGCTTTCACCTGCTAATGTTCAGGGGATGGCAGTTATAAAAATTGAGGATTACTATCTGAAAGAGCGTAACGTGGCCATCATTGGGCGCGCGACGCAGGAGGGACATTACGCAGTGGACCTTTTTGGCACAGATACCCTCTTCCGGTTTTCTATCCGTGCTGAAAATCATGAACGACATTCCTCTGAGGGCCAGCGCATCCTTGAATGCCTTCAGTTCAGATTGATCGATCATGGTTGGTCACCTGCTGATATCAGGCTTCGCCGCACAGGACGCTTATTTCACGCCGTACTGCCTCGATCAGTTCATCCTTGTTTTCCATGGTATAAACCGAGGCATCGATCGGTTTGCCGATATGAACATCCACCTTCTGATCCAGGAAGAATTCCCAGGTCTTGGGCTGCAGGACTTTTTCGGAACCCCGGATGCCGACCGGTATAATCTGCGCACCGGCCTCTATAGCCAATATGAAGCCTCCTTTCTTAAATGGCCCCATCCGGCCGGTTCGCGAACGGGTCCCTTCAGGGGCGATCCACAGCACGATCCCATCCTCCATTTTCTCGCGGGCCTTCTTCAGGTCCTGCTTGGCCTGCTCAATGTTGTTACGGTCGATGGAGATGAATTCACCCGCCGCCATCCCGCGTCCCCACAGTGGTATCTTGAACAGCTCCTTTTTGGTAAGCATACGGATGCTGGCCGGAAGCGAGAGGATCGTCAGGGGGATATCATAGTGGCTGCGGTGATTCGACATGATGATATAGCGTTTTCCCGGTTCGATGCGAATGCCGAAGGGGTCGAAGACCGCCTTTTGGATTCGGACCGCATTTACCAGTCCGTTCGACCACCAGTTCAAAAGCCCGTCCCCATCTTTTCTGGGGTACCCGCCCTTGAAGCTCATCCAGTACAAGACGATGATGGTGATTCTGAGTGTCACATATAAACTTACCAGCAGAATCAATATCTTACGGGGTAGTGAGGCCTTCATAGCATTTAATCTACCTTTTTTTTAGAGATGAAATATATGAAACGTGAACTGGTATGTCAAGAAAATCTTGGCCACAAAATGTAAGGTGCGAATTGTGTTTATTAAGGATTGAAAGAAAACATACTTGACAAGGATAGCAATCTGTTTCTTTCAGGAAGAAGTCGATTATCTGTTTACACATTATTTTCTAAAAAAAGATGGCAAATGATTTACCAAGTAATTCCTTTTTCTTTTAAAGATTTCTGTGCAAATATATTACCTAATTTAGCGGCTATTTTCAAATCCTGATTTGCGAATGTGGAATCACCAAGTATACCATATGCGTTCCCACGGTTATAATAAGCATCTGCATCTTTAGGATTTAGCTCAATGACTCTGTCGTAAAACAATATTGCTTGTTTGTAGTAGCCACGTCTTCCATAGGTTTTCGCAAGGTTATTAAAAGCATCTCCATATTTCGGATTTAGCTCAATGGCTTTGTCAAAATCAGCAATTGCCAGATCATTTTTGTCAAGATTATCATAAGCAAGTCCACGATTATTATAGGCAGATGCATCGTTTGGATTTAGATCAATGGCCTTATTATATGCATTTAGTGCTTCGTTCCAGCGTTTAGCATCAATAGCCTGACGACCTATTTCAGACCAATTAGTAGCACGGAAGCCTTCAATGGTTTTATTATGTGTACAACCAGCTGTTATTAATATTGCAGCTAAAAGGAATGGCAACGAACTATGGCGAACTTTCATGGGCGTATCTCCTTAAGTGTTAACAGTATTATTTCCCTTTTCATACATACCCCATTTTTTGATTGCTTCTGTGTTTCATCTAACAATTAATATCCGAACTTCGGTTTTTCTGACAACCTAATAACCTAAAGGTCACACGAGTTCACACGTATTTCATTTACCCAATAGTTCCCTGAGGCGATCTGCGGGACTTGGGCTTTTTTTCTGCTCCGTTGTGGATGGCTGCTTTTTATCCTTCAGAAGAATTTTCTGAAGTTCTTCTCCGACTTTTTTCTGTAAGCCTTCCTTGACCTTCCTGCCGACAACTCTCGTATCGACACCATAAGATGGCTTGGATATAGTGCCTCCGACTCTCAGAGGTAAACTGGTCCATCCTTTTTCACTAGAGAGGAATGTGGCTATTGACGACTGACTGACAAGTTTGGGTGCAAGCCTGTCTGAAACCTTTACGAGAATACCAAGATCCAGTTTTTCATCCATTCCGACCGTTCCCGTTTCCTCAATCGACATATCTTTACTATTGATAAGAGTTGTAAGATTTACGATTCCGTCGGAAATCGTGAATTTGCCGTTTGCCTTATCTATCGGGATTTCTTTCAGATCCTTCAATCCGAGAATCGCCAGAAGACCGGCGCTCAACTCGGCATTTTTAAAGGAACCGTCCTTGATTGCAAATTCGCCATTCCCTTTCAGGTTGCGCTTTACATTTACGGGAACTGTGCCTGAGCCACTAACAGCGGCCTTGCCAGACAAGATTCCGAAGAGCTTACCTTGGGCTTTTGGTGCAAAGGCATTAACAATTTCCTCGATCTTTACGCCGTTTAAATCAGCATTCATGTTATACGTGGTTCCCTTTTGAGCAAGATTCACGGATGCTTTTAGTGCAAAGGCGCCACTTAGTGTATTGCCTTTCAGATAGGGTATATTAAACACATTATTTTTCAGCTCATACCGAGACCTGAAATCGGTTATGGAAATCCCCTTGTATATTGTTTTATCTATATCCAGTGATGCGTTTACTTTAAACTTCAAATTCATCGGTTCCGGCTCTTTTCTTACGTTATCGCCTTTGGCAGTTTCCTGCGATTTAGCGGAAGCAGGAGCAGTGACAAAAAGGTCATCAAGAGAGATAATGGGGCTTTTAATATTGATGTTCACATCGGGGTACTCATTATAGTTTCTCACCGATCCTGAGATATCAGCTCTATTCTGGCCAGCAACGAGTTTTAAGCCTTCGAGCGATATCATTTCCGGCGTCAGTCTTATAGCTCCATCCACAACAAGATTCATGTTTTTATAAGCACAGGAAACCTTGTTCATCTTTACATTGCCGTTGAAATTTAGAGGACTTTCCTTGTCTTGCTTCTTGTCGATATTTATAAGCATAGAAATATTGCCACCAAGAGCCATTCCTTTTGGAAGAAATGCCGAGGCGATATCCTGCTTGATCTCGGAGAGATTGCAGTTCGGCACATTCATGACCAGAGAATAAGCTGTACCGGAAGAATAGTTGACAGTGCCTGCAATATTGACGGGAATTTTCATTATATCCAGATTCATGGAATGGATGGTGATCTGCTTTGACGCCATGTCCAAGTCAATTTTGTAGCGGATAGCCGTTTTAATATCTTTAAAGTTTTTATTTCCATCCTTCAGCAACGCGTCTGCTATGGTAGCATCAAAAGATCCCTCCGATGACAGGGTATTTTTTGAAAGTCCGGTAATTTTCAATTCTGCATTCATGATTACATCTGCTTTTTTCAATTTCCCTATTGTATCAACGTAACCAAGTTTAGCATTCTTGATCTCTATATTTTTTACATTCAGGTCTATAGGAAGACCAGCGGTCTTCTCCTTTTCGTTTTTCTGGTCCTGAGTCTTATCCTTCTTTACCATGTCAGAGAAATTATAAGTGCCATCAGGATTGGTCTTCACGTAAATTTCAACATCCGCGATGCTAAGTTTATCAATAACAAGCTTTTTGGCTAACAGAGGGAAAAACTGATACTTAAGAACAAATTCTTTCGTCTTAAAAAAGACGGCCTCGGATTCCTTTTCCCTGATCTCGAAGTCTTTGACAACGACCCCCCGGAAAAGGCTGATACTAATATTACCGAGCACTGCCTTACGGTTGAGAGACTTTTCTGTTGTCTCTAAAACAAGCGCCCGCATCCTCTCTTCCGTCAGATACGACTTCACAAACAAAGAAACAGCGATTATTACAACGAGTAGAAAGGCAAAGACAATAGCTGTGATTTTAAGAAGCTTTTTCATGATTTATCCCTCCTGTGACATTCTACTAAAGTTAAATATGATCAAAGATACTAATCTATTTTATATTTATACCACATGTTAGGTTAGAGTTCCGCCATTTTTTGATTATTTCAGATTGAAAGGTTCAACGATTGTCAAGACTGAAGAGTTGAGGATTACTGGTTGAAAGAGAGTTATACCTTCCTATGAAAAGTAGTCTCTATTACAGAACACAAGTGGAAGAATTTTAATTTAACATTTGGTACCTGTTTCAGGGAGAAGGTTTATTTTATGATGATGGGGAATAATTAATTACTGGTGGCGAAATTAATAGAAGTTTGTTGAAAATCCTCACTATTCTTATAGGCAATGTTGCTCATATTCATTGTTTCGCAGGGGTTTAACAAATACTTATCATTTATTTTACAAGCTAAATTCAACTTTTTATAATGAAGGAGATATATTTATTGTATATGGCATATAGATTGCTTAAATTAAAGTCGGAAGTAATGCTAAGATAATTGAGATACTGCTGTGTACGTATTGAGTCTATTCTACTGGATGTTGACATAAGAAAAAACACAGGGTCTTAGTGGTGATTATCACCTTTTAAAGACCAAGTTTAAAATGAAGGACTCCAGTTAAAAGACAAGACGGCACAAGCGGTTCTCATTAACCCCTCGCAAGAAAAAATATTTCACGAGGGGTTTTCATTTCTCTCCTCACGGTACTTGACTTGACAGACAGTGTCCAATTAAGTCTTGTATAGGTGATTTCTTACACCTACTACTATTCAGTAGGGGGCAGTTGAAAGAATTGTGGATTACCATTTGTAATGTTTGATCAACGCCAAGGGTCAGCGGTGCAGCATTACCGCGTCCGCTGGAGTTATTCGTTAGGTGTTTCTTTTCCTCCATCCCATTATGAGCAAGATTTTTGGCATATGTCCTCATGGCAACGATTCTTCTTCAGGTTTATAAACAGTTACCCTGTTTCTGCCTGCATTCTTTGAAGCATACATCGCCAGATCAGCATTACTGACAAACTCCGACAGTACTCTCGTGTGTGGTTTTGAATTCGTCTGTCCAAGGTAATCGCTGACTCCAAAGCTGGCTGTTATCGTTATCCGGCATTTTTCTGCCTGAACTGTTGAGTCTTCTATTTTTCTTCTCAGTTTTTCAGCGACAATGGCAGCTTCTGCTACAGAGGTTTCGGGAAGCAGGATGACGAACTCTTCACCCCCGTATCGGGCGGGTATGTCAGTAGTCCTGACCGTCTCCTTTGTGGTCGTTGCGACCATCTTAAGCACCATATCCCCACTGGTATGTCCGAATGTATCATTGATGCGCTTGAAGAAGTCAATATCGAACATCATAACCGACAGGGGCCGTGAGTATCGGAGAGACCTGCTGAACTCATTCTCTGCGAGCTCAAAGAAATGCATTCGGTTATAGAGGCCGGTGAGCGAATCGGTTATCGCCAGAAGTCTCATTGCCTCTTCGCTCTCCCGCAGAGCAATCTCAGTCTGTTTACGGCTATCGATTTCTTTGAGCAGATCATCATTCACCTTACTTAGTTCCGTATCCTTCCTCACAAGTTCATTCAAGGTCTGGTCAAGCTGTATCACCATTGCATTGAACGACTGGGAAAACTCTCCCATGAATTCTACCCGCTGCGTAAAATCCCCTGAAGCGACCATCTTTGTCTGCCACGTGATATGTCTAAGATTCGATTGGAGCGTTTTAAGCGCGCCTCCGATGTATCCTTTAAAGGAAACCTGCCTTGACAGATCCCCATTTGAGGCGGCATACAAAAAATCTCTTAGTGAAATAAGGTTGGCATAAAGGGTTTGAAGGGAATCAACCGATGCAAAGCGGGCAGGGACATGAGGAGGATTGCCAAGCATCGTAATGTCCAGTAAAAGCTTCGAAAGCTCATCAACTATGTCATGCTCTTTCTTAGACGGCATTATTTCTACCCAGATATGCGGACAAGGATATCTGCATTATTTAATGATTTCAGCAGTGAACCGGCATGTTCTGTCGCCGGTACACCAGCAGTCAACCTCTTTAACCTTGAATGGACTGCCGGTAAAACTTTCAAGAAGTCCGGCAATAAAACCCTCATCATAGGTACAGATCTCATAACCAAGCTCGGGCAATCCTGAACAGTCAAGGTCTTCAGAAACAGTCAGGACGAAAGACCCTTTCTCCATGTCTGCTTCCTCAATACGCAGTATGCCGATTCCCATATCACGGAGCGTTTCCTGGAGTTTCTTTATGAAGTCGTTGAAGTCTTTAATGTTCGAAAAAACATTTTTGTAAAATTCAACGCCTGCCAGTTTACCTGCCTCATAAAAGATCTCATTTGTTTTTTCCGTTCCGAAATGCCGTTCCATAACATCTCTGAAGGTAAATTGCATGAGACGATATACTTCAAGGCGTGTGTTTGGACCAAGATTGGGGCGACCTAATGCAATATCTCCCAAAAGATCCCACGAGAATTTGTACTTTCCGTCTGTCATATTAGACCTCCTTATGGAAACAGTGTCAAAAGTGTAGTAGCATTACAACCAAAATATTATCACCCTTATTCTCCTAACCACCTCTCATATCTAACGATTAATATAAGAACTTCGCCTTTCCCGGTAGCTTGAGTATTAAAATAACACAACTTCATTTTTTAAAAAAGGAAATTTTACCATAATTATCAGCAAATAACTGTCTAAAGTGTTTCGAATATTCACGCATTCTAAACGTATGTACTAATCCCGAAACGCTACGCTATCGGGATAATTCGACTTACAAATTTTAGTTCACTTCGTTCCTAAAACTTGAATCTCATTAAAAGCGAACTTCGTAAAACATGGTAAATTTGTCCAAGATTACTTATTGAAAGTAAGTATAATTTTCAAAAAAGATGTTTTACGGACAAGGAAAAAGTCGATTATTTGTTTCATCTACTTAGTTTCAGTAGAGGGCAGTTGTCAGAATTGAGGATTAACATTTGAAAGGTGGTATCCGAAATTGCTAATGAGTCCAATAAAGAATTGACCCGTCCGATTCAGGTGTATTTTTTTCTTGACATAAATAATGGAAGATTGTTTAAGAAAAAGCACGCGCGGCAGTCAACGCAACTCTTTTCCGGGCGAAAATAATCAAATTTACCCATATGCCAAGTTGATATTTAGTACCGCCTGACTCCGCAAGGGCAGGACTTTATATTTTCTAGTTTTTCTAATACATTATTACATCAAGTGCAAAGACGCCTGTGTCGAAAGTCTCGGTAGCAACCATGAACTTTGCATCGTAAGACAACTGTCCATTAAAATCAGAGTCGGTTGAGGTTACGGCTCCCGACGAACTAACCGAGATGGTTTTGGTGCCAGGAGGAGTTACTGCGGAATTACTGCACACCCAGTCGAGGGAACTCATTACGCCTCCGGTAATGCCGATTAATTGATATGCCCAGAAAGGCGCGGGGTCAGTAGTGCCGGTGGTGGCAAGCATATAACCAGGAGATGCTCCAACAATTCGCATGTAATTGCTGGACTGCCCGTCGATAATCTGGATGATCCTCATATGATATTCAGTTCCTTCTGTGACTGTCCCCACGATCGTCCTCTTATCGGCAGAAAGGAATCCTTTCCAAGTCGTGTTGTCACTCATCGACACAACCCCACTGCTATCCACTGATATTGTCGCTCCAACATCTCCAGGCGTTGTAGTGCCGGACGGGTACGGGTCGGTCTGACTGCTTATGTTTATTGCACCGGTCGAGGAGGTACTTCCCGCCCCATACTGCCACTTGTTACTCAAACCAACATTAAGTTGATGGAAAACGAAACTCTTGCTCCATAAGTCGGTATTCGCATACACAGTCCCGTCCAACTTTTTCTGGAAGATTATGAGGGCCGGGTGTGTGGTACCTACATTGTATTGCTTTCCCGCAATGAAAGTCTTATTCGATGCCATCGTATAATGATTATCGGCGTTGCCACTATCAGCTATCACGCCGTTCATTGAATCAATCGTAAATACTACAGATGCCGGCGAGCAGGCGCTGTCGCTGTTAAGACACGACTCAAAGGTCACTGTCCCATCGGAAGCGATCATTACGGTGCCGCGAACCCATCCGTTCCAACTGCCTGTCTCCACCGATTGAAAGTTCCATGTTCCCTCAAGGTCGGCCTGCGTGAAATTCGCCGATTCCGCCGTAAAATTATTTCCAGTTGAGTTGGCATTTAGCATTATATCAGGGATATTAGGAGGCGTAAATGCGTTTCCTGAACGGTATGGCGTTACTGTATAGGGGCCGCCGGCAGGAAGAGAAGGGGAAGTGTAAGTTCCGTCCGCATTAGTTAATACCTCCGCGATGGTACTGCCACTGCTGAATGTGATTTTTACATTCAATTCCTCAGCGCCGGTTACTTTACCGGAAATGCTATAGGTAGCACCTGTAAAAGATGTTGCTACAAAGTCGGCAGTTATATTTGATCCGTTGATGACCACTACCTTACTGGCCGGATTGAACGTATAACCCGCCAGGATGGGAGTTAAGGTGTAGGTTCTGCCGTTCTTCAGATCATTAAAAATGAAAGTTCCGTCTGCGCCTGTTGTGTACGTTCCTGTTTCGTAGCCGCTCAAGGTGACCTTCACATCCGTAAGCGGTCCCCCGCCCCCGGTTAACGCTACCATACCCGAAATGCTGTAGGTAGTATCAGTAGCAGTAGCAGGCACCGGATAACCGTTATTGGTGCAACCAAATGTGGCCGTCAAAAGCATCAGCAGAAAAAAATACAATAGAACTTGAGTTAAAACTCTTCTTCTGTTCATACTTAATTCCTCTTACTAAAATTAATTTAAAATAATCATACAACTTTTAACGTACGTAAAGACATTCGCAAATAAAAAAAACCTTGTATCCGCTAAAGACCCATGAGTTTTATCATTAATATAGAAAAGTATTTTAAGTTTAAATATGCCTGTCTGTGTATGCCGTATGCCATTATTTATTGACGCACTCCTGTTATAGAATTTTGAAACATACACCTATCATATTGACTAGAAAATAATTATAGCAAGTATAAGTAAATGTAAAGGAAAATATTGATTGCTTCATCTATGCGTTAAATAGTTTTCCCCCCGTATTTCATAATTGCCTGAATTGTGTTTATTACGAATTAAAATGTTGTAGAAATTGGAAGAATAAGAAAAACAACATTACAGGAAATAATCATCAATAGGATGAACCCAAATAAAGCATTAACTACTCCGTACAATCTTCGTATGGAGAGAGCGTACATGAGCCGATGACCGCCCTTCCATCCATTACCAAAAGCACGTATTCTTCATGCCCCCTATGGTTGCCCTTTTGTAATTTTTCCCCCAATGCACAATATGACGCTGTTATACTTACAAGAGATTTAACCTTACCTTCCCAGAGCTTTAAAAAAAGGATGATTTGTAAAAACTATAAAAAAGGGCAAAACCCTTTAACTTGCTGGGGATAGTACTGGGGAAAGTTATTATCTGAATGATTAGAATATTGAAAATACTATGTAAGTATTTGATTTTAATTGGTGGGCGATGTGAGATTCGAACTCACGGCACCTGGCTTCGGAGGCCAGTACTCTATCCAACTGAGCTAATCGCCCTTGTAAAAACTTCACATAATTTTCAGCGTTGATATCATCTTTGGTTTGAAAATGGAATTATTACTTTCCTACCGAACTACTGCCTTATTTTTTTGAGGTATGGTCTTTCCCCAGATAGAAATTGATCCAGGATGAGGTTTGATAAAGATCCCAGTTGCAGGGCGAGACAACGCCTTTCTCCAACAGTGCTTCCTCGCCGTGTTTCTTCAATCGGGTATATGCCCGGACATAGACGCAATGCTTCTTTCCTGGATAGACTTCACACCATCCCTCAAAACTCCCGCCGCAGGCCCCGTTGCGCTGGTTCTTCGGACATTGCGACATCGGACAGAGATAGGCCACATCGACGAGAGCACAGTCACCGCAGTCCTTGCAGTCAAAGAGCACGACCTTGGTTAAGTGTTCCAGTTTATGAAAAATGTTTTCCATCTTTGTCCCGGCCACTCTGCCGCTCAGTCCCTGCATGAAGCCGTAAAGTTTCTTTTCCGGCTCAAACATGAGTTTATGGAAGAACCGCGAAAAGCCATAGCAACATTCAACTTTGGCATCGAGGGGACGTGACTGTCTTTGGGTCGGCTTCTCCCGGTTAAGGCCAGTGTTCGGGTCATGTTCAAAATAATAAAAGCCACCGGGAATGGGATAATCGAAGTGCCGGACAAGATCAGCCCATTGGGATGTAAGCGCCTCGCCCTGCCGGATAATCTCTTCCACTTTTTCATATTTAATATTGTGCCCGCCGATATGAACTCCACTGAAACCCATTCCCTTCATGACTGCGTACATCCGTGCAGCGCGCAGGATTCTGGCTCCTTCTCCCTTATCGGGATCGTTTCGCTCCCGATCCAGTTGGGCGAGGAGTTTATCCGTAACGACGGAACCGGGCAATTCATTACGATTCATCATTTTGGCCGCACCATAAGGAAGGATATAAATATTTCCCATAAGCGGAACTTTGAAACCGCTTTGTTTCATAAATAGGAATACTTCATGAAATTTTCGGGCATCGTATCCCAGTTGCGTAACGATGAATTGGGCACCGGCATCAATCTTCTTTTTAAGTTTGTAATACTGGAGCATCTGCTCCGCTTCGGTCGCTTTGAAGGGAGAAACTACAGCTCCGGGAAAAAAATCGCTGGGTTGGTGACGGACGTTACCTTTGACTCCCGGATACTCCAAGCCACTGTTCATGTCCGATATCAGTTGCAGAGTATGAATCGGATCCAAGTCAAAAACGGGCGCAGGTCTTCCCTGATAACCCGACACAGGGTAATCGCCGCTCATAACCAGCAGGTTTCTGACCCCTGCCCTATCCAGGGCATAAAGCTGGCTTTCCATTTGGTTGCGGTTCTTGTCTTTACAGGTAAAATGGACGAGGGGTTCGATGCCCAGTTTCAGAATTTCTCCACCCATGAAATCAGCGGACATGGCCGGGGTCCCCCCCGGATTGTCGGTAACGGTCAGGGCACATATCTTCCCGCCGTCAACGGCCTGCTTGGCATAAGCCAAGACATTTTCTTGGGCTACTTCCCGTGCACCCCTTCCCGGCACCAGTTCCCAGGTGACAGGGAACACGGAGGGATTCAATAAAGCCTCTTTAAAACGATTTTCCCGCATAGGTATCCTCAATTATCCACCCTTAACTTCTGCAAAGAGAAAATGACATTATCAAAAGAGCTTGTCAATATCTTTTCTATCTAATAGTTGCAGTTCCTGAACAAATTTGCTATTTTTAATTTATGATGTGTAAAAGAAAAAATCTTTTACAGGAAATTACTTATTTCCTGACAATTCTTATTGTAATCTTGATTTCCACGAATTCTTATGGCTCTGTAGAAATATTGAATGTTCGCCATTGGACGGCGCCGGATCATACACGAATTGTTCTGGATGTGGATAATGAGCCAGATTATGAAGTTAAAGAAAGTGAAAATCTTCTCATTTTGAATTTTAAGGAAGCCTCTTTCTCTAAATCAATATCAGCCGGAATCATCATTAATAAACCTGGAATTAAAAAGATTGTTTTTCATCACATTGATGAAGATACTGTTAAAATCGAATTTGTTCTGGATAAATACAAAAAAATTGAAGTTTTTAAATTAAAGAAGTTTCAGGATAAGCCCAACCGTGTTGTTGTGGATATTTTTTTGGAACAAGTCTCTAAAGAAGAAACAACGGAACAGTTCCCCAAACCCAAACAGAAAAAAATAATTGTTATTGATCCCGGGCATGGCGGTGAAGATCCGGGAGCGGTAGGAAAAAGGAGAACCTATGAGAAAAATGTCGTGCTCTCAATTGGCCGTGAAATCAAAAAAGCCATTAATAAAATGCCCGGATATCGCGCAATATTGACACGTGATGGCGACTATTATGTTTCTTTCCGCAAACGGCTGCAAAAGGCTAAAGATTTGGGTGCCAGCCTCTTTATCAGCGTTCACGCGGACGCGGCCAGCAGCCGCAGCGCCAAAGGAAGTTCGGTATATTGCCTCTCCTCAGGCGCCGCCAGTAATGAAGCCGCAAAATTGTTAGCCAAAAATGAAAACTTATCCGACATTTTAGGCGGCGTTCCCGAAAGCGAAGGCAACAATGAATCCAATCAGATCATAATGAATATGTTTCAAACCAATACAATTAATTTGTCGAAAATTTATGCCGTCATTTTAATGAAGCACCTTGATATGGTTAGTCGTTTAAAACATAAACGCATTCAGGAAGCGCCTTTCCGCGTGTTGAAATTGCCGGATATTCCGGCGGTATTAATCGAGACAGCGTACATATCCAATCCTCAAGAGGAACGTTTGTTAAAACAAAGTAGCTTTCAAAAGAAACTGGCGATATCTATTTCCTCCTCAATAGGAGAGTATTTATCAGGCACTGCCACAATTCCTCAAAATGAGGATGCATTTAATAAAGATGATGAAACCGGCAAAGCAAACAAAAAACAAAATGACGATGAGATAACTACAACCTATTATAAAGTTAAACGCGGTGACACACTTTGTTTAGTGGCGGAGCGTTTTAATACAAAAGTTGCGGTGCTTTTAAAGCTTAATAATTTAAAGTTGGAAGATCCGCTTTTTACCGGCCGGAAACTCATGGTGCCGGCAAATAAAACCAAAAATGATGAAAATACCACAGTGGGAAAATTAGATTCCAAGAATAATAAGTTTAATAGTAGAAAAAAATCGATAAGATTATACATGGTTAAAAAAGGAGATACTCTCTTCCTTGTGGCGAAAAATAATTCGATAACAGTGCAAGAGTTGCTCAAAATAAATAACATGAAAATCACAGATCCATTACTATATGGACAAAAGATAAAGCTGCCTTGAAAAGTCGGTAATATTTGATCCCGCGATGCGGGAGGTCGCAATATTATGGGTAGCCTTCGGCTCCTGCCGGAGGAGGCTCCACTGAACTATATGAAAAAACTGATCGGATTTAGAATTATCATTATTATTATTTTTTCTTTAACCGCTGTTGCTTCAGCCAACGCCGCTGGATTTATTTTTAATTGGCAACCCTTCGTCGCCAATACTGATTTGTTTTTAAAAAGTCCAAGCAAGAAAGTTTTAATTAAGGATTCCGCTGTCACTGATATAAGTATACCGATTTCTGAAGATTTCAGAGATATATTTTCCTTATCTCCTGATCAAAATAATTATTCAACACCGAAAACAGAAAAAAAGATCGCACCGGGCAACATTAAAATTACTCTTTCCCCGGCAAGCAAGTTTATGACAGGCAGAGATGAAATGTATACTAATAGCAACGATGAGCAAGTATCAAGAATTATCAATGCCATTACATCTTTGATTTACGGCGATTCGAAAATTAAATCATTGGAAACAATTGGCAAAATTATTGAACCGCAGATAAATTTCTATTTCGAATTTTAGATATGTCTTGTTTAAATTGCCGGGTTCAGACATATAGTCAAAAATTTATTTTTTATATTCCCTTGACATATGAAACTAAAAACTATTATAATATTGTTTAAAAAGGAAATTATTCTCAAATGAGATGAACATCTCTTCTCCGGACGAAAACCGGCAATTGATTCTCCCGAACGATAGCAGCAGTTATTAATGAATGAGGTTAGGCAGAGATGCGAAGAAGTCTCAATAAAAAGTCAATGTCAGGAGCCCGCATAACACGGGGATGTTCCGGGTTTACTATGATCGAACTAGTAATTGCAATTGCTATTGTAGGAATTCTTGCGGGAATTGCATTTTATATCTACACTAACTACATCAGCAAAGCACAAGTTACTGTCGCCGTCAGCACTCTTGATAACGTTAAAAAGACACTTATGACCTTCAATCTCGACAATGGCAAATACCCCGCCAGTATCAATTTTTCCGGTTGTGTAGACGAACAGGGGCGTACGGTGTTTCCTTCCATACTTTGCGACCAGATAAAAGAAGACCTCTATTCCATAGAAAATTACTCCAGCAGCAGCACAGGTTACGTTCTAACTTCTCGGGCAAAAGATAACAAACATACACTCCTGACGTTAACTGAATCCAATATTACAATCCAAGGAAACTGATCATGACACTTCAAAAACGCAAAACCTATTATATTGATAAGCATTTTCAAACAAAGCATATGCTTCTAACTATGCTTCTTCTGCTGTCCTACACCTTTGCTTTTATCATCATTATTTTTGCCCCCTACATTCTTACACTTTTTTTGGATTATCCTCTGGCCGAAAAAGCCGAAGCAGCAAGGGCATTACTCCTTCTCCATAGCACGGTCTGGCCAGGGATCGGAGGAGTTATTCTATTATTCGGAGCAGTGAGCATATTCATTTCTCACAAAACCGCAGGACCATTGTATCGCCTAAAGAAATCAATCGCGGAGATAACAGAAGGAAACCTGGACGTAAAGGTCAGGCTAAGAAAATGGGATGATCTCAAAGATCTTGCGGAACATGTTAATATGCTGGCCGAAGAATTACGAAATTTTGTAAACACATTGAAGGTTGATTACGATTTGCTTTCCGACTATGTCTTGCAACTTGAGCGCGAAATAGACGCGAAGAGGCTTAGTGAAGAATCGGGAAGAAAAATTATCAAGAAAGTCCAGGATAGCCGAAAGAATATTGAGGCGGCTCTCGAAAAATTCACAATCCAGCGATAAATTGTGGCTCGCCGGACATAATAGGTGTTGCATAAGCTTTAAACTGTTTTGCCGTGCCCCCATCTCCTAACAGGAGAAGGGGTGATCATTTAACTCTAATCAGTAGATTTGGTTAAATTGCCAGATTCATAGATGTAATCCAAAATTTCTTATTATCTATATTCCCTTGACATACAAAACCAAAATTTCTTATACTATCTAATAAAAAAGTAAATTCTTATCAAATCATTATCAAATAGTTAAATACAGATAGAGGATAACGACATGGCAAAAAGCAGAGGCTTTATTCCCGACTGGACGGAAATAGCGCCGCCTGCGGGGTCATATCGATCCATTTTCAAGTGGGGCGCATCCGACGGGTTCAAACGCCCGATAAACGTATGATATCGGATATGGAGGAAGTTCGATGGGCCAGAGCAGATGGCCGTCCTCCACACGCTGAAAAAACATTTTGATCCGAATAACATCATGAACCCCGGGAGAGTACTCGGGGTAGATTGAGAAAGGGAGACACGATGGAAACCAAGAAAAAAAACAAGGGAGAAATGATATTATCGATTGACGCGGGAACACAGTCAATACGGGCGGCTCTGATCGATACCGCGGGAAATATCGTGCATATTGTAAAACGCCAGATAGAACCTTATTTTTCGGCACATCCGGGGTGGGCGGAGCAGGACCCCGATTACTACTGGAAGACTCTCTGCGGCGCATGTAAAGAACTTCTCGGCGGGATTGACACGTCGGCAAAAGAGTCGATAGCCGGAGTTACGCTGACCACACAGCGCGCCACTATGATCAATATCGGAGCTGACGGCAGACCCCTTCGCCCGGCATGTCTCTGGCTTGATCAGAGAAAAGCGGATTCGGCCGGAATCATCCCCTCCATAACGAGACCTGTGTTAAAGGCGATCAGATTATTGGACAGAATCGAAGGTGCAGTGCAAAACTGCGAAGCAAACTGGATACGCCAGAACCAGCCCGATATCTGGAATAATACCCACAAATATCTTCTCCTTTCGGGATTCTTCACGTACATGCTTACGGGCGAGTTCGCGGACTCGGTCGCCAACAACGTCGGCTATCTGCCCATAGACAACAAGACATATCAATGGGCCGGAAAATTCGACATTAAGTGGCGGCTCTTTCCGATAGAGAAAGAAAAGCTCCCGCGGCTTGTTAGGCCATCAGAAGTGCTGGGAAGCGTAACCGGGCGCGCTGCGGAAGAGACCGGGATACCTGAGGGACTGCCTCTGTTCGCGGCAGGAACCGATAAGGGATGCGAGATGCTCGGCGCGGGTTGTCTCACACCGGAAACCGGCTGTCTGAGCTTCGGGACGACGGCAACCTTTAACACAACGACAAAGAAGTACATCGAGCTCTTGTCTATGATTCCGCCGTACCCGGCCGCGATACCCGATAACTATTACACCGAAGTAATGGTCTATCGAGGCTTCTGGATGGTGAGCTGGTTCAAAGAGGAATTCGGAATACTGGAAAAGCAAATTGCCGAGAAGAATAACATTGCTCCCGAAAAACTCTTTGACGCACTCATAGAAAAGATACCTCCAGGTTCGATGGGGCTCGTGCTCCAGCCCTACTGGTCGCCGGGAATCAACACGGAGCCGTACGCGAAGGGATCGATAATCGGTTTCGGCGACGTGCACAACAGGGCATATTTGTATCGCGCCATACTCGAGGGTCTGGTTTACGCCCTGCGGGAGGGCGCAGAATATACCCAGCGGAAGACGAAAACGCCCATCACCAAGCTTCGTGTGTCGGGTGGAGGATCGCAGAGCGATATGGCGATGAGGATAACGGCGGATGTGTTCGGTCTTCCCGCGGAACGCCCCCACACCTATGAAACATCCGCGCTGGGAGCAGCAATCGATGCGGCCGTGGGACTCGGACTGTATCCTGATTTCCCGTCTGCGGTGAAAGCCATGACAAGGGTTAAGGAGGTGTTCGAACCTGTTCCAGAAAACCACCGGCTCTATGACCGGCTCTACCGTGAGGTGTATCTGCAAATATACCCGAGGTTGAGGCCTCTCTTTGAAAGTATTCGCGATATCACCGGATATCCGAAGTGATGAAGTGCTAATCGTTCAAACCCGGAATGATCCGGTGCCACCGTGGAAGAATCCATAATGTCCGGTAATTTGCCCGCGCTTACCGAAAAAATATCTTCCAACAAAAAAGTCAATACAGAAGGTTTTATCGACGCTACCGCCGAAACAACATAGATTATCATCAAAAGCGTTTCTTTTATTGTTGAAACTCCAATTCCGAAAGCGAAGCGTAGCGGAATTGGTAAGTTGAACAATCCCGCGCAGCGGAATCTGTTTCCAAAGCTTGCGTTGGGGTTCATACCCGTGATTTGCCGCTCTTTTTTGCCGGAAAAACATTATTCTTTTTCGACCGCTTAGGCGGATTATATTTTTTTTCGCGCAAAAGCCGGGAGATGTCTTTTTGCCTTCTGGTTATTTTCTGTCCGGCCATAAACACTTATACCCTTCTCAAGAGACTCCCTTCACTCTCCTCCACCCAGTGCCATATAGAGCATTACCCTATTGACAAGCCGGGCAAGACGAAGATTGATTATTCCCTGTTGTGCGCCATAGAGGGAACGTTGTGCGTCGAGGACGCTTAAATAGCTGTCAATTCCCTTGGTATAGCGCGCGTTGGAAAGGCGATATGTTGCTGCAACAGCGTCAACCAGCGATTGTTGCGCCGCTATCTGTTGCTCCACTGTGCCTCGCACGGCAAGAGCATCAGCCACTTCCCGGAAAGACGTCTGAATCACTTTCTCGTATTGGGCTACGGATATTTCCTTCTCTGCTTTTGTTACATCATATGCCGACCATGTGCGGGCATCAAAAATTGGCATAATTACCTGCGGCGTGAAACCCCACGTACCCTGGCCGGCTTTAAAGAGTCCGGATAGATCAGCGCTGGCGGTTCCGATGAAGGTCGTCAGAGAGATGCGGGGAAAGAAAGCAGCACGGGCAGCGCCGATATTGGCGTTGGCCGCCTTGAGTCTGTGTTCCGCCGCAAGTATATCCGGCCGGCGCAAGAGCAGCTCGGAGGACAGGCCGGGAAAAATATCTTTCGGCGGGTTGATACTGCCCAACTCCGCCGGCAGGAGCGTTGACGGCAGAGATGAACCGGCCAGAAGATTCAAAGCGTTTTCATCTTGCGCTACCAGTTGTGTGTAGCGAGCAACGTTTCCTCTGGCCGCATACACCTGGCTTTGCGCTTGCCGCAGGTCCAACTCGGACGCGATTCCGACGTCATAACGTTTCCTGATCAATTTGTAGGAGGCCTCCTGCGTCTCCAGAGTAGAGGCCACCAGTTTGAGGTTTTCCCTGTCCGCAGCCAGAGTCAGATAAGCCTGTGCTACTGAAGACACCAGCGAGATCTGTGCGCTGCGGCGGGCATCCTCCGTAGCCAGATATTCCTCCAACGCTTGATCTTTCAGGCTGCGAATGCGGCCGAAGAAGTCAATCTCCCAGGAACTGATGCCGAGATTGACGCCGTATTGTTCGGAGGTCACTGCGTTCCCTGTGGTCGAAAGATCAGCCGGAATATGCTCTTTATCCCAAATTCCGGCCGCATTGACAGAAGGCAAAAGTCCGGCCCGCGAAATACCATAAAGCGCCCGCGCTCTTTCAACATTCAACACCGCCAGCCGCAGATCAAGGTTGTTGTTCAGTGCAGTCTCGATGATTTTTTGCAGGCGTTCATCAGTGATAAATTCCCGCCATGACAATGTGGATGCTAGCGGTGTGGATTCATCGGCCGCATTTTCAGTATAGATATAGGCCATACCAGTAGGCCAATGAACCGGCACAGGCGCCTCCGGGCGCGTATATTCCGGAGCCAGCGTGCAACCTCCCAGGAGGAAAACTATTATGCTCAGGAGAAAAAACAGGTTTCTCTTCATATCATTTATCCTCACCGGATGGATTTACGCCGCTTGTTTTGGCTGCTTTATTCCTCCTGCGTTTGCCAAAAGTTTTCTCGATCAACACATAAAAGAGCGGTGCAAACAAGGTCACTAAAAAGGTGGCGGTCACAACCCCACCCAGAGCGCCGGTGCCGATGGCCTTTTGCGCGCCCGCGCCTGCTCCATTTGCCAGCATCAGCGGCAGTACCCCGAATCCGAAGGCCAACGAGGTCATGAGAATGGGACGCAGCCTCAGTTTGGCCCCTTCCAAAGTCGCCTCGATCAAGTCCATTCCCTGTTCCACCCTGGCCTTGGCGAACTGGATAATCAGGATGGCGTTCTTTGTGGTCAGGCCGAGGATGGTCAAGAGGCCAATCTGGAAATAGATGCCGTTGGGCATCCCCCGCATGCTCATCGCGATAGCGCCGCCGACCGCCCCCAAGGGAAGAGCCAGAAGAATCGCGATGGGAATGGTCCAACTCTCATATAAGGCCGCCACGCACAAAAAGATGATCAAAATTGAAAAGGCATAGAGCGGGGCAGCCTGCGCACCGGCTTGCCGCTCCTGGTAAGAAAGCGCCGTCCAATCAAACCCGATCTCCTTGGGCAACTTCGATGTTAAATCTTCCATGGCCTGCATCGCCTCACCGGAACTTTTTCCCGGCGCCGCCTCTCCCCATAACTCTACGGAAGAGAACCCGTTATAACGTTCCAGCTTGGGAGAACCGAAGGCCCAGTGTCCGGAGGCAAAAGTGGAATAGGGAACCATCTTGCCCGCGTTGTTGCGCACATAGAGTTTTTCCAGATCAGCAGGCAGCATGCGGTAGGGAGCGTCGGCCTGAATATCCACGTGCTTGACCCGTCCGCCTCTAATAAAGTCGTTGACATAGGCGCTGCCAAAAGCTATCGAAATGGTGTCGTGGATGGCAGTAATAGGAATCCCCAGAGCGCCGGCCTTTTCCCAATCCACCGCAATACGGTATTCAGGACAATCTTCCAGTCCGTTGGGCCTCACCCGGGCCAATCTCGGATCCTTGGCCGCAATGCCAAGGAGTTGGTTGCGGGCAGCCATCAGACCCTCGTGGCCCAGGCCGCCACGGTCCTGTAACTGGAAATCAAAACCCTTGGCATTGCCCAGTTCGATAACCGCCGGCGGTGTGAAGGCGTACACCTTGGCATTGCGAATCTGTGAAAACGCCCGCATGGCTCTGTCGGCCACAGCGCCAGCCTTCAACTCCGGTCTGCTACGCAGCTTCCAGTCCTTGAGCTTGATAAATGCCATACCTATATTCTGCCCACGACCGGCCTGGTTCTGACCGCTAATCGTCAGAATGCATTCCACCGCGTCTTTTTCTTTCACTAGAAAATGATCCTTTACGGTCTCCATTATATTCCTGGTTTGTTCCAGCGTGGAACCCGGCGGGAGCAAGGCCTGAACATACATTATCCCCTGGTCTTCATCGGGGAGATAACTCTTAGGCAAATGCAGAAGCAGCAATACCATCGCCGCCACAATCAGCAGGTAGAGAAACACATAGCGCACATTATTATTTAACGAGTGACCGACCATTCTCAAGTACAGGTCACGAAATCGAAAAAAGAAACTATCAAACCATCTGAAAAACGGTCGAAGGAAAGATATACCGCCTTCCGCCGGTTGATGCCCCTTGGGCACCTGTTTGAGCAGCGAGGCACAGAGGACCGGTGTCAGGATCAAGGCCACCAACAGCGAAAGGAGCATGGAGGCTATGACGGTCACGGAAAACTGACGGTAAATGACGCCGGTGGAACCGGAGAAAAACGCCATAGGGCCGAACACCGCTGACAACACCAACCCGATGCCGATCAGCGCGGGGGTAATTTGTTCCATGGACTTGGCGGTGGCCTCTTTTGGTGAGATTCCTTCCTCGCTCATTATACGTTCGACATTTTCCACCACCACAATAGCGTCATCCACCAAAAGACCTATAGCCAGCACCATGGCGAACATGGTCAACATGTTGATGGAGAATCCGAATATTCCCAGCACTGCGAAGGTGCCGAGAAGCACTACCGGCACAGCGATGGTTGGAATAAGGGTGGCCCGCATGTTTCCCATGAAAAGGTACATAACAAGGAAGACCAGCAATATAGCCTCGAAAAGAGTCTTGACTACCTCCTCAATCGCCACCTTGGTAAACGGAGTGGTGTCATAGGGATAAATGACCTTCACACCGGGGGGAAAGTAGCGGCTTAATTCATTCATCTTAGCCCGGATTGCGTTGGCCGTATCCAGCGCATTGGCGCCGGGTTCCTGCCGGATGGCCAGTCCGGACGCAGGCATACCGTTATAATAAACAAAGGTATCAGCAAGATCGGTCCCCAGTTCCGTTCGCCCTATATCCTTGATCCGTACGACGGATCCGTCCGGATTGATGCGGACAGGGATGTTGGCAAACTCCTCGGGGGTTTTGAGCAGGCTATGGACGACAATAGCGGCATTGAGACGCTGGCCCGGCACCGCCGGCGCCCCGCCGAACTGGCCTCCGGAAATCTGTACGTTGTAGGCTTGAAGCGCCGCGATTACATCATCCACAGTCAGGCCATAATCCGTTAACTTGTTAGGATTAAACCATACCCGCATGGCGTATTCGCCGCCGAATCCTTCCACCTCTCCAACGCCCGGCACCCGCGCCAGCACCTGCTGTATGACGGTAAGAGTATAGTCTCTCAAGTCAATGTCACTCATGCTGCCGTCTTCGGAAACCAAACCTAAAATCATCAGGTAGTTCGCGGTGGATTTACGAACTGAAATGCCCCGAAGCTGCACCACCTGGGGAAGTCTCGCCATCGCCAGTTGGAGCTTGTTTTGCACTTTGGCCCAGGCGAGATCGGGATCGGTTCCCGGATTGAAGGTCAGCGTGATTGTAGAGATACCGGACGAATCGCTGGTGCTGGACATGTACATCATTTTATCCAGCCCGGTCATCTGCTGCTCGATGATCTGCGTAACGCTGTTTTCCACTGTCTCCGCCGAGGCCCCGGGATAAAGACAGCCAATCCTGATGGATGGCGGGGCGATGGGGGGATACTGCGTGATAGGCAAATTATAAATCGCCAGGCCGCCCAAAACCATAATAATCATAGCGATGACCCAGGCAAAGACCGGACGTTCCAGAAAGAATTTTGATAGCATCACGCGTCTCCGTTAATTCGATTTTGCCGGCAGCGGTAACGTATCCTTACGTTCACCGCTGTTTTTTCCGCCGTTGGTTTCAAAAGGAACAGTCTTTACGGGAGCGCCGGGTTTTACTTTTTGCGTTCCTTCCATAATAACCCGTTCGCCACGTGCAAGACCAGATGAAACAAGCCATTGATCGCCGATGGCCCTATCAAGTGTGAGCATCCGCAATTGGACTTTGTTCTGGTCGTCCACAATCAAGGTGAGTGGGTTCCCCTTCGGATCGCGCGACACGGCCTGCTGGGGAATGAGGATGGCCTGTTTATCTACACCTTCCTGCACCACCGCCCGGACGAACATGCCCGGCAGCAGAACACCCTTCGGATTAGGAAAGACAATCCGCAGAATGACCGAACCGGTTGTCGGATCAACCGTGACGTCGCGGAATTGAAGGATTCCCGCCAACGGATATGCTGTACCGTCTTCCATGATGAGTTGAACCTTTTTCTGATCTGCTCCATTTTGATCCAGACGACCTTCTTTCAAGCCGCGCCGCAATCGCAGCACCTCGGCCGTGGATTGGGGAACATCCACGTACATAGGATCCAGCCGTTGAATGGTTGCTAAAACCATGGGCTGCTGCGCCGTCACCAGGCTGCCCTCTGTTACGTTGGATTTTCCAATACGGCCCGAGATAGGCGCGGTAATAGAGGTATATTTCAGATTAATACGGGCCGTCTCGACGGTGGCCTGCCAATATTGGATATCCGCTTGAGTCTGCTTCAGCGCTGCCGCCGCATCATCGTAATCTTGCTGGCTGACCGCTTTTTCGGCCAGCAATTCCCGCAAGCGATCCGCCTTCAGCCGGATAGACGACAAATTAGCTTCGGACCTGCTGAGCCCCGCCCTTGCATTGTCCATGGCCGCTTGATAAGTAGCCGGGTCGATTTGGTATAGCACCTGGCCGGCCTTGACATCAGAGCCTTCCGCAAACAGGCGCTTCTGGATTATACCACCCACCTGAGGTCGGACTTCAGCCACTAAATTGGCGGACGTTCGACCGGCCAATTCGGTCGTGATAACCACCCGCTTCGGCTGAATCGTCACAACGGCAACTTCGGGAGTAATGTTTTGAGGGCCTGTGGTTTTCTTTCCGCAACCGCCCAAGATCAAGCCCACAGCGAGAATACTCGCGACGGCCATCAGCCATCTGGCTCTGTTATTGTTTTTCATGCTACACCTCTATTTTAATGCAGTTATAATCCACATACAACAAAACTACGGCCAAATAGTTCCCATGGCTCTTTGCAGCTTCGCGTAATTTACATTATAATCACCCAAAGCATTGGCGTATTCCGATTTTGCTTTTGTCAATAAAGTCTGGGCATCGAGAACCTCCGTTGAGGTAGCGACTCTTTCTTTGTATCTTTCCTCGGAAATGCGGAAATTCTCTTCGGCCTGTTCAATCACTTTCTGCCAGACAACAATTTGACTTTCCGTTTCCTGTAATATCAGATAAGCATTTTTTATTTCCAAAGTAATTTGGTCACTTAATTCTTTGGACGCCTCTATCGCTTGATTCTCCTTGGCTTTGCTGGCATCGACCCTGAATTTCGTTTTGCCCCATTCCCAGAAATTCCAACTGGCCACCGCCATAACGTACCAGCTTTCCGAGTCTTTAAAGTCAGAGCCGGAAACAGATGGATTATCGCCAAACCTTGAATAATTGCCAACCAGACCTAAAGTGGGGAAATAATCGCTTTGCGCTATCCGAACTAATTTTCCCGCCTGCGCCGCTTTGAGTGATGATATTTTTAGCTCCGGCCGTGCTTGCTGGGCAACATTCAAACATTCTTCAAACGATTGGTTCAGTGGGTGATAGGCTAGAATGTCCACTACTGTTACCGGCGTAAATATTTTGCGTTTCAAAACCGTATTAAAACTGGACTTAGTCAGTTCCACCGCATTTTTTGCTCTGACAAGGGCTTGCTTGCCATTAGCCAACTCGACCTCGGCGTGCAGCAAATCATTTTTGGGGATCATACCCACTTTGAAATAATTTTCAGCAACATCACGATGGGCGCTAAGCATCTCGACCGACTGCTGCGCCGTATCCTGAATCCTTTGTGCCCGCAAAATGTTGAAATAAGCAACTTTTACTTCCTGCACCACGTCTTGATATTTAGCCGTCTCCTCTAAATGGGCGGCATCTTCGCCAATGCTGTTTGCCTGATAATTAGCCAGAATCCCGCCACCCGCAAAAAGCGGCTGTGTTGCTTCTATGGCCCAGTTATAATTATTCTGAGTTCCTGCTATCAGCTCCGTGCCATTTGGAATAATAGAGTTTAATGGTGGGGGAACATCTACAAACTTCATAAAAGGAGCTTCGTTTAATCGCGTATAGCTGTATGAAGTGCTGAACTTCGGTAAAAATCCGGTAATGGCTTCCCTTTTCTGAGCCGTAGCGCTCTTTGATCCTTCCTTGGCAATATTTATGACTATACTGTTTTTCAAGGCTGTATCAATGCTCGCCTCCAGGGTTAAAGGCTCTTCAGCGAAGACCAGATGTGGGAAAAAAGCAACTGTGAAAAGCGTTAAGACAATTATGCGCCAATTTTTTCTAATCATATTTTTTCACTCCATGTAGAAAAATATCCATAATAAACCCCTTTTTAGAACTAAGGGACTCTTTCGTCGGCACTAACATCCATTCAATTGATGATGCTCTAATCAAGTGAAATAATGCTGAAGCCATTTCATGCGGAGGTAATGCGCGTAATAAGCTTTTTTTTATACCATCTTTTAATAAATTTTCAATGAAGTTTATATGTTTGAAATAATCATCAATAATTTTTTGGCGCAGCAATGTCATAGATTCCGATAAAGCAGCATTTTCTCCTTTTATAAATAACCGGCAAAAATCTGTGTTTTTTTCAATAAACCGCAAGTGCGCATTAACCAGCGCTTCAATTTTACCGGTTATATCTTTGGCCGCGTTCGTTGCTTTTCTAATTTCAGCGTACATCAAATCGAGTTTTTCGCTGATCATCGTCGTGTAAAGATTCTCTTTGCCTTCAAAAAACTGATAAAGTGATCCGATGGAAAAACCGGAAGCATGGGCAATTTCCGCCATTGTAACGTTATGAAATCCTTTCGTGGCGAATACTTTTTCCGCCTGTTTTATAATTTCCGCCCGGCGCACATTAAATTCGCGCTCTTTGCGTTCCAATCTTTCCATATAACATAACCAAACCCTTACTTTTTTGAATAAGCATTCAAAAATTGAATATAGATTCAGGTTATAGAATATTTATTATTTGTCAAGGAGAATGTGTGGTTAGTAAAAAAACCCTTGACAAATGAAAAAATATTAATACAATTGTTTTAAAATACTGTTTTAATCGGTTGTTTAATTTATATGAATTATAAAATTAAAGAAAAGCCTAAAGTTGAATTGATCCTTGAAACCGCGGGAGAAGTCTTCGCGGAACAAGGCTACAGCAAAGCCACGATCAGGAATATCTGCAAACGTTCCGGTGTGAATCTCGCGGCAATAAACTATTATTTCGGCGATAAAGAAAGATTATATCTGGCCGTTTTGAAATACTACCGTGAACTTGCCATAAAGAAATACCCTCTTACTTTCGACATCAATGAAACGGATATTCCCGAAGAAAAACTCAGTATTTTTATTCGCACTTTTATCTGCCGTTTTCTGGAAGAAGGAAAAACGTCATTATTCGGCAAACTCCTCGCCCGTGAATTTACCGAATCTACAGGGGCGTTGGATGTTTTAGTGGAAGACTTCATCAGGCCAACGTTCATTAAATTATCCTCCATCGTCAGAGAAATTGTGGGCGATAAATCTCCTGACAAAAAAGTAGAACTTTGTGCTATGAGTATTATCGGTCAATGTCTTTATTTCCGCAATGCCCGGCCTATTATTTTCCGGCTATGGCATAAAGAAGGATATACGGACAAAGACATAAAAGAAATAACCAAGCATATAATAAATTTTTCGCTAAAAGGATTACTTAACTAATGGAGCCTCCGGCAAGAGCCGCGGGAGATTCCTAGTTGCTGGCTTGACATTATCAAACAAGGAATAGGTGAAATTTGGTATGAACCAAACATCAAAAGTTGAAACGCCCACGGGATCTCATTCAACCAAGATTCAAAAATTTTTTCATTTTACCCGCCGCCACTGGTTAATAATTATTGTAACCATTGTCATTATTATTACGGGCATAATATTCATCAGATCAAACATGACAGATAAAAAATCTCTCAATGACAATCAGCGTCCGCAGCCGGTAACGGCCTTAATGACCAGTAAGGCGGATTTCGATGTATATTTAAAAGGGTTGGGTACTGTCATTCCCACAAACACTGTGACTGTTAAATCTCAGGTCAGTGGCCAGCTAATGAGTGTGCGCTTTAAAGAAGGACAACATGTCAATCAAGGCGACCTCATTGCAGAAATTGATCCACGACCATTCCAGGTTCAGCTTATGCAGGCCGAAGGGCAGCTTGCCCGTGATCAAGCGTTTCTGAAAAACGCCGAGAGTGATCTGGCGCTTTACAAACAGTTGATTGCTCAGGATTCTATTGCCGCGCAACAGGTCACGACGCAGGATGCATTGGTGAAGCAGTACCGGGGCGTGATTGAAACAGACAAAGGCCAAATCGCCAACGCTAAACTCCAGCTTACTTATGCCCACGTTATCGCCCCGATTACAGGACGCGTCGGTTTGCGGCAAGTTGATCCCGGCAATATGGTTCAGGTTTCCGATCCTAACGGTATAGTGGTAATTACACAACTGCAACCAGTCACGGTTGTCTTTTCACTCCCTCAGGACAATTTGACGATTCTGATGAAACGCTGGAATAGCGGGGAATCTTTACCTGCCTTGGCCTATGATCAGGAAGGCAAGGTGTTGCTGGCCAATGGCAAACTGCTCGCAGTTGACAATCAGATCGATACTACAACAGGAACAATTAAACTGAAGGCGATATTCGACAATAAGGATAACAAACTCTTTCCCAACCAGTTTGTTAATGTCCGGCTGAAAGTGGATACTCTTCATGATGCAACTGTAATGTCTTCTGCTGCAGTGCAGCGCGGAAGTATTGGCACTTTTGCTTATGTGGTCAAGGATGACAAAAGTGTAACCGTGAGGATGTTGAAACTGGGACCTGCTGAAGGCGATAATGTTGTCGTAATGGAAGGCCTGGCGCCTGGAGAATCGGTGGTGACCGTCGGAGGTGATAAACTGCGCGAGGGTACCAAAGTAGAGATTATGACACCGGATGGCAAAAGTAAATCAGGCCGTAGAGAAAAAACAAACAATGCTCCCGGACAAAAAACGCGGCAGTCTTCAACGCCCAAATAAATTATGTAGACTTTGATTCCAGGTCTCATAACCGATTTCCTAGAAATAAGATAGGCAATATATGAATCCTTCACGTCCTTTCATCTTGCGTCCCGTAGCTACATCATTATTCATGGCAGCGATTCTGCTTGCGGGCATCATTGGTTATCATGTACTGCCGATTTCCGCGTTGCCCCAGGTTGATTACCCGACCATTCAGGTTGTGACACTTTACCCCGGAGCAAGTCCGGACGTTGTTACTTCTTCCATTACTGCGCCAATGGAGCGCCAATTCGGCCAGATGCCGGGGCTGAACCAGATGTCTTCAACAAGCTCAGGCGGAGCATCGGTAATCACTCTGCAATTTAGTCTCAGTCTAAGCCTTGATGTCGCGGAGCAGGAAGTGCAAGCGGCTATCAATGCGGCCACCACTTTTCTTCCCACAGATCTGCCGATGCCGCC